>NZ_JBPPHF010000004.1:570150-599804 GCF_051294775.1 Bacillus pretiosus
GAACCAGAAGTGAGACCGGAAGATCCGAAAGAACCAGAAGTGAAACCGGAAGATCCGAAAGAGCCAGAGGTCAAACCGGAAGATCCGAAAGAGCCAGAGGTCAAACCGGAAGATCCGAAAGAGCCAGAGGTCAAACCGGAAGATCCGAAAGAGCCAGAGGTCAAACCGGAAGATCCGAAAGAGCCAGAAGTAAAACCGGAAGACCCGGAAGTAAGACTGGAAAAATTAATTAAAGAGCCGCACGTAAAGGTAGAAAGAGAATTACCGAAAACAGGGGCGGCATCTCCATGGATGATGTCAGTTGGTGCGGGAATTTCATTCTTAGTCGGCGGAGTATTATTCATATTAGGTAGAAGAAGAAAACAGTAATTCTAAAAGCACAATGAGTTCGATCATGTATCGGATTCATTGTGCTTTCGTTTTCTGATATATAAAGAAAAGCTCCTTCCATACGTGGAAGGAGCTTTATTTTTGTATATTAAAACATACTAGAGCTGTGCATCGGTTGAAGTTTTGCGTTTGGATCGAAGTAAGCTTTTGCATTGTTTACTGCTGTTGGTGCTTCACCGAAGCCGCAAGCAATGAGTTTTACTTTTCCTTCATATGTACAAATGTCACCAGCAGCGTAAATGCCAGGAATATTTGTTTCCATTTTCGAATTCACGAGAATGCTGTTTTTTTGTATATCTAAGCCCCAATTTTTAATTGGGCCAAGAGAGGAAACGAAGCCGTAGTTTACGATGACATCATCCACATCGATGATAATTTTTTCTTCCGTTTTTATATGCTGAAGAACGACTTGTTCAATGTTGTCATCACCAATGAGTTCTACTGGTATGTACGGTGTGCTTACTTCTGCACGAGAATTCATTAAGCTTTCTACGCTATGTTCATGTGCACGGAACTTATCACGGCGATGAACGATTGTAACTTTTTCAGCGATCGGCTCTAACATCATTGTCCAATCAACAGCTGAGTCGCCACCGCCAAATACTACGACGCGTTTACCAGCAAATTTATTCATATCATCAACGAAATAATGTAAGTTTTTCTTTTCATACTTTGCTGTACCTTCTAATTCTAAGCGGCGTGGTTGGAAAGCACCATTGCCAGCAGTAATAATAACTGATTTAGAATAGTGAGTTTGCTTATTCGTAACAAGTTTAAATATACCGTCAGCTTGTTTCTCAAGCGTATCAACAGCTTCTTCTAAACAAACGGTTGGATCAAATTTCTTCATTTGCTCTTTTAAGTTATCAACTAGTTCTTGTGCGCGCACTTTTGGAAATCCAGCTACATCATAAATGTATTTTTCAGGGTAGAGTGCGGATAATTGTCCTCCAAGTTGAGGTAAGCTTTCAATGATTTTTACACTTGCTTGTCTCATACCGCCATAAAATGCTGTGAACAGCCCTGTTGGACCACCACCAATAATCGTTATGTCGTAAACTTTTTGATTTTCTGCCACTTTCATTCCCCCTATAGATGGAATTTTGATATTGATTTCATATATTGTTCATATGTACACGAAAATCCTGCAAATGATGACACTTTCAAATAAATGATAGCATATTTGAGTTCATAATACTTCTGAAAACGACTGAATTGTGTGTAAGTTTTCGCATAGATGCTTTTTTAATTGTATAAAATATGGTGAAAGGAAAATACATGAAAAAAAGGCTGAAAAACCCTTGAAAACGCTATGTTATTTTAAAATATTGATAATTCTCCAGACGCTTGAATTCTGGAATAAAACCGACTAATATAGGGAAGTATTATGTTAAATTTCTATGACAAAATTCGTACGATTTTTTGACTGCGTTTTGTTATGATATAGAATGTGATAAATTCCACATTCTTGACAAATATAGTTTTTAGTACTTGGTATTATTTTTCATTACTATTATATAAAGAAAAGGGTTGTGATTTGGTGAAGACTCCAAAAATCGTAGTTTTAGGTGCAGGTTATGGCGGGATGATTACGACTGTTCGTCTGCAAAAAGCATTATCTGTAAATGAAGCTGAAATTATGTTAGTAAACAACAACAGCTATCACTACCAAGCGACTTGGTTACATGAGAGCGCAGCTGGTACATTACAAGATGAAAAAATCTGTCTAGATATTCAAGACGTTATTGATACAAATAAAGTGAACTTTGTACAAGACACAGTAGTAGAAATTAAAGCTGCTGAAAAACGCATCATCTTAAAAGACGGCGAGCTAGAGTATGACTATTTAGTAATCGGTCTTGGTTTCGAATCAGAAACATTCGGAATTACAGGATTAAAAGAGCATGCATTCTCAATTGCTAACATTAATGCAACTCGTGAAATTCGTGAGCATATGGAAGCTAGTTTCGCTAAATATGCAACTGAAAAGCGCGATGAGTTAGTAACAATCGTTGTTGGTGGTGCTGGATTTACTGGTATCGAGTACGTAGGTGAGCTTGCAAACCGTGTTCCTGAACTTTGCAAAGAGTACAATGTACCACGTGAAAAAGCACGTATTATCTGTGTAGAAGCTGCTCCAACAGCACTTCCAGGTTTCGATCCGGCATTAGTAGAATACGCTGTAAAACAACTTGAGAAAAAAGGTGTAGAATTCCGCATCGGTACAGCAATTAAAGAAGCAACTGAAGAAGGTATTATCGTTGCAAACGGCGATGATACTGAATTAATTAAGTCTGAAACAGTAGTTTGGGCTGCGGGTGTTCGTGGTAACGGTATTGTAGAAGAGTCTGGCTTTGAAGCAATGCGCGGACGTGTAAAAGTTGATGAGTACATGCACGCTCCAGGATACGAAGATGTATTTATGGTTGGTGACGCAGCGTTAATCATTAACGAAGAAATTAATCGTCCATACCCACCAACGGCACAAATCGCAATTCAAGAAGGTTACAACATTGCACACAACTTAACTGTGTTAGTTCGTGGTAAAGGCGAAATGAAAAAATTCGCATTCGACAATAAAGGATCTGTATGTTCTTTAGGTCATGACGATGCAATGGGCGTTGTTATGGGCAAAAAGTTAACAGGTTGGAAAGCTTCCTTCATGAAGAAAGTTATCGATAACCGTTACCTATTCTTATTAGGTGGACCTTTATTAGTTCTTAAAAAAGGTAAATTAAAGTTCTTTTAATATATAGTAGAAAAAGCAGAAACGGCTAAGAGCTGTTTCTGCTTTTTTCATTTAAAAAATATAGTATAATATATAAAAAAGAAAGAATATTCTGTCCGTTCTGATAGAGGAGGGTATTACATCATGGAGAAGCGAGGGAAAGTATGGCTAGCTGTTGGTGGCTTAGTAGCTACAAAAGATGGCAGGTGGCTGTTCGTTAAGAAAAAATATAGTGGATTAAAGGGGAAATGGTCTTTGCCGGCTGGTTTTGTAAATGAAGGTGAGACGGTTGATGAAGCTGTGAAACGTGAAGTGTTAGAAGAGACAGGTATCGTCGCTCATGTGAAGGGGATCATTGGTGTTCGATCGGGCGTGATTCGCAATGAGATTAGTGATAATATGATTATTTTCCTTTTGGAGCCTGAAGGAGAAAACATTATTGTACAGGAGAAGGAATTGTCTGAAGTAGCATTTTTACATCCAGATACGATTGCGGACGATCCAAATACGTCTCTACTTATCAAATATTTGTTTGAAGGAAGATCAGAACTACATCTTGAGATGAACAAAACATTAGATCCAGGAGAGCAATTTGGTTATACAGCCTATCATGTATTTACGGCGCATGCGAAGGAGAGGGAGAAAGAGTGAGTATACCAGTACTACTTATTTCAATGATGTTATTTTTTATTTTGTTTTTTGGAATTGGATTTTTACTCAACATGATATTGCGAGCGACATGGGTAATGGTTATTGTGTATCCGATTGTTTGTATACTTATTATTAATAAGGCGAGTGTGTGGGATTATTTTTCAAAGCCGAAAGAAACATTCTCTTCATTTGGGACAAGTGTATCGCATTTAGGGCAGGCAGATGTGTTTATTCTATCTACTGGATTAGTAGGTGCTGCTTTAGCCGGAATTGTCATTAAGAAACTTCGGAAAAGCGGATATCAAATGTTTTAATCTCCAATTCATTTGGGGATTATTTTTTTGCATATTCCTTCATCGTATAGGGAATGATTAACGATGAAGGAGTGTGGAATATAAAAATGTTAAAACGATATTGTATTCGCATTATGATGACTTGTTTACTTGTATCCGCATTATGCGTAACATGGAATGCTTTCACAGGAGTTTCTTTATTAGAGATTGTAAAGAAATATGAGGGAACGAGTGCAAAAGAAGTACATGCAGCAGAAGTTAAGAGAAATGTTGCTCCGAGTAAAGAAGTGATAAATGCTTTAGAGCAGGCAAACGACTGGTCTAAATATCGTTCAATTGAAATGACTGCAACAGGTTATACGTCGGGAATTGAGTCAACTGGTAAGAGACCGGGACATCCGGAGTATGGTATTACATATTCAGGAGTTAAGGTGAAAAGGGATTTATATTCCACAATCGCTGCGGACTTACGCGTATTCCCAATTGGAACGATTCTATTCGTACCAGGTTATGGGTACGGTGTAGTAGCTGATAAGGGCGGTGCAATAAAAGGAAACCGTCTTGATCTGTATTATGATACGGTGAAAGATGTTTATAGCCAATGGGGTAAGAAAAAAGTGAATGTGTATGTAGTGAAAGTTGGAAATGGTAAGTTTTCAGAAGAAGAGTTAACGATGTTAAATCAAGATGAAACGATGCAAGTGTTTCGTGGTCAATATTTAAAACAAAGATAGTCTAGTGGTAATTACGCTAGACTTTTTTATTTTATAAATAGAAGAAATATGGATTATATAGGAGGTAACAGAAGTTAGAATTGTCGCATTTTATCGAAAATAAAGTTATAATAAAGGCAGAGTAGAGAAATTTAGGGGGTCTGAACATGTTTCAAGTACAAAAAGAATTAGCAAGCCATGAAGCGGTAATCGTTGCCTTATTTGAAGAAGAGAAAACGAGTAGTTTTGTACAAGAACTGGACAAAGCGTTTGAAGGACAACTACAAGTTTTATTAGAAGAGAAAGAACTTTCTACGAAGAAGAAAGTTATTTCAAAAGTACATAGTTTAGGAAAAACAAATGTGAAACGTTATTATTTCGTTGGTTTAGGTAAGAAAGAGTCTTACACGACAGAAACGTTGCGTGCTGCTCTTGGTAAGGCGTTTAAAACGTTACAAGCAGCAAAAGTACAAGATGCAGCAATCTTGCTTGATTCTTTCGTAACAGAGAAATTAGATGCGATTGAGGTAGCTCATATTGCAGCAGAAGTACAAGGTCTTGGTACATATGAGTTACAAACGTATAAATCAGATAAAAAGGATCGTGTGGAACTAGAGAAGTTCACGGCTATTACAGCAGAAGATGCACAAGAAATTGAAGCTGCATTAACAGTTGGCTACGTACATGGACGTGCAACAAATTCAGCTCGTACACTTGTAAATATGCCGCCAAACGTATTAACAGCAACAAAGCTTGCTGAGTATGCTGTTGAGTTAGCGGAAAAGTATGATATGGATTATAAAGTTCTTGAGAAAGAAGAGATGGAAGATCTTGGTATGGGTGCGTTACTTGCAGTAAACCAAGGTAGTACAGAGCCACCAAAAATGATTGCTCTTATTTATAAAGGAAAAGAAGAGTGGACAGATGTCATTGGATTCGTTGGAAAAGGGATTACATACGATACAGGTGGTTATTCTTTAAAACCACGTGAAGGCATGGTCGGTATGAAAGGTGATATGGGCGGTGCTGCGTCTGTATTAGGTGCGATGGAAATTATCGGTGAACTTCGCCCAGAGCAAAATGTGATCGCTGTTATTCCATCAACTGATAACGTTGTAAGTGGTACAGCATTTAAGCCAGACGATGTAATCACATCTATGAGCGGAAAAACAATTGAAGTATTAAATACAGATGCAGAAGGTCGCCTAGCGTTAGCTGACGGTATTACGTATGCGAAAAAACTAGGTGCAAACTATCTTATTGATGTTGCGACATTAACAGGTGGTGTAATTGTTGCACTTGGAAATCAGACGACAGGCGCAATGACAAACAATGAAGAGTTGTTTGAGCAAGTGCTAGAGGCGTCTATGGAAGCAGATGAATCAATTTGGCAATTACCGATTTTTGATCGTGATAAAGAACGCGTTCGAAACAGTAAGTTTGCCGATTTAAATAACTCACCAGGCCGCGAAGGACATGCGGTTATGGCAGGTACATTCTTAGGTGAATTTGCTGAAGATACACCTTGGGTACACTTAGACATTGCTGGAACATCTGAAACGTCAGGAGCGCATGATTTAGGGCCAGCTGGAGCAACAGGTGCAATGGTACGTACACTTGCAACACTTGTTGAACGTTTCGGAGAAGAGTAAGATCCATAAGAGAAGGCTGTTCCAATATTTTGGAACAGCCTTTTTTATTGGTATGATTATTGTCATTTTTTTCGTTAAGTCGATATAATTTCATTTCCTATTGTACTGTTCTATAGGAGAAGATGGACCCTATAAAGAAATCGTATATAACGTTCCGTTTAAAGCGAATGAAGTGCGACCTGTTTCTTCAGAGACAACTAAAATAAGTGCATCGCTTTTTTCTGATAAGCCAATTGCAGCTCTGTGACGTGTTCCTAGTTCAGGATCAACTTCTGTGCTTTTCGTTAACGGAAGAATATTGGCAGCTGAAACAATATGATCATTTTTAACGAGAACGGCTCCGTCATGAAGAGGGTTACCTGGATAGAAAATGGATTCAAGTAACGGTGAGGTTAAATGAGCATGTAATGTTGTTCCAGTTTGAATAAGAGAGTCAAGTGGCTCGTTTCTTTCCACAACAATAAGAGCCCCGTGTTTTCGGGCGCTTAAATGTTGGACAGTTGCTGTAATAGAATGTGAGCTTTCAGTATAAGGTGATAAATACGCTTGAATATAGTATGTAGCTGCTAATGTTTGTACGTTTGCTAACATATGATGAATATCTTCCATTTTGCACAAAATACATTCATCTTCTTTATCAATTGCTTGTCTCATAATTGATAATTCTTTCTCAGCAATTTCAATCATTTGCTTTGTTTGTATTTTGAGCTCTTCTGACAAGCCCCATTCTTGCATAATCCTCATTCCCTTTAGTGGAGTATTTAACCATAGTGTATACAAATATTCCTAGTAAAATCCTGTTAGATTGTAAAAAATATTGAGATACAGGTTGTTTTTTTCATATAATAAAGGTATGACAAGCGAGAGGAGATAGAAATATGAACTGGAAACAAGAATTTAGTCGCTGGCTTTCCTATGCAGAGTTAGACGCAGAACTAAAAGAACAGTTAGAAAACATGAAGCAAGATGAGAAGAAAATTGAGGACAGCTTTTATAAAAATCTAGAATTCGGCACAGGTGGTATGCGTGGTGAACTTGGTGCTGGTACGAACCGTTTAAACGTATATACAGTTCGTAAAGCAACACAAGGATTAGCGAAGTTTATTGAAAAATTAGGTGAAGAAGCGAAAAAACGCGGTGTTGTTGTAGCGTACGATTCTCGTCATAAATCACCTGAATTTGCAATGGAAGTAGCTGCTACACTTGGTGCACACGGTATCACAACATATGTGTTTGAAAGCTTACGTCCAACGCCAGTGCTTTCTTTCGCAGTTCGTCATTTACATACAGTAAGTGGAATCGTTCTTACGGCAAGCCATAATCCACCGGAATATAACGGTTATAAAGTATATGGTGAAGATGGTGGGCAGTTGCCTCCAAAAGAAGCTGATGAGTTAATTAGCTATGTAAATGCAGTAGAGGATGAGTTAACAGTTGAGGTTGCTAATGTGGAGCAATTAAAAGCTGACGGTTTATTACATATTGTTGGACAAGAAGTAGATGATGCATATGCAACAGAATTGAACAATGTCATCATTAATAAAGAAATGGTACAAAATGTTGGAAAAGACTTAAAAATCGTCTTTACACCATTACATGGAACATCAAATATTTCTGTGCGCCGTGGTTTAGAAGAAGTTGGATTTACAGATGTAACAGTTGTAAAAGAGCAAGAGTTACCAGATCCGAACTTCTCTACAGTAAAATCACCGAACCCAGAAGAGCATGCAGCGTTTGAGTATGCAATTCGTGACGGTGAGAAGGTAGGCGCAGATGTGTTAATCGCAACGGATCCTGACGCAGACCGTCTAGGCGTTGCAGTTCGTAATCACGATGGTGAGTTCCAAGTATTAACTGGTAACCAAACAGGTGCATTAATGCTTGATTACTTATTATCTCAAAAGAAAGAAAACGGAACGCTTCCAGAGAACGGTGTTGTATTAAAAACAATCGTAACGTCTGAAATTGGCCGTACAATCGCGAAAGCATACGGTTTAGATACAGTTGATACGTTAACTGGATTTAAATTTATCGGTGAGAAAATTAAACAGTATGAAGAAAGCGGACAATACGAATTCCAATTCGGTTATGAGGAAAGCTATGGTTATTTAATCCGTCCATTCTGTCGTGATAAAGATGCAGTACAATCTGTTCTATTTGCATGTGAAGTAGCTGCATACTACAAATCACAAGGTAAAACGTTATACGATGGTTTATTAGAAGTATTTGAGAAGTACGGTTTCTTCCGTGAAGATCTTGTATCGTTAACGTTAAAAGGAAAAGATGGAGCGGAACAAATTCAAGAAATGATGGCAACATTCCGTGAAAATCCTCCGAAAGAAGTAGCGGGCTTAACAGTTGTAGCTGTTGAAGACTATAAAGCGAGCATCGTTACATCTTTACAAGATGGACATAAAGAAGAGATTCACTTACCGAAATCAAATGTGTTAAAATATCAATTAGAAGATGGTTCTTGGTTCTGCCTACGCCCATCTGGAACTGAACCGAAGATTAAGTTCTACTTCGGTGTTCAAGATAATTCTTTACAAAATAGTGAACAAAAGTTACTTACTATTAAAGAAGATATTATGAATCGTTTATAATATAAAGTAATTTTAAGTAGTAAGGAACGAAAGGGAGTGAAACCTCCCTTTTGTTTTATGTAAGGAAATAATCGTTATTGATTCTGACAGAAGAGAGGGTATTTTGTGATGAAAAAAGTAAGAAAAGCCATAATCCCAGCAGCTGGATTAGGAACACGTTTTTTACCAGCTACAAAAGCAATGCCAAAAGAAATGTTACCGATAGTAGATAAACCAACTATCCAATACATTGTAGAAGAAGCAATAAAATCAGGAATCGAAGATATTATTATCGTTACTGGTAAAACGAAGCGCTCTATTGAAGATCATTTTGATAATGCATTTGAGTTAGAGCAAAACTTATTAGAAAAGAAAAAGTATGAGTTACTTGAAAAAGTACAGGCTTCTTCAAAAATGGTAGATATTCACTATATCCGTCAAAAAGAACCAAAAGGATTAGGACACGCTGTTTGGTGTGCACGTAAATTCATTGGTGATGAGCCATTCGCTGTTTTATTAGGTGATGATATCGTTCAAGCTGAAAAACCATGTTTACGTCAATTAATTGAAGAATATGATAAAACGCTTTCTTCTGTTATTGGTGTACAAACGGTTCCAGAAGATGAAACACACCGTTATGGAATTATCGACCCATTAGAGCAGGAAGGACGTCGTTACCAAGTTCGCAATTTCGTTGAGAAACCAGCAGCAGGTACAGCACCTTCAAACTTAGCAATTATGGGACGTTACGTTTTAACACCTGAAATCTTCATGTTCTTAGAACAGCAACATGTTGGTGCTGGTGGTGAAATTCAGTTAACAGATGCAATCCAAAACTTAAACGAAATTCAACGTGTATTTGCTTACGATTTCGAAGGAAAGCGCTACGACGTAGGTGAAAAGTTAGGATTCGTTCAAACGACAATCGAAATGGCTCTGCGACACCCAGAATTACGTGATGACATGGTTCCAATGATGCAGAAAATTTTAGAAGAACACACGAAGCAACAGTCTTAATATAAAAAAAGAGTTATTTCAGTGTACTGAAATAACTCTTTTTTATTATGAAATCGTCGAATGAGAATGCTGATAAGCGGAACGACGTACAGCATAGTATATGCGAGGTGCGATAATAGCACCGATAATGGTAAATGCAATATCTTTTACTGCGAACCACATCATAATCATCCAAGCCGCTTTATAACTCATATTACCACCCATGAAGAAATTGACTGCCCCGTACATATAAGTAGTACCGATAATATACGTTAAAATGATTCCTGTGAAAGAGGCAATTGCAAATGTACTGAATGTTGGTCGTTCTTTTTGTTCTACTAGTTTTCCGGATACGTAAGCAACGATAATAAATGCAATAATAAAACCACCAGTAGGATCTAAAAGCGCTCCGAATCCAGCTTTGAAGTTAGCGAAGATTGGTGCACCAGCTAAGCCAACGAGCATATACACAGTCATTGATAATGCGCCAAGTCTACTTCCAAGAAGAAGCCCTGCTAAAATTGCGAAAAATGGTTGTATAGATAATGGGATACCCGCTACTTGCAGGAATGGTGCCCAAGATACAATATTTGCACCAATGGCCATAAGAGCGACGAACATGGCAGCTAATGCTAAATCTAAAACATGAAATCTCCTCATAATGTTAACCTCCTGTTGTTTTTAGGTTAACATTATCGTAGCGAAAATATTTACTTGTTGTCAATCAAAATATTTTGATAAGAAGGCTTCAAATACTCTCTTAGCAACGTATACGGAATACGAAATTGAGGGATTCCGCTTGAATAAGGAGCAATCTCATATAAAGGGAAATAAATGACGAGATTGTCTGGTTCTAAAAAGAAGTGGAACTTTTTCGTGCTCATGACCTTTTCAGTTGCATCGGGAAAATAAATACTTTCATTTTGTTTAATTTGTCTTACAATCTCAGCGCGGATTATTTCTTTATATTTATCTTCTTGTTGAAATAAATCGTCTAAGTGTAGTAACTTTTTTTCTTTTAAATCAAATGTGTTTGCCTTCCACGTATAAAGACCGTGTGCTCCGCCTGTATATTGATAGTAATTCAAATATAAGCTGAGTAAGGGTGGTTTATTTAGGGAGACTTTATAATCAACATTCGCCACGTATGGATGAAAAGGTGTACTAGATCCTTCTGTTTCTTTATAATATTTTTTTGCGTCTTTTTCTAATTTTGTTTTAAATTTGTCAGTAGATTTTTTGTAATAGAAATTGAGCTTATTTTGAAATTTAGAATCGGAAAAATTGTGAAACGAAGGTCTGTTAATTTGATATTCTATATAAGGTTTCTTACCTTTTTGTGTTACAGTCTGAACATCGATTGTCAGGTTGGATGCTTTGGCTGCTAGTGCACAATTTGGTACAATAGTCAGCAAGGAGAACATAAGCAGTAATATACAAAATTTCTGTTTCATTTAGGTGAAACCTCCTTATATAAGTGTTATAAGTAGTTTGAAAATAAATAGGTAAAATTATACATTCAATTAAAGTAAGAGAAGGAGGAAACGATATGGGAAAAACTTTAATGGATTCACTTGGAATTGAGTTGTTAGAGATGACAGAAGATAAGGTGGTTGCTACGATGCCTGTTGATGAGCGTACGCATCAGCCGTTTGGTTTTTTACACGGCGGTGCATCTCTTGCATTAGCGGAAACAGTAGCAAGTGTTGGTTCATACAATTTAATTGATCAAGAGAAATGTATTTGTTTCGGTCTAGAAATTAATGCAAATCACATTCGCTCAAAGAAAGATGGAATTGTAACAGCAATCGGAACACCGATACATAGAGGACATTCAACGATGGTTTGGGATGTACGTATTATTGATGAGAATGATGATTTACTATGTATATCAAGGTGTACAGTAGCAATTAAAGAAAAACGTGAAAAGTAAAAAGAGGCGGCTCAATAGAGCGCCTCTTTTTTATAATTAGAACTGGATTTTCTTCTCTAAGAAACCTTTTAGCTCGCTAATTGGCATACGAACTTGTTCCATTGTGTCACGGTCACGTACTGTAACAGCTTTGTCTTCAACTGAGTCGAAGTCGTAAGTGATACAGAATGGTGTACCGATTTCGTCTTGACGACGGTAACGTTTACCGATAGAACCAGTTTCGTCAAAGTCTACCATGAAGTCTTTAGCTAGTTCTGCGAATACTTCAGTAGCACCTTCAGATAGCTTTTTAGATAATGGTAAGATAGCTGCTTTGTATGGTGCTAAAGCAGGGTGGAAACGAAGAACTGTACGAGAATCGTTTTCCAATTGCTCTTCTTCATATGCATCACATAAGAATGCTAATGTTACACGGTCAGCACCTAAAGATGGCTCGATGCAGTACGGTACGTAACGCTCATTCGTTTGTGGATCGATATAGTTAAAGTCTTCATTAGAGTGTTCCATGTGACGTTTTAAATCGAAGTCTGTACGAGATGCTACGCCCCAAAGTTCGCCCCAACCGAATGGGAATCTGAATTCAATATCAGTTGTTGCGTTACTGTAATGAGATAATTCCTCTTCACCGTGGTCACGAAGACGCATGCTTTCTTCAGTCATACCAAGTGAAAGTAACCAGTTCTTACAAGTTTCACGCCAGAATGCGAACCATTCTAAATCTTCACCAGGCTTACAGAAGAATTCAAGTTCCATTTGTTCGAATTCACGTGTACGGAATGTGAAGTTACCAGGCGTGATTTCGTTACGGAAGCTCTTACCGATTTGGCCAATACCAAATGGAAGTTTTTTACGCATAGAGCGTTGTACGTTTTTAAAGTTTACGAAAATACCTTGTGCTGTTTCAGGACGAAGGAAGATTTCGTTCGTGCTAGACTCTGTAACACCTTGGAATGTTTTGAACATTAAGTTGAACTGACGGATTTCAGTGAACTCTTCACTACCACAATCAGGACATTTTACTTCATGTTCTTTCATTAGGTCAGCCATTTGGTCGAAAGTAAGACCATCAACAACCATTTCGATGCCTTTTGCATCTAATGCATCTTCAATTAATTTGTCAGCACGGTGACGCGCTTTACATTTTTTACAGTCGATCATTGGATCGTTGAAGTTACCAACGTGACCAGAAGCGATCCAAGTTTTTGGGTTCATTAAAATAGCTGCGTCTAAACCAACGTTGTATGGAGATTCTTGAATGAATTTTTTCCACCAAGCTTTTTTAACGTTATTTTTTAATTCGATTCCAAGTGGACCGTAATCCCAAGTGTTTGCAAGACCACCGTAAATTTCAGAACCAGGGAAAACAAAACCGCGATGTTTCGCTAAGTTTACAACTTGTTCCATTGAATACATAATAAAATCCTCCTTTTGAAAGTTAACGTATTGGCGATGACGTGCTCTGGTACTTGTGAAACGAGCGGTATAGGCTTTGAAAAACATAAAAAAACGCTCATCCCAAGGCTTAATTGCCTAGGGACGAGCGTTTGCCCGCGGTTCCACCCTAGTTGATACACAACAGGTGCATCCACTTTATCACGTATTGCTCGGGACTGCCGTTTCCTTGCGGCATCAGGCTTTCACTATCCCTGAATCGCTTTTTGTGCAAGTACTTATAAGTCCGTCATCGCTACTTATATTAATAATAATGAACATATTCTAACACGTTCTTTTTTAAATCTCAATAGAGGAACGCGTCTATCTATGATAGAGTCTCGCCTATTTTTTCGTTATTTATTCCGTAATTTTGTTTAATGTGCTTAATTGCTTCACGTTTACTAAGGGGAGCAAGCTCGTTATTTTGCACGTATTTCCAAACAACATCGGGCTTCGTTTTTGCATACTCGCGAAGGACCCAGCCAATCGCTTTTTGAATGAAAAATTCTTTTGAAGAATGTAGTTGTCCAATAATCCAGAAAAGAAGTTCTTCGTCCATCTTTTGTTTATATTTTAGCTGGAATAAAATAGCGGCGCGTTGTAACCATATGTTGTCTGATGCAATCCATTTTGGAATATAGGCAGAAATTAATTCCGGATGTTTTAAAAAGATATTTCCTAAAAATGTAGGGACGATGCTATCAACAGAATCCCACCAAGATTTTGTTACAATAAGTTCTTCTAAAAACGGGATATGCGTTTCGTTTATATGCTTTTTATATTTTTGCATAATATCGAGTGCGGCCGCTTGAAATTCACGTTCTGGTAAATCCCAAAGTTCACGTACGATAACTTGGAAATCTTTTTGATCTGGGGGAGTATGTATTTGGATGACGTCTTTCAATAGTTGTCTTCTTTCAGGTGTTTGAATACCGAGAAATGGGAAGTGATTTTTCATATAACGTGCCATCGGTTCTGCTTTTTCAGGATTTTTATGGGCTGTGAAATGCTCTTGTAATGCTTGTACAAATGGATGCATAAGTGCGTTCTCCTCTCTTATTATCTCGCTCCTATTATTATACAGAGAGTTTGGATAAATTTTAAAACATAACTTGTAAAGTAATGAAATATGTTGAGAGTAGAGAGGAGAGGATAAGATGGAAGATCAAGGCGTACTAGCAGGTTTCTTTGCTCTTAGTTTTGCGTTTATTCTTGTTGTATTGATTTGGGCAATTATTGCGTATTTATTAACGGCTTTTGCACTGTATACGATGGCGAAAAATGATGGTGCAACGGATGGTGCTCTTGCGTTTATTCCTTTTTTAAATAGTAAGATATGGGGTGATTTAGCAAAAGACAAATTACCGGATTTTTTAAAAGAAGAAGCAGGATGGAAAGTATTCGGCATATATGTCGCGTGTTTCATTTTTAACTTCGTACCAATTCTATATTTATTAGCAACAGCTGTATCGATTGTGCTGTCTATTTATCTTATCTACGCAATTTTAGATAGATACGGAACGAATTCTATATTGTTTACGATTATTCATACAATCACATTTTCGGTTTTCTTACCGATTCACTTGTTTATTATTCGGAATGAGCCGGTAAGGTATAACGAGTAGGGATATTTGAAAAATCATTCATATAATTGTATTGAACAAGAAAAAGGGCTGTCACATGTGACAACCCTTTTTCTACTACATAAGGTAGCGTAAATAAATATAAATGTGAGAAATGATTAATGAAACGATCATAATTGGGAAGCCGACTTTAAGGAATTCCATGTAGCTAAATTTATGGCCCTCACGACTTGCGATACCTGCAACAATTACGTTAGCAGAAGCTCCGATTAATGTTCCGTTTCCACCTAGACAAGCACCTAATGCTAATGCCCACCATAATACGTCGATTTGTGCGTCAGAAGGTGATAAACCTAGCCCAACTGCCATATCGTTAATAAGTGGGATCATTGTTGCAACGAATGGAATGTTATCAATTGTCGCAGAGGCGATACCAGATACCCATAAAATAAGGATAGATGCGTAAGAAACATCTCCGCCCGTTATTCCAATTACTTTTTGAGCTAACATTTTGATAAGGCCGATATCAATAAGTCCTCCAACAAGTACGAATAGTCCTGCGAAGAAGAAGATTGTTACCCACTCTACACTTGCGAATACCTCTTCAATTTCATGTTCTTTCACACCGATTAGCATAAGTACAGTAGCACCAGTTAAAGCGATGATAGCTGCATCAACATGGAAGATCGAATGAGTCATGAAACCTACGATTGTAAGTCCAAGTACGGTTAAAGATTTTTTCATTAATACTGGATCTTTAATGTATTGTTTTTCATCTAAACTCATTAATTTTTTAATTTGTACAGGATCAGCAATTAATTGTTTACGGTACATGAAGTAAAGTATTGTCGCTGTAACAGCAATAATAATGATTACGATAGGTGCTAAGTTGAATAAGAACGCATTGAAATCTAAATGCTTATTTGCAGAACCAATCATAATGTTAGGTGGATCACCAATTAATGTTGCTGTTCCTCCAATGTTTGAAAAAATAATTTCAGAAAGTAAATAAGGAACAGGATTTACTTTCAGTATGCGCGTAATAGATAAAGTAACTGGAACAACAAGAAGTACAGTTGTAACGTTATCTAAAAATGCGGAACCAAGCGCAGTAAGTAAGGAAAGTGAAATTAAAATTTTAATTGGATTTCCTTGCGCCCCTTTTGCTGCTTTAATGGCAACGTATTGGAAGACACCCGATTTACTTGTAATGTTCACCAGAATCATCATACCGATGAGTAGCGTAATCGTCCCCCATTCAATATGTTTCGTAAAGGCGTTGTGTAAATCAACGACCCCCATAATTACCATGAGTGCTGCGCCAAGAAGTGCGATGACAGCGCGATTAATTTTTTCTGAAATAATAATGGCATATGTAATTAAAAAGACTGCGATAGCAAAATAATACTGCCAGTTTGCGAGCTCTTGCGTTGTTTCGTGCAAAACTCTCATCTCCTTTCATTCACTTTTCTTAGTGTGTCAAAAAATTAACTAGATGAAACACACATAACGTCATTATAAAGTAGAAAAAAGGGGGATGTAAATGAAAGGGCTTATTTTGTCATATTTTCTGCATCGGTCATTTTTTCTTATTTTTAAAAATATTTGTGGGCATTTGACATATATATAAGATACATCCAATCTGAATATTTAAAATGGAATTAGCATTCGAGCTTGTTCGTGTAGGAGTGTCAAATAGAAAGGAATGACAAAGATGATAAGGAAGGGATCGTATGGATGAACAACGATTTTTATTTTTGGATTTTGAGTTTACGATGCCCCAGCACAGAAAAAAACCAAAAGGATTTTTCCCGGAAATCATTGAAGTAGGACTCGTTTCGGTTGTTGGTTGTAAGGTAGAAGACACGTATTCAGCTCATGTTAGGCCGAAAACTTTTCCTTCTTTAACGGATCGATGTAAGAAATTTTTAGGAATTAAACAAGAAGTCGTAGATAAAGGAATTTCGTTTCCAGAACTCGTTGAAAAACTTGCAGAATATGAAAGGAGATGTAAACCAACCATTGTTACGTGGGGAAATATGGATATGAAAGTGTTGAAGCATAATTGTGAAATGGCAAGAGTAGACTTTCCGTTCTTAGGCCAGTGTCGTGATTTATCACTTGAGTATAAGAAGTTTTTTGGGGAGAGAAATCAAACAGGATTGTGGAAAGCAATTGAGGCATATGGAAAAGCAGGGACGGGTAAGCATCATTGTGCGCTAGATGATGCGATGACGACGTATAATATTTTTAAATTAGTAGAAAAAGATAAAGAGTATTTAGTGAAACCAGCACCTCCAACGTTAGGAGAACTCGTTGATTTTTCAAAAGTGTTAAAGAAAGTGAGTACACAGTAACGACCAAATTGCACAGTATGTAATTTGGTCGTTTTGTTTTTTTAAAGTTTGTAGTCTTTTTTTAACTGCTCTAATGTTTCTAGACTACGAACCGCAAAAGGTGAATCATCTTCAGAAAATGAATTCATTTGAGTTTCCAATGCTAATTTGAGTGACTCTGTATACTCTGGAATTTCTCCTTCATATTTCTTCACCATTTGCTCTGGAATGTTCGTCTGTTCACGGAAAGCTAAAGCACGTCTTTCATGGAAAAATGGTACGTCAGCTTGTTTTACGTTATGTAAGTCACCTTGCACCGGATGTTTTAAAACAGCTAACACTTTTACGACGTAACTGCCAGGACGGCTATTTGTAACTTCGCCGATGTATTTGCCAGTTTTATAAATACCAGTAACGATTTCACCAATTTTAAATGTTTCTCTCATATTTTTCACCTCAAGTTTATAGTAAGGAAAGTGTGTGAAGGAGTCAAAGAAATCATTCGCTTTTGGAATGCCCCCTTGAGAATATGGCTAGGTTCCACTATAATTTAAAGTGATATAACAGAAAATTCTGATGTTTTATAAATCCTCTAATGAAGGAGTGTTCTATCCTATATGATGCCTTTATATTTTCCGGAAGATAAAACAGAATATATTATTCCAGGGATTGTTTGCGTTCTATTTATCATTGGTGCCGTTGCTACGTGGCGTATGTTCATTCGTGTATCAAAACGCGAAGCAGAGCGATTACAGAAAGTTGAAGAAAAACTTTTAGCGGAAAAGAAACAGTAACTCATTTTTGTATGTTTCCCTCTATGCTCGGACAATCTAAGGGCAGAATATATTTTGGAGGGAATAGAATGAAAAAACGGCTTTTTTTAAGTTGTTGTTTATTATTTCTGATGGCAGGTTGTGACCAAGGAAAGCCGAAAGAAATTGACGTGAAATTACATAATGCTTCAGGCGATGAAGTGGGGACTGCGAAAGTAGTGCAGCAAACAAGCGGAGTGAAAATTACGATTAAAGGGGAAGGTTTCGCACCAGGCGCGCACGGACTGCATGTACACGAAATTGGTGAGTGTAAAGCACCACGTTTTGAATCATCTGGTAATCATTTTAATCCTGATAATAAAAAGCATGGACTTCTTAATCCGAAGGGTGCAGAAAACGGTGATTTACCGAACGTAATTGCAGACGGTTCTGGAAAGATTAAAGCAGAAATCGATGCGCCGCACATAACGCTTGAAGAAGGGAAAACGACGATTCATAGAAAAGATGGAGCGTCTATTATTATTACAGAAAACGCTGATGATGGTATGACACAACCAACAGGTAAATCAGGTGATCGAATTGCTTGTGGTGTCATTGTAAAAAAAGCATCGGATATGAAGAAAAAGTAAAAGCTACCGTGCATGGTAGCTTTTTTTGTGAAACGTATTTGAAAAGATATTGATAAAGGAGGTTTTCCCGAATTACCTCCTTTCTTATTATGAAAACGTATGGCGCAGTCTATTTAAAATTTCTTCTAAAACAGATCTTGGACAGCCGATGTTAATTCGAATATGTTCTTCGCCGCCTAATCCGTATTTCTCACCAGGTTCAACGATGATTTTCCCTTTTTCCTCAAGTAATGCAGTGCGTTCATTTTGAGAAAGCTGTAGGCGGGAGCAATCAATCCATAATAAAAAGCTACCTTCTGGTTTCGTTACAGAAAGAGCGGGTATGTGATTTTTAATATATTTACAAGCGAATTGAGCGTTATCTTCTATATATAATCGAATTTCATGTAGCCAATCATTACATTCTGTATAGGCACTTTGCATCGCTGTATAGGCAAATGTATTTAATCCGTGGAAACCTTGTCTATATTGGATAGATATAAAGGTTTGACGGAGTTTTTCGTTTGGAATGATAATAATCGATGCCTGTAATCCAGCGATATTAAATGTTTTACTCGGAGCCATACAAGTAATCGTGCGCGCTGCTAATTCTTCAGATAAAGAAGCGAACGGTGTATGAGTACGATCTCCGTAAATAATATCGGCATGAATTTCATCCGCGACAACGATTACATTATATTTTGTACATAACGTGCCAAGTTGTGTGAGTTCCTCTTTTGACCAAACACGCCCGATTGGATTGTGAGGACTACAAAGAAGCGTGAGTTTGACGCCTTGTTGAAATTGCTTTTCTAAATGATCGAAGTCTATCGTATATGTATCATTTTGTTTCTGTAAAGGACTCACGCATAATCGTCTGTTGTTTGTTGTGACCATTTCGAAAAATGGGGGATAAATAGGTGGTTGTACGAGAACGGATTCGTTTTCCTTTGTGAAGGCCTGTATGCTCGCACTAAGAGCTGGAACGATTCCCGCGCTAAAGACAATCCAATCTTTTTGAATATCCCAGTTGTACTGTTTTTTTGTCCAGTTACAAATAATATCTCCAATATTTTCGGGAGGAAGTGTATAGCCGAAAATAGGATGCTCGATACGTTTCTTTAAAGCAGTCTGAATTGGTTGTGGTACTTCAAAATCCATATCAGCAATCCAAGCATGGAGAAGTTCTTCGTTTTTATACGTATCCCATTTCGTACTATGAGTTCCACGTCGATTGACTGTTTTATGAAATAGTTGCATAAGTTTGCCCCCTTCTTCTGTAAACCGTTAAGTTATGAAAGTTCTCTCTCTTCTTATAGAATAGCTGATGTGATAGGATAAAGAAAAGCATTAAAAAGTGAAAAGGCGGGAAGCGAATGGGTACATATGAAAAGATGATAGAGGTTGTGAAGAATTGGGATCCGTTTCAAATGGGACCGGAGTTTTATGAAACAGAAGCGAGCGATGTTGTGAACGTCGTAAGTGTGTTCGACGATCCAAAATACATCGCAAAAAAGATTCAACATATATACTTTATGTCTTTTGAGGAAGTACCTGCGCTTGGAAAATGTGAGAAGTTAGCTGTGGAATTACTTGTAATAAAAGAAGGCGGAAGTTGTTCATTGTAGGCTGTCGGAATTTCCGACAGCCTTTTGTATTATTGTGCAGAAAAAGCGATAATTTCTTCATAAACAAGTTCAGGCTTTTCTTCAGGTAGTAAATGTCCTGTGTTTTCGTAAGAAATAAATTTCGAATTTGGTAAATCTTTGTGTAGCCGATGACCTACATGTACAGGGACGACACGATCTTTTTCACCCCAAATAAGTAGTGTAGGTGTTTCGATTTTTTGTAATTCAGTTGAAGATAAATCACCTTCACGGTCTCTTATCATACGAGTTAAAGCAGGGAATATACGGTTGTCATAAAAAGGAGCGGAGTAACCTTCCTTCATTTCATCGTCAATTAATGAGTGATCATGAACGACATTCATTAAGTTATGAACAATCCCGCGCCGTATAATCCAGTTCTTTACGTATAAATGAAAGAACGGTAAATAAGAAGAGTACAGTAAAGGTAAGGTTGCGCGTGCTAAATAGCTAGAGCTGCATAGTAAAATTGTCTTTGAGATTAATTCAGGGCGTATACGGTTTACATAGAGAGAAATTTGTCCACCCATAGAATGCCCAACTAACACAATATTTGAGAGAGATAAATGTTCAATTAAATCGATAATAACCGTTGCTAAATTATGATAAGAATACTTAAAGAGATGAGACTTATCACTTTTTCCGAACGGTGGCAAATCAAGAGCTAGTACTGTTCCTGCTTTCGATAATAAAGGAATGAGGCGGCGGTAACTGAATGAGGAAGATAAAAAGCCGTGAACGAGTACGAAAGTAGGACGTTCCGTTTTGTTGTCATGTTCATACAATTCGTAATGAATAGTAGTGCCGCGAGTGGAAAAAGTGAAATAAGGACAAGTATATTCGTGATTCATTTTTTGTCACTCCATTGATTTTTGTTCATATCATCTCCAAGGCAGAAAAAAATATGTTAACAAAAAAAGGCAAGATGACGATGTCATCTTGCCTTTTGCTTATTTATCATTATCCACGAACAATATTAGGCGGTGTTTTTCCTTGTAACCCTGCAACTAAATTTTCAGCGGCTGTCATAGCCATTTGCTGCCTAGTTTTTAATGTTGCAGATCCGATGTGTGGTAAAGTCACAACATTTTGTAATGATAAGAGCGGATTATCTTTTTGAATCGGCTCTTGTGTAAAAGTGTCAATGCCTGCTGCAAAGATTTTCTTTTCTGTTAACGCATGTATTAACGCTTCTTCATCTACTGTTTTTCCGCGAGAGGCATTAATGAAGATTGCTGTTTCTTTCATTAATGAAAATTCCTTTTCTCCGATAAGATGATACGTTTCATCTGTTAATGGAGTAAGAAGAACAATAAAATCAGATTGTTTGAGTAACGTCTGTAAATCACAATATGTAGCATCGAATTTTTGTTCAGCTTCTTCTTTACGGCGACGGTTATAATACAGAACATTCATATCAAATCCGAATTTCGCCCGTTTTGCAGCGGCTTCTCCAATTCGTCCCATTCCGATAATACCGATTGTACTATGGTGTACATCCAGCCCGAAGTGCTCTTTTCCGATTTCGGCGTTCCATTCACCATTTTTCACGTAGGAGTCGAGTTCGCAGACGCGGCGACCAGCAGATAACATAAGAGCGAAAACAAGGTCCGCTACTGTATCATCTAATACATATGGTGTATTCGTTCCAATGACATTGCGCTTTTCCATCGCTTGTAAATCAAAATTATCGTAACCGACAGAAATGTTGCTCACTACTTTTAAGTTAGGAGCTACATTTAATAATTCTTCATTAATAGCAGATCCGAAATTTAATAAGCCATCTTTATTTTGTATTTTCTCCAATAGGACATCACGAGGTACCTTCTCATTTTGCTCCCATTTTTCATAATCACAGTGTTCTGATAAATAGTTTTCTACAAATGTTGGAACTGGTTCAGCAATATAAACTTTTGGTTTCACGGTTCCATCCCCTTTCGCTTTATCACGCATTTTCCCGCTGATTAAAGTTTCACTTTACCCCGCTTTAACGAGCAGTAAGACTCCCACCTAAAAAGACGGCTGAGGCAAAGAAGTGAGGTGGGAGATCAACTGCTCGTAAAAGCCCGATTGGTGCGGGCTAATAATCAGCGGGGTGAAGCATTCCGCTGATTAAAGTTTCACTTTATTTTGACATAATTCACTAAAAAAATCTTCTTTTCAAAATGGAAAGGGTATTTGTATAATTTAGACACAACCGAAAAGGAAGGATGATTTATATGGTGACAGAAAAAGAATTAGAATTATTAGCTTGTCTTGAAAAAAGTAGTCGATTATCTGTAGATACATTAGCGAAGCTGTTAAATATAGAAGTAGAAGAAGTAAAGAAGATGGTTGAAAAATTAGAAGCGGAAAAGATTATTGTTGATTATGTAACACATATCGATTGGACGAAGGTAAAAGAACATACAGGTTTAACGGCGATGATCGATGTGAAAGTTACGCCAAAGCGCGGCGTTGGGTTCGATGCGGTTGCTGAACAAATTTATCGTTATTCAGAAGTGAAATCTGTGTATTTAATGTCAGGGACATACGATCTTTCTATTACATTAGAAGGAAAGACAATGGGAGAAGTCGCGATGTTTGTTTCTGAGAAATTAGCAACAATTGAATCTGTCGTTTCTACAACAACGCATTTCATTTTGAAAAAGTATAAACATGAGGGAATTATTTACGAAAAAAACGATGATGATAAGCGCATTGTGGTGACACCATGAAGCAATTTGAACTATCTAGAACGGCAGAATCTTTACAACCATCTGGTATTCGAAAGTTTTTCGATTTAGCAGCAAATATGAAAGGTGTTATTTCTCTTGGAGTAGGAGAGCCTGACTTTGTTACACCTTGGAATGTAAGGCAAGCATGCATCCGTTCTTTAGAACAAGGATATACGTCATATACAGCAAATGCAGGATTATTGGAACTGCGCCAAGAAATAGCAAAGTATCTAAAAAAACAATTTGCAGTATCTTATGATCCGAACGATGAAATCATTGTTACAGTTGGAGCGAGTCAGGCGTTAGATGTAGCGATGCGCGCCATTATAAATCCTGATGATGAAGTACTCATTATTGAACCAAGTTTCGTTTCTTATGCACCGCTTGTGACATTAGCTGGAGGAGTTCCGGTTCCTGTGGCAACGACTTTAGAAAACGAGTTTAAAGTACAACCAGAACAAATTGAAGCAGCTATTACAGCGAAAACAAAGGCAATTTTGCTTTGTTCACCAAATAACCCAACAGGTGCAATGTTAAATAAATCCGAGCTTGAAGAAATAGCAGTGATTGTTGAGAAGTACAATTTAATCGTATTATCTGATGAAATTTATGCAGAGCTTGTATACGACGAAGTATATACAAGTTTCGCGAGTATTAAAAATATGCGCGAGCATACAATTTTAATTTCGGGATTTTCAAAAGGGTTTGCGATGACAGGATGGCGCCTCGGTATGATTGCAGCTCCTGTTCAATTTTCGGAATTAATGCTTAAAATTCATCAATATTCCATGATGTGTGCACCGACAATGTCTCAGTTCGCAGCACTCGAAGCGTTACGCGCGGGGAATGATGAAGTAATTCGGATGAGAGATAGTTATAAGAAACGCCGTAATTTTATGACGACATCGTTTAATGAAATGGGTTTAACGTGTCATGTGCCGGGCGGAGCATTTTATGTCTTTCCTTCTATTTCTTCAACTGGACTATCTTCGGCAGAATTTGCAGAACAGTTATTATTAGAAGAAAAGGTGGCTGTTGTACCTGGAAGTGTATTTGGCGAAAGTGGTGAAGGATTTATTCGTTGCTCGTATGCAACATCGCTTGAACAACTTATGGAAGCAATGAAGAGAATGGAACGGTTTATAGAAAATAAAAAAAGGACAAAACATAATACGTTTTGTCCATAAAAGGGGGGGAATACTAGAAAGCCATGTGTTAGTATTCTATCCCAATATTAGAAAATTATACGTACTCTAGGAAATTTTTCGTTAATTTTGAATGAGTTCTTTCATAGTGGTATAATTTACTAATATAAGGTATGCATATCCTGAGTAGCTTTACTTAGGGTACGTACTAACTAATCGGATATTTAACAATAAATCATCTGCTTTACTATCTACAATTGTAGAGAAAATGGTAACGTATGGGAGTGTTTCATATGTCAGAACAATATACAACTGGAGTGGTTGTAACAGGGAAAGTGACTGGGATTCAAGATTACGGAGCATTTGTAGCGTTAGATGCAGAAACACAAGGGCTTGTGCATATATCTGAAATTACAAATGGATATGTAAAGGATATTCATGACTTTTTAAAAGTCGGCGATACAGTAGAAGTAAAAGTACTTTCAATTGATGAAGAACACAGAAAAATGAGTTTATCGTTAAAAGCGGCGAGAAGAAAACAAGGGCGGATCCTTATACCGAATCCATCTGAGAACGGATTTAATACGCTGCGAGAAAAGCTAACCGAATGGATTGAAGAGTCCGAGTTAACAAAGTAAAAGAGGAGCGCATATGAGCGTTCCTCTTTTACTTTGTCTTATGATATATATTTGCAAATATGATTGCATGCAATCATATTCGTATGTCGGAGGTGAAATAAAGACATACTGACTAGTGGATTTCGTTCGTTTCTGGGTGAGTGCCAAGATTTTCTGATGGTTTAAAGAGTAAACCAAGATTGATAAGCCCAGAAATACCGACGATGCCGTAAATAATACGGGAAAGAGCTGAATTTTGTCCACCGAAAATGGCTGCCACTAAGTCAAACTGGAAGAACCCGATTAGTCCCCAGTTCACAGCGCCAATTACAGTAAAGACTAATGCGATACGTTGCAGAGTACTCATGAAAAAGCCCCCCTTAATTGTGAAGCGTGAACAAGCGATGAGTTAATTAACTCCTTTATAGAATGGTGTAGTTATGTTGTTTTTATACATAAAAAATATAAGAAAAAGGATGTATATACATCTATACCGAAAAATGCGAATTTTTATGCAAAAAATGAACTTTTTCTAAAAAATATATATTGGTTACGTTTACAATGGTTGAATCGCTTGATTTACAACTTCAGTTTCGCTAAAGTGAATACAGAAATACATATACATTATTGGAGGGAAAAAGATGAGTACACATGTAACGTTCGACTATTCTAAAGCGTTATCCTTCATCGGTGAACATGAAATCACTTATTTACGTGATGCAGTGAGAGTAACACATCATGCAATCCACGAAAAAACTGGAGCTGGGAACGATTTCCTTGGGTGGGTAGACCTTCCGCTTCAATATGACAAAGAAGAATTTGCTCGCATTCAAAAATGTGCAGAAAAAATTAAAAATGACTCTGACATTTTACTTGTTGTAGGTATCGGTGGTTCTTACCTAGGAGCACGTGCAGCAATCGAAATGTTAAACCATTCTTTCTACAACACGCTATCTAAAGAACAACGTAAAACTCCACAAGTGCTATTTGTTGGACAAAACATTAGCTCCACTTACATGAAAGATTTAATGGACGTATTAGAAGGTAAAGACTTCTCTATTAACGTTATTTCCAAATCAGGTACAACAACAGAGCCGGCACTAGCATTCCGTATTTTCCGTAAGTTATTAGAAGAAAAGTATGGAAAAGCAGAAGCTCGAAAACGTATTTATGCAACGACAGATAAAGCACGTGGTGCATTAAAAACATTAGCTGATAACGAAGGTTACGAAACATTCGTTATTCCAGATGATGTTGGAGGACGTTTCTCTGTATTAACGCCAGTTGGTTTATTACCAATCGCAGTAAGTGGCTTAAATATTGAAGAGATGATGAAAGGTGCAGCTGCTGGTCATGATGACTTCGGTGCATCAGAACTAGAAGAAAACCCAGCTTACCAATACGCAGTAGTTCGTAACGCTTTATACAATAAAGGAAAAACAATTGAAATGCTTGTTAACTATGAGCCGGCACTTCAATACTTCTCTGAATGGTGGAAACAGTTATTTGGTGAAAGTGAAGGGAAAGATCAAAAAGGTATTTTCCCATCTTCAGCAAACTTCTCAACTGACTTACACTCATTAGGTCAATACGTTCAAGAAGGTCGTCGTGACTTATTCGAAACAGTTCTGAAAGTAGGTAAATCTACACATGAACTAACAATTGAATCAGAAGAAAACGATTTAGATGGATTAAACTACCTTGCTGGTGAAACTGTAGACTTCGTAAACACGAAAGCATACGAAGGTACATTACTTGCACATAGCGATGGTGGCGTACCAAACTTAATCGTAAATATCCCTGAATTAAATGAGTACACATTCGGTTACCTTGTATACTTCTTCGAAAAAGCATGTGCGATGAGCGGCTACTTATTAGGCGTAAATCCATTCGACCAACCAGGAGTAGAAGCATACAAGAAAAACATGTTTGCTTTACTTGGTAAACCAGGATTTGAAAAGTTAAAAGCAGAATTAGAAGAGCGTTTAAAATAATAAAAAGCGACCGGAATCCGGTCGCTTTTTATTATTTTATCGAAAAGTCCATCGGTATATTCAAACTAGAGTGGGTATGCTAAAGAAAAAGTCTAGGAGGGATGGGCTTGATTCCGATTCAATCAAATTTAGAAGGACGTACATATGCGTTATATAAGTTAGAAGAGATAATGAAGCCACTTGGGTATAACATTGGTGGCAATTGGGATTACGATAAAGGATGCTTTGATTACAAAATCGATGAAGAAGATGGATATCAATTTCTGCGAGTGCCATTTACAGCAGTGAATGGCGAATTAGATGTGCCTGGTGTAATAGTCCGTCTGGAAACGCCGTATATTCTTTCGCACGTATATCAAGACGAACTAGATGATCACGTAAATACTTTAACGGCTGGAACGAGTGGAATGGATCAATTTGCTGAGCCGAAAGATCCAGATGGAGATGTGAAAAGAAAATATATCAATATTGGGAAAGTGCTCATGCAGGAACTAGAAAAACATTTTCTTAATGGTGAATAACAATGAGTATGTCGCTTTCAATGAGAACAAAGGAATGGACTGGATTAATCATATATTGTTCGTCGCGTTTTATACCTAGTAAGAGAATATTTTGCTTTAAAAGAGTATAGCTACAATTTGCAAAAGTTTGTCCAGTGCAGGAAGGATAAAGCTCCATCAGTTGTAATTTGTTATCAGAGATTTCATCGTAAAGTGAGAATAGTACGCCTGAAATGGAAGGGAATAAAAGAGAAGCGGTAAATACGTAGCTCGTTAATTTATTTCCTTCTATAATTTCTGATACACCAGCTCTAGTTGCATTTTGTATTTGTTCAGAAGTAAGAAGTTCGGCGATGCAGTGAATGTTTGGATTGAGACCTTTCGCAGTTAAAATATTTAAAATGGACTGTGTATCTGCTAAGCTTTCATTTTTTTCTTTATCAGCTGTTATTAATATAGTGTGAGCCGTTGTAATATTAGCTTTTAATAAAGTTTGATCGTGATGCGGGCAACCCTTTATAAATTCTAAATGATGAAATGGTTTTGGAAGTAAAGAAAGTGTTTCATCAATTAAAACGATATCAAGGTTCGGTTGTAAGATGTGCATTTGTTTTACAACATGTTTTGCCCGTTCATTCCAACCCACGATAATCATATGACCGTTAGAGGTAGCGGCTTCTTCTCCTTTAATTTTCATATATTGTTTATTAATCATATCAGTGGCGAACAGAACCATATAATAAGAACAAAAACCGGTTCCAAATAAAATAATACCCATACCGATAAGTTTACCTATTAGTGTATGCGGGGCAAAGTCACCATAGCCAACGGTGAAAATGGTAACGATTGACCACCAAACTCCATCAAACCATGTGGTGAAGTGCGATGGCTCTAATCTATGTATAAGGAAGCCAGAAAAAGCAGTAAGTAAAACAATAAAGCAAACTAAACGAAAAATAATGGAATCACGAAATGTATCTACTAAATTTGGACGAGATTTCAAACTCTTATTCCTCCTTACTTTGCAGGACTACATTCATTGTTACCATTATAGAAAAAAGAAAAACTCTCTAATTTAAAAGAGAGTTTGTTTTACATTACATACTTTCTAATTCAGTTTGTTGGACACTTTCAAGATGCTGGAGGGCGTAGTAAACATCAGCGGTATGCCTTTTTTGATCGATAGATAATTTCAAATGTAAATAGTGAGAGCCATTCTCCAATGTTTTGAGCTTCATATTCTTAACTTTTATATCCATTTCTTTTATTTCTTCAATTACAATTGGGATATTGTCCATATTTCGCACGACAAGTTTTACTGCGATATCACGTTGACGAAATGATCTCGGTCCTACAAATTTCATTGCTAATGGTATAAGTTCAACGCTAATCATAAGGAAACACATTCCGAAAATCGCTTCGATATAGAATCCAGCCCCAACAGCAATACCAATACCAGAAGCACCCCAAATCATAGCAGCAGTCGTTAGTCCTGCAATGCTATCGTTTCCTCTTCGTAAAATAACACCGGCACCTAAAAAACCGATTCCTGATACAATTTGAGCGGCAAGTCGAAGTGGATCCATATTCATATGATCGGTATGTGGTAAATTGTAAGCCGCTTTAATAGAAACAATCGTCAGGAGGCAACTAATGATAGAAATAACTAAACAAGTTTTTAAACCAAGTGGTTTCCGTTTTAATTCGCGCTCCAAACCGATAGCGAACCCTAAAATAGCCGAGAGACCTAGTTTGATTAATAAATCGGCATAGTCCATATATATTCCTCCTTGTATGATATGGTATATGAATAAAACATTTATTATAGAAAGAAACGCTTTTGATAGAGTGACTTTATATAGAATATATGTAGGAATTATTTATACATGAAAGAGATATTTCGTTTAAGTATATGATATTAACAAAGAAATTTGGGTGATCTTAAAAAAAGTTTATAAAAGGTGTTGCATTTCGATTTTTACCATGATATATTAATAACCGTCGCTGATGCGGAAACGCAGAAAACGACAAAAAAGAAATTGAAAAACTTAGTTGACATCGAAAAACGAAGATGTTAACATAAGGAAGTCGCAAATGAGCGACCAAGTAGTTCTTTGAAAACTGAACGAAACAAACAACGTGAAACGTCAATTTTTATTTTTAGATGCTAGACAAACTAACTTTATTGGAGAGTTTGATCCTGGCTCAGGATGAACGCTGGCGGCGTGCCTAATACATGCAAGTCGAGCGAATGGATTGAGAGCTTGCTCTCAAGAAGTTAGCGGCGGACGGGTGAGTAACACGTGGGTAACCTGCCCATAAGACTGGGATAACTCCGGGAAACCGGGGCTAATACCGGATAA
>NZ_JBPPHF010000494.1:0-286 GCF_051294775.1 Bacillus pretiosus
GTGTAAAGCGATCCATAGGGCGCGCTTCTTTTTTATCAATATATTTCTCGACTTCAAAGTCGTTAATTTCTGCAGCTACATTTGCTGGAAACAGTTCCGGATCAATTCTTGTAAGTCGTCCGATTCCAGATACACCCTTTTTAATGTTTTCCCACGCTGTTTCAACATCTGTTCCGATCGGTGTAACAGCTCCTAGTCCTGTTATTTCGACCCTCTTTTTCTCCATACAAAATACACACCTTTTTTTCTCTCAGTCCTTATTTACCCCAACGAAGAGCTACTGCTC
>NZ_JBPPHF010000495.1:0-286 GCF_051294775.1 Bacillus pretiosus
GGGATAACAGGCTTATCTCCCCCAAGAGTCCACATCGACGGGGAGGTTTGGCACCTCGATGTCGGCTCATCGCATCCTGGGGCTGTAGTCGGTCCCAAGTGTAGGCCTGTTCGCCCATTAAAGCGCTACGCGAGCTGGGTTCAGAACGTCGTGAGACAGTTCGGTCCCTATCCGTCGTGGGAGTAGGAAATTTGAGAGGAGCTGTCCTTAGTACGAGAGGACCGGGAGGGACGCACCGCTGGTGTACCAGTTGTTCTGCCAAGGGCTTAGCTGGGTAGCTATGTGC
>NZ_JBPPHF010000496.1:0-286 GCF_051294775.1 Bacillus pretiosus
CTTCTTTAGCTGATTTAATGAAAATAATGCAAGACGGATACGTATCTAAAACTGGTATTAAAGGCATTGATAGCTTACTATCTCGCGGTGGTCTACAAAGTATGATGATGTCGATTGCACTTATTTACCTGGCTCGTTGTATGGGAGGATTATTACAAGGAATGGGTATTATTACGCAGCTCATGAATATCATCTCTAGCTTCGTAAAAAATAGCAGACGTTTAATTATTTCTACTGCTTCAACTGCTTTTGGTGTAAACTTCTTACTTTGTGAGCAGTACTTTTC
>NZ_JBPPHF010000497.1:0-286 GCF_051294775.1 Bacillus pretiosus
CCTTTAGCCATAGCTTTTGTAAGGATATTTACGTTACCTTTCTTTTGAAGAGCACGTTTAACTACAGAGCTCATAGCTTTTTCGAAACCAGCTAAGATTTCGTCGCCAGCTTCTACTACAGTAACTTCTGTACCGAAGTTAGCATATGCAGTTCCTAATTCCATACCGATGTAACCGCCGCAGAATACAACAAGTTTTTTAGGAATTTCAGGTAAGCTTAAAGCACGTGTAGAGTTGAAAACACGTTTAGAGTATTTGAATACTGGAATTTCGATTGGTTTATAAC
>NZ_JBPPHF010000498.1:0-286 GCF_051294775.1 Bacillus pretiosus
GATTATGGAATATAGCGTAATGATCTGGTTGACATAAATGGGAAAGAAATTGGTATTATGGATTGTATTTCGAAGTATTTATTGCAATCGAAAGAAGGCAAAGAAACAGAAATTTACGGTTATGCACTTCATGTAGAAGTAATAGGTATGAAAAATAATGAGAAACAAAGGCACATATTATATCATACACACCCGTTATCTGATGGTTCTGTTGTTGGGTGGGAAAAATTAAGAGCTTATACGAGAAACGTCGGTATTCCATTTGGGATTGCTACAGAGTTAATCT
>NZ_JBPPHF010000499.1:0-286 GCF_051294775.1 Bacillus pretiosus
TTCCATAGTCGACTATTTTTTGCCTCTAAAGCAATTACATATTCTTCTCACGGAAAAACTTTAACTGTATCTAAGAATATCGGACTTCCCCCCATTGGTTTACCAGTTTTAGAAATAACCTGGAATGTATGTCCATGCAAATGCATTGGATGAATTTCTTCTCCCTTATTTTTTAAGCGAAACTTAACTTTATCTCCTTTCTCTACTTAAATGGCTGGAATGTCAGGTGATGTCTTTCCATTAATCGAATACACCCATTTTTCTTGTCCATTTACATCTTTCACAC
>NZ_JBPPHF010000500.1:0-286 GCF_051294775.1 Bacillus pretiosus
GTCGGGGAGATCGAGGTGGCCACCGCGTGGTTGTGGACGGCGGGGCTGGCAGCGGTGGTGGGTCTGGGATGCCGGCTCGTTCTGCGACACCGGTGGACGCCGCTGCTGCTGGTGTTGGCGGTGGCAAGCCTGATGCCGCGGGCGGTGACGGGGCATTCGTCGGCAGGGGGCTCGCATGATCTGGCCACCAATAGTCTGGTGCTGCACCTGGTGGCGGTCGGCCTGTGGGCCGGCGGGTTGGCGGCACTGGTGCTGCACACCGTCCGCGGCGGTGGGCATCTGTATC
>NZ_JBPPHF010000501.1:0-285 GCF_051294775.1 Bacillus pretiosus
GGTATACCTTTATAAACACGAGTTTTTTGAAACAAGAAAATGTTTACCTCAAGTGAATTTGAAAGTAAACAAATGGATAAAAGTTAATTTTGGAAAATAGATAAAAAAATTATTCATATCATTCGTGAACATAAATATCCAATAAAGATACTTAATTACAAATATAATTATTTGATTTATAATTATATTTAGAAAATATAACAAAAAGGCCTTGGTAATTTGTTGGGTATTATGGTATATTATTGAATATATCGGATGACATTATTATGTAAATCAGGTAAAGGA
>NZ_JBPPHF010000502.1:0-285 GCF_051294775.1 Bacillus pretiosus
CAATACCTGCAACATATAAAGAAAACACAACAGTTGCCTGACTATGAGGGAAGAATACTCCCGCAACTAATGCGTATACAGGTAAACGTGCCGAACAAGACATAAATGGTGTTACAAGAACTGTAAGTAAACGTTCTTTTTCTTGTTCAATCGTTCTCGCTGCCATAATACCTGGAACATTACATCCAAAACCGATAATCATCGGTATGAATGCTTTTCCATTTAAACCGAAGAACTCCATAATTCTATCCATAACAACTGCAATTCGCGCCATATATCCTGAGT
>NZ_JBPPHF010000503.1:0-285 GCF_051294775.1 Bacillus pretiosus
AACCATATAAAAAAGATAATTTAAAAGTTGACTACAGCAGTACTTTATTAATTTCAAAGTTGGCGCCCGTGTTTTACTTTCAACATGAATTTTCAGGTGACTGTCCTGATGATACGTCACTCCTGTCCACTTTAGATGGAGATAACACACAGGCCTATACGATTCAACAATTGGAATTCGAACAACAAGTCATTCAATCTTTAACATTGAATAATTATACAGAACTATCCTATGCAGAAGTATATGTTGTTGTTTTTGATCTCATATTGCCAGAGGGTGTAACTT
>NZ_JBPPHF010000046.1:0-353 GCF_051294775.1 Bacillus pretiosus
GTTAGTGCCTGAACGGAAGATAAAAAACAAAGCTAAATTTGCCCAAATTATTCAAGAGAATTGGTTATATCTCATTCAAAATAATTATTTGAAAAACGAAGAAAGTATGTTTTTAAACAAAATCATTGGATTTATAGGTTTCCGATCTAACTGTATTGTTCATGATATTAATGCAAAAGAACAATTACCTATGACTCAAACAGAAATTGCAGACAAAATAGGATCTAGTAAAAATACAGGTAGTAGATTAGTAAAGCAATTAATTGAAAAAGGTCTAATTGGACGTTTTGAATCGGGTAGAGATGGAATTAATGCTAGAATGTATGCACTGTACATAAATCCTAATGTAATTC
>NZ_JBPPHF010000504.1:0-285 GCF_051294775.1 Bacillus pretiosus
CTCCTACTCCCTTCTATGCCTGTTAAAGAAAAAATGTCTTTCGGCAAACAAATTCGTATACTCGGCAACCCAGGATTATGGTTAAATATTTTAACCGTCACATTCCTTTTTGCAGCCATGTTTTCCGTATACAGCTACTTCGCTGAGTACCTTGCAAAAGTAACTTCCATGAATGGATCTCTCATCAGTATCATGCTATTCATATGTGGCATAGTTATGATTTTAGGTAATGATTTATTTGGTGGTCTCCTACAAAAAAGCATAAAAAACACTGTAATATCAGTC
>NZ_JBPPHF010000505.1:0-285 GCF_051294775.1 Bacillus pretiosus
CAATTAATCCAAGCAAAAAGCCCCTCCTTACAAAAGGAGGGGCTTACATGTATTTCTATTATGATAAAGCAGGAGCTTTTTCAAGTAGCTCTTTCGCATCAGCATATTGTAACCCGTGTGCTTCTGCAACTGCTTCGAATGTTACATATCCGTCTAATGTGTTAATACCTTTTAATAATGCAGTGTTGCCTAAGCAAGCATCTTTGTAGCCTTTGGTCGCAATTTGTACTGCATATGGTACCGTTACGTTTGTTAATGCAAGAGTTGATGTACGTGGAACTGCTC
>NZ_JBPPHF010000506.1:0-285 GCF_051294775.1 Bacillus pretiosus
CCCCTACTAACACTTTTTTTGAATAGCCTTTCATGCTCTCCCCTACCTTACATTTTTAAGTGTCCCGCACCATTATTTTACTATTCTTACTTTTTATTCTGTATTGAGAAAAAATAAGGGAACGTTCACATATGTATCCATACCGCGCAAAATTAACACTTGACGTTATGTGAATTTTATATCAAAAAAGATAGATAATAGCGAAATTCCTGCTATATCTATCCTCGTTTTCAACGCTATGATTTTAACTTTATAAACGTAACTTCCGGTAATGCTTGCATATGC
>NZ_JBPPHF010000507.1:0-285 GCF_051294775.1 Bacillus pretiosus
TCCACTTTCCTCTTCTGCACTCAAGTCTCCCAGTTTCCAATGACCCTCCACGGTTGAGCCGTGGGCTTTCACATCAGACTTAAGATACCACCTGCGCGCGCTTTACGCCCAAAAATTCCGGAAAACGCTTGCCACCTACGTATTACCGCGGCTGCTGGCACGTAGTTAGCCGTGGCTTTCTGGTTAGGTACCGTCAAGGTGCCAGCTTATTCAACTACCACTTGTTCTTCCCTAACAACAGAGTTTTACGACCCGAAAGCCTTCATCACTCACGCGTCGTTGCTC
>NZ_JBPPHF010000508.1:0-285 GCF_051294775.1 Bacillus pretiosus
GGGAGAAAGAGAAAAAAGAAAAAAAGAGACAGATAATGGATGGACCATTAGATTTAACATGTCTATTTTCTTTATATAAAAAACTAGCTCCGTTATATGAACATCTAGTATATCCGGCTCTTATTCCGCAACGGCCTCAAGACTTGGGGGATGCGGAAGATGTATTCGAAAAAGCAATTGAGCATGATATGTTATTACATCATCCTTTTGAATCATTTCAGCCAGTAGGTGATTTTGTCCGTGATGCGGCAGACGATCCGAATGTACTTGCAATCAAACAAACAT
>NZ_JBPPHF010000509.1:0-285 GCF_051294775.1 Bacillus pretiosus
CTTCTAATATTTTTTTCTCAGCCTCATTTAAAAGACCATCCACGTCATCTTCTCTCTCATACCCATCAGACACGATATGAGTCGCAGTTCGAATCAAACGACGTAATAGCGCCTTTTCAGCGATGATTCGTGCATAATATTCTACGTTAGCAGCGGTTGGAACAACTTCTGCTTATTCTGCTAAGTAAGAAACCCCACCAACTTCTTCTAATAATCCTTGATCAGCCATTGCTGACGTCATTATTACTAAGTCAATCGGCTCTCCTTTATCAGATAACCCAAGCA
>NZ_JBPPHF010000510.1:0-285 GCF_051294775.1 Bacillus pretiosus
AGTCGTCGGCAGCATCTGTAGTCTTTAAGAGACAGATGTTGCAGGTGGCGAATTGCCATGCGTGCTCTATTTAACTGCTCACGTTGCTCATCATTCGCATGTTTCTGCATCGTTTGTAAATCGTTATATGCTTGTTCTAATTGTAACTGTGCATCTGAATACTCCATCGTATTATAATGCTCTTGTCTCATACCTTGGTCTACTTGTTCTTTCGCATATTCCACCGCTTGTTCTGCTTGTCTAATATACGATTCAAGTGATTGACGCTCTGCCATAATTGTCCCT
>NZ_JBPPHF010000511.1:0-285 GCF_051294775.1 Bacillus pretiosus
CTGCTGTACATTTTGTTGTAAGTTAAATTTATTTCTCCATTCTTTCTTTAGCAGTTTTTCACGTGCTTCTGTAGAGCGCATCCACGGAAATGCACTCGATTGCAAATCATCTTCTCTATAAAACTACGGATAACCACCAAATATTTCGTCTGCACATTCCCCAGATAAACCGACGACAAAATCTTGTTTTATTTCACGGCAAAACCATAATAATGACGAATCGATATCTGCCAAACCAGGCAAATCACGAACGAGTACCGCTTCTGTTAAATTCTGTGCTATTTG
>NZ_JBPPHF010000512.1:0-285 GCF_051294775.1 Bacillus pretiosus
AAGTAACTTAGCGTAAGACCGCTATCAATAATATCTTCACCGATTAAAATATCGCGACCCTCTACAGAAGTATCAAGGTCTATTAAAATTTTCACTACGCCTGTTGAAACAGTAGAGTGACCGTAACTAGATACAGCCATAAAATCCATTTCAAGATATGTATCTGTTCTCTTTAATTAATCTGCCATGAATGGCATTGCGCCCTTTAATACACCAATCGCAAGAGGTATTGTGTTTTTATAATCCTCTGCAATAACCGCACCTAATTCGCGCACCTTTTCTTGC
>NZ_JBPPHF010000513.1:0-285 GCF_051294775.1 Bacillus pretiosus
AGCATATCGAACACGATAATTTCATCAATACGGTTTAAGAATTCTGGACGAAATGCCTTTTTCAGTTCATCCATTACTTTACCTTACATATCTGAATAATCGCGGCTCTCATCTTGTACGTTAAATCCAAGATGTTTATTACGTTTTAACGCATCTGCAGCTACGTTAGATGTGATAATAACTATTGTATGACGGAAATGAACAGTACGCCCTTTAGAATCCGTTAAGCGACGATCTTGTAATAGTTGTAGTAAAATGTTTAACACATCAGGATGAGCTTTCTCT
>NZ_JBPPHF010000047.1:0-351 GCF_051294775.1 Bacillus pretiosus
CTTCGTTACAGATAAGTACATGTACACGAACAGTACATTCTACGACCGAACTACTAGCGAAGTTGTACAATTACCAAAAGAAGATTCTCACCCACTCATTGATCGTGCCCAAAATGAATTGAACATGTCTGACAAAATCATTGAAGGTGACTTACTTCGCTTCTCTGAAAGTAATAAGACCAAAACCGGTGAAGTAAAGACAGCTATTAAAGAAGAAAAGAAGAGCGCTGAGTATTCTCAGCCTCTTTTTTTATATTTCTCCATACAATCACTTATATTCATTAACTTTAACATTACATAACCTTTACCAAATATTCACATAGGATTAACGAAACATCTCTATAATAAAAT
>NZ_JBPPHF010000514.1:0-285 GCF_051294775.1 Bacillus pretiosus
AAGTAAATCACTTATTTTTATATTGTTAATTATTAACATGCGAAAAAATTAAGTAAAAAGTGATGTAAAATTAATTCTAAGATTTGAATAAATAGGAGGGAAGTTCTAATAAACGAAAAAGAAATTGAAGAATTATTTGAAGGCGTAACCCCAACATTTCGGCACGTTGTTTTTGGTAATGAGTTTTGGTGACAGCGAAAGAAGCCAGTGAGAAATGGGGCATTTCAGATCGTCGGATACAGCTTTTATGTAAGTAGGCAGGATTATAGGTGAATATCGCTCGGA
>NZ_JBPPHF010000515.1:0-285 GCF_051294775.1 Bacillus pretiosus
CTTAATGAGAGACGTAACATCTTTTGTCTTTTAATATTCATTTACATCATATCCTCTTCTTGGAATGATTTTGTTCTCTTAAATTGCCAAAACGCAACTGTAATAACGATTAACGATAAGATCATTGTAAGAGCTGCCGCTTTCCCGTACTGCGCCGAAGTCATCGTTAACTTATAAATCCATGACATTAAAATATCTGTTCCACCTGCGTCTTGTCCAGCTACAGCAGGACCTCCGCCGTTAAATAGATAGATGATTCTAAAGTTATTAAAGTTAAACGTATAT
>NZ_JBPPHF010000516.1:0-285 GCF_051294775.1 Bacillus pretiosus
CTTATAACTCACGTTTTAATTCTTCAGTGATTTCTTCAGTATTTCCTCGTAACGTGATGCAAGTTTCATCTTGGAAATTGTCATAAGGATATTTTGTTGCGACGTGGCGGATTGCTGTTTCACTTTGAATTTCTACAAATCGATCGTAATGTTCAACACCGAACATTGCTTTTGCAGAATCAACTACGTTATATACGATAACGGCTGCAATTTCAATTGGATTTCCCTCAATATCGTTTACTTTTAACTTCTTACTATTAAAGTTTTCAACACGTAACGATACGT
>NZ_JBPPHF010000517.1:0-285 GCF_051294775.1 Bacillus pretiosus
AAATGTATCTGTTAATAAGGTTGCGAAAACGATATATGAAAATACGATACAATTTTACCCCGCATTAACGGGCAGTAAGACCCCCAATGATTAAAGTTTCACTTTATTTGAAAGGATAGGTGAGTTACTCTTATCCTTTTTATTATGGATATTTTTTCTAATATTTTCTATAATTTATGATGTGTTTAATTTGATGAAGGAAGTTGGGAAGAAAATGGGGAAAGTAAATAAAAAAATAGCTATTACAATGATGAGCCGTGTACTTTCACTTGTAGCGTTTGTGTT
>NZ_JBPPHF010000518.1:0-285 GCF_051294775.1 Bacillus pretiosus
GTACTTACTGGCGCCGTATTCAAAATTGTTAATAACAAAAATGAAGATGTCCGTACAGAATTAGTTACGAATCAGGTAGGTAAAATTATTGCTACTGGTTTACGTCCAGGTAACTATAAATTTATCGAAATGAAAGCTCCTGAGCATTATACCTTAAATAAAACACCGATTGATTTTACAATTAAGGAGAGCCAAGCGACTGCTATTAACGTTACAGCTTCTAATAGCTTAATAAAAGGCGGTATTGAATTAACAAAAGTTGATTCTGTAAATGCTAAGGAAACC
>NZ_JBPPHF010000519.1:0-285 GCF_051294775.1 Bacillus pretiosus
GTTTTTGGTTTAGGTCCTAACTTTGTTGTGGCTTCATAACTAGGGTGGTACCGCGATAATTTATCTTCCCTACGTATTTGCGTAGGGACGTTTTTTATTTAGGTCCTAACTTTGTTGTAACTTCATAACTAGGGTGGTACCGCGATATTTTTGTCGTCCCTACGTATTTACGTAGGGGCGTTTTTTTATTATTAGGGAGGAAGTGAACGTATTAGAAAAGAGAATTGATAGAACAATATAAATACTGAACTGAAACAAAGAAAAAGAGACAGAGAGGAGATTAAC
>NZ_JBPPHF010000520.1:0-285 GCF_051294775.1 Bacillus pretiosus
GTCCATATACCGTTTCTGTAGGGAAGGCAATCGCCTCATTTTCCCTTAATAATTTTGCTGCTTCTTGTAACTGTGGATTATATTTTTTTCTTTCCACAACATTATCCACAACCCACATATTTGTATGCATTTTTTCCCACGTCCTTTTCTACCCTGAAATACTTGTCTATTTTTAGTTTACTATGAGATTTATCCAAAAGACAAACAAGGTTTATCCACAAAATGTGGATAAACCTAATAAATCCGTGGATAACTTTGTGAATAGCTGACAATGTAGTATTATTG
>NZ_JBPPHF010000521.1:0-285 GCF_051294775.1 Bacillus pretiosus
AACGTGAAGTGTTTGAGGCGATGATGCAAAAAGCTCCTGTAGAGGTAGAAGAAATTGCGCAGTTCTATGATTACATTGAAGTAATGCCTCCAGAGGTGTTACGTCATTTAGTAGAGCGTGAACTTGTTCGAGATGAGGGACAATTAAAAACAATTATTTCTAACGTAGTAAAACTAGGTGAGACGTTAGATAAACCAGTTGTTGCTACAGGAAACGTGCATTATATAGATCCAGAGGATGCAATGTATCGCAAGATTTTAGTCAGGTCGCAGGGCGGAGCCAATC
>NZ_JBPPHF010000522.1:0-285 GCF_051294775.1 Bacillus pretiosus
GTACCTGTTTTACCAGCAGCTTAATTTGGTGCACCTGTAAAGTATTTCGTAGCTGTACCACCAGAATCGTTAAATACTTGTCTAAATACTTCTTGAACACGTTTAATTTGTGATTCAGGCATATCAATACGATTTAGTACTTTCGGTTCCATTGAATGAACCACTTTTCCAACTTCGTCAGGTTTCACTGCCGGTTGACGAATTTCTTTCACAACTTGCGGCTGCATACGGTAACCACCATTTGCAATTGTTGAAACATATTGCGCTAATTGAAGTGGTGTATAC
>NZ_JBPPHF010000523.1:0-285 GCF_051294775.1 Bacillus pretiosus
TCTTTGGAATGTACACCCTCCTAATAGGTTTCGGATTATAATTTTCTAGCGCTTTTTGTACTTTTGCTACAAATGTAGTTAAATTTTGTTCAGCTATTTCTAAAATAGTAGTATCATTAGAACCTTTAGTGTAACTTCCTTTATTCCTCTTTATATTCCGATAGGCAAGTTTTATATTTTCTTCACTCATTATAAGGGAGATTAGTTTTTTGAATATCTCCCCTTTACTACTTCTATTGTAAAGGTCATCAAACAATTGCTGTGTATCATAATACTCATTAAATC
>NZ_JBPPHF010000048.1:0-351 GCF_051294775.1 Bacillus pretiosus
AAATGAAGAAACAAGAAGAGCTGAAAAAGAAAGAAGAAGAAAAAAAGAAACAAGAAGCACAAAAACAAAAAGAGCAGGAAGAACTAGAAGAACAAGTGAAGCAACCACAAGCTGTGGAAAAGCCTGCTGAGGGACCACCTCAAGAAATTAATGAAAACGCTCAATTAGATCAAAATTTACAAAACGCAGGATTTAGCGGGACAGCTGTTATTGTGAAGAACGGAAAAGATCTTTTGAATAAAGGATACGGTATGGCGAACAAAGAGAAACAAGTACCGAATAATACAGAGACAACTTTTTAAATTGGTTAAATTTCAAAGGCATTAGTAGCGACTGCTATTATGCAATTAA
>NZ_JBPPHF010000524.1:0-285 GCF_051294775.1 Bacillus pretiosus
GGATAGTTATATCTGTGAGTACTTTTGGTAGTTTTATTGGTAGCCAACCCATATCCTTTATCAAAAATAGATGGGGGTTTGAGAAGACTTTTTTGATATCATTATTAATAATGGGTTTAAGTTTTGGAGCGGTTGTTTTTGCAAACAATTCTTAATTTGTTATGATAATGTATTTTATAGGAAGTTATGTTATTGTCATTTGGAATGTATCTAATCTTTCTTTCCGACAAAAAGTTACTCCCAATGAAAAATTAGGTAGGGTTGGTAGCGTAATAAGGTTATTAT
>NZ_JBPPHF010000525.1:0-285 GCF_051294775.1 Bacillus pretiosus
TCCAAATATAACTCTTGGAACGGCCTCTTTTCCCCCTACTTCTTCACCATCAACTTTCCTCCATAATCATTCATCGACTTTATTTCGACACCCTTATAATAATGAGCAACGATATCTGTATATTACTTACCTTCCGCCGCCATGCCATTTGCTCCGTATTGGCTCATGCCAACGCCGTGACCGAATCCCTTCGTTGTAAAGACGATCTTATCCCCTTCTTGTTTCCATGTGAAGTCAGAAGAGCGTAAATCTAAGTTGTCACGCACATCTCTTCCAGTTAATGTT
>NZ_JBPPHF010000526.1:0-285 GCF_051294775.1 Bacillus pretiosus
GAATGAATGAAACTTCTAAGAAATGTAGAAAAGGAATTAGCAAAATTAAGCATCCGAGTAGGAGAATAGAGTGATAACATGTTACAATACAGCTAAGAACACGCAATAAAGTAGAGTTTTTTACGTGAAGATTAAAGCAATTGAACCGACGCCAAGTCCAAATACAATGAAAGTAATTTTGAATGAAGTATTACCATCAGGAGCGCGTAATAATAATTCAAATGAAAATAAAGAACAAGCACCAAAGCAAGTGCAAGTAATTTTGAAAATTGAAGGCATTAAAGG
>NZ_JBPPHF010000527.1:0-285 GCF_051294775.1 Bacillus pretiosus
GAGCAGCTATTACGCTTGCTGGGGCGCAGGAGACCATTCATGCTATGAATCAAGCGATTCAAATGCAGCAACAAGCATATTTGGCACAAATGATGCAAGGACAGTATATGCCATACTCACAATTTCCGATGCAAAGTGTGAATTATGATGTGTATCCAGCTAGTTTCTTTTCCATTCCATATGGTGGGACTTATTTCTTATGAAAGAAAGCGACTGATAAGAGTCGCTTTCTTTTTTATATTCCGCCTAGCTGCATTCCAAGGAATGCGAAGAGGATACCAACTA
>NZ_JBPPHF010000528.1:0-284 GCF_051294775.1 Bacillus pretiosus
ATATAACAACTTTGTAACGCCCCTTCAGGTAATCATTCCTGCTGGTAACGTGGTGAACATAGGGAACCTCTAATTTTTTAAAGGAAATAACCCCCTGATCTGAGGCTATATAGAGTGCGTTCCTAATATAAATAACAAGGTGCAATGACTATTCCATTGGATGTGAAATACGGCAACAAAAATGAGGTCATACGGGTAATTGAAGTATCTTGATTCAGAGCATTATGATATCTAGGGGAGATGATAGAGTCACGCATCATGTAAGAGTATGAACAGTTCATGAG
>NZ_JBPPHF010000529.1:0-284 GCF_051294775.1 Bacillus pretiosus
GGTATCAACTGATGATGAGGAGGGCGTTCGCAATGGGTAAACAAGCCGAATTTTGGTCTGAGTCAAAAAACAACAGCAACATCGATGGTCAGCCGAAAGCGAAATCACGCTTCGCTTCGAAACGACCTAACGGCACAATTAACACGCACCCACAAGAACGTATGCGTGCTGCAAATCAGCAGGAAGAATAGTTCAGGTACAACCTAAAAAATTAACTACCTACACGAGGTGATAAAGATGAGCTACCGTGATCGCTTAGATAGTCGTTCTGAATTATTTAACCA
>NZ_JBPPHF010000530.1:0-284 GCF_051294775.1 Bacillus pretiosus
CACTATTTAATAACAACGGCAAATGCGTTGCATATGGTTCCCCGTTATGTTGAGAAAATAATGTTGCAAAGCTATTTTGTTCCATTTTGTCATAGTTCATCTTTTCATCTTCTATTGCGACATATTTTGGTACGTACATAAGCTCCCTCTTTTCCGGTCTTTTCTATTTTATTTCCTATTATATTTAGTAATCGCATCAATCAACAGGGACAGGTTGCCATTATTTTATAGTGGCAGCTTTCAATTTAGAAAGAATAGGCCGCATATACTCAATGCGACCTTAT
>NZ_JBPPHF010000531.1:0-284 GCF_051294775.1 Bacillus pretiosus
GTGGAATTCCATGTGTAGCGGTGAAATGCGTAGAGATATGGAGGAACACCCGTGGCGAAGGCGACTTTCTGGTCTGTAACTGACACTGAGGCGCGAAAGCGTGGGGAGCAAACAGGATTAGATACCCTGGTAGTCCACGCCGTAAACGATGAGTGCTAAGTGTTAGAGGGTTTCCGCCCTTTAGTGCTGAAGTTAACGCATTAAGCACTCCGCCGGGGGAGTACGGCCGCAAGGCTGAAACTCAAAGGAATTGACGGGGGCCCGCACAAGCGGTGGAGCATGTG
>NZ_JBPPHF010000532.1:0-284 GCF_051294775.1 Bacillus pretiosus
ATCGTACATCGGCTGCCTGTGGTTTCCGTTGGAATGCTGTTGTTCGCTATAGTTATGAACAAGCTCTTCACCTAGCAAAAAAACATCGTAAAGATAAAATGCGCGCTGCAAGCGGTGAACAAGCGAAAAAACGTTTACTTTATACACCACCAGCTTCAGATTCGATTACTGATTATGAAGAATTCGTACAAGAGGAATCAATTGTACAATATAAAGAAGCTATTCCATATAAAGAAACTACCGTTCCTGCTACAAAAAGCTCTATGACAATGCAAGATGTTAAT
>NZ_JBPPHF010000533.1:0-284 GCF_051294775.1 Bacillus pretiosus
GTTTTACTTTCGGCTGGAATTAAACGAGTTGTATCCGGATAATTACCTTCTAACAATCTTGAGAAGAATAATTAATGCTTTGTACGGAATAATACTTGATACTCCGTAATAACGATATCTACCATTTCTTCAGACTCATCTAGAATTTTGCTTAATTCATTTAAGCTTTTTCCTGGAATAACAACATTCGCTTGAAATTCATCTGCGATTCCTTCGATTTTTGCTTTTCGAAGAGCTAACCTGTGACTATCTGTAGCAATGCAAGTTAATTCGCTGTTATATAC
>NZ_JBPPHF010000049.1:0-351 GCF_051294775.1 Bacillus pretiosus
CCCCCCCCACTCAATGCCCAGCCACAGCCCCCACACGAGATTCATGAGCGTCTCGTGGGCTCGGAGTTGTGTATTAGAGACAGGTTCAGGGTCATTCGATTCATTAATCATGGTCATCAACGTTCCGAGTTGCTCATCGGTCATGTTCCAGTAATTAAAATACTTTATAAGCTCTGGATAATCTTTTTCAAATCCTTTACGAACTGAGTAATAAATATCATCTTTTTCTCCATACACCTTTTTAGGATCTTTTAAATATTTAAGTTGAAACTCTGAAAAAGCCCAATGTGGATTCCATTATGTTACTGCAATGGGTTTCTTTTGACTATATGCTTTTTTTTAATTAGTCAT
>NZ_JBPPHF010000534.1:0-284 GCF_051294775.1 Bacillus pretiosus
AAGTAGTATAAGCTAAAAATGCCGCAAATACATAAGACAATCATTGCTCCACTGCCAAGTGTTACGTCTGGTTGATTCGATCCGATACCCATAATTCCTAGAATAATAAATCCAATAAATGACGCGATGCTTGGAATGATGTGTGTCCATAGAGCTCGTTTTGCGTGCGGTTTCGTTTCAGAATCGCCCACAATCCACACAATGATAGGGAATAAGATAGGGGCAAAAAATACACTAAAGTATGATAAAGCTGCTAATATTTTGTTTCCGTTCATATATATCAC
>NZ_JBPPHF010000535.1:0-284 GCF_051294775.1 Bacillus pretiosus
CATGCACGACTAACCTTCCTGCTTCCGGATCAAGTGCATAGTCACACGTCGAAAATGTTACGATTTGATCACTCGCTGTCAATGTTGTATCCGTTTTGTACAGCGATTTTTCTTGAATTTTCTCCAAAAACGATGTGTATTCCGTATCATTGCTAAAATCCGTTTCAATGAAATAAAAATCAGTTGTTGTTGTATACACCGAGAACACTTCAAGATCATATCCTTCAAATAATGTATCGTAATTTAATTTACTATGCGACATGAAGAAGTCTTCATCTACCATT
>NZ_JBPPHF010000536.1:0-284 GCF_051294775.1 Bacillus pretiosus
CTTCCATACCGAACGTAGAAAATCCTTGTAATGTGAACGCTAGTTCTTGCGTTTCTGTAAGGGTTTGTAATCCATTCTTTATTCCTTCTAATTGTTCATCTGTTGCACTACCTAAAAATGAAAGGGTAATATGGTAGTCTTCTTTATGTACCCATGAACGAAATGGTAATTCCTCCTTCATTTCCTCTTTATAGTTAGACAGCACTTCTTTTATATGATTCGGTAACGTAATCGCGACAAAATAATGCGGCTCCATGTACATCTTCTCCTTCTTTCTATTGTTG
>NZ_JBPPHF010000537.1:0-284 GCF_051294775.1 Bacillus pretiosus
GTATACAAATATGGTCGTAATGAATGAACCTAGTGATTATGACATTTTCACAGGAAAAGAAACTGCATTTTCAAAAGAACACGATGCCATTTTTATTTTTGTAGAAACACTTGATGAAATGTTGAAACAAACGAATTATATTATTAGTAATGAAGAATTACTAATTGAAAAAGGCTACATATTCTTCGCATATCCGAAAAAAGGTAAGTTTCGTTACAGTACGTTTATTCACCGTGATGAGATGTTTCCAGCGTTAAACGTTGGCGAAGATGGGTATTTAGGAC
>NZ_JBPPHF010000538.1:0-284 GCF_051294775.1 Bacillus pretiosus
GGACTAGCAACGTCCTTTTTACAAAAACAAAACGAATACTTACATGAGTGCGGAATAAAAACGATGGCATTTATTCCGGGAGTTGGTGAAAAACGTGGTCCGCTATGTGAAGGTTTACCAACGTTAGAAAAGCACCGCAATATGCGCCCACTTGAAGCGTACTTAGAACTTGTACAAGAATGTGGTGTCGATAAGGTGTTAATCGGGGATATAAGCGGAAGTATAGAAAGTGTACAAGAGATAGCGAGTGCGAGTAGAGGAAATATTCCGCTGCGATACGAGCC
>NZ_JBPPHF010000539.1:0-284 GCF_051294775.1 Bacillus pretiosus
CAATCAACATCAAAACATGTTGCCGAAACAAGAGATTACAGTGAAGAAAAGTGATTTAACACCAGTTTCGGTGAAGTTAATGGATAATGATCAAAATGTTCTTGTGAAAGTAGATTACTCAAAAGTGAAATTTGATGCGAAATTTGATAAAGGTGCATTTGATACGAAACAAAATATGTCTAGAGCGCAAGTAGATGTTCAAACAACAGCGACAGAAGACAAACCATTTGCTATTTTGTATCCGCGTGATACGCCGCAAGGTATGGTTTTGAAAGATGAAAAAG
>NZ_JBPPHF010000540.1:0-284 GCF_051294775.1 Bacillus pretiosus
ATATAAACCTATTCAAAGAACTTTGATTCTCATAATATCCAATACTAAAAAGTCTTATGGGAATTCCACAAGACTTTTAATAGCTTTACATTGTTTCTATGAAATTATGGTGAAAATTAAAGAGACTTATTAGTTCTTATAACTTCTTGATAGAGAATCGGTGACCACTTATCACTAACATAATCTTGGATCACCCAACCAACTCTTTTTGGATTCTCTTGTTTTATATATGCCGCAATTTCGGGATTTATATAAGAGGCATAATAATATGGGCTATTCCATGC
>NZ_JBPPHF010000541.1:0-284 GCF_051294775.1 Bacillus pretiosus
GAAGAAAGCAGCCCTCTCATGGCTGCTCAACCGTCTTGTTTTTTATATTATACCATAGCTTCTAAACAAAATCCTACTTTTTGCTAAAAGGTTATTTTCTGGCCGGGCTCAAACTCTAAGTAGTGTAGCGGATCCGTACTTAACACACGTACAATAGAATAACACCCATGTTCTTCTTCAGAAACCATTAATTCAACACCGGTTATATTTACAACTTTTTGGCTTTCACATTGCGAATAATCAGCGGGATATACAAGTTGCTCTGGCATAATTGTGTATAAAAT
>NZ_JBPPHF010000542.1:0-284 GCF_051294775.1 Bacillus pretiosus
ACATACTAGAGCTGTGCATCGGTTGAAGTTTTGCGTTTGGATCGAAGTAAGCTTTTGCATTGTTTACTGCTGTTGGTGCTTCACCGAAGCCGCAAGCAATGAGTTTTACTTTTCCTACATATGTACAAATGTCACCAGCAGCGTAAATGCCAGGAATATTTGTTTCCATTTTCGAATTCACGAGAATGCTGTTTTGTTGTATATCTAAGCCCCAATTTTTAATTGGGCCAAGAGAGGAAACGAAGCCGTAGTTTACGATGACATCATCCACATCGATGATAATT
>NZ_JBPPHF010000543.1:0-284 GCF_051294775.1 Bacillus pretiosus
TTCATATACAGAATATTCAGAATACACTTGATAAATATACCAAAATTACCCATATTGAGAGGTAAATATGCTAATTTTAAAATAACAATATAAAAAGGAGTGAAGAATTTGAAACATTTAACAAAATTAGTATTGGTATTAGGTTTAATGTGTAGTGGATTTTTTATTACATCCAGTAAAACTGAAGCTGCAGTAGGAGGTTGGTATAAAGTAACAGCGGGAGGACCTGATTGTAAAGCCAGAGTTTATACCGATCGCACCGAGTATGAAAAAACTCATAAAAC
>NZ_JBPPHF010000050.1:0-348 GCF_051294775.1 Bacillus pretiosus
CGGTGGTTCCGCATGGAAGGGCCATCGCTCAACGGATAAAAGCTACCCCGGGGATAACAGGCTTATCTCCCCCAAGAGTCCACATCGACGGGGAGGATTGGCACCTCGATGTCGGCTCATCGCATCCTGGGGCTGTAGTCGGTCCCAAGGGTTGGGCTGTTCGCCCATTAAAGCGGTACGCGAGCTGGGTTCAGAACGTCGTGAGACAGTTCGGTCCCTATCCGTCGTGGGCGTAGGAAATTTGAGAGGTTCTGTCATTAGTACGAGAGGACCTGTATGGACGCACCGCAGGTGTACCAGTTTTAGTTCAAAGGGCTTATCTGGGAATCAATTTTCTGAATGGATAAG
>NZ_JBPPHF010000544.1:0-284 GCF_051294775.1 Bacillus pretiosus
GCGGAGGCTGGCGTCGATTTACTACTATCCGGCCACACGCACCGCGGACAAATGGCGCCGATTCTTTTTGTAACGAGAAGAATGTACGAACTAGACTGGGGATACGCACAACAAGGTGCATTCCACGCGATTGTTTCTTCTGGTTTCGGATTCTGGGGACCACCGCTTAGACTTGGAAGTAGATCAGAGATTGTACAGGTGGAAGTTACGTTTGAATAGGTGTATAAAATAGAGAGCGAATTGCACTCTATTTTTTAAAATAAAAAAAGGCTCCACATAAGGAG
>NZ_JBPPHF010000545.1:0-284 GCF_051294775.1 Bacillus pretiosus
GATGTAAAGTCTTTTTGATGAATCGATCTTGGATCATCTAACGGATAATGTGAAAGACCTGAAAACGTAATAACTTGTGGGTATTGTTTTAATACCTCATAAATTTTCGCACTATCTTTTGTTCCCCATTCTTGGCTACCGTATACTGTATCTTTAATATGTTGGAGTAAAAATACGAAAATCGGCTTTTCTGGATCATCTTTTTGTGCCTTTTCCATTTCTTCTTTTAACCAATTAATTTGTTTATCTGAATAATATCCATGAGTTTTCACTTCCTCTGCAGA
>NZ_JBPPHF010000546.1:0-284 GCF_051294775.1 Bacillus pretiosus
ATATACTCTTACGACAATTTTTCATTTGGAAATTTATGATTGTACAAATACGGTGTGGGTAGAAAAAATAGGGGGAGTACAAGTTCAGCTTCTTTCTACAGATCGGATTCCTCCTTTCATTTACCGGTTGCTGATACTTTCATATTATGTTACTTATTTACATTATATTATACATTTTAGTAACATTAAAGTGTTTTTTTCTGAAAATACAAAAAGCCGAGCACTTTCACTCGGCTTTTTACCAATTAATCTTCTTTTGGAAGAACAATTCCTTTATACAATTG
>NZ_JBPPHF010000547.1:0-284 GCF_051294775.1 Bacillus pretiosus
GGATAAGAAAGGGGATGAGAAGGTTGTAAAGGGTAAGAAATCATCCATTTTTGTTATTCCTGTATTATTTTGGATAGGTATTGCAATCTATGAATATCTTTGGCTAATCGATGATCGAGCAGATTCGATTCTTACTCATTATGCCGTTGCAGTAGCAGTTTTAATTGGGCATGTTTTATTTTCACAAAATCAAATAGGTAAATTAGAAGGTACGTTAAAGGGACTTCTAATGTTTGTTTTACTCGCAAGTTACGGCTATTTTGGTTATTTACACGATATAGTAA
>NZ_JBPPHF010000548.1:0-284 GCF_051294775.1 Bacillus pretiosus
ACCTCAAAGTCACTTCAATACACAAACTTAATGTGCTTTAAACAAGCAAGTGTTATCAACTGAAAAGTATAAGTCAAATTCCTTTTCTAATTGTTCTTATCCCCACAATTTAATTTACTTTTGATTAAACCTAGTATTTCTAGGCTGTCATTTCCCTAAATTTATTAACTCCGACGACCGCATCAATAACTATTTAATTAATACTTTTTATCAATTTAAGTAAAATTAATAAAAATGTTAGCGTTAAACACCAACAGCTGATAATCTTGTACCAACTCTATATG
>NZ_JBPPHF010000549.1:0-284 GCF_051294775.1 Bacillus pretiosus
ATTAAAAATAATAGCTGGTGAGCTATCTCATGATGGTGGCGAAATTATAAAACCAAAAGATGTCTCAATCGGATATTTAGCTCAAAATACCGGGTTAGAAACGTCTATAACAATTTGGGATGAAATGTTAACCGTCTTTACACACTTGCAGCAAATGGAGACAAAACTTCGAAGGCTAGAGCAAGAGATGGGAAAAGAAGAAAACTTTTCAAACGAGGCTACATATGAAAGTTTATTAGCTGATTATGACCAATTGCAATTAGATTATAAAGATCTAGGTGGAT
>NZ_JBPPHF010000550.1:0-284 GCF_051294775.1 Bacillus pretiosus
CTATTATGCCAGGTAAAGTAAATCCAACGCAAAGTGAAGCGTTAACGATGGTTGTAGCGCAAGTAATGGGAAATGACGCAACAATCGGATTTGCAGCGAGCCAAGGAAATTTTGAATTAAATGTATTTAAACCTGTTATTGCATATAACTTCTTACAATCTGCTCATCTATTAGCGGATGCAATTGTTTCATTTAATGATAATTGTGCAGGTGGTATTGAAGCAGATGAAGTAGTAATTAAAGAGATTGTGAATCGTTCTTTAATGGTTGTTACAGCATTAAAC
>NZ_JBPPHF010000551.1:0-284 GCF_051294775.1 Bacillus pretiosus
AAACTGATGTAATGAAGATTCATAAGGAGAATTTAGTTCGCGGAAATGACTATATTAAAGTCCATGTGGAAGATCATATAGGTTTTGGCTTTAATGCTCTTAATATATCTCCACAATCTATAAAAGAGATAAAAACTTTTGTAAAAGATAGGATTACCGTGGTTGCTGATGTACGATTTGATCGTAGAGAAGAATTAGTAAATTCTTTACAACTAAAAGGGTTTAAGTCTTCTTTGAATGAACCCGATATAAACCTTTTATGGAAATGTTATAAAGTATGTGGA
>NZ_JBPPHF010000552.1:0-284 GCF_051294775.1 Bacillus pretiosus
GGTATCTACTCTAAAAGTGAGTTGAAGAAGTTGAATGTCTTTGAAATTATTTCCTTTTAATAACCATCATATACCCAGAAAATTCAGGATATTTCTGGGGGATGTCATACATTATTTATAATAAATCTAAACAGAAACTTTTTATTTGTTTTTCAGTGATTCCTTTAATTAATTCTAGCACACTGAGCAAAAATTTATATGCATCAACCAACAATTTTTTTTCGCTTGTATTCAGTGCGTTTTCCTTCTTCATACGGATTAAATCACGTATAACTTCAGCACCT
>NZ_JBPPHF010000553.1:0-284 GCF_051294775.1 Bacillus pretiosus
AACTTCTTCTGCACGTGCTCTTGCTTCCGCTTCAATTTTATATTGATCTGCATCTGCTTTTTTCATTAGTTTTACTTTTTCCGCTTCTGCTGATTGTTCAACAGCATAGCGATCTGCATCTGCCTTTTTCTTTACTTCTGCATCATATTGCTTTTCACGACGCGCAATCTCTTTTTCATCTAATTCAATTTGCTTTTCACGCTCAATGATTTTAACGCGCATTTGCTCTTCTGTAACACCTTGTTGCGCTTTTGCTTGATGTAATTCATAGGAAAGATCTGCAT
>NZ_JBPPHF010000051.1:0-348 GCF_051294775.1 Bacillus pretiosus
CCTCTTGGGCAAGGTTGAAATATAGCGCAATTCCAGATGAAATGGCCCCTAATAAAGCACTAATTGCTGCACCCGCTAAAGCTAACTTCACAGGTGTTTATCCACCTGGTGAAGAAGACCCAATTCCATATACAATGCTCGCTCCAAACGCAGCCCCAATAAAAGATGCGATTACGAACATTAAATAAGGTGAATTAGGGAAGAATGCGTACATAATTGCAATTCCAAATACAGCTCCATCTGTAATTCCCATTAACGATGGTGTAGCAAGTGGATTTCGCGTCATACCTTGCATAATTGCCCCTGATACTGCTAAAAAGGCACCTGCAACTACGCCCCCTATTGCTC
>NZ_JBPPHF010000554.1:0-284 GCF_051294775.1 Bacillus pretiosus
GTCCAGTGGGACCAGTAGCACCCGTGTTACCCTGAGGCCCAGTGGGACCGGTAGCACCAGTGTTACCTTGAGGCCCAGTGGCACCGGTAGCACCAGTAGCACCCGTGTTACCTCGAGGCCCAGTGGGACCAGTAGCACCCGTGTTACCCTGAGGCCCAGTGGCACCAGTAGCGCCCGTGTTACCTTGAGGCCCAGTGGCACCAGTAGCGCCCGTGTTTCCTTGAGGTCCAGTAGCGCCTGTGTTACCTCGAGGTCCGGTAGCACCAGTAGCGCCTGTGTTACCT
>NZ_JBPPHF010000555.1:0-284 GCF_051294775.1 Bacillus pretiosus
CCATAAATCTAAAAAGAAAGATAAACGAATACAAAAAGCAGCATTACAACACAAGTCTATTAAAAAAATATACGACCAAAAAATAACCTCAATAATCTACACATCACCGAGCCCACGAGAACAATCGGCAGCGGGGGGGGGGGGGGGGGGGGGGGGGGGGGGGGGGGGGGGGGGGTGGGGGGTGTTTTTATATGTGGACCTAAACAACTCCTCGGGTCTATTCACAGAATACCACGCCGCGGGCACCCAACCTTTACTATACTGTCTGGGCGGCGCCCTAAAAA
>NZ_JBPPHF010000556.1:0-283 GCF_051294775.1 Bacillus pretiosus
ACTTTAGAAACCGTTAACACCACACCACCGTCAGCCGTTTGAACAGGCTCTCCAACAATCGTATTTACATCGACCATTTCTTTTAAATTTTCCATTGCCGCTTTCATTAAACCTTGAATTGGATGATCCACCGTTCATAACCTCCTTTGTCATATCTTTCCTAGTTTTTCCGAAAGTTTGTGACCTAAACATAAAATTTTATATTGATTGCAAAAAACTTAAGTTGTAATATTTAGAAAAATAAAAAAGAGGTTGATTCGTTATGATGCGAAAGTTAACAAAG
>NZ_JBPPHF010000557.1:0-283 GCF_051294775.1 Bacillus pretiosus
CCATTACAACGAATGGTTTTGGTAACGGTCTTGTCCTGCCATCTATTGTAATATTGCCTTCTTCCATACTTTCACGTAAGGCAGATTGTGTTTTGGGAGATGTACGATTAATTTCATCAGCAAGTATAAAATTCCCCATGATTGGTCCAGGCTTGAACTCAAATTGGAGCTCTGTCGGGTTGTAAATAGAAACACCTGTAACATCTGACGGCAGTAAATCAGGAGTGAATTGTATGCGCTTGTAATCAGCATCAATAGATTTAGAAAGCGCACGTACTAACAT
>NZ_JBPPHF010000558.1:0-283 GCF_051294775.1 Bacillus pretiosus
TAACGAATCATAGAATTTATTAATATTTTATTGAAAGAAGGCAGCGCTATTAAGAGAAGTAAAAATGCAGCTATACCAATTATTATCAGGAATATGACTAATATTAAATCCTTTATAAACGGAGGTAGTACCCTTGAGAGTCCTATCGTACTAAATAAAAGAAGTAAAGAAATAATAATAAAACCGGAATAAAAGACAGCCATTTTTTTCCTATTGCACTTATATAAATAGAGAAAAAGTTGATTCATTTCACAAAAACCTCCCTAAACAACTCATGTACTGC
>NZ_JBPPHF010000559.1:0-283 GCF_051294775.1 Bacillus pretiosus
GTGTTTGTGCCACAACCAAATGTTGATTCTGCGATTATTCGTCTCCTAAAGCGCCCGAAACCAGTTGTAGAAGTAACAGATGAGACATTCTTCTTTGACGTAGTACGAGCAAGTTTTGCACAGCGTCGTAAAACTTTAATGAATAATTTATCAAATAATTTAAATGGTTTCCCGAAAGATAAAGAGCAGTTGGATCGAATTTTAACAGAAGTGGGAATTGATCCAAAACGAAGAGGCGAAACGCTATCTATCGAGGAGTTTGCAACATTAAGTAATGCATTAG
>NZ_JBPPHF010000560.1:0-283 GCF_051294775.1 Bacillus pretiosus
TAAATGTAGACATATACTTATTAGAAATATAGCCAATAAGCAAAAAAAGAAGGCCTATTAGAATAATAATCGGGATGATAATAACGGAATGTGTGTCAGTTTTTTCTTGAATTACGACTATTGATTGCCACGTTATAGCAGCAGAAATAATTAGACATAGTACTAATAAGCACGTTACAAAAAATATAGTTAGCTTTAGGGGGAAGGTACGTTGCATTACTAAAAACTCCTTATCAAACTGTATGTTTATTTTAAAACGAAATCCCTTTACACGCTAAATAGC
>NZ_JBPPHF010000561.1:0-283 GCF_051294775.1 Bacillus pretiosus
GATTCATCCATATGTAACTCAACAATAAGGCTTGTCTCATCACTAAAAACAATTTTTAACTCATCAACTTTAGTAGAGATAGTTTCTAGCCGCTGTTTTACCTGCTCAATTGTAATTCTAGTAGGTATAACGGCAATCATATCTGAAAAATGACGTTCTAATGTTCCATTCATAGCTGCGCGGTATGTTTCTGGTTGCACTTCCATCCAATCACTCCTATTCAAATGAATCCATTTTACGTGCCAATGAACTTTCGATATTTTCTGTTTTCTCTCTCTTACAT
>NZ_JBPPHF010000562.1:0-283 GCF_051294775.1 Bacillus pretiosus
GACAACAATAAAGTTATGCTTTTTCGCGAATGCAATTACCTCTTTAAAGAAATCTGCATGAGCCATTGCTGGAACTGGATTCCCTGGGAAGTTTAAAATCATCATCTTTGCTTGATCAGCAATTTCTTCGGGGATAGCTGCTAAATTAGGTAAGAATTCATTTTCTTTCTTTAAAGGCATGTAATAGGAAGTTGCACCAGCCATTTGAATTCCAGTTTCATAAGCTGTATATCCTGGATCCGGAACTAATATAATATCTCCCGGATTTGCATAAACCATAGGT
>NZ_JBPPHF010000563.1:0-283 GCF_051294775.1 Bacillus pretiosus
TTTTGTCATTAGTGTATTTGTGAAATGAAATGAATTTAATTACGTTTGTGTAGATTAACAACCTGCTAGTTCAAAAATTTTTATTGATTTTTTTCCTTCTTTTTAGTTGCTCTCATGTACCTGCTGCACACATTACTTAGTATATTTCTCTTATAATTTATTTCTAACCCAAACTCTATTATAAATTTATTGTTTGTACATTGGAGGAACATTTATTTTCTTTTCGAATGATTTATTCTTATTCGTTCCCTTTCTTACTAATTTATCTATATAAATTTTTTGC
>NZ_JBPPHF010000052.1:0-346 GCF_051294775.1 Bacillus pretiosus
TTTCAATATTTCGCATTTTCTCTAGTACAGCTAAACCATCTAAATGTGGCATAATAATGTCTAAAACAAGTACATCCGGCTGCTTATCATTTAATAACTTTAAACACTCTTGACCATTATAAGCAGTACCGATTACTTCCATATCATCTTGAGCAGCTACGTAACTCTCTAGCATTGATTCTAATTCTTTATTATCATCTACAAGACTGACTTTAATTTTCTCCACAGCTTTTCCTCCCTTACCGAATCGATACTCCGACATGTGTATCCTTCTAGGCTACATGAATTGTTCGACAATTGTGTGAAAATTCCCTTTTAAAGTTTGTTACTTTCCGATAAAATCACA
>NZ_JBPPHF010000564.1:0-283 GCF_051294775.1 Bacillus pretiosus
GCCTTCAGCAACTGGTGATGTTAAATTTGCAACTTCTACTAATTCCAAGAATGTTTTACTTCCACCTTGTTGACACAGATTCACATAATCTTCCCATGCCTCTTGTCTATTATCTCTTGCACGTTTCCAAAATTGCAGTGCACAAATTTGTGCTAATGTGTAGTCGATATAGTAGAACGGCGAGCTATAAATATGTCCTTGACGTTGCCAGAATCCACCGCGCTCTAAATAAACATTATCTTCATAATCACGATGCGGCAAATACTTTTTCTCTATATTACGC
>NZ_JBPPHF010000565.1:0-283 GCF_051294775.1 Bacillus pretiosus
TCACGTTTTGGATACATTGTGATAACATCTGCATTCATAATTGACCAAATAACTTCTTTATTAGTTGCTTGCACTGGCACCACAGAGGCTTATAACTCAGAGCTTTGTCCAGATCTTACTTTCAACTTATTTTTTTTCATATGAACACCAATGACTGAAATAACAGAAGGAGCGATTGTAATTTGAGGTGGATTATGATGTATGTTGAATCTAGTCGCAGTATTATTTGTAATAGGTGAAAATTTTCGTGTTTGTTGTTGCAGGTAAGCTGCTAACATGTTGG
>NZ_JBPPHF010000566.1:0-283 GCF_051294775.1 Bacillus pretiosus
AATCACGGATTTATAAAAACAGAAAGAACACCGTACCAAGGATTAATGAAGTTGCCTGCAGCTAGTATACAAATTATAAGAGGAAGTCACCTAGAAATTAAAAAATATTGGGATTTAAAGGATATAAAAGATGTGAAATACTCGAATAAAAATGAATATGCAGAGCACTTTAAAGAGGTGTTCTTCCAATCTGTAAAAGATTGCATGAGATCAAATTTTCCAGTATCAGTTGCAATGAGCGGGGGGCTAGATTCTACTAGTATTTTTTCAGTAGGGTGTACAC
>NZ_JBPPHF010000567.1:0-283 GCF_051294775.1 Bacillus pretiosus
GACATACCCCTCTTCAGGTACTTTTTTTACCGCTACTTGCTCTACTTGTTTTATATCACACGCTGATAATATGATTAGAAATACACTTAAAAAAATAAAGTTTTTCATACGCCTATTCTTTTTTAACTCCTTACTCTAGGCTATTTCAAATTTAACACCATCTTCTCCTCATACTTATCATCCCATTTAATCACAACCTCTATCGGTTCATCTTTAGATAGAGGCGCACAACTAACACAAGAAGACTTCATTTCAATCCTTGCTCCTTTATGAACTTCTGAAG
>NZ_JBPPHF010000568.1:0-283 GCF_051294775.1 Bacillus pretiosus
TTTCACTCCACTGAAACTGAAATCATACGAATCAGGTTCTAGCCATGCACGAGGCAAATCGATTGTCGGTTCCCCTTCTTGTGCAAGGCGATCAATGTGAGGACCACCTGGATATGGCATGGATAATGTTCGAGCTACTTTATCATATGACTCTCCAGCTGCATCATCTCTTGTTTCACCAATCACTTCGAATGAACCATGATCTTTCTCCGTATGTCCACCAGATACAACAAGTGATAGTAGTGGGAATTGAACTTCTTTTACTAAACGGTTCGCATAAATG
>NZ_JBPPHF010000569.1:0-283 GCF_051294775.1 Bacillus pretiosus
TAAAAGACAAGTAAAACCCAAGCGACCACAATGTGAAGAGTGCCGATTACTAGAAGTGTGTCGTGAAGGAAAGTAGCGAATGAAGGGGAAATAAAGGATGGAGCGAGTTATAGAAATACCGAAAGAATTTCGGTGCTTACCATTTTTTACAGAAAGCGTAACTTCGATTACGTATCATACAGATCAGTCTTTTGAAGAAAAAATACAAAATACTTACTTTATATTTGATATTGAAAGACAATATGAGCCGTGGAATGAAATTGAAAATAGTATTCCTGTACTG
>NZ_JBPPHF010000570.1:0-283 GCF_051294775.1 Bacillus pretiosus
GCGTAGAGTTATGGAGGAACACCAGTGGCGAAGGCGACTTTCTGGTCTGTAACTGACACTGAGGCGCGAAAGCGTGGGGAGCAAACAGGATTAGATACCCTGGTCGTCCACGCCGTAAACGATGAGTGCTAAGTGTTAGAGGGTTTCCGCCCTTTTGTGCTGAAGTTAACTCATTAAGCACTCCGCCTGGGGAGTACGGCCGCAAGGCTGAAACTCAAAGGAAGTGACGGGGGCCCGCACAAGCGGTGGAGCATGTGGTTTAATTCGAATCAACGCGAAGAAC
>NZ_JBPPHF010000571.1:0-283 GCF_051294775.1 Bacillus pretiosus
ATAGTCTAGTGGTCTCTGAGTTTTGTATTAGAGACAGGAAAATAGAGGTATAACATCGATGCTAATTACAGAAGGTGAACTATAAAAAAAGGAAAAAATGAACATAAATTTGTCCATTTTTTCCTTTTTTTATTTATATATACGTACCTTACTAACCTTAACAAAATAATTTATGCGCTTACACGCCTTGTCAGAACTAAATTATACGCTTACTATCACCTAATTAGGAATCTTTTTTATGTTAACATACGTGTATTTAGTATATAATATAGGATATATATTT
>NZ_JBPPHF010000572.1:0-283 GCF_051294775.1 Bacillus pretiosus
GCGTTGCCGACCCGCACGGGCCGGGAGCCCGCGTAGCCGGGCAGCGTGTCGATGACTGCCTCGGGCGGCAGGGCACCACCCGCCAGCGTGTACAGCGGGTGCAGGCGCTCGGGGCCCGGAACGGTGTCGAGCACACGGTGCACCCAGTCCAGGTAGGCGTCCGCCTCGGCGAGCGACCCCACGCTCACCAGGGCATGCGCGGTCAGCGCGGCATCGCGCAGCCAGCAGTAGCGGTAGTCCCAGTTGCGGACGCCGCCGATCTCCTCGGGCAGCGACGTGGTCG
>NZ_JBPPHF010000573.1:0-283 GCF_051294775.1 Bacillus pretiosus
TATTGGATGTATCTACATTATCTTCGACACCACTGGATACGAATGTATGAAGATTTTGCTTTTCTAACTTTGGAACTCCCCCTCAAACTGTTACCGTATTTAGTCATCATAAAAAACGTTGTAACTGTGCTTTCATTATAATGATAAAAAAGTTGGGGGATTCTTTCTATGTATAATCATCTAAAGATTAATCTTTTTTATCATTCTTTTTTGTATTATTATCTAATAAGAGGAGCGAGAAGTATAAAATGTTTAAGTCTTTGAATTGTTTCGGATCAAGTCC
>NZ_JBPPHF010000053.1:0-346 GCF_051294775.1 Bacillus pretiosus
ATACAGGTGCTCCACTTTGACATCCATAAGTGTCCATCCTATATGTTAACATTCTAGGACTAGTGCCTTCGATTGGTCCATAATCTGTCCACATAGTATATTTTTCATTTCCTACTTTATCACACGGATACCCTGGAACTACTGCGAGTAACCCCTTTGGAGACTCTACATTAGTAGTTCTATATCCTAACCAACCTGTATAATCTCCAGGAGATCCATTTAATTTAATGGCTCCATAATCAAATTCCGAATCTCCATCATCAGTCCATCCACTTACTGAATAAAGCTTTGTCCAACTATAAGGCAAATACGGTGCTTGGTTTCCATTTCTACCAGGAGTCACAAT
>NZ_JBPPHF010000574.1:0-282 GCF_051294775.1 Bacillus pretiosus
GTTTTGCGTATTGGGGAAAACCAATGTACGCTTTTGTGGACAAAACATCACATCATTATGGATGGATGGTGTACGTCACTACTGTTTCGGGACTTTATCACGTATTACGAGCTGATAAACGGTGGTGCCAGCAGGGTACAGATGGAAAAGCTGTTGGAAGCAGAAAAGTAACAAATTTTACCATACAGCGAGTATATCAGATGGTTTGAGAAACAAAACAAAAAAGAAGCTCTTATGTATTGGAACAGGTTGCTGGAAGATTACAACTCCGTGATAACAGTC
>NZ_JBPPHF010000575.1:0-282 GCF_051294775.1 Bacillus pretiosus
TAGTAAAGCTTTTTAAAANATAATGAACATAGCGGTGGCGCATTCAGTTCCATATAGTTTTCCGTTTTTGAAAATATCTTGTATGGCAATGGAAGGGGGTATGTTTGGTAGTAGCTCGAATCCTCCAAGTGGTGTTCTTTTCCAATACTGGGGGTTGCAAAAGGATTGTTGAAATGTGCGAAACTGAAATCCACTTTGAAAAAGTTCTAATGCAGAAGTAATAAAATTCACTCGCAAATTTAGATCAAAGCTGAGTTCATCAGATGTTCGGAAGGAATAAAT
>NZ_JBPPHF010000576.1:0-282 GCF_051294775.1 Bacillus pretiosus
GAAGTAGAGTTAGAAGATGTAGATCGTCTTCTTGCGATGTTAGATGAATTAGAATTAAAATGTGAGCAATTTAAAAAAGACGAATAATATATTAAAAAGGCTGCCACTGCAAAATTGGCAGCCTTTTTCTGTATGGATAATAGAAGGACGGTAGAAAAAAAGGAATAATCAAGGTGTGAAAAATTTCATTTATGCTTTAATAGCGTGAAACAAATAAAAAGCTGAAGAGCATAACGATGGAATTTTCAGCTCATAACGTTTTGGTAGCGGTCACAATTGAGG
>NZ_JBPPHF010000577.1:0-282 GCF_051294775.1 Bacillus pretiosus
CATCAGTGCTCTTTAAGATAGGAGGTAACACTTTGAGCTGGATGGTTAGGTTAAAAATATATGATGTAGAAAAGGAATAAGACCTAAATTTTATTATAAACTCAATATAAAAGAGCAATTAGCTTTTGCTAATTGCTCGGCCCAAGGTAATAGACATAGAGTAGGTATTAGTAAAATTGGCTATTCACGAGCCTGGTTACAGTGTAACCAAGATTATTAAATGTATTCCCTCTTTAAAAATCTATTCAAACAGTGTTATTTAAAGAGGGAGTGGAGTAATGA
>NZ_JBPPHF010000578.1:0-282 GCF_051294775.1 Bacillus pretiosus
AGACAGTATAATGCAGGAGATCAAACGATTCAAGACTGTTTACCGAACGACCCGACAATACTTGAAAAACCTCTGACATAAGGGGCAGGACAGTTACGCGTCATTTCCCGTTTAGCGTTACTTGCTGCGATGAAAGAAGATAAATTGACATCCTTGTGGCAAGAAATCGAGAAGATTTTTCCGGTTACAAGCGATCAAACGGAATATGGAGTGCGTGTCATTATCGTAACATCACTAGCGGGCGGAACAGGTTCAGGGATGTTTCTACAAATTGCATTATAT
>NZ_JBPPHF010000579.1:0-282 GCF_051294775.1 Bacillus pretiosus
GTATACGCTTTATAAGACGTATCATAAGATACATGTTTAACAACATAATCGTGAATAGCTTTTACTTTCTCATGCTCATCCATCCCTGTTTTTACAATTGAACCGATTATTGGTTTTGCCTGAGATTTTACATATTGTGTTTGCTCTTTTGATTCACGGTATTTCACTTGCAATGTAAACGTATAGTTTCCTGGTAACCCTGTAATAGAATATTTAGTAGACGCGACATTATATTTTACATACTCATCTGCATCTACAATTTTATTAAACTCGCCATACAAT
>NZ_JBPPHF010000580.1:0-282 GCF_051294775.1 Bacillus pretiosus
CTTCTGAATATTGTTGAATCGCAAAAGCTCCTAGTGTTGCAATTGCCATTAAGAAGTTCTCATCGAACACTTGGCCGCGAGTTATGTTTCTTACCGCTCTCCAAACGATTTCTCCACCTATTAATAAATACGCAAGGACAAATAACGGAATTGTTATCATTTGTGGTAAGCCAGCTAATGCAGCAATTGCTGTCAAAATTCCGCCGACCACTAATCGTCCTACCAACGTTTTCACATGTGCTTCACCATGGTCGTGACTATGTCCGTGGTCATGACCTCCTT
>NZ_JBPPHF010000581.1:0-282 GCF_051294775.1 Bacillus pretiosus
GGTCTGCGTAGGGAGTGAGTACTATGCGAGAAATGTATCCGAAAAATGGTCGTGTTTTTTTGCATGTAGATATGACTTGTTTTTTCGCATGTGTTGATATTGCTCATGACCCATCATTACAAGGGAAGCCGTTAGCAGTTGCTGGAAATGAAAAAGAAAGAAAAGGAATTATTAAAACATGTAGTTATGAGGCAAGAGACTATGGAATACGTACAACGATGCCTCTTTGGGAAGCAAAAAGGTTATGCCCGCAATTAGTTTTAATGCGTCCTAATTTTACCT
>NZ_JBPPHF010000582.1:0-282 GCF_051294775.1 Bacillus pretiosus
CCCTAAAGCACTACAATAAGTAGTGTTAATTCTTAAAAAAAGAGGCTATATGCACTCTCCGACAATAAGTACAATCGACATACAGAATAACCCTAATGTAACATATACCGAATTCGTATGTAACGGAATATTGAGCTTAACAACTTTTTCATTTAACACTTGCTCGATTCGTAAATTTATTGCTGTTTTTGCAAATGAAGCTGTCACACATCGATTTTCCATTGTCTATATTTTAATTAATTTTAATAACGCACTACCTAATTCGAATGAAGATTTCATCTT
>NZ_JBPPHF010000583.1:0-282 GCF_051294775.1 Bacillus pretiosus
CATTACTCCTATAATTTGATCATGTAAAATTGCAATGTAAATTACTTGATTTGGATTATTTATATATTCAGTGTACGCTAGTTCATCATCATATTGATCTTGTAAATAACTTTTCTCATAAATTGGAACGTCTTCTACTGTATATTCTATTTGCTTATTTATTTTTGAAAGAGAAAGAATTAACCTAGAGTTCACTATGAAACTATCATCACTCTCCGGTAAATTGTCTAAATCATTTACTTCTTATTCTCTTATGTAACGGTTCATCGTATTCTCCTTTAC
>NZ_JBPPHF010000054.1:0-345 GCF_051294775.1 Bacillus pretiosus
GCAGGCGCCGCACAAACACCACACCCTCGCCCCCCCACACCGCACAATAGCCAGTAATACCACGGACGGCGAGATTCATGAGCGTCTCGTGGGGTCGGTGTTGTGTTTAAGTGTCTGATTTTTATCTTACGATTATTTTCTTTTAGATGTATTAATATGAATTCATAAGAATTTCAAAGCATTGGTGCTGAGTATGTAATTGATAGCTCCACTGCCCCGCTTTATGAAACAGTTATGGTACTGTATGTTATACAAATCACCGATCCCACGAGACGATCAAGAATCTCGGATTTAAGCATAATTAGTAGAATAACGCGACGATCGCGCGCGGGGGGCAGTCTTGCG
>NZ_JBPPHF010000584.1:0-282 GCF_051294775.1 Bacillus pretiosus
TTTTTATTGGAAAAGGTGGAGGGAAACGTACCTTTTCCTATAAAAAGTTGTGTAAGAATTAGAAATAATTAAAGTAGTTATAATAGCTTAAAATATAATTCAATGAATTTGAGCCCAAAATCATTGAAACGATTGCTAACGTTATAATTGAATTTTTGAGCTGTAAGTGTTTTAAAAATATGGTCAAACTTTAGTCCACTTTGCGTTTCTTCCTTTTGTAACTAGCTTAATATGGCCAAATAATTGCAAGGAATTTAAAGCCTGTCTCTTATACACATAACA
>NZ_JBPPHF010000585.1:0-282 GCF_051294775.1 Bacillus pretiosus
AAATGGTAGCATTGCTTTCTTATCAACTGGCAAGAGTATCGGGAATATCTTGCCTGCTATGATCAAGGAAAAGGTGCAAGCTGTGTTAGATGCTTGTAAACAAGCAAAAGTAGCCAGAGTAATCAACGTGGAAAATGCATACAGTCGAAAGTGGTATTTCTATGGTGGTGTTATTGATAGTTATGATGTGTTTAAAGGAAATGTTTCAAATATTTTAGAATCACTTCATACTAGTTTGTGTAGGAAGCTTGATACTTTATCAGGAGCAACAAAGACACGTAT
>NZ_JBPPHF010000586.1:0-282 GCF_051294775.1 Bacillus pretiosus
ACCATGATCTATATCCAGAAACAATTGATAATCGTTAATATATAATAGAAAGAAAGGATCTGTATAACATACTGATGCTTTCTTTCTATTATATTATGCATTTTGATTAATGACAGTATAGTTTTTATGACTTACAACTGTAAGAGGTTCCATATCTAGTTCTCTTAAATTTTCCATAATTGTTATATCTACAATAACGGAGTTTTGATTTACTTTTTGAACTCGGCCTTGCATTGAACCTTTTAATTCTATGAAATCTCCATTTTCTTCTATCTGCATAAG
>NZ_JBPPHF010000587.1:0-282 GCF_051294775.1 Bacillus pretiosus
TTTCCGTCATATGATATAAATCCTTATAAACCACCACCACCAAGAACAACAAACGCAAGAATTGTCACTACTTTAATTCTAGAGAACCAAAATTCTAATTCAGCATAACTTTTCGCCGAAATTGCGTTTGACGCATATAGAATAACGCCGAATACGAGACACCTTACCCAAACATCAACAATCGGAAACCATCTTTTCATCATTAAACCGATTGACGTTAATTCTAGTCCTACTGTCACTCCCATTTCTCTAAAACACAACTCCCAGACCACTACACGCTCA
>NZ_JBPPHF010000588.1:0-282 GCF_051294775.1 Bacillus pretiosus
TAAAAGAGTAAAGAACACTTGCAACACTGTGCTAATAACTGGAATTGTAAATTCACGAATTGGTATTAAAATTACATATGCAACAATAAGACCAGAGATTAACCCTAATGTACCAAATAAAACATCCGCTACAGGCGCCTTTACAAGAGCCTCTTCAATATGCTTAATAAGTTGAACAATATAATCAACAAGCCAAAATGTTGTTAAAAATAAAATAATTGCACCAATAATTGCACGAACATACGATCCTTCCAATAAAGGAACGGCACCGATGTCTAATAC
>NZ_JBPPHF010000589.1:0-282 GCF_051294775.1 Bacillus pretiosus
AATGAAGGTGTCTTCTCATTACGGTCAATCATTTTATCTAAACCGCCTGGTGCAAATAAACCTAAAATTTGATCGTTTTTATCTTTTAATAATTGATCTCGATCTGTTACGTAGCTATAACCAGATTTCTTAAACTCTTCTGTAAGATTTCGATCTTTTCTAACAAAGTTTTTTACGCCGCCGCCAAGCATAACATCTACTTTATGCTTCCCTTTAATTTTTTCATCAAAATAATCACTGTCTCTTATAAAAAACTGAAGCTGGCGCACACTGGTTAAGTGT
>NZ_JBPPHF010000590.1:0-282 GCF_051294775.1 Bacillus pretiosus
GAGCAGGTATAAAGGAAGTAGTGAATTTAACGGGAGGATTTCTTGCATGGAAAAAAGAAGGGCTTCCTTATATAACATGTAATCGCAATGTGTAGGGAAATAATTTTTATTAATTTATCCGATAAGGAAAATTGCGGATTACATAGGAGTATATCTATATATAGAAGCAATACAGTTAGATAGTGGATTAAAATAGGAGAAAAAGATGATTTATTCTATAGACCTGAATTTATTCAGAATTATGCTGATGAGCAAATAGATATAGTTTTATCAGGACACGCT
>NZ_JBPPHF010000591.1:0-282 GCF_051294775.1 Bacillus pretiosus
CTTCGACATAACTACAGCTGCTAAAGAGTTTCCTACAACGTTAACTGCTGTACGAGCCATTTCTAAAATACGGTCAATACCAGCGATGAAGGCTAAACCTTCAGCTGGAATACCTACTGTACCAAGTGTCGCTAATAATACAACGAATGATACGCCCGGTACACCCGCAATACCTTTTGATGTAAGCATTAATACTAGTAATAATGTAATTTGTTGAGTAATGGATAAATCAATACCGTACATTTGCGCTAAGAAAATAGCTGCAATTGCTTGATATAAAGT
>NZ_JBPPHF010000592.1:0-282 GCF_051294775.1 Bacillus pretiosus
ATCCTGACGCGTTTTTAGTGTTCTTGTTTCTTACTGAATCAGTCAAATAACTGTTTAAATTCTTGCATAATATTAACGTGGAGGTTTTTCAAAATACTGGCGATTTCCTTTTTATCATAAAACAAAAAGGATTATCCGAAATATATTTATATATTCAGAAATTAGTACATTTTAAATAAAATTAATGTTATACTTAGTTTAACCAAGAAGCATCCAAGATTCTTTGATTAATCACTACATTTATTTAGAAATACATCCATATATAAAAAAGACACCATAGGT
>NZ_JBPPHF010000593.1:0-282 GCF_051294775.1 Bacillus pretiosus
ACTATGCTCTGCACCGTGACATGTAAAAAATGTCGTTCCAAGCTGCTTAATACGGCGCAAGCGTTGAAATTCTTTCGTTCCGATTAAATCCCAAATAACTCGATCGCGTACGTGCACATATTTATGTACCGGGTCTTTAAACACTTTTGTTTCGCTGAGGTTGTCGTTTAAATATACCACCTTCCGACATCCCCCTTTCTTTACTGCATACTTACTATATATTATAAACGAAATAGGAAACAGAAAGAAATGAAAGACTATATTAATTGCCCTTATATAAAG
>NZ_JBPPHF010000055.1:0-343 GCF_051294775.1 Bacillus pretiosus
GGACAATTGCGAAGAAGATGGATGGTGCAACGTTTATTGTAAACAATCCGACTCATATTTCGGTCGTACTTCGGTACAATAACCAGGTTGATGCGGCGCCAATTGTCGTTGCAAAAGGGGAAGATGAGCTCGCATTATATATACGAACGCTTGCCCGAGAACAAGAAATACCAATGGTGGAAAACCGTCCGCTTGCTCGTTCTTTATATTATCAAGTCGAGGAAGATGAGACGATTCCAGAAGATTTATACGTAGCTGTAAGTGAAGTTATGCGCTATTTAATTCAAACGAATGAACTTGAAGTATAATAGCGCGGTTGGAGGAGATCTCTTGTGTTTAAGAT
>NZ_JBPPHF010000005.1:0-246464 GCF_051294775.1 Bacillus pretiosus
CCCATATTAATAAAGATTTAGACCAAATGAGTTGCCATCTCATAAGAACACTCTATAACCGACTGAGGCGAGATTGGAAAAGAGCCACTAAGCACGATATGTCATCCACTTTGAGAAAAAGGTATCGGAACTATAATCCGAAACTCTATAAAATTCAAGATATTGTACTAATCCCGATTCATGCACAAAAGCATAAATCAGCAAGGAATTTTACCCAATCTATTTCAAATTATACCGAAGAAGGTAGGGCGGAAATTCATGATACCTTGAAAGCTATTGATAAAGAAACACTTAGACATGTGCAACGATTTTATATGAATCATCGAACCGTAGAATATAACGACAATCGTATTTCAAAATTTATAGCACAGTATGGAAGATGTGCAATTACTAAACAGGAATTAGGTCTAATGGGTTGGCACTGCCACCATAAAATTCCGTTGGAATTTGGCGGGAAAGACGACTATGAAAACCTGATAATTGTGCTAGAAGATATACATGTCGCAATTCATCATGATGATTCAGAGAAGGCAAAATCCATCTTAGCCAACTATGAAATAGAAGAAGAAAAGAAGAAAAGGTTCGATAAGCTAAGAATACTTGCGAATCGAGCACCTATCTTCTCTTTAATATAAAAGTTAGGTCAATTGAATCAGATGGAACGCCGTATGAGGGGAAACCCTCACGTACGGTGTGAAGTGGGGGAAAAGGTGAAGATAACTTCAAATCCTTACCTATCACTATTTGGCTCAGGTTTCATTAGCTATGCATTAGCAAAAGGTGGTTATTCAGAGGAAACAGCCATTGAATTCTCAAGAAGTAAGGCACATTTAAATCCGGGTGGTTGTTCTGATCCTAATAACTTTCGAACCAAAGTTGGAGCGTGTTATGGGGATTATACCTACGTTACCAAAGTTTTTAAATTTTACAAAAATTTAGGTTGTGTGACGTCTGGAGATGGTGAATGGATTTCTGATAAAGGTTGGAAATGGCCAACGAAATCAGGTCGTATTACAGATACATTTGATGCGGTTCGTAATGGAAAACAACATAATGCAGTAGATATTGGAGCGATGACCGCCGGAAAAGCTGGAGACCCTGTGTGGTCGATGGAAGTTGGTATTGTAACGAACCAAACCGGAAATGTAAATGGTGGTGGTTTAGGTATTTATGTAGACCATGGAAATGGCATTGTATCTCGCTACTTACACTTGAGTAAAATATCAGTTTCACCAGGAACCATGGTAACAAAAGGACAAATAATTGGGGAGATGGGCGGTTCTAACTATAATAAAGATACTGGTTTACTTAATATGAATGGATACGCTGTCCATTTAGACTTCCAAATTCGTATTAATGACCAACCAACGGATCCAATGAAATTCTTTAAGAAAAATGATGATCCAGGATTATCATCAGATGGTTCTCCTATTATGACGAATGACAAAAGACAAAAGGTATTAGCAGAAGCCAAAAAATGGCTAGGTCAAGGAAAAGTCAGATATGTATTAGGAAATCGTAATCCACCAGGTGGTACTTCAGATTGCTCAGGATTTACACAGTATGTCTTTAGAACAAGTATAGGTGTACAGCTTGGGGATTGGACAGGTGCTCAAGTCGGACAAGGTAAACAAGTACCAGATATTAATCATGCCCAACCAGGGGATCTTATATTCTTTGAAAACCCGGGACATGTTGCCATTTATATGGGGAATCAAAAAATGATTCATATTGGTGATAATAAAGGTGTACAAATTACAGGTCTAAACTACACAGCAAGAGGTCAACATATGACGCAAATTCGTAATGTTATAGACTGATTTAGGATGTGGGAAAATGAAGAAAGTAATGAATGTGTTAGCGAATCTTCCGCAAAAGTACATAGTGATACTTGGAATCATTGTGCTAGTGCTAGGTGTTGCTGCTTATAATACTGTGCATCGTTACATGATGAAATCACAAGAGCAGAAGGAAGAACAAGTAAATCAAGATGAGATAGAGATGCTTGGAGATAAACCAAAGGGATTTGATACAAAAGAAGAGGAATATATTGCGAAAACAAAAACAGTAGAAGATTTACTACGAAAAATTTCTAATAGTAGCTATGATGTTCCTTATTTGTTTACAAAGGCTGGATTTGGTATCGAGCCAATGAAAATGACAAGTAATGAGCGTATGCTTGCTACAGAAGCTGTTCAACGATATTTTCTAAATGGAGATAAATTTTACAATGCTCGTATTGTAAAAATAGAACGTGGAAAAAAAGTAGATACGTACTACATCGAAGTTCAAATTCAACAAGTGAATTTCCTTGAACCACGTCAATTTAAAATACAAGTAAATCGATATGCGCAAATTGTAACACCGATTGAACAAATACCACACGGACAAGAAGAAGTACCTGTTGATTAATTGAAAAATGAGGGTTGTGTAAATACAAACACAGCCCTTTTAAAAAAATTAAAGAGTACCTAAAAACATTTATTGAATATTCATAATTTTCTTATATAATAAAGTCATGGTTAAATGAAATTTATATATATTATTGAAATGATATAGATGTGGAGGTTAAAACAATGAGATTATTATTTGGAACAGCAGCAAACTATTTTGCTGGATACTCTTCAGGTAGAGGATCGGGATTTTTAGGGACATTATTCGGATGGGCCTTATTAGTGGGTAGTGGATACTTGTTAATTACCAATTGGGACAGTATTACAGTTTGGATGCATGGTTTAGATATTGTAACAGGATTAGATGGGTATGAAGACATGAGTAATGGATTTATATTTATCTGCTTGATTGTAAGTGCTTTTATCTTCATGCTATTGTTACCGGTTTTCGTAATTGTATTAATAGTGGGTGTGGTATTTTTGAATATTGTCATTTGTACAATCGTATTATTGGTATCACCAAGTACATATAAAAAAAATAAAGATGTGGAGAGTGAATGGAAATGAGTACAATTCTAGTTTTAGGTGGTTCAAATGGTAGAACATTAGAGAAATTAGCGAAAAAAAGAGATTGTCAGGTGATTTTTCATGATGGAAAAAATCATGGTGGTGTAAAGAAAACGTTTCGTAGTGTCATAAAAAAATGTGATGTTATTGTAGTACAGAAAGGTGCATGTGGTCATGTGTCTATTGATGTAGCAAAAGAATACGCAAAGAAGTATGATGTCCCACTTTTATTTAATCAGGGTTTTGGAGGAACAGGCGCGTTAGAGATAGGGTTAAAGCACCTGCAAGCAGCCTAAATGCGTTTGTTAGCAAACGTTTGTTTTATTATCATATAATCAATATATATACAATAAAAATGTAAATAGAAGTGAAAGGCGAATATCATAACATGAATAATAGCATACATAAATCAGGTTATATCATACTCATCTATTTTATAATGACTCAATTTGTTGGAATTATAGGAGTGCAATTGCTAGTGAAGACAGGCTGGTATGATATTCAGGGAAACCAACAGCAAGCAATCCAACAACTTCTCGTGCATTGGGAACTAATTGGATTTTCACTTACACTAATAATCATTTTTCTTATATATAATAAAGAATTAATGAATGATCCGAAGTTATCGATTAAATTATCAAGAAATTCATTCGTATGGATTTCATTTGGAATCATTTCAATATTTCTTGCACAGATGGTTGGTAGTATGTTAGATAAGAGTATATTTCAGTTAACTACGCAATCAGCAAATACGTCTAGTACAGTCGCTGCTGCAGCAATATCTCCTGTGGCACTTGTTTCAATTGTTCTTCTTGCACCGTTAGTAGAGGAGTTTGTTTTTCGTTACGCGGCCATAAACATTTTAATGTCCAAGTTTAAGCAAACTTGGAGCATATTAATAAGCTCATTGTTCTTTTCTATCATGCATTTTGATTTTTCATTTATATTTGGATATTTTCTAATTGGAGTTATACTAGCTTTAGTATATGTGCGTACCAATAGGTTACTATTATCATTTGTTGTTCATGCTAGTATGAACTTAATTGTTGTTATACTCCAGATTTCTTGATGAAAAAGCAACGGATTCGTGCAATTTACTAGTGGTTCAGTTTTTTTATCTTTATGAACTTTAAATTTATGGTAATATTAATAGGACTACATTTGAAAATGTGGGTTCAAGTTGCTGTATTGACTGAATTGCACCAAAAAAACCAATTCCATTACACGGGAATTGGTTTTTTTGGTGTGTGTTTTGTTAGCATAATGATTGACGGCCTAAAGGAGAGTTGTTTCTTTGTAGTTTAGTATAACTTAAATGAAAAGAAAGCACAAAATAAAATGATGAATATTTACATAATTTTAAATTCCAACACAAAACTGTAAATATATGGTTTGTAATGAATGATGAAACACTCTCCTATGTTTCTAGTGATTGTATCTTTTATCTGTTTTTGGTGCGAAATCTGTTGAAAGATTTTGCACTTTTTTATTTATTGCTAATAGGATCAGAATGATATAGTGCCCCTATTTCTTGTAAACTCCTTTTCTCCATACCCATTCAATAGGGCCATAACGGAAATATTTATTCCAAATCTTGCTGAATATAATTTGTACAAATATAATTAAAAGCCCGAAAATACATAGTTGCCAGTAATATACGTGTGAGACATCTTTAAAGTACAACGAAAGAATGACAAGAGTTAGTATGCTTTGGCTAATGTAATTCGTTAAAGCATACTTACCTACGTTCATAAAGGGTTGCAGCCACTCTATATATTTTTTATTCTCACAAGCTCTAAGTAGAGTACAAATATAGAATATAGCTAGCGTTTTCCCTCCAAATAGAATCCATAGTTGTACATCCTGAGAGTAATAAACATCCGTTTTTATAAAGTAGTAGATAATAGGACAAGAGAGAAGACATGAAATGCATAACGAAATCCACTGTAAAAATCTAATTTTCTTTATTAATTCCGGTACCCTTTTAAAAATATTTTTCTTACCAGCCCATAACCCTATTAAAAATAAGCCTATATATTCCGGAATTCCTATTAGTAGTTGTTGGGATTCCTCTGTCATCAGAAAGAATAGACGCGCTTTTACTTGTTGCAAATAATGTGTAAATAGATTTACCGTGTGATTGGTAGAGTTGCCTGTAAACATATATTGATAGTAAGTTGGCACTTCAGGAATAGAAGAACTTGCTCGTAAAAATACAATAATATGTAATACATAACTAACCATTAGGAAACTACAACCAGCTATAAAAATAAGCTTAGTAGATCGCTTATAAAAGAATAAAAGAATAAATCCAGCTATAGCATACGCATGTAGAATATCTCCAAACCATAGAAAGGTGAAGTGGAGTAAACCGAAGACTAGTAAAATACACAGTCTCCGGGTAAATAGCTTATACATAGGATATCCTTTTGCTTCTGTATTTTTCATAAAGATATAAAATCCTACTCCAAATAAGAATGCGAAAATAGTGTAGAACTTTGCTTGTATAAACAAATCTACTAAAAAACGAATCGCTTTATCTGTACCGGTGTAACCTGCCTGATTAAAGGGATCTAGTCCCGTCATAGTGGGTAGATTCGCAAAAAGGATACATAGTATGGCGATACCTCTTATTATGTCTAAAGAATGAATACGGGCGTTTTGTTGCATGTTAATTCTCCTTTCTTACAAAGAAAAACGAGCACTATACTAGCTAGCGCTCGAATTACGTCTTGCAAAGAATCCATCATATGTAGCAGCTGAAACAGCTCCTTCTAGACGTTCAACTTCTTCACCTCTGTTATAAGCTACAATAACTGGAGTACCCGGAATGTCGTACTCTTGAAAGGCACTTTGATTTTCTGGTGTAGAGATATCAATACGATAGATGGTTCTATCATGTTTTTTTGACATACTATTGATATCTGGCGCAGCCTTTTTACAATAATGACAGGTAGGTTGATAGTAATACGCAATGAACTCTTCATGGGATTGTATTTTTTGCTTTAATTCTTCTTTTGAAATATCTTTTAAATTTTCAGGTGCTTCTTTTACATTTGCAGCAGATACAATTGTTTTTTCTGGTGTTATAGTTTCTGTTTTGACTGATTCATTTTTAGTTAAAGTAAAGATCGCGATACAAGCAACGCATAAAGTTGTAAAAACTGCTCCAATTTTGTAGACTTTTTTCATAGTAAATTCCTCCTTAAAATAAAAAAAGGACAAACCTCGCCCGAGTTAACAGGGCGTAAGGTTTGTCCTTCACGCTACGTACAATAGAGTATAAACAATGGAAACAAATTTTCTATCTTTATAATACCATAAGATTCATATAGAAGGCTATAAGAATTTTAAAAGAAATACAAAGGAATAACTTGATTCATATAATTTCATGTACCAGATTGTATATAAAAAATTAAACACCCCACAGTGATAAGAGGAATTAGTACATTTTGATACCTTTTGGGATAGTGTGATAAAGATATAAAATTTGAATTAAGGGTACAGCCGAGATACGTGTAAAAATAGGTTATAGTGATACATTTTTTACCAAACTTTATTTTCGCTTGATATTTGCAACATAAATGTTCCTTGTTGTTACAGTTTAGTCTCTTACGGATGTGGTATAATATGGTTAATTCTGTTTGTAAAAAGGAGAAATGTTTAATGGGAATTTTTACAGCATTGTTAGCAACTAGCTCTATTTTATTATTAGCTTGGGTTGTAGGTGAAAGGGAAAAACAAAATCAAAGATAATATTTTATATTTATGGGTAAGTATAATTGTTAAAAAAGCTGGCATTGTGAACTGCACCCCTAAAAGTTAGACACGGTTATTTCATTGATCCAGCTTTTTCTTTTTTATTTTTGAATCTATTATCATACAACCTAATCACACAATTGAAATTAAGTGTTTTCAGTAACTAACCAATGAATGATTAGGGCTAACCCATAATAGACAAATTACTTAATAAAAATAGACGAAACTATATTTATAAGATCCATAAATTGCACCTGGAAATAAGAGTAAGCCTATGACCTATTTTTACACGTATCTCGGTCGAACCCCATCTAGTTGCGGATTGTTTAATTTTTTATAATGTATTTCAACTAACACAAATTCTTCATGAATATATCCAAGAAGGCAATAAAATTGATGCGGACGTATTATCTGATTTAAGTCCGTATGTAACATTTCATGTGAACCGATTTGGAAAATATAGATTAGATTCAAATCGCCGTCCACCAGATATTGAATTTGATATAACTGTATCGCTTCCTCCAAATGAAAAGGCAGGCTAATCAAAAGAAAGAGAAATGATTATATGAAAACATCACTTCTCTTTCTTTGTATTTACGAGTGGTTCCAAAAAGAAGGAATGGTTGCCGTACCCCATAAATGATTACTTTTTCATCCATGCATCTACTAATTTTTTATTCTTTTTTATCCATTTTTCAGCGGCCTGTTCAGGGTCATTCGATTCATTAATCATGGTCATCAACGTTCCGAGTTGCTCATCGGTCATGTTCCAGTTATTAAAATACTTTATAAGCTCTGGATAATCTTTTTCAAATCCTTTACGAACAGAGTAATAAATATCATCTTTTTCTCCATACACCTTTTTAGGATCTTTTAAATATTTAAGATCAAACTCTGAAAAAGCCCAATGTGGATTCCATAATGTTACTGCAATGGGTTTCTTTTGACTATATGCTTTTTTTAATTCACTCATCATAGCGGCTTCTGAAGATTGAACAAGATTTAGCTCTATCCCATATTTGTGTATCGCTTTATCTGTTAAGCCCATTAAACTGCTGCCAGGTTCAATACCAATGATTTTATTGTTGAATTTATCCTTATTTATATTCAAATCCTCAATACTATTGATATCTGTCATGTATGAAGGAACAACTAAACCAAGACCAGTACCTTTATACCACGCTGATTTTATTTCAACATCATCCTTATATTTTTCATATAATGGCTTATCAGTAATTGGTAACCAGACCTCTAAGTTGGCATCCACATCTCCTCGTGCTACTCCGGTCCAAACAGCTGCCTTTTCTAAATATAACAATTCAACTTTATAGCCCTTTTGCTCAAGTAATACTTTCCACATATTTGCGGTAGCTATGTTTTCTTTCCAACTCGTTACACCAATTTTGATTTTGCCCTTTGCATTACTGTTCACACCACTACAAGAAGTAGTAATTATACTAATTAATAATAGTATGCACAGAAGCCATATTTTTTTCTTCATCAAGCTCCTCCTAGTCTCTATGATTAGATATTTCTTCTTTAATTAACGCAGAAAATTATTTCAGTAAAGCTAAATACTTTATAATTATAAATAAATATTTTATAATTATAACTATCAATAATATAAACTAACTATTACTAGCTTAACAAAAAAATAAAAAAAAGTCTTTGATGAACGATTGTAATGTACTATTTGGTTTAAAAATAGTTACAGTATTTGTATAGAGTCAAAGAAAAGGAGTGAAAGAATGAAAGAAACGAAATTACGTGTTGAAAACGTTACAAAAGTATTTGGAAAGAATCCTTCTAAAGGAATCGCTTTACTAGAAGAGGGAAAAAGCAAAGCTGATATATTAAAAGAAACTGGTATGAATATTGGCGTGAACCAGGCAATATTCGATGTTTATGCTGGTGAAATATTTGTCATTATGGGATTATCCGGTAGTGGGAAATCTACACTTGTTCGTATGTTAAATCAGTTAATCAAACCGACTTCTGGCCATATATATATTGATGGTGAAGATATCGCAACAATGGGAAAAGAATCTCTTCGAAAAGTAAGAAGAAACAAAATGAGTATGGTATTTCAAAAATTCGCCTTATTCCCTCATCGAACGGTTTTACAAAATGTTGCATATGGTTTAGAAATACAAAAAGTATCAAAAGAAGAACGAGAAACAAAAGCGTTAGAATCTCTAAAATTAGTAGGTCTAGAAAACAATAAAGATAGTTATCCGGAACAACTTAGCGGTGGTATGCAGCAGCGTGTTGGTATCGCAAGAGCACTAACAAATAATCCAGATGTCCTACTGATGGATGAATCATTTAGTGCTTTAGATCCGATTATTCGAAAAGAAATGCAAAATGAATTATTAGAACTGCAAGATAAAATGAAAAAAACGATTATTTTTATTACACACGATCTAGATGAAGCACTCCGAATTGGTGATCGTATTGCTTTAATGAAAGACGGAGAAATTGTTCAAATTGGAACACCAGAGGAAATTATGGTGAGTCCTGCAAATGAATTTGTAGAGCAATTTGTTGCTGATGTAAATTTAGGAAAAGTTTTAACCTCTGAATCCATTATGAAAAGACCGGAAACCTTATTAATTGATCGCGGTCCACGTGTTGCACTCCAAATCATGAAAAATGCTAGTGTTTCTAGCGTATATGTAGTGAATAAGAAACATGAGTTTTTAGGTGTCTTAACTGCTGATAATGCTAGTAAAGCTGTTAAAAGACAGGTTCCGATAGCAGATTTATTAGTAACAGACATTCCTCCTGTTTATTTAGATACTCTATTAGAAGAAATGTATATAAAAATGGTTAAGGCAAAGTTACCTCTTCCTGTTCTAGATGATAAACATAGATTACGAGGGATAATAAAGCGTGAAAGTATTATTCAAGCTTTAGCAGGAAATGTAGAGGATGAGGTGAATGATAATGAATAGTATTCCACGTATTCCTTTAGGAGAATGGGTTGATACACTTGTTACAAGTTTGTATCAGCATTTCGAAGGGTTTTTCAAAGGATTTTCTTTTATTATCGGAGGATTTGTTGATTTATTAACAAATCTATTAATATTTATCCCAGCCATTATTTTTATCACAATCACATGCCTATTAGTTTGGTACACCTCCCGTAAAATTTCACTTATAGTATTTTCTTTAATTGGATTTCTGTTTATCCTTAACGTTAACTATTGGGAACAGACCATGCAAACACTAGCGCTTGTCTTGACGTCTGTTATTATCTCTATCATTATAGGTATACCAATTGGGATTTTGGCATCTCAGAACGAAAGGTTTTCCAAATTTTTAAAACCAACTCTTGATTTTATGCAAACAATGCCTGCATTTGTTTATCTTATTCCGGCAATTACATTCTTTGGTGTTGGAGTAGTACCAGGTATTATTGCATCTGTTATTTTTGCAATGCCACCTACTATTCGCTTTACTGAGTTAGGGATTAGGCAAGTACCAGAAGATTTAATTGAAGCAGCTAATGCCTTTGGTTCAACATCGTCACAGAAACTATTCAAAGTACAGCTTCCACTTGCAACTGGAACAATCATGGCTGGTGTAAATCAGAGTATTATGCTTTCTCTATCAATGGTTGTCACTGCATCTCTTGTCGGTGCACCAGGTCTTGGCGTAGACGTTTATCGGTCGGTTACACAAGTTAATATAGGTATGGGCTTTGAAGCAGGCCTTGCTATTGTAGTAATTGCAATTATATTAGATCGAATTACACAAGGTTTTCATAAAAAATAATTATAATGTACATACTAAAAGTTATCATTTGAAACCGTGAGAAATTTATTGCTTAAAGCTGGTGCAAGTAAGGTAATATTAGTTGGTATTATCCCTTTTAAGTAGACAGTGTAAAAAGACTACATTCTTAATGTGGAATGTTACACTATACTTGAAGGGATATTTTAATGGCAAAAAAGAACAACATTTCAAAAATATGCAGAGACATTTAAAAGGAAAGAGAAAAAATATGGAGGATAAACCAAAATGAATGATTTTCATATATATGAAGAACAAGCGGATGTACTTAGAAATATTGCACACCCTGTCCGACTTCAATTACTTCAGGAACTAATACGAAGAGGTGGTTGTACTGTGACCGAACTATATCATATGTTGAAAATTCCCCAAGCCACTACTTCTCAACACCTTGCAAAATTGAAAAGAGCTCGTATTGTGAGAAGTATTAATCAAGGAACAGTGAAAACATATCAGGTATGTCATAAACAGATACATCCAATTATTAATATCTTAGTGAATACGAGATAGACGAAGAGTAATTTCAATTTCTATTAATGTTTCATGAAGTACTGGATATCTAACCACATTAGTATGGTGATGGTTTATTTTTGATAATTAAGAATAGTCAGTATTGATTGTATCAATTTACTATATATTACATTTATGTAAGTATTGTTATAAGAGAATTTTTTAAAACTTTCCCCTAATAAAGTTTTGAAAGAGTTGTCTCAGTATTCTCCATGTTGTAAATATGCCAAGAAAAGAGAATCCATTTGGGTTCTCTTTTTCTTTTAAATTTGAGTCCTTAACCTCAAATTTAAAAGACGCATTAATAATTGTGATAATTTAACAGAAAAATCAGCTTAACATACAGCAAATACAAAAAAGACCGGATATAATATCCGGTCTTTACTTATTATTGATTAATTGGATTTTCACAATATTTCTTTCCAATTGCACTTGCCATATCAATTGCCCTTTGTAGAGTAGCGTGTTTAGAACTAAAATCATAAGGCTCAAATCCAAATTCTTCATAAATTTCAAAGGAGATGCTTGTTACAAGTCTATACTTTGAAGGGATAGCTTCATTATCAATTGTTAAATGGAAATCATAACGATCATCAAAACATAATAGTTTAACTTTGAATGTATTATGTGTGCTTGCTTGGCGAAATTGATAATACTCAACTGGATATAAATAATCACCTTCATTTTTGTAGTTAAAGTCTTTAAAAAAAATCTTAATCAACGCCCCTCGTGTGTTTTTTTGGATATTTCCTATTTTTATCATAAACTCTTACCTATTACAAAGTACATAATTATTAGATTTATTATTTATATTTTTTTCAAAAACGATGGTTTTTGATAATCATAAAACGAACAAAATTTAATCTTTACAAATCGCTTAACTACGTTATCAAAACTATTATCAAAATCATATTAATTTTAACCCCCCTTTATGATAAAATTATCTTGTAAAGGTTAGGTGATTTCATGAATTCATACATTTATGGCTACGCAAGGGTAAGTACTCAACAACAAGATTTGATTCGTCAACTAGACATGCTTCAAAATTATAACTGTACTGAAATTTTAACTGAAAAAATAACAGGTACGAAAAGTGATCGTCCAGAGCTTACTCGATTAAAAGATAAAATTAGACCAGGTGATACATTAGTTGTTGAAAGCTTTTCTAGATTAGGAAGAAGTACCAAAGATTTAATTGAACTTGTTGATTTTTTTGAGAATAAGGGAGTTAAGCTAATTAGTATCAAAGAGCAATTTGATACTAATACACCTCAAGGGAAATTGATGTTAACAGTATTTCAAGCATTCAGCCAGTTTGAAAGAGACTTAATTTCTCAACGTACTCAAGAGGGACTTGAAAGTGCAAGAGCGAGGGGGAGAGTGGGTGGACGTCCTCGTGTTAAGGATAGCTTCATTCAAAGGGCATTAAAGTTATATGATTCTAAAGAATATAGCATACAAGAAATTGTAAACATGACAGGTATTAGTCAGGCTACGCTTTACCGATACATACGAAAAAATAAATAAACTGAAAAAGATGAATTTGCTTATATAAAGAATTACATTATAAAATAGTAAGAAGAATAGAAAGACAGGGAGAGGAAACCCATGTCCACAAAATTAGTAAATTTACGTATTGATTTCGCTTTTAAACAGTTATTCGGAACGAAGAGATTTTAACTGGATTTCTAAACGCTATCCTAGAAGAATCTTTAGATGTACCTATTGTATCTCTACAACTAGAAGATCCACATCTTCATAAATCTTATGAAGATGATAAGTTATCCATATTAGACTTATTAGCAACATTAGACAATGGCACGCAAGTGAATATAGAGATACAGCTTCGAAATACACATGATATGGTCAAGCGATCTTTATATTACTGGAGTAAACTCTATACGTCCCAAATGCAAGAAGGGATGCCGTATCGTTCGCTACGCAAAACAATTACCATTAACTTATTAGATTTTATATTATTCTCGCAGGATGATTCATTTCATACCGTAGGACAATTATGGAATCCCAAAAAGAAACAGATACTAAGTGATGATATTGAAATTCATTTTGTAGAAATTCCAAAATTGGTCAAACAATGGCATGAAGAAAAAGTAAATCCATGGGAAAATGTATTTGTTCGCTGGATGTTACTATTATCAGCACATGAAGATGAACATTTAACTCAAACATTGGAGGAGATTGCAATGAATCAAGATCCAATTTTACAAAAAGCGATGAATAAGTGGGAAAATATGAGCCATGACTCTTCTTTCCGAACAGCTTATGAAGCTCGTGAAAAGTTACTTCTAGATGAGCAAGCTAAGTTAGCACATGCTCGAGAAGATGGCTTAGAGGAAGGCATTGAAAAAGGTATTGAGAAAGGGAAAATTCAATTAATTCGTGGTATGCATAAAAATGGTATGCCATTAGAAGACATTGCAAAATTCACAGGTCTAAGTACAGAAGAAATACGAAAATTACTATTGTAATATGTATTATTACAAAAACTTTGCGAAAAATATCGCAAAGTTTTTTATTTAGTCCTTTAAACATCAACTCCTTAAAATATTTTCCCTTTTTTAGACAGTTTACTTTTAATTTATATTAGTGTGATTTTAAAGTAAGTTGTACCGTTTGTAAAAAGTTTGATTAAAAATCCTGTATAAGGCCTCACCATACATGTCCATCAATTTAAGAAATGTATACACCCAAAAAACAAAAAAATGAGCTGATTTCTCAAGATAACTAACTGTAGAGAAAGAGAATTTTCATTTAGGGGGTACTTCAAAACCTTAGCTTGATGGCGATGGGACGTTATCCCATTAAGGAGTTTTTTATATTGAAAGCAACGGATATATTATTATACATGTCAATCAATATGCTAAATTACATATCTAAAAAAGTATAATTTGTTAACAATTTCAAAATAATGATTATCCTTATAAAATTCTGTTAATATCAAACTTGTACCTATATAAAAGAAGGGGATGTTTATATGTTTAAAAAAGTTATATTAGGGATATCATCATTAGCAATGGCATCGGTAGTTGGTTTAGGAATGGCATCGGAGGCATCTGCAGGACCAGCGGCACCTCTAACTTCTTTAAGTGTAGTGAAAGTAGAGTCACAATTGGGTGGGGTTGAATACATTAATCCTAATAGTTTTAGTACAACTAAAGATCATGGGGGAAGTTACTTATATGTTTACACAAAAGAAATAGGGTATGGCCAGTTTCCTTTTGCGAAAATGAATGGATTTGATGTGAAAAGTATTGGTTCACAAATAATTGGTGGTAATCCTATTGTAGGTTGGGAATATAAATGGGATGCATCAAAGCATCAAGAAGGGACTTTTGAATATCAAAAGACTTCAATAAACTATCCAAGAGATACGTGGCGTACTTCGCTATATATTAAATAATTAGTTTTATATATTCCTAGCATAAAATCCCTGCACCTTGTGTGGGGATTTTTTCATAAAGAAAAGACACCCTAAGGTGCCTTCCTCCGACTTGAACCACTTTACTTTTAATAATATGTATTGGACTTCTGTCCAAATACAATTTTATCATATTTTCCGCAAAATGAAAGTGCATTCATTAGCCTGCTTAATGGTTTTATCCATAACTTCTTTATATGTATTAAACTCTTTAGTTTTTATATCAACATTTATCTGTTAAAGGAAATCGCCTTTAGCATATATAGGAAAGAATATTATTGGAGCTGAGTTTCCAGGCTCATCATAGTACTTTTTAGCTTTCTCTAAATCTTCTTTCTTACTAAATAGGGTAGTGACAGGGTAGTTGTCATAGACCGCAAAATAAGTAAGGTTGAACTAACAGTAGCATTAAAACCATCTATTATCATAATTAATATAGAAGAAACTTATTCTAAATGGAAAAGTGGGGAATAACAGCTATTATATTTATGGAAATGTTAGAGCTAAAGAAAAATACGTTTTATAAAATAATGAAGGAATATGAGAGAAAAAAGTAGCATCTTTCCTATGAAAAATCCAACTTTTCCCTGGCTGTAAGAATCCTGGAGTTTTTGCACCAGAACAGTATTATATATCGAGAAAAATAAAAGACAACTCTAATTAAGAGCTGTCTTTTTGTGTAATAAATTTTAAAAAATCTGAAGATATAAAAACGAATATAATACGTTATGGTTATTATTATAACAAAAACGAATAGTATTTTGAATAAAAAAATATTTGAATGAGCTTTTGGGATTTTTGTTAACAATGTTCAAAAATAAACTTTTTGTAAAGGTTTTCTTTGAATATAATTATTTATTTTTAAAATATAATCATGGTTATTGTATTTCAATGGTTTCCTTATAAACCTTAGCTATATATTTAACAAATCAATGACGGGATAGTGTATGAGTGAACCCATGCCCATCAACTTAAGGAATGTAAACACCCCCAAAACAAAAAATGAGCTGACTTCTCAAAATAACTAACTGTAGAGAAAGCGAATTTTTATTTAGGGGGTACTTTTATGCTAGAAAAAAGGCTTAGAAGTTGAGTAGCTCAAAAATTAAATTAGGATAATCCGTAATTATATGCTAGACTTGGTTAACCATTTGATTTACTGTTTTCATGTCCTTTACGAGTGGGGGGGGTTTGTTTCACAGAAAAAAGAAAAGCAGACTCCCATCAAAGAGCCTGCCTTCCCCACTTTGTAAAATTAAGCAGCTTTACGTACGTTTGAAGCTTGAGGTCCACGTTGACCTTGCTCCAAATCAAAAGTCACTGCTTGACCTTCTTCTAAAGTTTTGTAACCTTCGCCTTGAATCGCTGAGAAATGAACGAATACATCGTCTCCACCTTCACGTTCGATGAATCCGAAGCCTTTTTCGCCATTAAACCATTTTACATTACCTTTTTCCATTTGTATTGCCTCCTAGTGTGTAAACACACACAATGTAATACTATCCTTGCTCTCAGTGATCATAAAGGTGAAAAGTTACAAATCCTTTACACCGAACAAAAATAATTAATTTTAATAATAACATTTTTTGTAATAAATGTCAAGGTGAAGAAACGACATTAAGCTCACTATTTCTTTATGATAATCATTGACGTATATGGGGTATGTGTAGCAATGGAACAAAATCACGCAACAAACACTAGCGGACATTCATTTTAAGGGTTATTTCGTATATTAGTGGACATAAAATAGCCATTTTGAATGACTTGATGTCCATTAATGCTTGTTGCTTTATCCTGTTCCATTGCTATACATACCCCTGTTAGAAAATGAAACTTTATTCGATAGCCGTAAGTTTCGTGAAATGTGTGACATGGGTCGGTTGATTGAAGATCAATTTTTATCTTTGCTTTCCTATGTTGCAGATCAAGAACGTAAAAAAATTCATCAGAGACAAGCGGAGGGAATTGCTGTAGCTAAATCTCAAGGGAAACATTTAGGACGTCCTCAGGTAAACCTTTCAACCCTAAGCAAACAACAAATGCATATAATAGTAGAAACTTATTCTAAATGGAAAAGTGGAGAAATAACAGCTATCATGTTTATGCAAATGTTGGAGCTAAAGAAAAACACGTTTTCTAAAATAATGAAGGAATATGAGGAAATAAAGTAGCATCGCTACTATGAGAAATCCTACTTTTTCTCTGGTTGTAAGAATCTTGAAGTTTTTGCATCAGAATAGTATTATGTATATCGAAAAAAATAAAAGACAACTCCAATTAAGAGTTGTCTTTTTGTGTAATAAAATTCCCAAAATATGAAGATATACAAGCGAATATAATACGTTATGGTTGATATTATAACAAAAATCAATAATATTGTGAATAAAAAGAATATTAAGATTATTTTTGGGGTTTTAGTTAAAAATCTTCGAAAATAAACCTTTATAAAAGGTTTATTTTAAATATGATTATTGTATTTCGAGGGGCTCCTTATAAATCTTAGCTATATATTTTACAAAATCAATGACGGGATAGTGTATGAGTGAACGGTGCTGCGTAAAACGAACCCCTGCTTTTTCCATTTTCGAAATGAGTTGTTCAACTTCCAACTCTTTTTTTTGTATTCTATTATAATTTTGATATACAATGTTTTTCCATTGATAGGAAGAGCCGTGAAAATAACTCTCTCCTTTTACCATGTGACTAAATATAATTTCTATTTTTTCTCTACGTTGTTTTTCCTTCATATGCGCTTCCGTTGACTGCATGTTTATCGCCTCTTCCCTTTGTGTTGTATACTGTTTCACAAAATTCGGTCTAAATTATCATAGTCAATGTACATTGTTCTTGTTGGGAATTGTCGTTTAAGGCTATCTCATCAACTGTACTTGTTTTTCAAGCGCTTAATCTAATAAATTTGATCTTACATCTAAATAAGTTGATAGTGTGTATAAAATACTATCAATCTTTATTATAAAACGATTCTATATAGGCATGCACCTTTTTACACTCACCAAGATTTACAACATGACGAGTATGTTCATCCATGAATGTTATCCTCAGTATCCCTTTTTATATGAAAAAATCATATAAAAACATAGCGCTCTTAAGGAGTTTTTTTACAAATTTATTATGTTGGACTTAAAAAAAGGAAAGTAATATTTATTTGTAGAAAATTTTTAAGGATAAAAATGAATGTAAAAATAGGATGACTATCTATGATAAGAAAAGGGGGCACTTATATATGCTAACAAATGATTTAGATTTCCGATTAGAACCACGTTTAAAAGAACTGTATGAACAACATAAAATAAGAGCGCAGAAGATAGACTGGGGTTATCATGAGTTTTTACCATGGGATAAGGGAATGGACTTTAAAAGAGTTCCTTGGGATGAAAGTCAAGTTACTCTTCCTTCTGGCGTAATTACGGCTATTGAAACAGCTTTATTAACAGAAGTGAATTTACCATGGTTTACAACGTATTTATCTGCAACTTTTAAAGGATCCCTTTCTGTTATTACAGACTTTATTCATACCTGGACCTCAGAAGAGGATCAACATTCGAATTTATTAGAGACATATTTACTACTCACTCGAAGTGTGAATCCTAAACGAATACATGAATTAAGAAAGTCAGTCGTTGAGGGTGGATTTGAACCTGATTTTCACACACCAATCGAAGCAATGACATATACGACCCTACAAGAACTTGCAACAATGGTGTTTTACAATAATGTAGCTAAGGTTGCAAGTAAGCACGATCCAGATCTTGCTACATTATTACGCCGTCTTGCCAAAGATGAGACTCTTCATTATGCGTTTTATCGAGACGTCATTCGAACACATTTGGAATTAGAACCTAATTATTGCTATCATATTGCCAATGTGATTAAGAATTTTAAAATGCCAGGTGCCGTCATGCCTGATTTTGAAAATAGAATGGCTGTAATTGCAAAAGAAGCGAATTATGGACCACTACAATATTTTGATCAAGTACTTGATGTAGTGGTTGATTATTGGGGGTTAAAAGACTTACGACCAATTGCACCTTTAGCTGAAAAAGCAAGAATTGAGATTTTGGAATACCACATAAGATTGAAAAAAATACGGGATCGATTTGGTCGTTTTCAAGGGAAAGCTGATCTACGTTAATGAGTAGAGATTTCAGAATATAAGCGGGGGAATTCCCATGCCCTTTATGGGAAATCTGACACACTCCCTATTGTTTTGGGGGTGTTTTCTACTTAATTTAATTTTTGTTAAAAATGTTATTGACGACAAAAATGATTTTATGATATTATAAAATATTTGATAAAAAATCGAATATATGTTAAGGTTAAGAAGGTTACCATATATGGAGGTGGATTATATGTTTCAAATTGGCGATAACATTGTTTATCCAATGCACGGAGCAGGTATAATTGAAGCCATAGAAGAAAAAGAATTCTCAGGGAAAAAACAACAGTATTATGTGATAAAAATGTCAATCCGTAATATGCAAGTCATGATTCCTACGGGAAAAATATTGAGTTCGAGTATACGACCAGTTACTGATATACTTGCATTAAAACACATTATACACATTTTCCAGCATGGAGAATCAGATAGATTACTGCCGTGGAAACAAAGGCATAAAGTGAACACGGACAAAATAAAAACGGGTGAAATACAAGAAGGTGCTGAAGTTGTACGTGATTTAATGCGTATGAAGAAAGAAAAAGCACTGAATACAAGCGACAAAAAAATGTTGGATAACGCACATGAATTTTTGATTAGTGAACTAGGATTAATTAAAGGTATCACTGAAAATCAAATAAAAAGTTTCTGTTAAGGTTCATTATAGATAATGTATTACATCTCCCGGAAATATCCTGAATTTTTCGGGAATATGATGATTATTAAAAGTAAATCATTTCAAAGACATTCAACTTCTTCAACTCACTTTTAGAGTAGAAACCTCTTTTGTTATTACTTCAATCTAATCCATTTTTATTTTTAAATTTCTTTTACGAACGTTCGAAGTTTCATTAAATAACTCGATCAAATAGTCACTTGATTTTTGCAATCCTGATTCACACTGGCACGGACAAGGAGCCGTAAGGATGAAAGAGAGGTAGGGCTTTCATTGTTTTAGGTATATATATCTAAGTCATTATTTCTAGAAGAAAAAACAATCAATCTCATCTCTATCTTTAAGAATTTTTACATTTACTGAGACAGTGAATAGTAATTGTTTATCTTCTTTTCATAAGAGAGATACGCGAGTTGGTAACATCTAAATATATGGTCAACGATACAAATTGATGGGAGTTCTAGAACTAGAACCCATTTTTACAATTTATTTCACATAATAAGATTAAATGAAACAATAAGAAGGAGTGAAGATATGAAACGCATGCCAACGCAAGAATTAAGTAACGAGTTAAAGAAGCGGAAAGGGATTACTTCTATTAAGATTGAGCCTTATGAAAAAATTGAAGTTGGTGGAATTGTTGTAGATGGACCGGCTGTTATTTTAATTAATCAAGAATACCTAAAAATTGTTGAATGAAGAAAAGGATGATCCTTTACGAAAAGGGATGATCCTTTTTGTTTGCTGCAGCTAATATGGGATATACATAACTTTTATCTAATGTATTGGGGTTAAAAGGAAGGAGAGGGTCGGGATTATCATAGTGGTAAGCTTAATATTGGTAGGATTTCTTTTTATGTTATATAAATTAGTTGCTTAAAAAAACTAATTATTTGAACCGATAGATTGTTTTCTTTTTAAGGGCGAGATTTATTTTATAGGAAAATTGATAATTTTAAGGAGGAATTTAGATGTATGCAAGGAAACAACGCATAAAATATGAGAAGATGTCAAAGAACTATGAACGTATTTCTTTAGTTTCGTTTCTCCTATTAATTGTACTTGTTTGTAGTAGTGTGATTATCATAGGAGCTACAGGGGGGAAATATGGAGTGTTTTTGTTGGTAGCGATTTTACTTAACGCACGTATTACGAAAGAATCTCAAAAAAAGTATGAGCAGTATGCTAATAAAGGGCATATTTAAAATAATACATATTTTGAGAAGTACAACCTGAATGTACATTCAAAATATCCCTATATCATCACCTATTAACTAGCAAAAGGAACCTTATTAAAATGTTAGTTTCGTTCCTATAATGAATTATCCTTCTAGCATATTTAAGAGATTTACATCATATATTAAGAGAAAGAATGTAAGTTAGAAAGGAGTCTTATAAAATCAGTTATTTAGAGGGAAATGACTTTAGTGAACAAAATATGGTAAGTGTACCGAATCCCTACGTATATCAGACATTACAATCGATAATTGGTAAACATGTGGTTATTGAAACTGTAAGAGGCAATGTAAGGGGAGAGTTAAAGGATGTGAAACCAGATCATTTGCTTATTGAAGATACAGTACCATATATTGTACGCATTCAACAAATTGTATGGATTATGCCAAAACAATGATCAAATTACATCTAATTTGATTTATAACAAATTGGTTTCATAGACGACCAAATAAAAACACAGGGTTTTATCTCTGTGTTTCTTCAAATTTTCGTTTTTGGATATATGCTTGAGCATGAATAATTTCTTTCTGCAGTTCTTTTAATTCTTCCGTAGATCCCGTTTCAATCCTCATGTACGTAGTAACTAGACTAATCATCATATCCATCTTCTCTACTATATTTTGAATGACCTGTTCAGCTTGCTCTTTTTTAGGGTGTTGTATTGCTATTAATACATTTTCTATATAATTGTTCTTTCTTTGCTGGATATCATAAATAAACTGTTTTGTGTTTGAGTTCATTTTTTGTTCCTCCATTTCGGATATAGCTCCATTCTATCATATCTGAATGGAAAATATTAGATTCCCCTATGTTTACACCTCTCTCCTACATCTCCTCAAATATACAAACTAATTCCTTAACGTACATAGAACCAATCGAAATGTGTCAATTTCATGTCTAAACGTAAAATTTTCTTTTCGGGGTAGGTGACCCCATATAGATATATCAAATAGCTATATGGGGTAAATAAATTATATGATCTATACCCCTAGCATATAAAAAAGAGGAGGTAACACTTTATGGAAAACAGCTTAGCAATAAGAAAGCCTAAACTATCTAAACAATGGCATGAAACTAAAAATGGGAAATTAACTCCTTTTGATGTTACATATAGTTGCGATAAAAAGGAATTGTGAGAGAGAGCATGAATGAGAAACATCCCCAACCGACATAAAGGAAGTGGCTGTCCTTATTGCTCAAGGAAAAATAAGTTAAGAAAATAATATAGTTTTAAAATATGGTTTAGACACGAATTTATCCTTTTTCCGTACGCTGTATCACAATATATGTACCTGAAACAGATAATTACAGAACTCAATAATAAATCAACTAATTAACCAATTCCAAGTATATAAGCATTTCTTAAAAAGAAAATTTTTATTACGCACATAATCTATTTAGGTTATGTGCTTTTTTGTCGAAATTAACAGAAATAATTTTCAGAAATATTATTGATTAATCACGAAAACTTGATAGTATAGAAATACAGAAAATCACGTTTTCGTGATTGGAGAGGGGGAATATAATGACCGATAAGAAGAATTCTGTAGAAAAAGTTTTTTAAACTCCCCACTTTTCAATGTTTTTACAGCAAGTGAAGCCGAACAGAAGTGGGGATTGGAAAAAGGTACCGTGAGATCGTCTTGTGTACGCGGTAAATTAAAAAATTAAGTAGAATTAGGGTTAGTCAAGAAGTCAGGGAATACATGGCTTCTGACTAAAGGGGTTATGACTGAAGTATACGGATTTCAAAAGAATTAGGGATCTATAAACCACAAGAAATACCCATTAAAAATAGACATAAAAAAGCCCCCACCACCGCCAAGTAAGTAAGGGCTTTTCCAGATACATTATAAAAGAAAGGCTGATTCTAGATTACAATTAGCTACCTAAAAACTCATCACAGCAAGAATATTTTATCATATTTAACTAAAAAAGAAAATTATTATAAAAACCAATTTAAATAAGCGATATAATGTCACTTGTAAATGGTTTATAGATAATTGTATTACCTCACAAATTTGCTTCTTCGGTACATCTGAAATATCTATTTTTATGGTTGTAGCTACATATATAATCTCTGGAATATATTTTGGGTTTTAATTCTAATATCTTTTAACCTATATAATTGAGGAGGAACTATTTGATGAATAAAAAATCTGTAAATGTAAAAATTGGTGATTCTGTACAATTCAGTTATCGTCATGATTCGTCAGTAACACTAATTGGTTCGGTAGTTAATGTATTAACTAATACCATTATTGTGGATGTCTCAGATTATTCAAATAAGATCCCTGGACTAGAAAATCGGCAACTAGTAAAGTTGGGTCAGTTTAAAAAAATTTGTAAACAAGATTTGTTCTTAGCGCAATAATTTCCCCTTATAACTAATTCCTTTCAAAAATACAATTTATCTACATCTAACATATGTCAATACGATTGTAGAAGATTTAAAATGCATATTTTAAATTTAGATTTCTTTGCCCATCCCTTCGAGGGGATGGGCAAAAACAACTTCTTCGACAATGTTTAAGATGAGAGAACTCCTCTTACGTAAGAAACAGAAAGAGCTAAGTGAATATAAAACGATGTACATAATTAAAGATTATTTTTCAATTTTCACTAAGCATTACACAAAAACACCCAAGAGCTATCAAAGTTTCTCCTTCGTCTGCTTAACCTCCTACAGCGCAACGAACGAAAATCTCTCATCGATACGAGAAAAAGACAGTCTTTGATATTTTAGGTGTTGTGTATGAGTATATCACTTCTACTCATCAGGTAGCATAGTAAAAAAATTCAAACATGTCAGGGTTTATTTGATATGCCTACTTTTATAAAATCTATAAACGATAATAAAATACTACGTGAAAAGACCGTGTTTTTTTATAAAAATATACCTTAAGTTGATGGATGTGGGGTTCTACCTCTAATGGAGCGGATAGATAAACGGATTATGAAGGAGGAACAAAAATGACAAACAAAGTTGAAGTGGCGCAGGATTTATTAGAAAGAATCAATGAATTAACTAAGGATTGTAACGACATAGAAACAGCGTTGCTAAAAGTATATCACCCTAGCTAAATAAAAATGAGCCTTGAGTGTGAAGCTCAAGACTCATTTTTTAAGGGTAAGGTCGAATTGGCGACCTTACAAACTAATAATACCACAAATTTACATATAAGACAAATTCTAAAATATCGGAACATTCGGTAAAAAAGTGACAGGTGCCCCCACTAATGCAACTATTCCTGGATATTCCGATGCGTGAAGGCATCAGAAAAGGTGAGCACAATGCATCCGCTAGCTAAAACTAGCATCAAAAAAAGCCCGTACAGAAGCACAGGCCGGTTGTAACACAACGGTAATTACATTTTAACAGGATAGTTAGAAATTATCAAAACCAAATAAAAAACCGCATTACCCCTAAGACGGTTTGGTTATTAAAAATGAAAAAACGCCCTGTCTCCCAACTGGGCGTTTCTCGAAAAGTCGAAAGATTATGAGCTGTTATTATATCATATCGACTTTTCCTAGTAAAGGGAAGAATGTGGAAATGAAAGGAGGTGTAGTTCTAATGTATTGCAAGGGTGGAGTGCTATATCCAGTAGCGTTAACAAACGAACAAAAAAAGATGTTACAAATGTCATCAATGTTATTTCAAGCATTAAAAGTGGTTTTTGATAAACCGCAAGGACAAGCTAGAGGATATACAAATACTTTTTTACCAGGCGGTCATATTGAATTTGGAGAGAGTGCAAAAGATGCATTGATAAGAGAGATTCAAGAAGAATTAGGCATTAAATGTACAGTAAATAATTTTCTTGGATTAGTTGAACACAAATGGGAGAAAAATGGAGAATTACATTGCGAGGTAAATCAAGTATTTGAGGTTAATAGTCATGAGTTACAAAATAATTTAAAGTCTAGCGAATCACACCTTAAGTTTTTCTGATGTGATGGAAAACATTTGGATGATAGGGGTCACCATATCATTTCGAGAAAATTGTACGCTAAGGAATTTATAAAGGTCATAGATACTTAATAAACGTTTATAAATGTTTTGTAACATGTTTATAAACGTGATAAACCTTGATTTGATAACGATTAAAGTTACGTCCTTACAGGTATACCTTTATAAACACGAGTTTTTTGAAACAAGAAAATGTTTACCTCAAGTGAATTTGAAAGTAAACAAATGGCTAAAAGTTTATTTTGGAAAATAGATAAAAAAATTATTCATATCATTCGTGAACATAAATATCCAATAAAGATACTTAATTACAAATATAATTATTTGATTTATAATTATATTTAGAAAATATAACAAAAAGGCCTTGGTAATTTGTTGGGTATTATGGTATATTATTGAATATATCGGATGACATTATTATGTAAATCAGGTAAAGGAAGGGTGGATAAAATGAAAAAATTTGGACAACTACTTTTAGCAGCACTTATCTTAACTAACGGATTTCTTTTCGGTACTTCAGATGCCTTTGCAATGGGATCAAAAGGTCATGATAAGTTGAAGTTAAGCACTAATGCAGATGTGTATTCTAATAATGCTCCTATCGTTGTATCTGGATGGACTGCTGGAGGAGCTGTTTCTATCGAATTAATAGCTAAGGATAGTGGTAAAGTTGTAGGCCGTAAAGATGTATATTATGAAAATATGAAAAATGGGAATTTTACTGTTAGTTTCCCAACAAAAGGACTAAAAGGTTTATATGATGTACGTTTAAATGGCGGTTGGGGAAAAGAAGACTATCATAGAGTACTTACAAACTACTTGAAAGTAAATCAATAATAAAAAATAAAGATCATAGCAATAAGTATTTATACATACTTGTTAGTAAAAAAGAACTTATAGAAATCCTACAAGTTCTTTTTGTTTTGAGTTAGATCGTAATCCTAAATCCTTCTGGATGATGGCCTTTGATTGGGGTCCCGCCAACCAAATGACATAAAACCCACGTTAAGCAAATTTCGACAAAATAAAAGCCAATTTCCTGTACGCTAAAAAATTGGCTTGTTTAGATGTTTTTGAAATGGTAACCCTACATTAATAAAATAAGAATTATTCACCTAATTGTTTATTATAAATATTGATTGAATATTTCTTAGAGATACTTGAAAACAAACCAATAGACTGTGTTCGTGCTCAAATGCTCTACAGTCTAAATCGTTAATATAACCCAACTTATAAGCTAAACTAAAAACCGGTTCCTTAACGTACAGGGAACCGGTTTGTTTGTGTCTGAATTATGTCTAAACGTACAATTTTCTTTTTTGATATGGTGACCCCCTCGCCATCAAGCTAACAAAACAAGTATCAAGTCGAATACACGTATTTATCAAAAAAATCCCAACCCTGATTACTTTCAAGATTCAAAACTAAATCAAAAATAGTATGGTTTAACTTAAGCTAACCATACTGTTTTTGAGTGATGTTTAGTTTTTCGAGAACCCGAGTAAATCTATTGAATCATCTGGTGTAAATAATTCCTTCGAATAATTAAGTAATAAATGAACTGTACAAATATAAAACTTGTGAATATCAGAATGGAGTTTCCTGTAACAGGTAAATCTACCCCTGCTTTGCGCTGTACTAAATATTGTAATGCCATAAAGGCTACACTACTATGAATAATTGCAACGATAATAGGAATAAAACATAATATGCTAAGTTGCTGCGTCACAATTCTTTTTAATTCTTTTTGAGTTAATCCTAATTTAGAAAGCATTTCATATTGTTTTTTGTCCCGCTCTAAATCAGTAAATAGACGGAAATATAAAAAGCTTATTGCAAACACAAAGAATACAATCCCCACTAGCACACTGATAGTAGCTAGTATTGCATTAAATCGTTTACTTTCCATCCAATCTAAATATAATGAATGAAAATTGTAAAACACCTTTCCTTTTTGAGTATCAGAATCGATTATTTTCGTAATCTTTTTAGAAATTTCTTCTGTATCAGTCCAATTTTGAATTAAATAACCGTAATTCGTATACCCACCTGCTGGATTTTCTTGTAATTGTGATGTACTTTTTAATTTTTCGTAAACTGAATCAGCAACAACAACGTAAACTCCATATCTCGGTCTTATTTCATTATTTAACAATAACTTCGAGTTAGAAAGATGAATATGCGTATCTCCTTCTTTTAGTATAGAGGCTTCTTTCTTTAATTCATTCTCAGATTGTTGTTTCATTCTATTTTTAGATGGGAGAATCAAACTATCCTGTTCATTCTTTAAAGTTTCTGTGGGATACCCCAGTATTTTCGCTGTTGCATTAAAATCAGTAAGCTTCATAACCTCAAACCTATTATGTGTTGCAATAATGGTATAAGACGCTAATTTATATGAAAATCCAGCAGCATTTAATTGCTTTTCTATCTCAGAAACATGAGATTTTTCTGAAACATTTCCTTTATAGGATGTATAAGTAAATGCATAAGGACTTTGAGCTAATGCTAATTGTCTACTACCTATAGCAAGACAAACACCAATAGATGTAAAAGTAACTGTTGATAGAATCGCGACTATAAATAGTGTTTTTGCATTATCTGTTATTCGATACGATAATTCTGATATGGTTAACAGATTCGTCTTCTTAAAAAATATGTGCTCACGCTTTTGTAATGTTTTAATCAGATAAAAACTAAGCTGCGTAAATAAAAAGTAGGTTCCTAATACACTAAAGAATACACAAGCTAACAGAGCATAAATATAGTGATTTCCTGTTTTCAAAGCAGTATCTAGATAAAATGCTGCAGCATAACCAATACTAATAAACAAAATCGCGAATATAGCTAACCATTTAGATACTTTTGGTTCTGGCTTTGGTTTTTCTTCTGATTTCATCAATTCAATTACCTGAGTTAGTTTAATTATTCTTGTAGTAAAGAACGAAACCAATAAAAATAACAACAAGAATGAAATAATTGTCACAAGAATTGCCTTTGTTGGAAAATAGAATGGCAATCCTCCTTTTAAAACAAATATAGATGCACTTACTAATAAGATTAACTTCCCAAAAATAAGCCCAATTCCAATTCCTACAATAATTGAACTACTCCCAATTAACATGTTTTCAATGAAAATTAACTGTTTTAATTGGAAATTCGTCATGCCATGAAGTGTTAAGATACCAAATTCACGTTTTCTCGTCTTCAAGAATGTGCCAACAGAATATAAAATAAAGAAAAAAGAAAAAAATATAATTAAATATTGAGCAATTTTAAATCCTTGTGTACCCAAACCAATCATAGATTCACTTGTTGCTCCAAGCTTTCCACTAAATTGGGGATGAAATGCAAGTAACTCAAACGTGAAAAAAATCATTACAGTAAAAATACTGCTCAGAAAATATCCTAGATATAATCGCTTATTACGAATGACATTATTCCATGCAAATTGACGAAAACTCATTCTCGGTTCCTCCTAATAGAGACAATTCATCCATAATTTTTTTATAAAAAATTAAGCGATTATCTTCACATTTAATCTCGTTATAAAGCATTCCATCTTTAATAAATACTACTCGGTCACAGTAACTGGAAACCATTGGATCATGTGTTACTAACACCATAGTTGTTTGGTGCTCCTTATTTAATTTTACTAATAATTGCATTACATCATTTGCAGCTTTTGAATCCAAATTCCCTGTCGGCTCATCTGCAAGAACTAATTGTGGAGAATGGATTAATGCACGAGCAATTGCTGTCCGTTGAGCTTGTCCTCCAGAAATTTCATATAGGCGTTTATGTAAAATCTTTTCTATACCCAATTGTATAGAAATTGATTCTACTCGTTTGTTCATTTCTGACAGATTTACGTTTTCTAATGTAAGTGGAAGAACGATATTTTCTTTCACTGTTAATGTATTCAGAAGGTTAAACGATTGAAAAATAAATCCCAATTCACGACGTCGAAATAATGCTAATTCATCAGTAGGCAATCGATGAGGGATTTTTTCATTAATTAATACTTCTCCTGAAGTCGGAGTATCAATAGTGGAAATCATATTGAGTAGAGTTGTTTTTCCACTTCCTGATGGCCCCATAATTCCTACAAACTCGCCCTTATTTATTGTTAAATTAATATTTGTAAGTGCTTCATATGATACCTTCCCAGTATAAGTTTTATTTAATTCACGAACCTTTAATATTTCCATCTAGTAAGTCTCCTTTATCTTTGACCTTTTCAAAATAAGTGTAATGCACATATTTTCTTTTTCATATTGAATAACCTTTCATTTATCTGACAGCTTTGTAATGTTTCTGAAAATAAGGAATGTAAAGAATAATAGATATCTCCTATGCGATTCTATAGTTGAATAATTAGAATTTTGATACAAGTCTCCATTGTATGTGTCCAGAAAATTGTATGTTTATGTATAGAGGATGAAACTCAATAATATCAACGTTTTCTAGCTATAATCGTGTTCATAAAGTGTGTAAATAAATCAATGTTCAATTAAACTTGAATTTTTATCTTTCTGAACATGTATTTATCTTTGAAAATCCTTTAAGGATAAGATTTTGTAGTCCTTAGCGTACAATTTTCCCGAAATGGTATGGTAACCCCACCACCATCAAGTTAAGATAAACAACTACCCCAAAATGAGAAAATTGACATCTCCAGGTGAAAATGTACAATTTTTTTGTTTTAGGGTGTTATAAAATTCTTAAGTTGATGAATGTGTGTCGTACCTCCTATAAAGAAATTAAGTTCATCTTTTTTCTCAATATGGGTATATATTGTAAAGCTTTATAATTATTTACACAGCGGTGTTTTGAATAATATCAAACAAAAAATCGATGGGGGTTCTTAATGCATAAGGAACTTCGAATACCTGTTGTAATAGGTTGTTATCCAACTTGAATACAGAAAAGAGGAGTCCTATATGAAAATTGAGTTGTTAGAGAAAAAACATATACAAGAGGCAACGGATTTGATTGCAACAGCCTTTGTACAAAATGAACCATTAGTAAGTTATATACATGTTCCCTTATTTTCCTATAAGAAAATATGTGAAGAAATGGTGGGCCGAGCTATTCAGCAAAAGATGTCATGGGTAGCTATGAAGGACGATGAAATGGTGGCAGTCATTTTATGCCGAAAAGCGGAGAAACCGTTAATCGATAAACATACAGCAATTCAAATATGTCCACCAGTCGCACCCATTTTACAACTATTAGCAGACTTAGAAGAAAAATCTGCAGAATTTTTACAATTACCCAAGGAAAATTTGATTTATTTTGATATGGGAGCCTGTCATCCCAAATGGATGGGAAAAGGAATCATGAGCGCCATCAATATGCTCATTTCTCATGCTTTAACATTAATGGCGGAGAATCAATCAAATATTATCACAGCATGTACCAATAAAATCTCTAATAAACTATGGACAAGACAATATCAAGCGATTCAACTGAATGAGATTGTATATGATTCATTTTGTTATCAAGATAATTATCCGTTTGCTGGCATCACTTCTTCCACAGCAGCCCAATTATTATATATGCCGACTGCTCACATTATTGAGGGACTGGCAAAACAAAAAAGACGTTCTCATACTCGTGTATAAACATTTATATCCAACGCATTTATAAAAAAGATTCTAAAAAGAATAGCTAACAAAATCATTTGAAGAAGGGTGTTTTTGCCCATCCCTCAAAAAGGAAGACTGCTCTTGCGTTAAATACATGCTCAGAATGTTAGTACTTGGGTACCGCCGCATCGCCAGCAACTTAAGAAATTGATTGTTCCCCAAAACGAAAGAAATGAGCCGCATTCTCATGAATAACTGTAAAAAGTTAAAATTTTCGTTATGGGGGTGTCTCAAAATCTTAGGTTGATGGGCATGTCCTCACCATATCAAAAAAAAGAAAATTGTACGTTTAGTTACAAATTGGACATATTTTAACTAATACACTGTACGTTAAGCGTAAAACTAATTACCATATCCTTTATTAGAATACTTGGCATCAAAAGCATACGACATTATGAAAAATAATTGCCAAAACGATTACCATAAAACTTTACCAAAAGTATGTTGCGCAGACACAGGGCTTAATTGTTACAAGAATGTTGCTAAACGTATAATTTTCTCGAAATGATATGGTGCCCCCAAATGGAAAATAACGGAATTTTCGTTAGGATGCAATAATGCATGTTCATTCAGCGAAAAAATCTGGTAAAATCTAAGCACCTGTTCTATTTTTTTCAGTATCTTGGAAACCTTACTTTTTAATTACCCAAATGGGAGGCGCTTTATTGCGTCTTTTTTTTATTTTTAAAAGGATCCGCTCAATTTCTTCTTAGAGCCGTATTTTAATTTGAATTTGATACGATAGTTGTATATAGACAACTATCGGAGGCAGCGAGTATTAAAAGAACAGTAGATATAAATAGGGGGCGTATTTCATGTATAACTTACAAGAAGATATGTATGAACAATTGAAAGAGAAAAAAGGGGAGGTTACTATAATTTTTAAGAATGGTGTTCCAGTACGTGGGCAGATTCTTGCAATGGATAAATTCACGGTTCTTATGATGGTTCATGGTAAGCAACAACTAGTCTACAAGCAAGCTATTTCCACAATTCTTAGGTAATTCTTTTTTTCTATTTTTCGAGGGAAGAGGAAAAAACAAAAAAAAATAGAAGATTGAACTCAATCTTCTTTAAAAAAAGGAACAGATGACAGATTACTACTTCGACTCTTAATTATAAATAAGCGTATAGATATATTCAATTCGTTCTGAATTTTCTCAATATGTTTTTCTTATTTTTAAATTATAATATAAGTAATTCTTTTTATTATTATATGTTTGTTCTTTCCTGTTGCAGAATCCTTATTATAAGGATTCTTTTTTTGTATTAAAAATCTACAAAGAAAAAAGATAAGATCGGGAACACAATCTTATCTTTAGCGTAAGGAGAAAAAAGTCAAAACCATCTTACTATTTACAATATTATATTTTTTAATAATTTTCGATATAAAACCCATATTTAACAACTATATCAATATTGAGAAATTTATTACAAAAGTAGCTATAAATGATCCAAAAACCGAATGTAAACTAATACCCAAAAGTTTACTTTCATTTTATTTTAATCATTGTGTTTATAATGTCTCTTCGTATTTCAAATAAATAACCGAAAAAGTATACATTCAAAATACTGTTATTGTTATAAACTATCTCAACTCTTACATAAAAAAACACTCGAACAACTTAAGAATTATATTTCCGTGTCCGATTAACTAAAATGATTTATCAAAACAAAAAGGAGAGTATGTCAATTTTCTCGTTTTGGGGTATTTGTTTATCTTAACTATTATAGGAATTATTCCTATCTCCTCCACTTCACTACCATAAGTATCATTTTCAAGGTTTTCTAATTCTTTACTAATTTCTAAAAGTAATTTTGAATGTTCCTGTTTTATTTCTACAGCGTGTATTCTCCCTTTTAATCAAAATCGTCTCGAATCCCAAACCAATATACCTCTTGTATAATATCAGTCTGATAGAAATAAAAATATGCAAATTTACATTTCATTAACTATTTTTGTAATTTATTGCTATAATGAAAAAGTAATTTTTAGAATTTTTTTACATGTTTGTATTGTTTTTATAAAAAGAATATATCGACAAAACGGTTTAGACCGTAAATTTTCTTGGAGGTAAGGTTATGTATACAGAAATTATTAGCAATAAGCTACAATCTTTAAAAGAAAGTGGACAATATCGCGAGTTTGTTACAATTAATCGAATTCGAGGTCAATATCCATTGGCACACTTAAATGGTCAGAAAGATACAGAACCTGTTGTCGTTTGGTGCAGTAATGACTATTTAGGAATGTCACAACACCCAGTGGTTACTGAAGCAATGCACGATGCTATTCGAGCATTCGGTGCGGGTTCAGGTGGATCACGTAATATAGGTGGTACACATTATCATTATGCTGCACTTGAATCATCACTTGCTGAATGGCATGGTAAGGAAGCGGCTTTAGTTTTCCCTACAGGATACGGTTCTAATGATGCGACATTACAATGTTTACTTCGTTTATTTCCAAATTGTATGGTATTCTCTGACGAACGCAATCACGCTTCAATTATTAATGGGATACGTAGTACAAAAGTCGAACGAGCGGTATTCAGACATAATGATGTTGAACACTTGGAAGAATTGCTTGCAGCTCAACCACATGATCGAGCTAAAATTATTGTTTTTGAATCCGTTTACTCAATGGATGGCGATATTTCACCAATTGAAAAAATTATAGATCTTGCTGAACAATATAATGCTTTAACTTTTATTGATGAAGTGCACGCAATCGGAATGTATGGCCCCCGCGGTGCAGGAATAGCTGCTGAACTAGATCTTGTAGATCGTTTAGACTTTATTCAAGGAACGATGGCAAAGGGGATTGGGGTAATAGGAGGATATATTGCAGCCTCATCATTATTAATTGATGCAGTACGTTCATTTGCATCCGGTTTCATTTTTACGACTTCATTACCACCAGCAATTGTCTCAGCTTGTCATGCTAGTGTTGAACACTTAAAATCTTCAGACAGTGAACGAAATGCTCTACATCAAAAGACTAGTATGCTAAGAGAATCGCTGGCTCAAGCAAATATTCCTATCATGGAATCAAGTGAGACACATATTCTTCCTGTACTGATTGGCGACGCTAAAAAATGTAAAGCTGCTGCTCAACGTTTACTTGAACAACATCATGTCTATTTACAACCTATTAACTCACCAACTGTTGCTGTGGGTACGGAACGTTTCCGAGTTAACGTCACACCAAACCATACCGAGGAACAAATCATGCAACTTGCTGATGCACTAACAGAAGTATTTAATTATTTTGATATTCCTTTTGCACAGGTTACTGAGGTAGCATTTGCATGACAGTTTTAATGTACATATTTTGCTTAGTAGTATGGGGTTTGAACTTTATAGTGGTAAAAATCCAAGGTACACCAGTAAGTCTTGAACTATCATTAACTTATCGCTTGGTGGGGGCTGCACTCATGTTTATTGTTCTTGCATGCGTGTTACGTCCAAATGGTAAGCCTTCTCGTGAAGACGCTTTACCTCTCATTACTTTTGGGGTATGCAACTTAGCTATTAGTTATTTGTGTTTATACTATGCTACGATTTGGATTTCTGCTGCATTAGTAACGCTACTGTTTTCGCTGAAAACAGTTTTGACACCAATTGCACTTCGTGTATTTTTAGGTGAGCGGCTTCATTCTCGAATTCTACTAGGTGGAATAGTTGGGATTGCAGGAGTTTCTATATTAGTTTATCCATTACTGACAACTGGATCTTCTAATACAAGTGATTTAAAAGGAATAGGACTTGCATTGTTAGGAACAGTCCTTACAGCTATTGGTGATGCGGCTTCTGCCCGAAATGCACGACGTGGTATTAATGCTGTTTATTCAAATAGTGTTGGTTTTATTGTAGCTTCAATACTTTTACTTGCTGTTTGTGTTTTCCAGCAACAAACCTTTACAATACCAACATCCGTTTCTTACCTAGGAGCTTTAGCATTTTTAACTGTATTTGCTTCCTTTGGTGCATGGATGTTTTACCTTAAGTTAGTAGAGCGTATTGGTGCATCAGTAAGTAGTTACATGGTTGCACTTTTCCCTGCAATTGGAGGCGTTGCTTCTGTTGCAATTGGAGAATCATCACCCACGCTCTATTTATTATTTGGCTGTTTATTTAGTTGTGCTGGAGCCGCAATCGCACTAGGATTCCGTTTACCATATAGAAACCGAATTACCATGAAAAATGAAAGCCCAGGGAATTAAAAATTCCTGTGGGCTTTATTCATAGTAAAGTCTAACTATACTTTACACATATTTGAAGGGAACATTTTATAACTGTAGTTCACAAAATGTATGTTTTCTTAACTTTTTAAACAGAATTTCACGAATTATTAAGTGGGATGCATATTAATTGATTCTTCTACTATGAACATATGTTAAACATCTCAATAATTCTTGTTTTATTTAATAATATTTCAAAAAATAAATCTGATCGTCTATAACTTTCATCAACAATGTTAAGGGGAACCAACTATTATGAACTATAGATCTGTATTTGATATCATCGATCCTATTACAATTGGAACATCCAATACTTTTGGGGCAGACACCGTAAAAATAGGATACATTATCCGGCAGCTATTTTCACAAGAACCAGAAAGAATTGATATTTCTTTATATGGAGGATTTAAAACGACGAATCATCATTTTGGTGCAGATGTAGCAATTATCGGTGGAATTTTAGGTTTCAAAATAAATGATTCACTAATTATTAATGCACTTACAATTGCAAAAGAACGAGGAATTACAATTAATTGTATAGAAGAGATTGCAAAACCAGTACATTCTCATACAGCGAAAATTTGCTTATATAAAGGTAAGGATAAAATTGAAATGATTGCTTGCTCTCTCAGAGGGGGAAGAGTAAAAATCATTGAAGTTAATGGTTTTGAACTAAAATTACGTGAGGAAAACCCTGCTCTTCTTATTATGAATAATAAACACTTTAGCACGATTTCTTCTGTAATCGCTATTTTATCAAGCTGTAAAATCAATATTAATAAAGTAAGAATTTCACGAAAAGAAACCGGGAAATTATCTATATTAATAATTGAAACTGAGAAACCATTAGTTCCAGAATTAATTGGGAAAATAAAAAAATTATCAGGAATTCATCAAGCATTAATTTTAGATTAAAATCTCCCATTTACCTGGGACGATCATAAAATTATCTCTATCTATATTTCAATCATGTGAACGGATAAATACTATAAATCAGAATACCTTAAACATATTAGATGGAATTCCAATGCGTATAAGATATTTATTAAATCGAGAAAGGACACTCAATTGAGTGTCCTTTTTAACAGGATTCAGGTTCATATAAGGGGCCACCATATCAAAAAAAGAAGATTGTACGTTTAGAAATAATTTGGACACATTTCATCCGGTTCCCTGTACGTTAAGGAACCGGCTACTTACTTTACTGCTTTTTTATAATTTCTCTCTCATAATGGTCTTAGATTATTAAAATTTGTTTTTTCATTTTAGTTCCAAACATAATCACCTGTCAATGTGGCGTACCATTAACATTTTAACGAAAATATACGCTAAACAAATTTCTGTAGCCTTTTATATCTTCAAAGATTTAAAAAAAGAGCTACACTACATTCGACACGAAAAAAGCCAAGTACATAGATACGAACCTATTTGGAAATACTAATATAATGCGTTAAGAAAAAGATAGTAATTCCAATATTCACAATTAGGTGGTCTTTAAAAATGGTTACTATTCGTATGTGGGTGCCCAAAAGAAAAGGTCGTGCACATCTTCGCTTAACCAGTCCTGTGATTAAATGGAATTCTGTTGTTCACATTTCAGTGAGTGAGGCAACTGAGTTAGAACCAAATCAACTTTTTGGACAGAATTTTCCCACTGTTTTTGGAGCCGCAAGTATTACCGTGCAGAACATTTCAGTGAGAGATGGCGTAGTTGATTTCAATGTATTTGTTGATTGGTCAACTCCACTTAACATTGTTACTGACATTACAATTTTAGAGCCACCTGCGGACGGAAATATAATTATTGGGACATGATGAACGAATGAGCGGTCCCGCCACATCGCTATCAGGCTAAAACGTTATTCTTTCTATAGAATCACAGGAAAGGATGGCGCTTTTGATATGAACTTGGGGTACGGAAACGATTCGAGGAATGAAGTGCCAATCTGGGGTTTTATTACAAATAATAAAAGAGTAGAAGTAAATTTTACTCTTTATAAAATGGAGTTCCACTATGGAACTTTGTACTATTGAATTAGCTTATTAATTATAATTCCCTGTTGCAGAATCCTTATTATAAGGATTCCTTTTTTGTATCTAAAATTTACAAATAAAAAAAGATAAGATCGGCGAATGCGATCTTATCTTAAGCATAAGGGAAAAACAAGTGACACAAACCATCTTAATTTTTATGATATTATATTTTTTGTTAATTTTCGATATAAAGTCCATATTTAACATCTATATCAATATTGAGAAATTTATTACAAAATTTGCTATAAACAATTCAAAAATCCAAAGTAAACTTTTGTATAAAAGTTTACTTTCATTTCATTGCAAACACTTAGTTTCTTCTATTTATCCATATTTCTAAGAAAACACCAACAAAAGTATATATTCAAAAAACCGACTTTATTAGATTTGTAAAGTTGTACATAGATAATAAAGTTGTTAAAAAAATGCAAGTCATTCTATTCAACAATTGTGCCATTTTGTTGAATAACAATAAAAAAATGAAGAAGATAATTTGCTTAATAAAAACAGATTATCTTCTTCATAGTACAATCTAAAAAGTCATTTATGAAACGAGTTTTAAACCTATTGCAGCACCTAAAACCATACCTATAAAGATAAGTCTTCTCCAGTCTTTTGATTCTCCATAAAAAACCATGCCTAAAATTGCACCTCCAGACGCACCAATTCCAGTCCAAATTGCATAAGCTGTTCCCATAGGTAGTGTTTCCATTGCGTAAGCAAGAAATATAAAACTTAACCCAAATCCGAAAATTAACAAAGCTAATGATTGCCAATTTCGATCTTTATGCAATTTATTTATCATAGCAACACCAAACATTTCAAAAAGACCTGCTAAGATTAAAGAAATCCATGCCATTAGGATTCATCACCTTTCTGAACTTTATCATCTGTAACTAATTTCAAGCCAATTACTCCAGCTAATAAAAATAAAATCAAGAGTACTTTTCCCACTTTAAATGGTTCACCAAAGAACAGTATTTCAGAAAAGACAGTTCCAGCTGTACCTAACCCAACAAAAACAGCATAAACAGTTCCCACGGGAAGTTTTCTTCCTGCCATGATCATTAAATAAAAGCTGAAAAATATAGCAATGATAGTCCCCGTCCAAGTCCAAAAGTCATCAGCATTTTTTAAACCAATAACCCAAAAAATTTCAAAGAAAGCAGCAATAAATACTTTAATCCAGTCTTTACTCATCTAAAAGACACCTCCAATTTTATTCTTACCAAAAAAACAAAAAAAGCCTAAGAGAAAACTGTTAAACAGTTTCTCCCAGGCTTTTATCCTTCCGTAACACAGGAAAGCTGTGAGTTTTCTCTCGAACAAGACCAAAACTAAATATACATACACACATGAAAACAAAATAGTTTAATGCTTTGTAAACATCTTTCATTATAATCGTTCCCTTAACTATATTTTCCCATTTTGGAATCCGCTGAGCGTACAAGATTCGCGTTTTGTTGACGAGACCACATTAAATAGTTTACCTAAAGCTGTACCGATAATAGAAAATATAATTGAGCGGTACTTTTTTCTTTGTTATATAAAATTTATATAACAAATGTGGAATTTAACAAAGTGGACAATTGAACCCCGTAACTCATATATCTCAAACATTGATTCATAGCTAAAATATTTTAAACAAACGTTTGTTTAATTCTCCTACAACAAATTTCTTCATCAAATAAATAAAAAATATAAGAATACCCCATTCACATATATTCATGAATTATATTTAGATATAATATGAAATTCATTTTCTTATAGTTAATTAATCTTAAATAAAAATATATATCTTTCTGTAAGAATGCACCATTCTTCTTTATTTACCTATGTATACATTTTTATTAATTTATTATGATATCAACGTTGATTTAAAACGGTTTATATAAAATCAATAAATGAGATTTTTAGAGGAAGGGTGGACCTTTATTAATTAATTCACATAATTTTCAAACATTAAAACCCAAGATTTTAATATTTGTTATATAATGGAATCAAGCCGTAATCAATATGGTTTCCCTGTTATGAATAATGAGATAATTTATGTGTCCCGTGTATTCGCTTTAAAGCAAAAAGAACTTGTAGTGATTTCTACAAGTTCTTTTTGTTTTTCTTATTGTATTAGAAAAACGTTCTTTAAATATAGCAGAAATAATAACGAAGTGTTTATTTCTCGTTTGCTAATTAAAAGTTTGTATTTTAACAGGTTTCATTAATAAACATATTTTATATTATAGAATATATGATTCAACAGTTGAAAAATAAGGAAAAAGAGAAGAACCACCAATATTCTTCCCTTTTTCCTGTGATTAGGGTCTCTATATTAATGAATATAGAAAATTATAAAATGTTGGATGCAACATTTTACACTTAAAATTATAGCAAGAGTAACAGGGCGTTTTTATGCAATATTGCATATTTCTAAATTTGTTTCTGTACTTCAATCAAGGATGAAGATAAAAAATAGTTGTTTTTTGTATGAGGAATTCTACATATCTTACTTTCGTCTAGTTTTCTTCGGTCGTATCATCTCTTCTATCACGGATTGCCCACAATTCTTCATGAGTGTATGCTTTTGAATTACCATTTAACTCGTAATCTACATATTTTTCAATTTCCTCGGGGTTCATTAGACCAAAAGCGACACCCTTAAATTCTTCAAGAAACTTATTCATTTTTACTACAATAAATTTATTAATTCTCTTATCAAATAAGTCTAATTCATTATATTCAAAATGGTCGTAATCATACCCAAAATGAAGTAACTTCATAGTTATATTGGATTTAATTCTATTCAGCTCATTAATCACAATTTCTTGTTCTACCTCAGAAAATAATTCTGCAGTTTGAAAGATATTTTTTAAACTAGGAGCTATGTTTGGTTTATTATCGAATATTAATGAACTAAAAGTCCTTATTAATTTATAACAGCTTATTTTTAAATGAAAATTAAGGTTATAAAAAGGTTTTATTTTAAAATAAGAATACTCTTTATTATAACTTACGATTTGTATATTATTTTTTTGAAAATGTCGATTAAATTTTGGTATTAACGACTCTATAAAATTGGGTTCTAAAACCTTATATGCACTTTCTTTTGTTATATATCCTTTAATTTTTAATATCTCAATTGTTTTAAAATCATGCCTGCGCTGTAACCAATTTGCCATTTTCCTTGTTACAATAAAATCCTGATTTTTATTGAGTTCTTCGTATTTACTCATTTTAGCCAAAAATTCTTTTCTGTCATTTAAATATTTTTTTATTGTTCCAGCATCTATTATATTAACTTTCCCGTTAATATAATTATCATATGAATTCTTTAATTTTTTTCCTGTTTCCAAGTATTCCTGTTCTATTTTGTGAGGGATGAGTATCTCATACATTTCTAATTCTTTTTCCCAATTGTTAACAATGCCCTCAATACCAGGGAACATGAAAATTAAATTCTGCAATTTATATTTTTGATTTGCACTTCTCATTACTTCTTTCTTAGATACCCCTGAAGGATATTCTAAAGAAGAAAAGTCATTAATACATGAACTACCAACATTTATTCTTCTTCCATTAAATTTATTTTTTATATGAAAAACTAATTTATTATTTTTTTGTTTACATAGTGAGCAAGTTTTTCTTTTCTTTTCATTTTCAATAATTGCATATGGATCAACGTCGCCAATCCACTCGTTCCTACATATGTTAATAACATTACCTAGCATTTCATTTAATAATAATATTTCTTTCCGCTGAAGGGTTTCAAATACCTTATCAATTTCTCTAGCATTACTATTTAAATGGATTTTTGCCAATTTATATAAGATTGGGAATTTTTCTTTTGGGTGCTGACTGTAAATTAATAATGCTCTATTATTTCGGTTTACAAATAAGTCCCTCGCGGTTTTGGAAATGACTATTTTTTCTGAAATCGGCAATAATATCAATCTCCCTTTATATGTAATTTCATTATTATTTTACCATATGTAACCTTTAATTCAAAATCGCTACTAACATATATGAAGATACAGTTAATAATTTTTTAATTATCCCAGAAGGTGCAAATTTCCGAGCATGTTTAAAAATTAAAGTGGAAATGAGTTTTACAAAACATACAAATGTTAAACTGATAAAACCCATTAATCTCAGTATGTGTACATGAGAGCAATGGGTTTTTATTATTATGTGTTCGAAGACGTGGGAAGTATTTTGTGTGTCTATAAAGGTGTACCTTTTGAAGCTTGTTTTGTAAGGGAAGTTTTTTTGAATAAAGTTATTTCGAAAAGATTGTTCATTTACCACTAAATCAATATCTACAATGTTAGTACTAGTAAATATCATTTTGAATTTTAAACAAACTTAAAATTCAAAATGATATTTATAAATTTATTAATATTCACACAATTGATTGAGTGCTGTATTGTTTTAGCTAATTGAAAAATATTAAAGACATTGAAAGGGGAAAATTCACATGATAAGTAAAAAAGTTGCTTTTTTTAGTCTAGCTACTATAGTTCTTATGAGTGGAACAGCTAATGTAGCATCTGCAATGGAGCAAAGTTCAACTCTCGATTATCCTATTTCTTCTATTGAATCTACAAAAAAAACGGATACATTTTTAGATAAATTGATAGATTTTAAAGACAAAGAAAAAGAAGCAAAAAATTATGGAAAGAACCTTCCTAATCATAGAGATAAAATTGTAGTAACACCAAAAGCAAAAGAAGCTTTTAATAAATATGAGCAAAATGGAACAAGAATTAATTAAGCTTTAAGAGAAGGGAAAGTAGATGGATATCCTAAAGAGTATGTAAAAGTAGCAAAAGAATATGCTGCAGAAATGGATAAAGTATTTAAACAAAATACTGCTAGTGTACCAGATGCAATTATGGTATATAGATATACAGATGAACAACAGTTTGGAATTGCCCCGGGGACATTTTTTCCAAAAGATCCAAAAAACCCAAAAGAAACACATGCTGTATATATGGGAAATGAATATGCGGAATTAATATTACCAAGAAATGCTTCATTAAAAATTAAAAAAGTTTCAGGAATTGTTGAAAAAGGAAAACTGATTGTAAAAGTTGATGCAAGTGTGATAAATAAATAGTTTAATAAAGCTTGAAGATGAGGAATTATGAAAAAAGATTACTGGGATGTTTGGGCTTGTCCATTAATTGCTCCAATGCTAATTAATGGGTATACCCCTCCTGTTTATATTGAAAGTAATTCCTTATAAAAAAGTATCCCTAGATAAGTCTAGGGGTACTTTTTTATAAACGAATTTAATAGATTCTTATAATGGGTAGTCTCGCCACATAGCCATCGAGTTAAGAAAAGCAAATACTTAAAAACGGAAATCTTATGCATTTTGCTTTTTTATTGTTTTGGAGTAACTAGTTCTTTTAGCTTGATGGTGATGTTTCCATATCCCTACAATCGACTTATGGGACAATCTCATTTTTCACCTTCTATTCTAACTAACAAGTCGTGAAATTCGTTTCTTCTGCCATGAAAGTTTATAGTATCCGTATTGCAAAAGTAAACTCACAATAAATGCAGCTGGATATCCAATCCATATTCCTTTTATACCAAGATTTGTATGATAAGAAAGGTAATAAGCAACTGGGACTTCTACAAGCCATATTGATACGACACCGATAACAGTGGGCCATAGTACAGTTCCACTTGCTCGCATTGTCGAACCAATAATTTGAGCATGACCAAAAATTAAGTAACTCCAAAGTGTAATCATCACTAAACTATGTGCAATTTCGATTGTATTCGGGCTCGTTAAGAATAACGATAGGATTTCTCTTGAAAACAAGTAAATAAGAGTGATTAATATTCCACCGATTATATAGTTCATAACAATTCCAGCGCGAATAACTTTCTGTAATCGATTAAATTGATTCGCACCAATGGATTGTGCAGCAAAAATGGATACCGTAATTCCAAGACTGACTGCCGGCATCTGAACATAACTTGCAACCTGGTTCACAACCCCATATGCAGCAGTCGCATCAGATCCGAAGCGATTCACAAATGCGATTACCGCAATCTCAGATAACGAAATAAGTATCATATTAATACTCGCTGGAATCCCAAGGCGTAATAATAGTTTTAATAAATCCCAATCCATACGAAGATACTTCCGTACTGTCTCATCTAATTGCAGTGGATGATTCTTCTTCTTTAAATAAATAAGCATAACAACAAATGTTACAATGGTTGAGATAACAGAAGCATAAGCGGCCCCATACACATCAAACTTCGGTATTCCTAGCCAGCCAAAAATTAGAATAGGTAATAAAATCATATTTAAAGCTGTACTAACAATTAAGAAATAAAATGGTGTTTTAGAATCTCCTGTACCTCGCATAAATGTTGTATAGGCAAAATATAAGAATAAAACTGGCATAGAAATAAATAAAATACGCGCATAATGCACACTCATATCAATTATATTTTCTGGCGTACCCATAAGGCGCATAATATTTAGGGCAAATATACTTCCCACCACTGCCAAAATAGCTCCTATTATAAAGGTAAAAGTCAGCGTCGTACCAACGATAGCTTTTAAACGCTCTTCATTACGGGCACCAAATGCCTGACCAATTAAAATCGAACTACCTGATCCAATCCCAATTACAAATGATACAAGTAAAAAGAATAATGGGAAAAATGCTGAAATAGCAGCTAAATCATTCACACCAAGCCATCGCCCTACCACTACCATACCAAACAATTGTCCAACTGATTGTAATATATTACTTAAAAGCAAGGGAACTAAAAACATAGACATGGATTTCCATATTGGTTGCCCTTGATTTTGTGATTTTGCACTCTCTTGAATATTATCTGTAGATGATTTCAAATTTCATTTCTCCTTTTATTAGGGGTACTATGTCATTCTGGGAATTACACGCGAAAAACAAAAAGAGATCTTAAACCCAGCTTTATTATTTGTAAACATTACTCTATATTAAATAACCAAAATTGTTCACCTATTTCAGAGTTAAATTTAGTGATGGATTTTAGCTAACTTTTAAAAAAAATCCTTATGCCCCCAAAAAACAAGATATAAACGACTAACTGAATAACGATAAGCAGTATAAAACTGATAGGTTATTAGATAGAATTTTCATACCAATCACCACATGCTCCACAAATTCTTCAGCCACAATAGTATTGCTTTATTTAATACCTATTTTTAATTTAAAGGTTTCAATTTCATCGACTGCCTTGTTATATCCTCCAGCATTTTTTAAAGATTCTCCAATTCTATGGCTATTTTTTATATAAATATCATTCGATAAAACATGCATTGCTGTATTACGTAATATTTCCGGAGTAAGCAAATTACGATCTAACTGGACTCCGGCTTCTAATTCTTCTATTCTTTGAGCAACTATAGGCTGATCTCCCATAACTGGAATAACTAGCATAGGAACACCAAAATATAAGCTTTCACTGGAACTATTCATTCCCCCGTGTGTAATAAATAGATCAGTTTGTTGTAGAATATCTAATTGAGGAACGTAATTATATAACTTAAAATTAGAAGGAATATTATCTAATTGACTAATATTATTTTGTTCCCCTATAGTTAATATGACAGTAACCGAGCTATCTCGAAATGCTTCAAAACATGTGTAATAAAAGTCGGGTTGCTGGTTAAATACTGTTCCCATAGAAATAAAAATCAGCTTGTTTCCCTTTTCCTGTTCTAAGGAAAAAGAATCTACATCTTTACGCTGTGCAATAGAGGGCCCGACAAATATATAAGAATCATCAAATTCTTCGACATTTGGTTGATACAATTTTGATGTATATACAATTGTAATATCCCCTGGGCATGTCATCACATTCTGTTTTTCATTAAGAGTAATTCCATAAATATCTTCCCATTTTTTCAAAATACACATGACTTCCTGATATAAAGGGGATTTTTTATTTTTTTCTCCATGATTTTTCATAAGAGTAGAAGCTATCTTTTTAGTAATGGCAAATGTTGTACATGAAGAAATTTTAGGTAATTGTAATACTTCTGCTATGATCCATCCAACAGCGAAATTATTATCATATATAACATAATCGTATTCTTCTTCTTTTACTTCTTCTAAAATTATCTCTATTATTTTATCCATGGATTTTACCATGTGTAATAATAGTTCATGAGAATCTATTTGCCCACTCATTCTTTTTACCATGTCTATTTGTGATATGAAATTTTCATATGGTCGAAACAAAGCTCCTGTATTCTCTATTTTACTTCTATACTTTTCTACGCAATAGTAAATAACTTCCTCGCCTCTTTTTATTAGTTCTTCGACAAGTGCAATTGTCGGATTAATATGTCCTTCTCCTGGAAAATTAAACATTAGAACTTTTGCCATATTATTGTTCCTCCCCCAAAGTTTAAATAACTATTCTATTATTACTAATATCAATCACGTACTGATATTTGAAGTAAAGGTAAAGATTTTCTCCTTTCATTTTAATGAAATCACTTGTGCTATTAAATGGAAAAAACAATTAAGAAACAAAGTAGATATAAAGAATCACATAATTCCCTCTCCCTATTTCTCTCATGTATAATAAAAAATAACTAAGAGTAGAAAGGGCTGAATTATGCGCAGATATCAATATTTTTAATCTACCCATCACCAATATAATGGAGGTAAAAGTATTGATTACAGAATTATACACACAAAGATTACATTTAAGAAAAACAGAAGAATCCGATTCATTAAGATTATTTGAAATATGGTCTGATCCAGATGTTACGAAATTCATGAATATTATTAATTTCACTACTGAGGATCAAGCAAAAGACATGATTAAATTTCTAAACGAGCTGGCTCAAAGCAATAAGGCGCTCCGATTTACTATTATCGAAGCAAAATCTAATCAAATCATTGGTTCATGTGGTTATAATTTCTTAGATTTCGAAAACTCTAAAACTGAGATTGGTTATGATATTTCAAAAGCGTTTTGGGGCAAAGGATATGCACCTGAAGCAATCTCCGCTTTATTAGACCATGCATTTACTAATTTAAAGCTAAACCGTATTGAAGCAAAAGTTGAACCTGAAAATCTAAATTCCATAAGTGTTTTAAAAAAATTAAAATTTACATTAGAAGGAACGCTAAGAAAAAGTGAAAAATCAAATGGAAAATTCATCGATTTAAGTATCTATTCGAAATTAATAACTGATTAATTTCTGTCTCTCCCCTATACTTCAGTGAAGTATAGGCTCTTTTTATTCCTTAAGAAAATTCAAATTGTAAGTCAATAGAAATTTGATTTCGTTTCTAGTTACTAACCTACAACTCAAAACTGTCTATAAAGGTACCCCTTTTAGAGCATATTTAATATTTGTAAATCGAAAATGAAGTTTACAAAACATACAAAATGTTAAACTCATAAAACCCAGTGATATCATGCATTTTTCTATGGTATTACTGGGGTTTTTCGCTATAAAATGAAAAGAAAAAGATCGTCAGTTTAACAAAATATAGTTAAAGTAAAAGTAAGTTTTACATATTATAGGCAACAGCATCGAATTAGGAGATCGTGTTTTATGGCGAAAGGAGGACGAAAACCTGGAGCAAATGAGCCAATTCGCTCATTAGAAAAAATTGAAGAGATGAAAGATTGGTTATTACAAAATTCCTCATATCGAAATTATTTTACTTTGGAATTAATACAGGTTTACGTATTAGTGATATTTTGCGATTACGTGTAAAAGATGTCATGAAAATTAAAATGGCAAAAACAGATAAAACGGTAGAAGTGTATTTCAATTCAGTCTTACAACAAGAAATTGCGAAGTACACAAGTAATCGAGCTGATTCTGATTGGCTATTTCCAAGTCGTCAAGGAGATAAACCTATTACAAGACAAATGGCTCATACCTTTTTACACAAATCGGCACTGGCTTGCGGGATTGAATCAGAAAAATGGGGAACACATAGCATGCGGAAAACGTTTGAATATCACTATTACCAAAGAAAAAAAGATGTGTACTATTTGATGAAGTTATTTGGCCATGCGACACAAGGGCAAACATTACAGTATATCGGGATTGAAGCGGATGAAATTCGTAAGACAATGGAGGACTTTACGTTATAAGAACGGAAAGGGGGATGTTGTTTGTGAGGGATATTGTTATTAATTTTTTGTTAAATGCTTTACCAAAGAAAAAATTCACTTGTGAGATGTGCCAATTTGTTTTTCCGTTACCAATAGGTGATGTAAGAGATTGTAAAAAGAAAAATGATGGTCCCTATTGCCCGAAATGTGGGAATAAGCATGGGGGACGGAAAGAGAAAAGCTATAAGGCGGTATTTGTAAATTAAGTAATAGAGAATGGAGGGAGTACGGATGAAGTGTGTCGAGTTGAAGCATTAAAAGAATGTGGATCACCAACCGTCCTTATTACAGATAAGGATCCCGCCTTACTTTGTGCGTTCAAAAAGCTCAAAAAGAATGGCTTTTATGCGTATACAAATCCATTGTACTGTTAATTAACTCAATAACCGGATTGAGTAGGATTACAGGCATGTAAAGAGATGTTTGGTTAAATCCGCAGGATTTCAAAGCATTCGTAATGATTCTTGTACCATGAAAGGGATTGAAACTGTCCATGAATCCGCAGTTTGGAACAACCGAACTGCAGATTTTCGATATATAATGAATTACAACGATTACTAACAATTGCATAAAATCCAACTGCAAGTATACCAACCTTTTATCTATTAAAAAACTTTGCATCAGAATCTTATATATTATATCAACTCCATAAATGTTATTTTTTTCTAAATAATACACAGAAAACAGTGAATATTACATTATTTATTTCTAAATTTTCTAAATGTTTACATAATTAATGTAGGAGAATATGCTTAAGTTGCATCAAAAAATAACAAAGAATAAAGGGGATGGATTTATGTTCAAAAAATTAGTAGTAGGCGCATTGGCAACCGGGATTGTATTAACTGGAGGAGCATCCACTTTTGCTGCGGATCAATCAATTCAAAGCGAACAAAAAATGTCTTCTGGTATCATTTATTTAGACAAAAGTAAATCAAATCAATTAATCCCTACGTTAGCTGAAAATTCAAGGTTAATCGCTACTGTAACTTCTGAGGCTCGCCCTCAAGGAGGACAAAAAAATCGTTCAAGCGGTAATTTTTCTGTTGAGAGTTTACCATCTGGAACATATGCATTGAGATGGACTGCACCACCAGGAATATATTTTAATGTGATGAGAGATGTATCAGGTGGTAAAGACCCTGTTGTATTTTCTAATGTTTCTGACGGAACAACAACATCCTATCCAACTTCTAGGTCTTATTATATTGCAAATCCATCAGGTGCATTTAGTGACTTTAATGTTAGTGTTTATGCTCTCTACAAATAAGCGTATTACATCTATATTATCATTTCGTTAATTAATTCTTATACAAATTAGTTTACACATGAGGTGGATAAAAATGGGGAAAGCTATGAGAAAATATCTATTTATTTTTTTAACTGCTATTTTAGTTGCAACTAGTTTTAGTGTTAGCACTTTTGCAAAAGTTTTAGGTTCAGATATTAGAACACAGGTAACAAATACTGCATCTTATCCAAATAGTGCTATTGTTCATTTGGATGGGGTATTATCTAATACTGGTGAATATGGCTGTACAGGATGGATGGTAGGTCCCAAAACTTTAGTAACGGCTGCACATTGTGTTAATGGAGGTACAACATCAATGACCGTATCACCAGGTAAAAATGGAGGTAGTAATCCTTACGGAACAGCAAAAATAAGCCAAGTATATATCTCCCCAAACTATATTAATACTGAAAATCCGGGTGATGATTGGGCGGTTATAAATATTAATCGAAATTTAGGAGATCAAACAAGTTGGTTTGGATATAACTCAGGATTACCTAATGGTAGCATTACTGTCACAGGATACCCAGGTGATAAAAGTTATGGTCAAATGTGGACAGGTGTAGGTTCAATCGAATGGTCAACTGGTAATATAGCATATCATAATGTGGATACGTTTGGAGGACAAAGCGGTGCTCCAGTATACGATTATAGAAGAGAGGTATATGCTATCCATGTTGGGTATGATGGAAACTATAATAAAAACCGAGCTGCACGAATAACTTCAGAGGTTATTAATGCAATTGAAACTATGAAAAGACAATAGAGAATTCTATTTAAAAAGCAGATGCCCCCTGATTAATGTCCAGGTGAGCATCTGCTTTTTTTAAAGATAACCATAATTTATTAAAAGGCTCAATGAGTTATAGTTTAAACAGATTCAAATAGTTGTAAATGCATATTATTAAGATGAAAGTCTTTTAATTTACCTTTAATCCATACCTCATTTACCCTCTAATAGGGTAAATGAATCTAAAGAGTAGAATAAAAGAAAGTAAAAAATTTTCATGTAATATAAATAAAACAAAATCTTTATAAATTATTTATGGAAGTGGAGGATTATTCCATTCATTTCTTTTCCATGGAGCATCCCTTGGATCACCGTTTTCATTAGAATTCAATTTATACTCTGGATCACCATAATAAAAAATATCTGGCTTATTTAAAAATGGTATTGTTTCTTTTAAAGAGTCGTTACTATATATAACCCATGGCTGAATGGAATTATCTCCCTCATCTAAACGACCATTATTTTTGGAGATTTCCCCGCTATAACGAATTTGCACACCATCTTCTAATTTCCACTTCATTGCATGTGAACCACCATCTACACCAATCAGAGGATGACCATCATCCTTAGGAACATCTGACCACGATTTTATTTTATAACTATTGTGGTTAGATATAAGTAAATGCGTAGGTTCTCCATTTTTCAAATAAACAAAATACTTTTCCCAATCATGTTCATGATCATTTATCCAATCATTATCTGCATAATATAGCCAATACTCATATACTTCATAATCCCCTTTTGTAACACTATGAAAATATACAGCAGGCCTTTGATCATTGGGTCCTCTATTTTGCCAACCTGTTGAACCAATTCCTGATACAGATTCCCCAATCTTAAATCTAATTAAATTTTCTTTATTGTGCTCTATATCTTCATCATAAGATTGAAATCTAAAAGCTTGTGGGAAATTTTGTTCTCCTGAATCAGCCCAATCTGTTCCGTCAAATTGTAAGGTCGGCAAGAACTTTGAAGGATCTTGACTTACACTCAAAGAGGTTTTTCCAATAGTTTCGGCCGATGTTACTATAGATCCACTTGCCAATATTACTAAAGAACTAAATACACTTAAATATGTTTTCTTATTCATAATAAGACCCCCATTTTAAAAAAGGATTTTAAGGATTTTAAGCACTTTAACATTAGAGTAAGCAGTAAATATCATATAATGTTTTTCTGCTTCCCCTTTTGAAATATCAGTGTTATCTATCTCATTTGCATGAACAGTAAGAGTATGGAAGGGACAGTTCATTGAATACATCATACCACTTATATAAATGTTATTCTTTTCTAAATATTACACAGAAAACGGTGAATATTCTGCTCTTCATTTCTTTTTTCTAAAATTTTCACAAATTAAGTTAGGGAATTTTGCTTAAGTTCTACCAAAAAATTAAGTATAAAGGGGATAGTTATATGTTTAAACAGTTAGTAGCAAGTGCATTAGCAACTGGTTTTGTATTAAGTGGAGGACTTGATGCAGGGATGGCTAATTAACTTAATCTGTAATCAATTATTCTTGTTCAAGAAATCCAAAGAGCTCAAATAAACAAGGAATAAAAAGGGGGGACAATGGAATTCAAAGGGATTATAGGTAGCTTTTTAGCGGTGGGGTTATTATTTACAGGATGTTCCACAATGCAAAATTCGAATTCTGTAAAACAAGCGAGTGGATCACAAAATATTGCACAAGTGATAGAGCTTCCATCAAATAAGTATTCAGAAACAGTGGCACATATTAAAGATGCGATTACAAATGGAAAGACAGATATTTGCACAATTGATCGGGATGGAGCCGCAGAAGGGAGAAAACAATCATTAGCAAATGTTCCAACGAAAAAGGGATATGATCGGGATGAATATCCTATGTCCATGTGTGTGCGACGCGTTCTCGTATAAGCGTTTAACAACGTGAAGACGAGCACTTCTGAATACAGAAGGAGAACTAAAGTGTCGAGAGAAGGAATGAAAACCGTCATGTTGAGTTGAAACTTCTCCCTTAATATCCTGCATGCATTAATAAATGGTAGTTAAATAGTGTGTGAAGCCAGGTGAAGTCGGCTGAGAGTTACCCGGTCCAAGCTGAGGAAAATTCGTAACTGGACGTAACCTATAAGCCGGAGGGCTCTGATAAGCTTCCTATGGTGAGTATGTCCAACGGGGACTGACAAAGTGATGAATGAAAGAATCTATACGCCAACGGACTCGAAAGGGTTCGACTGTATAAATGCAGGGTAGGATACCGTTGAGTATGACGGCACATTAAGAAAGACGGGATAACCGTTAGGGGTTATTTCGTATGCAAATCTTTCAATCATCTACACTTGCCCTTTAGAAAAAAGAAACAATCTCGCCTAAAATTGAATTTGCATAAGCTTAGCTTGATGGATGTGTGGCAGGACCCCATAAAGAAAAGACACTCTTATACGAGTGTCTTTCAAATATTCTGCTTGTGGGAGCAGCAATTCTAACACCAATCAGCAATAAGAGGGCATAGATATATATCCTCTTACTATTGATTAAAGGCACGAAACATAAAAGAAGAGACACTATACAGTGTCTTTTCTTGTTGATATTGCTTTAAGGAAAATGTAGTGATTAATCAAAGAATCTTGGATGCTTCTTGGTTAATCTTAGTATAACATTAATTTTAGTGTTTACATATGAAACTTTACATATATTCAGATATATATTTCCGTTGATGCTTTTTGTTTTATGAAAAACAAGGCTATTGAAAAAGGGACTGATATAAATATCAAATTCTATTCAATAAGTGTAATTATTTCACTGCCTCTTTTAATTCTTTTCCAGCCTTAAAAGCAGGTGCCTTTGAAGCGGCGATTTGCATTTCTTCACCTGTTTGTGGGTTACGTCCTGTACGTGCAGATCTTTCACGTACTTCAAATGTAACAAAACCAAGAATCTGTACTTTTTCTCCATTTGCTAACGCATTTGTTATTGTATCTAATACAGCTTGTGTTGCTGCAGCTGCCTCTTTTTGTGTAAGTTCTGTTTTTTCAGCTACTACTTTTGTTAATTCTGTTTTATTCATTTTTTGCACCTCTTCATATGTAATTAGGTGACTATTATAACGTGTGTGTAATTTGTGCATAGAAAAAGCCCTAGCAAGAGCTAGGGGACAATTTCTGTGTGGTAGTAAGAAAGAAAAATGTGTTTATCGTACAATGCATATTGTAACATCTCCATTAAATGATGCAAAGTACCTATTCTAGATGTTCTGCTCGTTTCCATATATTCTAAAATGAAAAATATCCCTCTGACTCATTTCATCTTAGAAGGATATTTCCAATCTTTTTCTTTTCGAGTATTTAGAGCAGGTTTAGATGAGTTTGTTGGAAGTGTTTGCTTTTCTATTTTAGCTAATCTCTCATCCAGTTTTTCAATAGCTTCTTTTGTTTCTTTCAGCTCTAATTTAATTTCTGTCAGTAAGCGAAGTATTGCATCTCCTTTTGTCATTTTCAACAGTAATCGCTCCTTTACGTATTAAAACGGAAATAACTTATTCATAAATATATAATAGCATTACTATTAAATCTCTAACAATTTAATTAAACAACAAAAAACTTCATGAAGTTTTTTGTTGTTTAACTTTTATCGCAATTATATAATCCGTATATAAAGTTATTTACAGTGTGTGAACTACAACTAAACAAAGGGTGTAGGCACACTAATATGCAAACACTAGCAATATCAAAGGATTAGTCCTTTTGGTTTCTCTATTATTACTAAACAGTGGTATATTAGCCTAAAAAGGGAGAGTATAAAAAACAACCAATTGGTCCTAATTAAAAGGAGATTAATTATACATGTTAGAGACTCTTGAAATGAGAAAAAAGCAACACGAAATAAAAATACATAAGTACAAAAATATCCAAAAATACTATAATCCATTTTTGTTTGCAATCTCGATTATTTATTTTCTCTATCTCATGATTATTGATCATTCTCTTTCAGCACATTTATTACTTTCTTTTATTATGGGGTTTATTCTTTGGAGCATAGGCCTTGCAATAAATCTAAAACTCTTATATGAAATAAAGGAAAAACGAAAAATCTTGAATATAGAAACAATAAACGAAATAAAAAAAAATAAATATATGAGTCGAGGAAGAAAAGAACGTTATATCACAGATTATAACGCGTCCAAAAGTGAGCTTGAAAAAATAATGACTTACGCTAAATTTATGTTAGAAGCTAAAGAAAGAGAAAACGAGATAAAAGACGACAAAGGAATTTAGAGATATAATTGTAGTATTGCATGCAGATGATACCGGAAAAACATCATTAAATCCGCTTGTTCATATGTAACTATTAGCTAGAAAAAATAAAAGGTGGTATAAACATGAAATCAACAGGTGTTACAAGAAAAGTAGATGAATTAGGGCGAATTGTTCTTCCGAAAGAGTTAAGAACAACGTTAAGAATTGCAGAAAAAGATCCTGTAGAAATATTTGTAGAAGATGAAAAAATCATTTTACAAAAATATAAATCTTATGATGCTTGTGCAATAACTGGTGATATTTCAGAAAAAAATATTTCATTAGCTAATGGTCAAATTGTTCTTAGTCCTGAAAGCGCTGAACTTTTAATTAAGGAAATTCAGCAGCAATTAGTTAAATAAGAACATTCTCCTTAGTACATTACAAAGAAAAAGACATCTATACAGATGTCTTTTTCTTTGACTTAAACCAACATGATTCTACTAACACTACTTTTACAATGGTGAATATATCAGCAATATTTCATATCATATTCATTTTAGCACATGAATATCCGCTATTCCGCATATAAAAATACAAGTTCAAGAAAAATACATAATTCCTTCCTAGAAAACGAACGTATTTTCGTAAAACAACTTGATTATTTAAGTTGAGTAGGAATATAATAAGAACAAACGTTCTTGTTTGTGAGGGCAATGCAGTGTATGGCTGTTTATTTTTCCAAACAATACAAAATTAATTGTTAATATGAGCTATGCAGACAAAAGAAGAAATAGATCTTTGGCATTATAAAGGTGTAATTATACTATATAGGATTGTTAGTATAATAAGTTTGATGCATTAAATAAGACATTATTTGCTACTGATGTATTTAGTTTTAAAAATCCAGAGTATTTAGATTGTAATGTAGAGTTTATTATTCACAAATATTAAAAAGGTATGGATGGATGCTCCAAACATATACCTTTTCATGAATTTCAAACTTAATTTTTCTACCTTATGATAGAAAGTACTTCTTAATGAAATATGTATAATCAATAAGAACATCTAGCGCTTCTTGTTGCTTTTCAGCAGGTATATCTGCTAATGCTACTTTAATGGATTCTAATTTACTTTCTAGAGGATTATTTCTTCCGAACAATTCATCTATGGAGATATTGTGTAGCTCTGCAATCCGCATTATAGAATCTGCATCAGGATCAGCTTTCCCATATTCCCAATTTGCATAAGTAGTACGGGCGATGTTTAGGCGATGTGATATATCGGCTTGGGTATATCCTCGTTTTTTTCGCAATTCAGCAAGTCGTTTGCTTAAATGGGACATATCTTTACCTATTCCTTTCTGATTTATAACGTTAGTGTAAAACAGAAAAGGGAAATTGTGTCCTTATGACTAATAATAAGTCATAATTAAAAATAACTTGTAATAATTAGTTTAAATGTTGTGATGAAAGAGAAATATTTAGAGTTCTATAAGCGGAAAAATAGGAAGAAAACGATACATCAATCGAGTTTCTTCCTATTATATATACTTACTAAAATAATGAATTTCCTATATCTATTGTGGCCAAGTTTTGACGTCTTGTACGCTCTCTTAAATAACGTTCTGTAGTCATGATAGATTCATGCCCTAAATAGTCTCTTATTTTTTTTAGTTCAATACCCTTTTCCATTAAGTAATTAGCCATGAAATGCCTACAGGTGTGAGGAGTGATTCTATCCTGTCGGTAACGCAGAAAAGCTAAATTTGTTTCTTCAATTTTTTCTGCCACAAGAGAAGATAGATAGTCCGCTCGATAATTTGATCCATCAGCTTTAGGGAGAAAAGCGGAGGTGCTCGATGCATCCAGTTCTGTTGTTTGTTTACGTAAACTTCGAACATGGCATAAAGCATCCAATGTATCTTCAAAGATGCGAACTTCCCTAATTTTGTTCCCTTTACCAACTACACGAAGTAGATAGGCATTTAAAGATGGATGAAAGACCAAACCTGCCCATTTAGCAGTTGCGATTTCTTCAATTCGTAGTCCTGTTGTAGTTAATAGGAAAAATGTAGTGTAAACAAAATAGTTGGATTTTTTTAGTTCATCTAATATCTGGGTAACTTCTTCTGGGTAAAGGTCACGATTGACCAGCTCTTCTTTTTTTACGGATACTTTTTTAAGGCGACTACTAAAGTTGTCTGAGAGTCCGTTGTTAGCATACACATATTTTAAAAACTGCTGAACTACTGTTTTCTTTCGACGTAATGTAGTGGCTGCATATTTTTTGCTTAATTCATAGAAATAGATTTCCATCTCATTATGGGATAAATCCTGGATGGTTCCGATTGTTTCTTTTATATAACGAAGAAAATGAGAAAGATCGTGCAGATACAGTTTTTTGGTTCGCTCACTTCTTTTTTTCGTTAAAGAAGGCTCATCGTGTAAAAATAAATAAACCAATGATTCTTCACTTAATTGAGAATAGTCAATATTTCGGATGCCCATACCCATAATTTTTTCGAAATGACTGCTATCAAAAAAATCCGATTTGGATTTTACAAGTTGATCATTATGTTCATAATTTATAATATTCAAATCTACACACCCTTTAATAGAATGAAATAATAAACATATATTTTTATATAAACTTTTATGATTCTAATTATACCACAATAAACGCATTATTTATTGTGGTATAAAATGAAATGATTAAATAAATATTTTCACCATAATATTTAACGTTTCTGTTTGGATGATGTATAATGGAAATGTTTAATTGATTTTTTTGTACATTTCAATCCAAATGCGGTAGGAGGAGATTTTTTTGACTCATCTTCGTCTGAAAATTTTACATGAAATCCATAATTTAGAAGAGACCCATTGTTCAATTTGCCCTCTGAACAACCTATCAGTGAATTGTACAGATGAGCAAGAACAGGCAAAACAGAGAAACTACAAACATTGTAAAGGTTGTCCCATTTTCGATTCCATCCGAGAGAAAGGAGAGCAATTGAATTCTTTATCGAAAAAGAGTACATTTAATAAGGTACGGGAACGTTATATGGAAAATCCATTTAAGTATCTGCAGTATAAGGAGTACTCAATCACAGATGTAGTAAAAGAAACAGGTTTAACAAAGTATCAACTAAGAAAATTTAAACAACAGCTAGAATGAAAGTTTCGGATGAGGTGAGAAATGGACTATTTATCTTTAGAAGAGGTATGCGATAGGGTAGGTTTAACAAAAAATCAATTAGGCTACTTAATTAAGTATAAACAGATCGAACCTATCAATATGGCCACCTGGAAAGCAGATGGCGGATATCGTTTTGAGCAAGAAGATGTAGAAAAGTTAGAAGAATTATACAAAGACTCTTTAACATTAAAAGAAGCAGCTGAGTTTCTAAAAAAGTCTAAGACTTACGTTCATAATGCAGCTAAAGACGGGATATTGCCATTTAAAGAGATTGCTAAAGGGAAATCTACTGAACGCTTGTACTTAAAAAAAGATCTGGAAATATTCAAAGAAAGAATTGAAAATAGATCAAAAGAAGAGTCGAAAGAAAAAAAGCAGCATTTAAGTCTATACCTTGATGAAAAGGTATTAGAAGCAATAAAGAAAAAGGCTGAAAAGAAAGGGTATAATGGCTACAAGAAGTTTGCTGAAGACATTTTATCTGCAGAAGTAAAAGAAGACATAGAAGAATAGAAATCCTAGAGAGAATAGATCCCTGAAAAACGAAAAAGCGTTATAAGGGGTCTATTTCTTCTTTTAAGAGATTTTTTATCTTTCGAGTGTAATTACATTACCTAAAGTTCCAAAAATGATTATGGACGATTTTGAGAGGTCGTTTTTCGAGTGCGTCTCGAAAAAAAAACACTGTAATTACAAAAAAAGGGTTAACATATAAAATTCAGAAAACAGAGGGAAGGAGAATGAATAATTACAAGAGCGTTTTATTTAAAATGAAAAATGTGAAAAGAAAGATATGAGAGATAATGATACCAGGAATATAAATATAAAGATTTCATATGGAACTTAGTAGGCCTATGAGTAAGCTAGAGAATTAGGCAGATGTACATCGCGGAATACATCAAAAAATATACAACTTTTATTTGAAATATATATTCTCAAAAAATAGCATATAAAACTAAGGTCAATTATGAAAAATCAAAGAAATATAGTATACATATTTATATTATAGTAAACTAAGTTCTTATAAAACTACTTAACTAAAAGATTATATACAGACTAAAATTGGACAGATTTTCTATTTTAGAGTGTTGAAGTATGGTAAAATAGAAGTATAACTGTATATCGTGTGAAGGTGGGCTTGTTATTATCCCTTCTTTCCATTTGGAAAGAAAGGGGGTGATATAACATGGAATTTTTGTTTGAACTTTTAAAAGAAATTGCAAGAGCAGTTGTGCGTGAGGTTTCAGCATACGCACTGAAAAAGCAATTCGAAAAAAAAGACAACAAAAAACCCGCGCTTCACCGACCAAAGTACAAGCGTGGGTCTAAAAGAAAAAGATAATGCATAATAACAGCCACCTTGACAGTAGCAGTTATGAGACGGGATGTTGACAGCATCTCGTCTTTTTTAGTTTATGCAATTCAGTTAAGTGCTATACTTTATATATACTGAATATGCATTCAATATATAACTAATCTAAAGTAAACATATCATATTTTTATTTTTTGGTCAACGTTTGGACATATGAGGGACTAAATTAAGTGGTTTATTATGTTTTTACCCATAAAGCTATCGCTAAAGGAAGCATAAGTTGGCCAAAACAGCCATCTGACGCTTCCTGTTATAGAAAAATTCAGAAAAGAATAATAAAAATATTTATATTTTACGATATTTTTAATATCATTTAATTAAAAGTAAAAATTGTAACGACAAATTTTAGGAGGGATTAGAACTACTCATAATCATCGATAGTAAGGTCGTTTTTCCAGTGCCAATAGAACCTACTAATAATGATTTAGGAGTAAAACATATGAAACTCAATAAAAATTCACATGACTATGTAGAAATTTTTCGATTTGATAATAAAGGTTTTTTTTGCAAACCTTATAACTCTGATGCATATGATCATATTTTTGAATTTATAGATGTCGAGGTAACAGATCTCACATTATTTAATCAATCTATACTGAAAGAAAAAGTCCATACACCACAGATTAATGATATCAACTGGTCAGGTTGTTTTTGTTTTCTAAGTGAATTTGCGAAAAATATTACCAAGGATGATGGTCCATTATCAATGAGAAAAGGCCACAAACTGAATATGGCTCTATTACCTAGAAACACAATTATTTGGGTTAGAAATTGCAGTTACTTGGGTGAGGCAGATACTTTTTATAACGAATTCACCTATCAAATTGAACATGAAGGAAATTTATTTTGGACCTCCAACAGTCAAAGCTATAATTGTTATTGTTGGGTGCGAATGAGCGTTGAATTAGCGTTAGAACGAATTAAATTATGGAAAACAAATCATGAAGGGTATGAACCACCTGAATGGTTAACAGAATTCTATCTAATGGAAGAACAATTAGAGATACTCTATCCTCTTTCCTTATGGGATAGGCTAACTTTGTCTGTACAAAAATTCAAAACGTCTATTGTAAAAAAATAAACTAAACAAATGTTTTTTAACTCATAAGTTGGCTGTGAATTAATTATTAACCCATAAGCTGGCCGTTAGTTTATGCGGAATTTTATACATATGGAGTAAAGGAAATAAAGACAATGATTGCTTTTACCCACTAATATAATGGGATGAATAAGAAACTACATACGTAGGTGAAGAGGATGTTTCACAGAATGTTGATAAGCCCAGGATTGTTGGTGAGGAGAACTTCTGATAATGAGACGTTATGTTAACTTCTTATGTATATAATATACATTATATTAAAATATAATTAAAAAAAGTAAAAAGAATTATTAGATAATGTGACTTAGCTCATAGATTTGTTGATGGAAACAAATCTGATACTATAGGTATTTTAAAAATTCTAACATATAAAGAAATTTATAATTTTTATTTAATTCCCTTTAAAAATACAGGAGTAATATCAACTAGGTTTCCAACCTACATATTATACAAAGTTATGCTTCTTTGGTACAAAAATGTATAGTTAATATAATTTAAGGAATAATAAAATTAAATAAATGAAAAGGATTGATAAAATGTTAAATAATACACACGATGATTCGATCGAAACCTTAGAAGAGTTCGACGAGTATAAAGAAAATGTTTTATCTCATCTTTTAGATTCCGCGGTTTTAGAAGAATTTTCTAATAGTGTTAAATTTTCAAGTAAAGGTTTTTGTACAGCAAAGTATAGTGTAATCGAAGACAAATTATCTTTTAAAGAATTTGTTCGACTCTTTAACAATTTAGGAATGGATTTAAATAAATTTGCTGACCATGTAGATTACATTTGTGATGGTGGAAGTTGTAGAGCATACGAAGGATATATATGTAACCCAGATACATGTGAATAGTAAAAAAATTACTAAATATATAATAATAAAACTCTAATAAGATTTAATAATTGTTTTAACAATAATTTAATCTTATTAGAGTTTTTTATTTATAAAACGTAATTTATTTTAAAATTAGAAATTTTATAGATTATTATTCACAAGGGGTATTAGGTAAAAACTCTTTATCATCTCCATCTTCATCTTCTGGATTAATCATGCTATACTTTGCAGAACACTCTTGAGATTTCTGTACTTCATCTCCTATTAATGTATCTCGATATTCTATACTACCCTTATCCCAAATAGTACAACAATGTTTTCCAACTAATAACCCTTTTTCTTTCTTTTTTCCTACTGTTTTCATTTTTATCACCTCCAACTATAGTATTTTCCAATTCTTAAAAATAAAACATGTAAATTTTTCATGATGAAAAAACATTTTTACAGATGAATTAAAGAGAATAAATTCATCTGTAAAAATGTTTAAGACTTATGGAACAATATATAAACCACCATTCCACCCGAACTAACTACAAAACATAAAAAAAATTAACTACAACTAAAAATCGGTCTTTTTACACAAACTTTGTAATTCAACCTATAATTTTTTTTAAAAATATAAGTTAATCACACAAAATCCACTTTTTCATAAAATGTTATTTATCTTCATAAAGGAGTGGATTCTATGAATTATCAAACATATCAACATAGACAATGTGAATATTGGGGAGCACCACCAGCACCTACTAATACACCACCAGCACCTACGTGGCCACAAATACCAACTATTCCAGATATGTGTAAATGTATAAGAAAATGGACTTATTTCTGGACAATAAACGGTAATAAATGGATATACGTTCTTATGACTGGAGTTGGAACAGATACTCAAACTAATACTCCTATTGATGCAGTATGGGGATGTAATTCAACTGGAAATTTTGAAGGAATAGCTTTAAAAAATATAACCAATTGGGTTTAAATGTTATTCACTTATTAATAATCAGTAGGTTTTGATCTGAAAAAGGAGTTTTGGCTAGAGTGCTAGCTCTTTGTAACTGACGCTGAACAACTTCTGATAACGAATTTTACGTCAACTAGTACCTCTTTACGAGGGGCTAGTTGTTTTTTTTGTTGTATGCTTCTTGTTACATTTATACTGTGACTCCTAATTTAAGTGATATAAAAAATAAAAGTAGTTTTATAGGGAAGGGTTTGCTTATTTTGAAAACAAGCAAACCCATTTGATAGTTAGTCTTTAATATATTTTACGGCAATGCTTTTATCTATATCTTTGTGCAAATTGCTCGGTATAAGAATCGACTAATTTTGTACGTCCAGAATCAGAATAAACTTTAATGTTGTATTTAATATAAACATTGTATGCATCTTGATCCTGCCATTTTTGTACAGTCCACCAATAGTTTTTACTTTTAGGAAGAGATAGTCCGCCTATTACATACCCAGCTACACCAGAAGCAAACGCATTTCCGATTTTCGCTATAACCCCAGCACCTAAACCTGCTATAGCTGCGTTAACCATAAAACGATATGAGGCATTATAAAATACATTGTTTCCATAAGTTGTCGTTACATATTTCCAGTTGAATGTACCAGCTGTTGGGTGAACATATTGAATTTGATCCGAATCTTTAGGTGCTATTGGATTAAATGGAGCTTGTCCATTTAGGAATAAAGAGTCTAAATCTTGTTGTGGTAATGAACTAATATCAATTGCTCTATTTTCTTCTGATACATCCTGGTTGTAAGAAACTGCAGGTGAATTTCCTTCCTTGTTCTCTGCTGCTTGCGTTGTTGAACTAAATGCAAACCCTGAGCTTAGTAATAAAACCAATGAACTTCCAGCTAATAATGTTTTTTTCATAATAATCCCCTTTCATTTGTATAAGAAATTTAATACAATATATTATACAGTCATTCTCTGAAAAGTAATTATTTTCTAAAAATAGGAGGTAGGAGTCAATATGTTTGGTAAGATTACTTCAAAAAATGAACGTATTTACGTAATTATTGTAGTTGCACTGTCTATAGGGTTGTTTAGCATATCTCGTACAGTTTGGTGGTTGTATGGAATGGCGTTTTTATTATTTTTATCCGCTTTTATATTTAGAGACAGACCTACAAAAAAGGAAGTAATGATAAATCTTGTTGGCTTTGTAGCATTATGTTTCATTTTCTGGATAGGAGAATACATCATAAACTTGTAAAATATTAACAACAATTCTTATTAAATACGATTATAACAAATTATTAGATAAATGGAATATTTTACTAACAATTTTAATATAGTGCTAGTTAGGAAAAATCGGTTATTTAAGGGGTTTATGCCTTTATTTTTATTTAGAAACCTTGAAATAATTAAGATTCCTTGGTAGCAATGAAATAAATAAGTCTATAAAAAAATATAAAATAAAACATATTTATAACAGAAACAGCCCAAATTTCTCATTAGGAATTTGGGCTGTTTTTATGATGGGCCTTACTTTCACCTTTAGGAACGGATATTTTCAAATGATAACCATTAATGAAATAATGATATGTTATAATTTTCATAATATATATGCAAAGAAGGGATGGAATGAGCACACAAATTAAGGTAACACCGGAACAATTAGAACAAGCTGCTAAAACCGTAAGAAATACGAGATCATCATTAGAATATATACATAAAGATTTATACTCTCAAACTGAATATATAGCTTCTCAGTGGAGTGGAGCAAGCAGTGATCACTTCTATCAGATGTTTAATGAAGCAAAGCCAATGATGTTTAACATTTTGCAAGAATTAGATAAAATTGCAGTAGAATTAGAACGTGCAGCTGTTAAATTCCGAGAAGCCGATGAGTTGTATGGCGGAAATTTAGTTGACTCTGATATTCAAGAAGGAGCTATGTGTGGAAAAAACCCTCCAAAATCGGAAGAGTCATTTTTTAATAAAAAGGATTTAAATGCTGCGTGGACTGGTATTTCTACTGGGTTTGTAGATGGTGCAGTGGATGCGTGGGAAGGACTGATATCCTTAGGTGATAAAGAAACCTGGTTGAATATGCGAGATGCGATTGTAAATTATGAGGAAACTATTCCTGCTGCATTAAATGCTCTATCAGATTCATTTGTAAACAATCTTTGGCATGGAGATATGGAAAGTAGAGAGCATTATGCAGCTTATGGTATAGCAACGTTAGGACTCGGGCTTCTGGGTGATAAGGGTCTTAGTAAAGCAGGACAAGTTGGGAAGGGAGCTGCTATTACAGGTTTTACTAAAGGAAAATCACTTTTAATTAATTCTCCGGCATACAGAAATGCATTACATATATTAAACAACTATGAATTCAAAGCTGGAAATCATCTTACATATGCGGGAGTAGGAAGTATTCAACAGTATTTGCGGAAAGCAGCTCCATATACTTATGAAGGTCCAAATGGCCAAAAGACAATAAGATTAAGAATGGGTGAGTTAGCGGGGGACAAACATCCTGTTACAGGCATTCGGTATGATTTAGATGGTTTCCCTATTTTTAAAGCTCTTTCTGAAGTTAAATTAAAAGAAGCTGATTTTAAAAAATCTAGACCAACACATGATAGAATATGTAGTAAAGCATTATACGAACAAATAATGAAAGACCCTAAGTTAGCTGCAAAATTCACAGAAGAAGAAATAGAGTTATTTAAGCTAGGCGAGGTACCAGAAAATTATACATGGCATCATCATCAAGAAGCAGGACGAATGCAACTTGTTGATTATGAAACACATAGGAAAACAGGTCACACTGGTGGATATAAAATTTGGGGGAAAGACAGCGATAAGTAAGGAGGAGTATATATGAGCAACGTTACTTGGATTGGAGTAAATAAAAAAGAAATTACCGATGAAAACATTCAGAAAGTAGAACAATATTTCAATATTAAATTCCCTATGGATTTTGTAGAATGTGTAAAAAAATATGATAGTGGTTATCCAAGACCCAAAATATTTGATGTACCCGGACAGGATGAAAATGTATTTAGTAAGCTTTTAACTTTTGATTTAGAAAATAGAAATTCAATCATTCAAGTTTATGATGATATAAAAGATAGATTAGCAAATAAAGTATATCCCTTTGGTAAGGATTCATTTGGGAATCATCTGTGCTTTGACTACCGTAGCAATCCTGAATCACCGACAGTAGTATTTTGGGAGCATGAGGAAGAAAACATAGAGGAAGCAATACATCCTGTATGCTCAACATTTACAGAATTACTTGCTAGTTTACGTGATCTTGAAGAAGAAGATTGAGGTAACAAAAAAACGGCCTAGAATTCTAGACCGTTTTTTTATGATTTACTAATTTTCCAACCATCATCCGTTTTCTCTAGTTCAATTACGATTACTTTTTTTGGATTATCTTTATATACAGCATCAACAGTTACTGTAGCAATTTCATTTTTCTCTTCAACTTTTCGAATTTTATAGCTTTTAAGATCTTTGCTAACTGATTTCATTAGAACTGCATTTCCGCCTACAAAAGCAACAATTTTCTTTGCTTCAGGAGTGAATAACTCTCCACATTTCCTTCTTTTGCATCTTCGAAATACGCTGTAGCAACTTCTTCGGGATCACGATTATTTCCACATGCTGCAAGTGCTGTAACTGATAAAGCCATTAACACCATTAACATGATCATACGTGTAAATTTGTTCTTCATCCAAACCGCTCCTTATTTATAACTTAATTTAACTCTTAAAAAGAGCTAAATCACTTGTATAAGTATATAATAATTAAAACTGTAAAACTATATATATTTAGATATTACTTTTATGATTTTAGAGACATAAAAATAAAGGATAGTAGGGGAAATCTAGCTATTACTATAATATTGATTTCTGTTATATACATTAGTATAATAATAAAGTCAGAGCATGCTCTGATTAGTCAGCGTTATATTGGGGTATAACAGACGACATTCATTTTTAAAATCATAAAATCGGATTCACTTATATGAAAGATAAAAGCCCTCCTAATCAAAGGAGGGCTTTTATCTTTTCTTTTAAACTACAACATATACATGGGCAGAAACAATAGGATTCATAGAATCATACCAATCAATTCAGTCCTGCAAAGACGGTAGAGTAAATATTACACATTAAAAATAAAAATCTTATATTATTTGAAGTGTAAACCTGGAAAGAGACTCTTATTTTAGAGTTCCATTTCGGGTTTTTTACTACCTTAACGAACAGATAACGTCTAGTTCTTATATAAATCACTTTTTCAAGATTTATGTTACTGGTACTTATCCAGTTACTAAAATGGGTGGGGGGATGGATAACATTGCTAAGCGTTGCAGCACATGTATTGAAAAATTCCCCAATTATACCATACAATAAGAAGGTACACATAATTACTAAAAAAATAAATATATTCAATTTACGAAAAGGGGAATTAGCATGGGAGGAACCATTAAACTAGGAAGATTGTTTTCTTTATCAGAAGATATGTTACGACATGATATTGATTACCAGGTTGTAAATGGAATACGCTATAAAAACAATTTAGAAATATGTGCAATTTTCAAGCATGATTATAAAGATATAAATAATAAGAAAAAGTATGATGAAATTACAAATAAAGTATATACATTAGGCTTATTTAAAAGAGGAACTAGAGAATTTTTGGAATTACCATTAAAATACGAAGTTAAAGGGAAATATAAGTCATTTACATTACCATTAGTAGGCCCAAACGATAGTTTATACAAAGACCTTTGTGAGTTCTTGGAAATTGATTATACAAAAAACGGTCCTTTTAAACCACTAGATTTTTTCAAGGCTCTACATAACGCTATTCCAACAAAAGCTAGTATTAAGTTTAAAGATAGATTGGCTTGTTCATATTCATATCCTACCAGTAAAGATAATGAACAAGAAAAAATTTATTTTCGCAGTTTCCTTAATAATGATATAAATGGAAACAAACGGAGTTTAGAAAATAAAGCGAAAACGGAAAAACTTTTACCAGATGCTCATAAGGTTATTGGTACAAGGAATATTTCCGTATGTTTCACGCATACACCAAAAGATGAACAAAAAGAAAAAGAAGAGATCGCGTCTAAATTTAATGAACTCCAACCCCAAATCTAGCTCAGAAGAACCAGGCAAAAATTGCCCGGTTCTTTTTGTATATTTAACTGCTTAACATTCAATTTTTAGCAGTTAATTGAAAATTTAACATGATGGAGAGAATCGTTTATAAAATAATGTCAACTTTCTTGTCCAAATGGTTTAGACTTTCATATCTTTTTACAGTACGAGAATAACTACAGCAGGGGATAGTAACGCCTTTCTAACTGTCCGCAAATTTTAATTTAACGAACAGTTGACAAAAGAAAAACAACTTTGCTATACCCGTTTCAATAAAGGGTATATTTACCATATAAAAATACTATAAAAAAAGGATGATTATTTTGAAATCAGGGGTCACCATACACATCCATCAACTTAAGAAGAATAAACGCCACCTAAACAAAAAAACCCCAAATTTTTCTTGAAAATAATTTAGGGCTTTTGAACCAGAAAAGTATATTTTTAACTATGAAAACTACGATAAATTTTTCCTTTTTTCCTACTTACTAAATTCAGCAAGTAAAATATTTTTAAAAGGATTAGGACTATCAGTTCTACCCAAACTATTCCAATTGACGACCAACGTATGCTTGCCTCCAAGTTTACCTCCAACAAGAGTTGTAAACCCTAGAATGCCACCTGTGTGTCCCCATATCGAGACACCGCTTGGAAGCTTAGTTTCATAGATCCCAAGACCATATCCATCGATTCCTTCTTTTCCTGTAGGAACTGTAGTAAGCATTTGTTTTAGTTGCTGTTCCTTCAGTAATTTGCCACCGAGCAAGTAAGAGAAGAATTTGTTTAAGTCGTCAGCAGTAGAAATCATATCTCCAGCAGAGCTACCTGCACTTGGGTTATAATACGTAACATCTTTTAGCTCACTTGCTCCGTCTGGTTGGACATATCCACGGGCATGGTTAGTGCCTGGAATAACACTTGAATTGCCTGGTAGGAATGTATTCGACAATTCAAGTGGTTCAATAATCCGATTTTCAATCTCTTCCGCATAGCTGTTTTTGGTTACTTTTTCAATAAGCATACCCAGTAATACGTATCCTGTGTTTGAATAAGACCAGCCCTTTCCTGGTTCAAAGTCTGGGGGCAGAGAAATCCCCATCTTCACTAACTCTTCAGCCGTATACGATTTTTTTGTATCCGTAAAATCAGCGTCTTTTGACCTTGAGTATTCAGCGATACCACTTGTATGGTTCAATATATGCCGGATAGTAATCTTGTTACCATCATATCCATTTCCTTGAATGACACCAGGCAACCAGTCTTCGATGTAGTCGTCTAGATTCAGGCGATTCTCTCCAGCTAATTGAAGTACAACTGTTGCGGTGAATGTCTTCGTCACACTCCCAATGCGAAAGCGAAAATCTGTTTTCATTGGTTTCTTGGTTCTCAGATCCGCTATTCCAGCGGCATACCCCCACGTTTTTCCACCCTCAGAAGTTTTAGCAAGTATCCCCGGGTATCCAAGTTGCAATGTATCCCGCATTGCTTGCTTGACGGAAGTACGATCTCGTTGAGTATTTGTTTGTAACGAACTAGATACATTTTGAGTGGGCTCTGCTTTTACAATTGAGGTTGGTGTTGTATATAACAGGGAACTTCCAGCTATTAAAAGGGCCAGACTTGCACATGTAATTTGACTACGTATTTTCATAAGGCATTCCTCTTCTCTATTCATATAGTATCAGTGTTTGCTTACTGTTCCTTACTTCCTGACAAGACTTAGGGAAAGGCCCTCACACATATAGATTAAAGCCCCAGTACAAAGGTATCTATCAATACCAATAATTTGAGCCATTTAAATCTCCATCCCTCCTATAACAAAATTATTCAAAGGTATGAAAGCATATTATGTACCCTTAGTTATTGTTAGGATTAACACAACATGAGACATAACCCCAACCCATATTTTACTTTATTTATCCATAATATGTATTGAGAAAGAATGTAAATTCGAATCCTTTCCGTCCCCCAACTATTGATCGTTTTTTCACCTATTATAATTAGTTATTTTGAATTTCATAATAAAAAACTGTAAAAAAAATAGCGAGTCCCTTAACGTACAGGAAGCGGTTGAAAAATATGTCTATACGCACAATTTTCTTTTTTTGATATGGTGACCCCATCGCCATCAAGCTAAGGTTTTGAAGTACCCACTAAATGAAATTTTTCTTTCTCTACAGTTAGTTATTTTGAAAAGTCATCTCATTTTTTTTTTTTGGGGTGTTTCTTTTTCTTAAGTTGATGGATGTGGGGTCTCGCCACATATCCATCAACTTATCTAAATAAAATACCCTCTAAAAATTAAGGGTATCCAAAAATAAAAATAGACATTTATTCACTTCGTTTGTTATAATTCAAACAAAATAAAAAATCGTTTACTTTTTTACATTTAACGATATCAAATTTACTGGAGGGGATAAAGATGAAAAAAGCACTTTACATCAATATAAGTGGAGAAGGACACTTAAATCCAACGTTAGGATTAGTACAGGATTTAGTACAACGTGGAGACAACATTGTCTATTATTCATCAAATGATTTTGAAGAAAAAATCAAAAAAGCAGGTGCACAATTCCGTCCCATCAATCAAGAGGCACAAAGAGAGCTTTCGGAAAATATGAATCTTATGACTTCCCATCCTCAAGAGTACTTATTACACTTCCTTCATGCTATGGAAAGAATTACTGATTCCATTTTTGAAGAAATCTCCAAAGAAACATACGATTACATCCTCTATGATGCACAGTCTTTACCTGGAAAATGGGTTGCTCACCATAGAGGTTTAGCATCTATTGCAACTTGGACCACGTTTGCTTTTTCACAAGAACTAAAAGAAAATATGAACCTGACAAGAACAAGAAACATAGAACAAAAACAGGAACGTTTAGCCATGCTACAAGCATTTTTGCAATTAGAAGAAATAGCAAAAATGAAACAATATTTAGAAGGAAAATATGAAGTATCCCTATCTGATAATTTTTTACTTTGTCCGGGTTCAGGCGATTTGAATATTGTCTTTACTTCTCGCTATTTCCAAAGAAACAGCAAGGATTTTAAGGATGGCTATATTTTTATCGGTCCTTCCATTGCTGAAAATGAAACTCTAAATGATTTTTCGGTTGATGAATTAAAAGGAGAACGTGTGATTTATATTTCTATGGGAACCATAATTAATAATCAGCCTGAATTCTATCAAAAATGTTTCGTCGGTTTAAAAGATCTCAATGCGAAAGTAGTACTTAGTATAGGCAAACAATTAACAGTGGAGCAGCTAGGAGATATACCTGATAATTTTATTGTTGGTAACTATCTTCCACAATTAGATATACTGCGTCAAGCGGATGTATTTATTAGTCATTGTGGAATGAATAGCACAAGTGAATCACTTTATTTTGAAGTACCTCTAGTTATGCTCCCATTTATAAATGATCAGCATACGATTGCTGAGCGAGTATACGAACTTGGCGCAGGATTTATGTTAAATATCCAGCAATTATCGGCCGAGGATTTAAAACATGCCGTTAATGAAGTGTTGCAGCATTCGATTTACAAAGAGAATGCCAAAAAAATTAGTCAATCATTCCGTGAGGCAGGTGGTTATATCAAAGCTGTTGATGAGATTATTACATTTACTCGTTAATTCTGCTATGTATGCCACTCAAGGCCTATTAACTTAAGAATTTTATAACACCCTACAACAAGAATATAGAAGATAGAAGTAATGCTGGCAGTATCCCATACTCATCAAGCTAAGAAATTGAATACCCCATTACTATCAATTCTTAAGTTGATAGTAATGGGGTACAGCCACATCGCCATCAAACTAAGGTTTTGAAGTACCCCCTAAACGAAAATTTTCTTTCTCTACAGATAGTTACTTTGAGAAATTAGCACAAAATTTCGTTCTGAGGGTAGTTGTATTTTCTTAGCTTGATTGTGATGTGACGACACCCTCTATTTAGATATTTATCTTTTTTTGATTATAGAAAGGAAAGAATATTCATATACAGAATATTCAGAATACACTTGATAAATATACCAAAATTACCCATATTGAGAGGTAAATATGCTAATATTAAAATAACAATATAAAAAGGAGTGAAGAATTTGAAACATTTAACAAAATTAGTATTGGTATTAGGTTTAATGTGTAGTGGATTTTTTATTACATCCAGTAAAACTGAAGCAGCAGTAGGAGGTTGGTATAAAGTAACAGCGGGAGGACCTGATTGTAAAGCCAGAGTTTATACCGATCGCACCGAGTATGAAAAAACTCATAAAACGGTGAACGCTAAAATTGAAACGAGTGGAACATGTAGTAAATTATATTATGATATGGGACTTCCGTATTCTGGTTCAAATTCTGCTTTTCATGATATGACCAGTGGATACTTTTCCTCTAGTACACCACTAAAATCATTAAATATAAATGACACTTGGCATGGTACTAAGGAGAATACATTCGTACATGTTCAACTTTTCAAAAATGCAGCACATACCGAACTTGCCGGAGAATTGTTTTCGGCAAATCTCATTCTTTACCCTAGATAATTTATATAAAGACGCTCACCACCAGGTTGTACCTCATGTCGAGGGCATAAAAAGAGTAGCAAATGCTACTCTTTTTATTTTTTATCATAGAAAACCGTTCCACCAGTTAGGACAATAGCTCCGTTATCAGGATATACGTTATAAAGTTGTATTGAATAATAATCCTCTGACATTAAAATTAAGCCATTTTCATATAAAAAGTACATTTTTATCATTTCTAATGTCCGCTAATGCTTGTTGCGTTATCCAGTTCCATTGCTACACAAAGGCCAGAATAATATTAGAAAGATGAATCCATATAAAGGCTCTATTATCATAAAGAAGCCTGATTTTTTTAGGTTAAGCACTTTGATAAAGGAAAACAATACTATGTCATTGTAAACATAAATATACATGAGGATGTGACTAGGTATGTATAATAATCAATGAAATCCTAATAACGACGTACTTTTTCAAAATGCTATTTCGAATTTAAATACTAATCAACAGTATTATCCTAACTATGTTCCGAGTAATAACCCAAACTATCGGTATCATCAAAAAGCTTTTTCGAATGTAAATTTAAATAATCAATATACTCCAAATATAGATTCAAATTTTGAGCGAAAGTATTATGAACCAGCAACTCAATATGGTGAAGAAAGACAAGATGTCACAAGACTTAGTTTTAATGCTAATCTAAGTGAGGGGGAAGATCTTGGAGATGGTTTCTTTTCCTTTAAATGGGATGCATTGATTGATCAAAATGAATATATTACTGCGTTCCTCTTAGCGCCGCCTGGAATGAAAGCCATTAGTGGTGGTTGGGCTCCGCAAGCTTATGATTCTTTTTCTGTATTAGAGAGTTTTCCTTATAGGAGAGATCAATGGGTAGTTAGTGTATTAAATCCCCAAGGTAGTCTATCGCCTAGGAAAGTTACATTTTTCTTAATAGTCAAGTGATAAAAATATTTAAAATGTAAATATTTTTAATAAATTTTTTATTTTGGGATTTCTTATGTAGAACATAAATGAGTTAAACAAAAAACCTAGTAAAAACTAGGTTTTTTGTTTGAAAAAATACCATTTTCATCTTAATACATCTCTAATTTCACTCTATTTTATACAAATTTTTATAAAAGGTTCCAAAGTAAACTAATAAATATTAGTTTATAGTTTCTTGCTTCAACAAATACGTCAAAGTGAAAGTTTAGACTTTCTTGTCTAAACTATAATTTCATGAACAATTGTTGATAAATAGCCATTATCACAAAATTTTGTAGGTAGTTTCATGTCTCGATAGCGGGACATGAAAGTCTAAACTTTTTGAACTTAGGACAAGAAACTCTAAACTACTTAGTTAATAATATAAGATTCGGAAATAAATCTTATATTATTATTTTACTTTCAAATCCCCGTAAATTTCAACTTCAAACCAGAACCCTTAATATCCTTAAACACATAATGAAAATATACATTCAAAACATTTTAAAGTAAGATTTTTTGGGTACTAATAATAAGCTTTTATATTAAATAAAAATATGTGTTTTATACGATGGGGTTTTTCGGAAATTGATATATTAATTTTCATAATATAAGATATTTTTTTGATACTAATTTTAAGAAATTTTATTGCATATAATTTCTTATTGTACTTACATTTGAATTTTTTAATTTATAACAGGATTTTATTAGCTATAATAAAATTTTTTTGGAGGTGAATGTATGTATAATGAAGATTTTTGGAAAAGTATTTACCCTGAAGATATTTTAGTGGCTGCTGCATTAAATCCCAATTTAATCGGTCCGACTTTCCCGCCAATTCCTCCTTTTACATTTCCGACAGGAGGTACTGGAGCAACTGGGGATACTGGACCTACCGGAGCAACTGGGGATACTGGGCCTACTGGAGCAGATGGAACCTGTGAATTTTGCCAAGATGCAAATTTTTTAGATGGGCTTAATTCTACCCAATTTCTACGTTCAGATGTATCTGGTACTTTAAATGGAAATTTATTAATTAATGGTAATTTCACCGCAACAGGAACAAAGGCTGCTATCGTTCCACATCCAGATGGGTCATATCGAACTTTTTACTGTGTAGAGAGTCCTGAAAGTTGGTTTGAGGACTTTGGAATAGGTGAATTGGTAAATGGTTTAGCTACCATTCAACTTGATGCAGAATTTACAATGCTAATACAAAATAATAACTACCATGTATTTCTAACACCCGAAGGTGACTCAAAGGGTCTATTCATTAGTAAAAAAACTCCTACTAACTTTGAAGTTCAAGAACAACAAGAAGGAAATAATAATCTCAGTTTTAGTTATCGTGTGGTTGCTAAGCGCAAAGACGTGACAACACGAAGATTTGAGAGAATAATACTATCAACTGAAAAATTTCAATCTGACATTTAAAGTTTGCATAAATAAATAACATTATTAATAGTGTTCAATAAAGCTCATAGTTCTTAAATGACTCTGAGCTTTATTTTTGTATGAATTAATGATTTTACTTAATTAAGATTACATTATCATAGACAATTAATTTTTTAACATTAAGTTTATAGTTTCTTGCTTCAACAAATATGTCAAAGTGAAAGTTTAGACTTTCTTGTCTAAATAGTTTAGAGATTCATGTCCTTGTACAGTAAAAGGGGAGTTCTACTTCCCATCTTCTCAAGTGTTCGTTAAATTCACATTTAACGAACACTTGGATGATCTGATTTGAATGATATAATTAATATAAAGGATATGGTACACAACCATTACATTTATATTTAAGGTTATGGAAATCACTTAAATATTATAAAATGATATTAAAATAAATAGACGATACTTTAAAACCATACATCAATTTACTAGTCGCTGCACAGCATTTAGATAATAAAAGGAGTGGTTTTATGTTTCAAAGATTTAAAAATACATATTTGGTAGTTGCATTCTTTTCATTATTATTTGGAGGTCTTATTCTTTTTGGTGATATACATAGTCCCATTATATCCGGAGCAATGTATCTATTCGGATTAATTTATACCGTGTTTTTACCTGTCCTCAAAGAAAATTTCAAAGAAAAAGTTACTTCTAAACGTAGCATCTATTTAAACAATGCCGTTATGGATTTAGTATTATGGATTGCATCATTAATAGGCTTAACTAAACTAATTGATTCAGAGGCATTTAACGGTTCGGAAGTATTCATGTATTTATACGTGGTTACTCTTCTTATTCTGAAATATGCTTTAACAACATACTTTGATCTTGAAAAATACAATAAAGATTCCAAGGGATAATCTTTATTGTATTAAAAATGAGTGTAGAAAAACCCCACTCTAATTACTAAATTAAAGCATAAGGGTAAAATTGATTTTATCAGATTCATATTATAAAACAAACTGTGCAGTGACTAGTAAACTGATTTTTTATCTTGCTAATAAAGGTATTAGTTAAATTTCAATGGATGTTAGAATAAAGATTTGCTATAATCGACACACCCTACTACCCATTTAAAAATAATATTACTATAACAAGAGAAATGCGAAAGGAATTTTTTATGAAACAAATTTTAAATTGTATTGATATGGAACATACTTTTGACTCCATTTCATCTATTTTGGACGTCCCAATGAATCAAGTTACTTCATTCTTAAAAGAAAATAAGTGGAGAATTTCTAACGATAAAGGTTTCTGGAGATATGATAACCTAGAGTTTAGTGATATACAGGAATATTTTAATTTTGATATGAAAACTTGTTTATTTGATGAAATAGTTGTAAATCATATTACAGCTATCCTAGATAAAAAGAGTTTTTTAGAAGTAGGTTTGTTAAACCTCAAGGGACTAGCTACTCAAAAGAATAGTTTTACTGAGTTTCTTAATAATTACGATATAAATATCAGGATTGATAATAATGGTAATATCAATTGGTATCATAATAATAAACAAATAACATCGGACTATTTAAAAGTTCGCTCAAGTAAAGATAAACGTATCAATGGCTTTTTATTTGGTGGACAGGCTCCATATGATTCTAATATACGTGATATAAAAGAGTGTCCAGAAATTTTAAAACATATAGCGAATGTCATTATAGAAGATTCCCAAATACCAAGAAATTGGACAAAGCAGGCCATTCCTTCTCTAATTTCTTTCAAAGTAAAGATTGAAGATATAGATAATACAACATATCCTGAAGCGCATTCAATTGATGAAATAAGACAGTCATGTATTTTAGATGTATTTAATTACCTGCTACAGACATATGCATTTTGCCCAATCGGTCGTGCAAAAATGATATTCCTTAAAGAAGATATTTCAATCCCCCCTTCTAATATTATTAGTATAAAAACATTAGATGAAATTTAAAACTGTTCGTTAAAAGTGTATTTAACGAACAGTTTGATGAATTTCAAAGAATTGAGTATAGTAGAGGTATCAATTATATATTGATACCTCTCTTCTTTTACAAAAAAACTAGTAAGGTGTCCAATATGTAAGCAAAATATTTATTAAAATAGCATTTTATCGCACGAATTTTAATAGTTAGTTTAAATATTCATTTATGATATTCGATTTGAGGTGCACAGCATGAGTAATAAGGAAAAAGAAAAATTTAAAATATTGGTAGATAAACATAAAAATAAAATGCCCTGGTATATCATAGAGTACGCAGAAATGAAAACAGCCCTCTCCCCCGCTACATTATATGCTTACATTACTGAATATGAAAAGTTTTTAAAATGGCTTGTTAATAATCGGCTTGCTGTTGATAATGGTAAGGTTGTTACAGACATATGTGATGTACCCATTACAACCCTAGAAACTTTACCGTTAAACGAAGCGAGATCGTTTCAAAGATACCTTCAGGGAGAAGGAATTGAAACAAGAGCTATCAATAGGACATTCTCAGCATTAAAATCCCTATTCAAGTATTTGGCTCAGAATACCGAAAATGAACACGGAGAAAATTACATCTCACGTAATGTTATGGAGAAAATTGAGCTGCACAAAGAAAAAGTAGATGCAGCTGCAAGAGCAGATGATGTTGCAAACATGATATTTAATGAAAAGGATGATGTAGCCTTTCTTCAATTTTTAGCAAATGATTACGGGGAAATGTTGAAAGATATATCACCAAGAAAGTACAGTTTTTTTCAGCGGGATAAAGAAAGAGATATAGCCATCATAAGCCTCATTTTAGGCACTGGCCTTCGAGTATCTGAAGTAGCTAGTCTTACTATCTCTAGTATAAACTTCCGCCAGGGAACGGTAAAAGTAACGCGTAAAGGCAATAAAAGATCGTCCATATTAGCTACCCGCTCCTGCTTAGATGACGTTCAAGAATATATTAAAGTTCGTCCTAGTAAATATAACTGCCCTCAAGATGAAGATTTACTTTTTGTTACAAATTATAAAGGTAAATACACGCAGCTAACAGTTAGAGCTATACAGAAATTAATTGATAAGTATACGAGTGCATTTGATGAGAAGCGTAGCCCACATAAACTACGGCATACATATGCTACAAATCATTATAAAGAAAACAAGGACTTAGTATTACTACGTGATCAACTTGGCCATACTTCTGTTGAAGTAACTAGTATTTATACGAATATTAATAACGAGAAAAAACGTGAAGCTGTTGATCGATTGGAAAGAAGACAACTTGAATAAAAAAAGGATATTTCCGTTAACGGAAATATCCTTTTTTACTGTTTATATAAACTAAACGTATGGGATTGAACAATTAAGAAGGACCTGATTATTTTATCGTACAAATGTTGGATAAGCTTTTTCTGTAGCATTAATCCACTCTGCTACATCATTAAGCATGCTCTGCACCTCTTCATGAGACAAGCCATCTTCAGCAGCTTGGTTCCATATATCTACCATAACATCTCCTAAATTATTCGGGTACACAATGCTATCGTGTCGTAAGCTTGGAATTAAAACTTCAAGAGCATCTTTTCCGGACTGCCCATTATACGTCATGTGAGAAACATGCCACCCCTCTTCATTACGGGTAAGTGTATACAGGTCATTATGACCCCATCTACGTGAATAAATCTGCATCTCAAATGAATTTCCTATCGTTTGGTCTTCTGGGTCATTATTAGCATCGGTATCATCCAAATAAGCTAATAAATCCTCTACTGCGTGGATACTACGATAGAAACCTGCCTCTTCTGGTTGCATACCACTATTCTCTATCATATATTGATGATGTCTTGGATGCGGTTCAAGAGACATGTGTAGCTCGTGTGCTACGTCTGCCATTTGTTCAAATAACTGATCATGTTCTGGGTGTGCCTGCCCATTAGTAGCTTGCTTAACTAATTCTAAATTCTTTTCAATTATTGCGCGTTGCTCTTGTTGTACTGCATTTAATTCTACATTCATTGCTAACCACTCCTATACATTTATTGAAAAGAATTTTATATAACACACAAGCTGGAAGTCCTGCAAAACAAACTTTAAAAGTTACCAATTCTTTCTAAAAACAGTATATAGTCAAAGATAGTCAAAGTCAAATTATTTGATTATTAATTCGTCTTTTGATTATATTTCCTACAGTCGACTTCTTTGGTTTTCACTATATCGGTGAGTTCATTTTCATTTATAATACTATTAACAACATATTTCGAAATCAATGTACAAATTTGTTTATCACTATTCTACAACCAAAAATCCGGTACCACCGACAGATTTTGGTTGTATTTTATATTCTTTTAAAGAACTCACATAATTCCTGGTCTCCATTACTAATTACATCTTTTATATATTGAAGGATCTCTGGATGTTGAGTTAAAACTTCTTCTAACTCACGAAATACTGAGGGATTTTCCAAATCAACTAAAGTATTGTTTAATAGAGTAGCAAATCTCTCACCATCATCATCAGTCATTAAACAATATTTCACAAAATAAGCCAATTCTACAGACTTACCATTGACTTTGGAATATGAAAATGCTTTTCCATTATGTAAACCTTTCATCATATTTTCTTTTATATAGTCAAAAAAGCCCTGACTTTTCAGTAATAATATTTCTTCATGCCTTAGCCCTTTTAAATCACAACTTACACGTACGACGAGTTTTTTTGATTCGGTAGAATCTAATAAACCATTCCTTATGCATGTACAAAGTATACTGACTGCATTGGGGTTATTAGCACTTAGCCAGCCTGGTAAATCCTGATTTATAAATTTACTTATTACAGGTTTTTTTTCAGCATGACATTTTAAAAACCTTACAGGGAACAGCATTATGAAAGTTCCAAAAATTTCATCGTCATGAATTAAAAAATTATTAAAATTATTACTAATATGTAAATTTTCACTAGAATTTATTGTTTTCCAAAATTCATGTGCTTTACTAGAAGAGTCACCAATACGGTAATTTCTATTCTCTTCAAAGTGATTGTGTATTTCAACAAATAATTCAGAGATATTATTATTTTCAGCTAAATGAGGGATCATTCTAACAATCTCATGTACCTTGTCTGGATAATTAAAATAAACGTTATCAAAATAGTCTTCAAGCTCGCTCAATAAGAAATCTTTGCTACCGTTAATTACTAACTTAGGAAGAATTGACTGTATAAATAGCCAAAAGGATTCAACGTGCGCAGCTGCAATTAGATTATCTTTAGAATGTACACAGTCATTCCTTAATGCTCTCCAATATTCCATTTGTGCAATTCTGGATTTGCTAATTTTAAAGTAACGACTATGCGTTTGCCCTTCATTAATTAAATCAAACACCTTATTTTCCCAATCATCTTCGTTTGAAATTCCTTTCTTTTTGTTATTCCATTCGCCCACAGATATTTCATTAGGAGTATGCGAACTTTCTAACACTCTATATTTCACTACATTTAAGAAAAATAAGTATGACATGATATATGATGATCTGTAGGCTCCTACTTTATAACAAAGTATCCCTTCTTCAATAAAACTCATAGCAGCTTCCGGAAACTCTATTTCACTAATAAACTTTTCAATCTCTAATTTCATTTTCTTTTCTCCTTTAACTTTTTCACTATCTAAAGAATATTAATTTAAGTTTCTTTTTATAAAAATATTATGAATGTAGGATACTAATATGACAACTCATCTTTTAACTCTTCAAGATATACATCCCTAACTAATTTACAGAAGAAACCTATATATTCCCCGAAATAATCGCTAAATTGCTTTATAAACCCTTCTCTTTCTTCTGTATGATGAGACCATATTGACATACTACCCATCAATTCATCTATCTCTCTTTCAATTTCTTTTAATTCACCTGGCGATATACCTTGCGGGTAATCATTAAACCATTCCAACCAATTCGCAAGTAGCTCCTCCACAGAGGATACTCCGGATTCTGAGCAGAAATCAAATTCTCTTTTTCCAGCTGTAATAAATGTGTCTAAATCATTTAAAATTAGACGGATTATATATGAAGCACTAACATTTCCGATACTATGTTTCATATGTTCACCTCCTCTTCATTTTTTTCTTCCAATGAAATATGTTTGTTATACCATTTATTTATTTTTCCTTTGTAATACTTTTCGACTTCGTAATCCGGAATCCAAATTTCACAATCATAGATTTTACTCATTACTATTTCTAAAACATCCTCATGTTCTCTCGGTTTCAATCTATGGTTATGAACTTTAATCTTCTCAATATAAGCCTCTCTCAGCCAAGTTGATATGGTTTCACGCTGTTTTTGCTTTAGGTGCGACCATTTCTTATTAGTTTGAAGTAATTGCCCCTTAGAATTCCTTGTATGATTCTTTATTGAATGCTACCTCCCCTCTTTTATTTTTACTTATTTTTTATTCGAACCGAAAACACAGTGCATTCCAAATCGAGTCACAGCATATGTCGTACCAATTTTACGGATTGAGCCTTTTGGGAAATCATTTATTCTTTTACGTAATGTCGATGATTCGATTCCCCACTCTTCTATTGCATCCGTACTACTCATAATTTCGTTATCCAATAGATTAAGTTCTCCCCATTCTACATCTTCAAAATTAAATCCATCCATCTCTAACTGCTGCAGCATGTCTCTTTCGTCCCCTTTTACCGCAAACAAATTATGATCCTCTCCCTGCTGGACTTCTTCTAGCACTTCTACATTTAGATAATCATGGTTAGTTACCTCGATCGTACTATTCTCAGATATATAATAATAGCTACCTTCTTTTACTTTGAATATAGCCTTGTTCCATATGCCATCTGCACTAGTACCCTCAAAAATCCGTTTCGCTTTCATATTTATTCATCCTCCTTCCACGCAAACGTGATATATTCCGGCTCACCTCAACCGTATCACGTTTGCGTGAAAGGTTAAAGTGAGAATTATGATTCAAATATAAGCGGGACATTTAAATTAATTAACTTTTCTGAATTTTGTTGAAAAACAATTCTAAAGCAAGTAAATGCTACGGAGATTTTGATATAATGGTAATATATAACATCAGCAGACTTCTATAGGATGGGGGAATATATAATGATTGTTTCAACTAAGGGGAACAATGAAATTACAAAGCTACTAAACGATTGGTATCTTGAAATACGCTCAAGACGTATAGGTAATGCTCATCAATTAAAAGAAATAATTGATTCTAAGATTCATAGTATTGAAGAGGATCAGAATTTATTGCTCTACTACTCACTACTAGATTTTAGATATCAATTTGTAATTGATAATTTAAGCGTTTCAAAAAGCAGTTTTGACAAAGTTGAGGCTTTTGATATGCCTACAGATAATTTCTTAGCTTATTATTATCACTTTTTCAAAGGGATTCATGCCTCTACTATTGGCGAATATCAAATCGCAAAAGAGAGTTATGAAAACGCAGAAAAACTTTTAGACTGCATTCCTGATGAATTGGAAAAAGCGGAATTTTATTATAAAGTTGGAGCTTTCCATTATGACATATATCAAGGGCTCTTATCTTATAAAAAAGTATCAGAGGCAAGAGAAATCTTTGCTCAACATGCTGGGTATGAGATTAATGTCGCTTTTTGTGATAACCTTATAGGCTTAGCTTGTACTCATTTGAGAGAATGGGAACTCGCTGAAGAATATTTCACGAAAGCTATGGATATGTTCCGAAAAGTAGACGAAGAGCAATTTATTTTAATGGTGCGTCAAAATTTAGGGTTAATGTATGCTACTCAAAACCTTTCACCATTGGCTATTAGATATCTTTCAGAAGTAAATCAAAAAATGCCTAACAATTATAAAGCACTATTTATTGAGGCAAGGGAACACATGAAAGAAGGAAATCACTCCGTTGCAAAAGATCTCATAGCAAAAGGACATTCAGTATGTGAAGAGGTTGAAAATATAGAGTATCTTCACCATTTTAAAATATTAGATGCAATGAATGGAGATTTTCCTGCCGAAGCACTTGAAAGAACAGTGTTAGAAGGCGTATCATATTTTAAAGAGCAAGAACTTTTTGAATATATTAAGGAATACGAAGAATATCTTGCTACTGCATTTTATAAAGAAAATAACCATGTTAAAGCAAGTCAATATTTCTATTCATGTTCTCAAGCAGGAAAAAAAGCTTTTGAGAAGGAGGCATTAAAATGAAAAAGACAATTCTCGGTTTAGTTGGTGTAATTACTATTTTTACTTTAATGTTTGGTGCTCAATCCCCTACAGAAACACAGAAAGCTATTGATGTTATTCAATATGCACATGGAAATCATGGTGGTTAAGGTTGTAATATAATTCAGCGAGCATAAAGTCGTAGGATATGCTCACGGTCATACTGGCGGATGATAAAAAAACAAAGGTCTTCACTTCATTGTGAGGACTTTTGTTTTTTATAAATACACCCATATAATACTATTTAAATAGTGGAGGGAACTATTAATGTATACACAAGAAGATTTTTATAAAAAATTAATAGAAGAACAAAGAGTAGTAACAATATTCCTAATAAACGGTGTTAGATTACCTGGAATCATTATGGCTATGGATAAATTTTCAGTACTGATCTCCTATAATGGCAAACAACAATTCCTTTATAAACAAGCGATTTCAACAGTTGCTGTTTAAACGATTTTGAACTCCGGTGTTTCATTATTAATATGTTCCACTTTAAAATTGAATTTGAATTATATTAATGTGCGAATCAATAAAAAAGAATCCTTAATAAAAGGATTCGCCCCAGGAAGATATAGAGATACATAAATAAAAAGAATTAATTATATTATAATATAAAAACGAACGAAACATATTGAGAAACAAAAAACAAGATTTTATATTCTTACTATTAAATATAAAATGATTATGAGTCAAGTACAACTGCTCTCTAACCCTTTTAAAAGAACCCTTTATCATGTAGGAGATTCTTTTACTTTATACAGATTATTCTTGTTATAACAATTGTATTTGTATAAAATGTACTTGAGACTATTTTTGGTTTCTATATCTATCTACCTAATTTTGGCCTGTGTATACAGGCTTTTTTTATTTGATATAGAAGAAAAATATTTGCTATACTAAATTCGCACAATATATGCAAAATCACAAATGAAATAGGGGCAGCCTGGCATAACTGCCCCTATTTCATTTGTATTCTCATAGTTTCCTTTATAAATCTAGTGAATTACATTTCTTCTTGGGTGTTTTTGCCCATTCCCCGAAAAAGGGGAATAAGAACTTATGATAGGAGCGATAGACTTGAATGAAGTGTTAGACTAAAAAGTCTTGAATGTCTTCTAAAACAGTAATTGTGATAATGACATTTATATTTCTCACGTCTATACGTGGTGGCCACTCGACGTGCAGATAATACTCTACTCCACCAGTACCACCACCCTCTGGGTCATGAGGGCCAATATTGGTTACATAGACATTTGCATCACCTAGGTGGGGTCTACCATCGCCGCCAAAGACTCCCCCGTAGAATTTCCATTCCGCAGCAGTGATTATAACTGCTGATTTCTTGTTAATTATCCCCCAGTTGAAATTTAAGGGTTTTCTGCCGTCCATGTACAAATCTCGATAGAGTATCCGTATTGAGCTAGCCATACTGCTTTCCTCCTTCTCCTGTGAGCATCTCACTAACTTCCGAAATTTTATATATACAATACAATTTTCACGAAAATAAGTTTAAGTCGTTTCAATGAAACTTTGATATAGAGAATGAGTTTTTGTTCTAAAAACTAGTGATTTTCAATATACTTTAAACTAGGTAATTTTTGCTCCAAAAACAATCGTTGCGGATATTTTCCTTTTATATCAATATCTATAGTCTTAACGTACATTTTTAAATGTTGTTTTCCCCTCTAATAATTAGTTGGAAAATGTATTCTTAAAATATTATTTAAGATATGAACCAAGAAAAAAAATATGCCAACAAATCATATATTTATTTCATGCCCAACAACTTAAGATAACAAATTACACCAAAAAACAAAAAATCCCTCAGACAAGCCAAGGGACCACCTATTTATACAAAAATATCACCATTTTCTATGAAGCTCCTCAATTTATAACCAACCTTCGACTTTAGTAGTAATCCATAAAATCAGTTGAGACTGCACCTGATTTTTAATGTATTATTATAAACATCTAAAAAGATATAATGATTTAATTAAAAACCACCACAGTCTCCTCCACCATCACCAGAAGAGCCACATCCCAAGCCAGTAGTTGTATCATTTTGGAATACTGAAGTTGTTGTAGCAACGCTTAGTGCTACACCTAATGCAACTTGTGTCGTATTACTTGTTTCATCATTAGATTCAAGTTTCTTATTCTTTATCTCTACATTTCCTTGTTTTCTAGATTCAGTATTTGTTGGCTGAGAAGAATTAATAATGACGTTGCTATTTTGATTAAATACACGTCTCTTACTCTCTTCATCTACTTTATTTCCATCACTTTTGCTTCCACTTTTACTTAATTTATTCACATAAACAGTAGCACTCGCTGTTCCTGTATCTTTTATATTAAATTCATTAATATTGTAAAAGTTGTTTTTTTGTAAATTTGCTATTTTTCTTTTCAGCTTAAAAATCTCATACCCCGATATGAAGGTTGACGCTATAGTAAATAAAAGAATCCAAGTGTCAAATAACAAATTGCTTACAATGAACAGTTGATCAATTGATTTTCCCAAGACATAAAACATGGATAACAACATAATCTGGAAGCTAACACAAAATATCCACAATGCTTTTAGTTCCTTTTTTTTTCGACCAATTTCATATTTCATATTTTTTATTTGATTTTCATTAGATATATTTAACTTCATATTATCATCCCTCTTATGTTTTTTTATAAACCTAATACACTCACAATTTGACATGCTTTGGAATTCGCAATATAGTAGTACATCTCCAACCCTTTTCTTTCTGAACGAAGAATCTTCCCACGCATTTTAGATAAATGCTGAGATACGGTAGATTGAGGGACATCTAATAGCTCTGTTAATTGTGTTACATTACAAATCTTACGATGTTCTAACTCTTTTACAATTTGCAGCCTAACTGGGTGAGCCATGATTTTTAGTAATTCTACATCCGCCTCCGGAATTCTGTTCATTTCTTTATTTAGTTGCATTGTTGTCATTTTTGTTGTCTCCTTAATGTTTTTTAGTTTTATTTTAATTTCGATTTTGAATGTTCTAATTTGTATTTAAATTTATAGAGTTCTTATTTTTTATCCTATTTACTGTCCGGTTTTATATATAAAAATACAATAATAGCTAAAAATCCGACAAACGATAGCATAGGTATTGAGATGAAACCGAATAAATTTAAGTAATCCTCTGTACAAGAAACTCCTAATGAACAAGTCTTCATCTCACTAATAGGAAACGCTTGAATTGTAATTTGATATACAGATAACATTAAACCCATACACGCAAATGGAAATGCATACGTGCTGACGTGCGGATCTCTTCTATACATTCCTATCCCCAATATTAATACTAATGGATACATGGCCATTCTTTGGTACCAGCACAAATCACATGGCGGCAGCTTCATCCATTCACTAAAAAACAAACTAATTAACATTGCACTAGTAGCTATCGTCCAAGCAATTGCAATGTGGTACTTACGAATCCATTCCATTTTATGTTCTCCCCACACGATTTTAGTTGCTTTGAAGGTTTTATAATAAGGATGTGATATTATCTCAATTATCTATTTAGAATGTCACTAACTTATTTCCGTATTTGGAATAACCGGTTTCAATGGATAGTATCCAATCATTTAGATCTTCCCAGTCATACCCCTTATCTTTCAACTCTGGTGGAAAGCAATTCTCAAAATCATCACGCATTCCGTACATAGTTTCTAATGCTGTTTCTAGTGGACCGAATCTATATGCAATATGTGTTTTCACTCGTTTGTTTTTCTTTTCTGCTACAGCCAAATATACATATCGTCTTTCCTTTGCTAAAACAAACTTCAAAAACCCTGGTGTTTGACTCATCTAAAACATGTCCCTTTCGGTTTTCCTTACCCTTTTCTTTTGTATACGAGTAAGGAAAACAAGCGCTTTGGTCGTATTAATTTAAGAGGTGTCTCATTTTTTTGCTTTGAAAATACAAGAACACACTCATCATGACAATATTTATTACACCAGCTGCAGCTCCAATTTTTGATATAACATATACATATTCATTACCGCTAAATGGAAATAGACTCAAAAAAATAAAGAAAGTAGAAATAAAAAAAGATAAGAGCATGTTTCTTTTGTTCCCATTCATTCATGAAACCTCCTTTTGGAATAAGTATTGATATTAAGCTGCATCATTACGGTTATAATGCCGGTTCTTTTCATCTACAAATCCTTTAATGCTCCACACGCCAGCCTTTAATTCTTTTGCTTCTTTTTCTGCTTCTAGCATTTCAGGTAGAAATGTAGTATTAGGTCTAGAAATATAGGCTATAATTCCGTAACCTGACTTGACCATTAATTCGTTGATGTGTATTCCATCACAAAATACATAAGCCAATTTCCTACCGTATTTGTCTTCTTTTGGTCCTCGATCATAAACCATGGTCACCCTTTTCCCTTTTAGCTGTTTCTTTAAAAAGGAAGAGGCTTCTTTTCCCATCTTTTGTGGTGGGATTTTTTGAGATACAGACTCAGGGGTATCTAATAACAGTAACCTTACCGTCTGTTTCTTGCTCTTTACGCTCACGTCTATCGTATCTCCGTCCTTTATATGTAATACCTTCCCTTTAACAGTCTCTAAGCCTTTTATTTTCCCTTTATAAGATTCTGGAATATCAACAATACCTTTCCCTTCCACGTGTTGTTGTATCCCGTTTTGTACTGCTTGGGCAGGTCTTGATTCATTTTTTGTTTGCGTCGAATTGCTACATGCTGTCATTTGAAATACGAATGATGTTATACAAATAGCCTTAATCCATATTTTCATATCGAAATTTCTTCCTCCTAATCAAAATACGTAAATAGCTACATCTAATAAACAAACGGACTCTCTATTGTATCTACTTCTCGATAATTACAACATAGGCAAAACTGTATCCATTTTGGATAATCATTATAAAGTGCTCTAAATGAGCGTTTCTTACAATTCGGACATATTGACACTATGTTTTTTTCATTCTCTTCCTGACTTTTCAATTTTTCAAAAGCAATATTAGTAGATGCTATACTAGTGGTACACAATATATATCCCCCTTTTGAGCCTTGAAATCTCAAACAAATAAAAAAGGACACACCTATGGCATATGTATGCGTAGGTGTGTCCTTTTGCAAGATAGTTTTAGAAGTATTTTGTTACTTTCATCATATCATATTTCTTATTAATTTTATATATAGAATTTAAGATTTTGCGATGTTATTTCTTTTTCTCATTTATAAACATAATACGTTGTTTTTGTATAACATAGCTTAATTTTGCATCAAGTTTTTCTCCATTATTCCTATTTTCAAAACCTGAGATTGTATTGATCATATTCTTTTCTAATAACTTTTTTAATTTCGTGCTAGTTATTTTCTTTTTCAACATGATGTTATTTTTCTTTTATTTTGGGTAAACACATATTAGAGGTAGAAAAACGGAAAACTTCTCTTATTCTAAAATAATTCCCTCGACACAAAGATACTGTCTCGTACAAGTATTCAACTTAACAAATATGTTTTAGGAAGGTTAGAAAAAATGGATATTTTATTAGCGATTTTACCAGCCTTATTTTGGGGAAGTATTGTACTCTTCAACGTTAAACTAGGAGGCGGTCCTTACAGTCAAGTACTTGGAACTACCCTTGGCGCTTTAGTTTTTTCTATCGGTGTTTATATTTTTATAAAACCCGTTTGGACGCCTATGGTGATAATTATCGGGATTATATCAGGCCTATTTTGGGCATTAGGACAAGCCAATCAATTGAAAAGTATTGATTTAATTGGGGTTTCTAAAACAATGCCTATTTCAACAGGAATGCAATTAGTTTCGACTACTTTATTTGGGGTCATTGTATTTCATGAATGGTCAACAACAACATCTGTTGTATTAGGTGTTCTGGCACTTCTTTGTATCATTATTGGAATCGTTCTCGCATCTCTCCAAAACAAAGAAGAGAAAAACAATGAACAAACAGGAAATTTCAAAAAAGGGATTGTGATTTTATTAATTTCAACTCTTGGTTACTTAGTATATGTGGTAATTATCCGCCTATTCGGTATAGACGGATGGTCAGCGTTATTACCACAAGCCATTGGTATGGTGTTAGGTGGAATCCTATTAACCTTTAAGCATCAACCATTTAATAAATATGCAATTCGCAATATTATTCCTGGTTTAATTTGGGCAGCCGGAAATATGTTTTTATTTATTTCCCAGCCACGTGTAGGGGTGGCAACAAGTTTTTCCCTTTCCCAAATGGGGATCGTGATCTCAACTTTAGGTGGAATTTTTATATTAGGTGAAAAGAAAACAAAACGACAATTTATTGCAATTGTCATTGGAATTATTTTCATTATTGCAGCTGGCATTATGTTAGGAATTGCAAAAGGATAAAAAGGAGGAAAAAATTATGTATACAGATTTAAAAGGGAAAGTTGTTGTTATTACAGGTGCATCCACAGGATTAGGAAGAGCGATGGCAATTCGTTTTGGAGAAGAACAAGCCAAAGTTGTAATTAATTATTATTCAAACGAATCAGAGGCAAATGAAGTAGTACAAGTAGTTAAGCAAGTAGGTGGAGAAGCAATCGCGGTAAAAGGAGATGTAACAGTTGAATCAGATGTTATCAATCTCATTCAATCTGCTGTGAAAGAATTTGGTACACTGGATGTAATGATTAATAATGCGGGTATCGAAAATTCAGTACCTTCACATGAAATGCCATTAAGTGATTGGAATAGGGTAATTGCTACGAATTTAACAGGGGCTTTCTTAGGGAGCCGGGAAGCAATTAAATATTTTGTTGAGCATGGTATTAAAGGTAGTGTTATTAATATGTCAAGCGTTCACGAGCAAATTCCATGGCCATTATTTGTACACTATGCAGCAAGTAAAGGTGGCGTTAAGCTAATGACAGAAACATTAGCACTAGAATATGCACCAAAAGGTATCCGTGTAAATAATATTGGGCCTGGTGCTATGAATACGCCGATTAATGCTGAAAAATTTGCGGATCCAGAAAAACGTGCCGATGTTGAAAGTATGGTTCCTATGGGATATATCGGAGAACCGAAAGAAATTGCAGCGGTAGCAGCATGGCTTGCTTCTTCACAAGCGAGCTATGTAACAGGTATTACACTGTTTGCTGATGGTGGTATGTCGCTATACCCATCTTTCCAAGCTGGACGTGGTTGATTGATATATAACTAAATTAGTTACTTTCAATAAGTTTAAATGCGGCAGTTAGCTTTTTTATTGAATAACTTTTTAATTATTCGTGACATCACATGCATTTTGCAAAAAATAAACTTTTCTTTCTGTAGAATTATAGGAAAGGATAAAGTTATTTTATTTTAGGTTTACAATTTCGCTTTAGTTAAATGCCGATGGGTAAAGAAGCTCTATAATAAATTTAATATTATAATCAAAACAAAGGAATCCCTTATTATAAGGGATTCCTTTGTTTTGATTATATAGTTACCTATTTTCAATTTCCAAGTAGCCAATTTATAGGTACCTAGGATAAAGTATAATATCATTTGAAATCAGTTTCCCTATAGTCTGTGTATGAGCAGCATCTTTGTATAATTGAACCATAATAACTGTAGTTTCTTTTTCGCGAACAGTACCTATTTTTAGTTTTTTATTGGAGTTTTCAAAGAAAAGCTTCCAACAGTTCCATCATGTGCTACAGACTCTAGGCCTTTATATGTTAAATCTGCGACATAATACATTGTACTACACTTTCTTTCTGACTCTAATTGAATACCTACTGTTTTATTATTTATTAATACTAAGATTAATAATCTATTTCTATAAATTCACACTTCCCTTTTTGATTTATTACTTATTCTTTTTCATTACAAATTCTTTCGGATCTCCTTTTAGTTTGTAATACTTCATGTTGAGACGAATAGCTACTACAGAGATTACAATAAACCCAATTACATATAACATGTCCCTTTCTCCATTTCTTATTGTTTAGCGAACTTATTATGTAAATACTTCACATGTTTCTTTTCAATATCCTTATCCGTAATGTTCACTCGCAATATTGTTTGGTAAATATGCTGTACTTCAGCATTTGTTAGTTGCACGTCAGTATATGATTCAATACATTTTTGTAGATCGTTATAATATAGGACATGTTTATCTTTAGAATGAACATGTACCTTTTTTAGACTACATTTTGGATGAAACGCAGCAATAGAGATACAAGGCAACTGTTGCTCCATCACCCATTCAATTGCTTTCATATGTTTATAATTTTGTCGCAATGGATTTTGAAAAGATTGTTTCTTTCTAAAGATACCTTGTGTCCATCTTGCTGCCTTTTCAGTTCCATAGATCCATCCTTCGTAGTTCTTCGTTTCTATAACAAATACTCCTGTTTCCGCAATAACAATATGGTCAATTTGTGTTGTTTCACCATCCTCCGTATGAACCATAACATCATGTAATACATAATAACTTTCGGGATCCAATTTGTTTAATATACGTTTCACTAGTTTTTCTCCAGCTTTCCTTTTCCATTTTGGTATATGTTTTTTCGCAACAATATTCAACGGAACCAGAATCGCAATGAGAATTAATTCGAATATCAATACTTTCATTTTAAAATCCTCCTTTTTATACTCTTGCGTTTCTGCGCATTAAACGATATATATACGTTTCTAATCCTAAAATAAAATATGAAATACATAAGCCTTTTATCACCATTTCTACAAATCCTAAAGCTAATGAAACAATGAACCCGCCCCGAAACGGAAATGGTCTTGTCACTCTTCGATTTACTGGTTTTTCAATAACTCCAAAATTAGCCCAAGTAGGCAAACGTTTTTCCACATTCTTTACGGTGCCCATTAATCCATATTTAAGTGATAGAATGAAACATCCGATTAGTAAATATACAATAGACGAAAAATAGATAGATAGACCTATAACAATAATTGTGAGCAGCCAACCTATGAAAATGGAATTCCGCAAAACAACATATTCTTGATTTCTTTTCAAAACAAACATCCCTTTCAAAATTAATAAGGCTATTTTAAATTGGTAAATATTTACATTAGGTAATAGGCATGATATGATACATCTGTATTCATTTCAGAAATAGCCTAAAAGGATTGTGATAGATATGTTAAAACTCGTAGTAGATAATACCGTAACAGACAAAGAATCAGATTCTACTTTTTCAAACTTTTTCACCTGCAAAGACTGTGTATACTATCTTTCAAAATCAAATTCTTGCAGTCTACAATTAGCAGCTGATTCAAATAGTCCCCTTATTCCTTATGAGTGTGGGAATTTTGAGGAAACCTATGAAATTGGAACGGAAGATCCATTGAATTCACATATTCATCAACGACTTCGTGAAGAAAAAGCACAAATGCTAGCTGAAAATTATCCAGAACAACCTTCTTTTGATCCTATTCATAAAGATGCAATATGGTATGGAGCAGCATATTATGGTTGCTGGATTGTAAATGATTCAAAGAAACGCTTTGCTCTTGCAGAACAAGTTCCTTTTGATATTAATTCCTCCCTACAAAAATATGCTTCTCCTTTCCCTTTACATGATCACGGTGCAAAAGAAGGTATTAGGCACTATATGTGTTGGTATGTAAATGAAAAAGGAATTGGTGAATACCATCTCCTTATTGGTGGTGTCATCATGAAAATTGCAGAAGGAGTTAAGAAACTTGGATTCAATCACTAAGCGTATTTATAAGAAAAGAATGATAGAACAAACGATATTATTTAGTCTAGTACAATTGGTGCCACTCCTCTTTGTTACTGGTATCATATACGTAGCAATGGAGATTTTTAATTCAAGATGGAAAATTTGGCTTAGTTATGAAGGGATCTTCACAATTTTATTCCTCATAACAAGACTCCAAGTCTTTCAAACGAAAGATCCACCACACTATTTATATACAGCTGTATATCTAAGATCTAAGTAGCATATTATCCCCTATATCAAAAGAAATATTTGAAGAGTACAAGACAAGGAACCTAATGAGTAGATAAAAGGTACTGAATGTAGATCCAGTACCTTTTATAATTCTTATATAAGGTTTTTCACATATTAGCAAATAGCCATGGAGCGAGTACGGCTAACATACACAGCAAACAAGATCCTGTTATGACACGATTAGACCAACGGTAATACTCAGGCTGTTTCGTACTCTCGTGAATTTTTCTTAAACGAATACCTGCAATTAACATAAATGGTGTGAAAATAAGTGCTGTTGCTTTAAACAGGTCTAAAAAATCCGTAAAGATGTTCATAAACGAAAATACATCGGAACTAAATAAGAAGTACACACTTAGTCTCATGGACATCATGCTAATAAATGAGAAAATCATACTACCAGTCGCCCACTTCATCCATTGACCATTCTTTGTAATTAATGCCATAACCATGACAATAACACCTAATACGAATGAAATAGAAAAGATATTTACTCCTACTTTAAAAGCTGGTGCATACATACCTTCAATCTTTTGTATGATTGATGAGCCGAATGAATCATCTTTCTCTGTTGTTTTTGCTCGATTGTTTAACCCCTTTTGAAAGGATGACGAAAGTTCGCTCCCCTTTACTTCATTAAAACTTGGTTTTACAGAAGCTTGAGCCGCTTGTAAGGGTATAAGTAGTAAAATCATTAAAACAAGCGTACATAGGACTCCAAGCATCCCTTTTTCTTGTTTCATCACACATCACCCGCTAATTTTGGTTTAATGCTCTTTAATTTGATTTGATTTCCTTCCGCAACATAATAAAGATCTGCTGCATAATAGATATTTGCTTTCGTATATGCTCCCATAATAGCATTCGCAATTTCTTCCTTCTCTACTGCAATGTATGTTTCATTTTCATTGTAAAATTCAATTTCAATTCGGTTAATATTATTATTTAATACTGTAATATGTAACTCTTTTAGACTATCTAGACGATTTCCTAATCCACACACCAATTTAAATACTTTATTTGCAATTGTTGGTGGTTTAACATACGTCGTATTAAAATGAAGTGTTTCATCATCTATCACACCATCTTCCTCAACTGCACACGTCATAATGAAAGAATGATTTTGCTTTTCAATTTCTTGTTGACTCAACTTGCGATCAATGACATACTTCACGCTTGTTGACAGGTTTTCTATATATTCATCCAGTTCGGTATTTGAAATTTTAACCTCTGAGAATTCCGGAAAAATCATATAAGCATGTACATTTGAACTACTTTTACTTACACGTAATACCTGAACTTGTTTTCTTTCATAGCGCACCGTTTGTTCTAATTTTTCTACTACATTGTTACTTAGGGAATTAATATTCATTTACATTCACCTTTCAAATTTGTTATTTTTTAAATCGAAAATATTTTTTACTTCATATAATCCTCATGTTTGGATTTTATCTATTTTAAGCATTGTTATATTGTGGAGAGTTCTCGGTTCTCCTGTTTCAAGATTATTAATCACTTAATCTTAAAACATTTTAATATTACAATGACGTACAATGTCTCATTATAGTCGAATATCCTTATATGGTGAATCATTCTGTCCCACTCATTTGTACAAAAATAAAAAAATGTTTTATCCTTGTACAAATGAGTGGAAAAATGCTGCATTCATACTATCTATCTATAAAAATACAACTAGGAAATTGTTTTATATATTCCCTAGTTGTCTATCACTCCATTCAACTAATGTATAAGAATACGGTGAATCAATTTGTAATTCTATATACAATGGTTGATTTTCTGGTAAGATTTCTCCCTCTGTATGGATCCAATAACGTTTGTTATCCGACATATTCAGTACGCGCGTCAGTCCTTGTTCGCTTCCTATTACTTTTGCAGTCCACCTGACCACATTCATATCATCTACCCTTGATACTTCTTGTGTAAAAGGTAGGTTCAGTTCTGTTTCTAGCGGTATTGGCAACTGTTCTAGTTCCTGTAATATCTCCTCATATTCTAATATTTCCTCTGGTATATCCTCATCACTCGGAAAAGGAAATTCATATACTGCTTCAGAAGCAGGAGCATGATGAAATTCTTCAACATACTCCACTTCTTTTGCAACTTCCTTGTCCTGCTCTAACGTTTTTTCTTCTTCACCTACATTCATTCGAATAGATGTAGCAACTAAATCGTATATATTTGCTACATCCTTTTCTAAGGTAATTTCTTTTGTTGGAACAGTAACACGTTCTTGTTCCCTACCTATAGGCCTATTTTCTCTCGGGCACCAATAAACAGGTCGTTCCACCGGTTCAGGTCCTTTCTCCTTTTTCTGCTCCTCAATCACCATGTTTCTCTTTGTTTTGTAAACTACAAAACACATATAGCAAATGAATGCGATAAGAAGTGTCGTAAACATAATTTTCACCTCTCATTTAACCGAATAAATCAAACTCAAATTGTCCTTCAATTACTTTACTTTTTCGTTTGCCTTTCTTTTGAGAAGTATCTACTTCCACAATCAATTCTTCCCATAATGCAATATCTTGTTTTTGTACAAGCATACGCTTATCGGTATTCAGTGTTGTTAAAGTACGTATGATATCTTCTACATTCCCGTCAATTTCAAGTTTACGTTGCTTTACAACAACGCCAGGAACTTTTTCTTCTTTGATACATTCAACAGCTTTTCGCACAAATTTTGCATCTTCCATAAACGATACATCAAATGTACTCGGTAATGTTTTCACCCAATTTGTAAATTGAATTTCAATTGATTCAAACACTGGTGTAATTACTTTACCGATATTTGCAAGTACTCGCTTAGATTCTTCCGATGCCGCTTGTGTCCATTCTTCTGTTGAACCTTTTAACTGATTCCCACTCTTGATATTTTGAATTAATAATGTTTGTAGATCCCCAGTATCACCAAGCATTGCATTTAGTCCATCACTTGTTGCATCACCGTTCATTGCTTCAGCAGCTTTATTCTTTTGGGCAATTAATTGATTGGGTCGAAGATGGGCGCACAGCTTAACTGTGTTTCCCATCAGCTCCCGTTAGAACCGTACGAGCAACTTTCGAAGCATACGGCTCGCGACAAATCTCTTCCTATTTTATCTACGAATTTGTAATAGGATTTATTTTCGAGTGACACTTTTTACACAGTAGAACTTTTGGTAGATTCATACTGGCTTGTTTAATTGCATCACTGTTTATCCTTTTATTTCTGTTTACTTTTCTGAGATGATGTACCTCTAACAATTCATCTTTACTTCCACATTGACTACATTTACGTCCCTGTGTTGCTTCAAGCTCAACAAAATTCGAATACGAGTATCCATGATTTGTTCTGGCTATTTGTTGTTTTATTTCTTTATCGTCCAGTTCAACAAAGTACCAGTTCTCAGTTTTGGCTTTGTTTTTAATTTGGTCAGCAATTTCTTTAGGAGTGACATAACACACATCAGAAAACATTCTGAGTGGGACTATTCGCGCTTCAACCACATCAGCAATTCGATTGCGTTTTAATCCCCACATTTCAAACTTAATTTTCATGTACTTTTTGTACATTTCTTTAACAGTAGATTTATGTTTTCGAGCCCGATGTTTCATGACTTTCCACCATAACCACTTGTCCAAAGTACCAGCAGTCGTATTTAAGTTGTTACAAATTTTGTAGAAATTGCTCCAACCTAAAATGATAGAATTTAATACTTTGATTAAATCTGCAAGTGGAAGATTGTGGTGCGCTCTAATTACTCTTTCGATTTTGTTTTTGACCTTATTTACTTTTTCTTTCGGGATGTACACTTTGGAGAATGTTTCATATCCTAATGTTTTTCCTTCAAGTTGCTTTGGTCTTTTAACAATATCGTATCCGAGAAATCTAAATCCCTTTGTTGCATGTGTTATGAGAGTTTTCTCGGGGCTGAGTGCCAATCCTAAATTTGCTTCAAACCAGTCTTTAATTTCTTCTTTAAATTTCTTTGCATCTTCCTTGGTTAAATTACCTAGTAGAATTACAAAGTCATCTGCATACCTCACATATCCTAGACTCTTATGATTGAAATAATCTTTCTCGTTATAAGTGTTTACATGCTTTCTCATTTTCACTAGTGTTTTTAGCATCTGTTGCATTTCAAATCGGTTATTCAATACTACTCTTTCACCGTTTGTACTACTTCCATCTAGGTTATAGGAGAAAGATACCGGATATTTTCCTTCATCATAGGTTGCACGAAGTTTCCTAATAACAGCTGTTAAAGTCTTGTATGGTTTAGTTTTACTTCCCATGCCTTCTCTGGATTTCATTGCCTCTTCTATTGCAGATAGAATTTCCTCTTCACTTTCAAAAGTATATTGAGGTATTTCTTTAAAATCCCATCTGATTTTAACTGCATAATTGCCTCTCCCTATTTTCAAGGCTTTGTTTAGTTTGCTAATTTTGTTTTGCAGGTAGCTTCTTTCTTTTGCAACCTCGATTTCATGGACATCTATATTCTTTAGATGTTTTTCCATAAAGCTGTCAAATTCATGAAGGTATATGTTTGCAAGAACAGGACTAACTATACCGCCTTGTGGAGTACCATTTTCAGTTTCAAAGATTGGCAATTTCCCATCGATTCCATAACCCATTTGATACCCACTCTTTAGGAATTTAAGTATTAAATTGATGAATTTTTCATCAGATACTCTTTTCCGTAGGATATCCAGCAATTTTCCATGCTTAATATTATCAAAACAACCTTTAATGTCTCCTTCTATTACCCAATCGTATTTTCTTGGAATAATATCAGAAACTGCTGTTTGACAGCTTCTTCTAGGTCGAAAACCATGTGAAGTTTCATGGAAAATAGGTTCGTACAAGGCTTCTAACACCATTTTTACAGCTGATTGAACTATTCTATCTTTTAAAGCAGGAATCCCGAGAGGTCTCCTTCCTTTTCCGTTGTTTTTCGGTATCTCGACTCTCCTTACAGGCAGGGGTTGATAACCTCCATCTGTAAGCTCATCTGATAGTTCGTTTAGGATTTCGTTTTGCACCACAGGATTCATAAGGTCAAGTTTGGTCATACCATCAACTCCACCTGTTTTGGACCCTGTATTGCTTGCAATTTTTAAATATGCAGTTCTGAGAACATCTTTATTCCGGACAATTTTATAAAGATCCTTGAAGCGTCTTTTTTTATTTTCATTCGCAGTTTTTGTTAGGGTAGCAATCTTCTCAATAGCCCATGATTGATTCATCATAAGAGCATTCACTCTCCTGTCCATTGATTTGTTTGCTAACTAGATTTGCCTCACGTCATTCACCAGCACATATAGAATGTCACCATTTTATATGTGTCCTATATCCCTCGATATAGATGTGGATGGGTTATTCCCTCGTTGATTAAACTTTCACTGTACCTTTTGAGTACAGTTACCATCCGCAGATTACTCTAACGTATCTTTAAGTTTTAGTACCTCATAGGGAATACAACTCCCTCTTTACTAAAACCGTTGCAGGTTATCTACATAACACGCCTTTTTGAAAATCCTTAGGTTGCTTTCCAATGCTTACACAATCTGTGCATGTGTCCATTTAGTCAGATAAGTTTTGGTAGCTTTCTGACCTAGTAAATCTTTATTTACTTTCCAATACCTCATGGCACACTAGGATTGGACAAATGGATAAGGACGTAACGACTGGTATTAGTTACTACTATAAAATAGCTCGTCCAAGTCCGAGAGATAGACCACACATCTCAGCTTTATCAATAACCGATTAACCATAGACTTTCTTTTGGACTCCAGTGAAAGACTTCGCCATACACCAGTTTCGGCTCATCTCCCAGTTCTCACCCTCCAAGCTTGACCCGTAATTAGAAGGCTTATCTTCTAATCAGGGGAGGGGTTAGGATAGGGTGCTACCAACACCTAAGAGCGATATTACTATCTCTCCCTAGAACCCATTGGGTTCATTGTTATGCAGACATCATCTGCCGCCCCGCCATCTGTTCTTGGAATGTTTCTCGGTATCCAAGATAGAAAGTTCTGCATTGCTTTGTTTGACCAATACGCCAATGTCTTCTTGCAGCCTGATTTAATGTAAATAAGCTGAATGATAATTGATAGAAAATTAATGTTGGCGTCGCCAGCAAGTCCAATCCTACCTTGACTAATTCTTGCGAACAAATAATTACATTCACACCGCTATTTACTTGCTCTTTTAACCATGCACTGCGCTTTGGCGGGTTAACTGTATTCGTGCGAAGAATAGCTACTTTTGCACCAGGTACTTGCTCAGCGACCTTCTGTAAACGAGGTTGAATGTCTCGTTCTTTCACTGTAGATCCTGTATCAGATACATAAATGATAGTTGGACGGCCTTCAGAGATTTCAGTATGCAATATTTCTTGCAACTTCTTCTCCTTCGGCTGTATACAATCCTCATCAAATCTGAATTCATTATTGGACCAAACCAATTCCTTTTCCGCGTTATCTAAGTGATAGTTTGGATAGTGGTTCATATTGTCTGGATACGAATTTCCTGTACGAATATAAGAGAGCCATAGTTTCCCAACATCCGGTGTACCTTTCGCCCCTTCAATCGCTTTCTCAAAAGACTCTTTCATATGCTCATAAGCCTGTTTTTGTTCTTCCGACATATCTACAAGAATTGTAGGTACATTAATTAACTCCACAGGATTTGGCCAAACATCTTTTAAGCGTACATTAATGGTTGTATCCATTAAAAATTGAGTAAACACATAAGGTGAAATACCAGGTACGACCTTAGTTTTATCTAATGTACCTTGCGCTCCGCGTGAAGCTATATTAGATCTGACCTCACCATCATGGTAATATGTTCTCTCGATGTTTCCGTAGGTTTCATTCCATTCCATTAAAGAACTATATTCAAAACCACTTTTCACCATTTTTTGAGGGAATAAACGCCATAGCGTATAGAAAACATCGCTTGCTCGCCCACCAAATAATGTACCTGTTCCAGCTACAACTTTCTTACAAACCTTTGCTAAACTTCCTAAAGCAGTTCCTTGTGCTGTTTCACTTTTTAATAGCGATAGGTAAGGTTTTGAAGTAATCTCCACCTTTTCCCCCGCTCCACACCGTACGTGAACCTTTCAGCTCATACGGCGTTCCCTCTAGTTTTATCTAATAGTAATTCTTTCGAGTTTACATAGCTTCCTGAGTTGGTTGATTTTCTCAATTTGTTTTGTGTGCAATCGGAATCTATTAACATACCTTAGTATGGTGCCTTCTAGTGATGCATGGATTAGTGTATGGATATCTTTATGAACGATGATAAGATTCTGAAACTCATCTGTTCCACCAAGGAAAGTGGGTTTCTTATGATGACAGTGAACATCCCTAGCTTTAAGCGGTAATCCAGTAATAAAACATTTCCCTTTTTGTGCGGAATATTTGGATAGTCTATTGTCCATATATTCGATGCTCCTATTAGAAAGTCTGGATTTCATCAGCTCGGTAAGTTCTTTGTCCCAATCGAATACTTTTTCATCTGTATAGGGGTTAATGGACTGTGAATAATTTAGATTATTCTTTGTTGTAACCTGCCCTATAGGAAAAAGATATACACCTGCTACCCTGTATGTTTTACGTGTATTTTTGTAAAACTTTAGGTATGCCCCTTTCTCTGGAAGTTCATTAGGCTTACCATACCATGCAATCTTTTTCAGTCGGTTGTTAAGAGTTCGTAAAACCCTATATTCAATGTCGCTCATATCCTTAACAATGTGAGTAGCATATTGGAAATTATTTTGGACTCCTAATACTACTGAATTGTAAAGATTTGCATTGCCGGCCGTAGGATGCTTTTGTATCTCATAGATTCTTTCTTTTAATTTCGTGATGATTTGTTTTTGTTTGTCATCATCTATATGCGAGAAGAATACCCTTTTGTTTTCCTTGATAGCAGTTTTAAATTTATAACCTAAGAAGGAAGAAGACTTCATTCGAAGATTAATAATTTTTGATTTATATGGTGAGATTTCAAGCTTTAATCTTTTATTTAAAAAATCAACTACTGCATGAAACCATTTAACCGCTGAATCGTGAGTGTTAGTCATGATTCTAAAATCATCTGCGTACCTCACTAAGAATCCTTCTTTAAGTTTAGAATTTCTTCTAAGGTTAACGTATTTGGAATAGTTGACGGAGTATTGGTACCTTGTTTCAAAGCATTCCCATTGATCGGCTACCCATTGGTCTAAGTCATTGAGAACAATGTTAGATAGCAGCGGTGAAAGAATTCCACCTTGGGGTACGCCTTTTGTTGGTGTACCTTCTCCTTTAATCGGTGCTTTAAGCATTTTGCTAATTACAGCGATTACTCGTTTGTCCCTTATGCCAATATTCCAGACTTGTTTAAGAAGAATGGAGTGATTTACATTATCAAAGAAACCTTTTATATCAATATCAACCGTGTAGTGATATTTATTGATATTTACTAATGTTTGAACTCTTGCAACCGCATGTCGTGTAGTACGTGTTGGCCTAAAACCATAAGAATGATTGTAGAATTTCCCTTCGCATATTGGTTCGAGAACGTTCAGGAACATTTGTTGGACGATTCTGTCTTGTATGCAAGGAATACCTAAAGGTCTTTTCCCTTTTGAGTAATTTTTATCTATCCATACACGTCTAACCGATTTTGGTTTGTAATTTAACACTAGTTCTCTCATATAATGAATGAACTCATCTTGATTAGTATTAGCAAGATCCAAAATTGTTTGGTCATCAGTACCCGGGGTTTTTGAACCGGTGTTTGATTTAACTTGCCGATATGCTAATAAGATATTTTCATCCGAAATGACAATCTCTAGTAGGTTCTTAAAATTCTTAGTCCCCTCACGACTTCTTTGGAATAAATCATTCTGTATTCCTGTGAAATCGTAGTATTGTTTATGTCGATTTGCTATCGCGCTCATTGGTGTAGAAATCAGCTCCTTCAAGTGATTTCCAACTCACCTTCTTACCCGAAATATGAGCTACAACTCTAACTCGAATTTCTATTAGTAAAACTAGACTTGGGCCTATCCCTCCACTATGTTTCCATAGCTTCAACGGTACTGTGACCCTACTTTCACAACCATAAACACATTTCGATTCATTACTGAATCTTATAGTGACCTTCCCACTGATAGGTGTTTGGTATAGAAGTTGGCTGCTTACCACGTTCCAATATACCTAGCTTTACATATACCCTTAGATGGCTGCTTTACACCTGTGAGCCTTATAGTCTCTTTGTTGACTATGCCGATTTTCATAACGAATAATCTTACTCATCGATATCTCACACTACATAAGTAGCAAGAAAGGTTTCCCATTCTTTAGTCCTCTAGGCGCGTACATTCGCAGTCTTCGTCAGTTCCCCATGGAACATTCTCATCATAGGTATTTTATAGCGTCCCGGCCTATCTCTAACCATACCTTCTCTGTAAGAGTGGTTTTAGAATTAGATTCAGCCGACTTCACCTAGTTTCATACATAACGCAATGTATCTCTATCAAGATAAATGCATGTAGGAGTATTAGACTGTCAGTTTCAGCTCAACATGACGGCTTTCATTCCTGACATCGGTATATCAGTTGTACCTAAAATACTTTTAGGCCACCTATTTCGTATCAATTAAGCGACACTTATAAGGTAACGTGTCACACATTCGTGAACTTCATCAACGATAAGAGCATCAAAGAAGTGTTTCATTTTTCTACGAATATACTCAACGGTAGCTACCTTTCGATATGCTCGTCCTGATTGTTTCGCATCATATGGCTTCACACGATTCTCTAGCTCTAGTTGTTTTTGCAGCGGTTTATTTCCCTCTTTTATTGCTTGCACTAATTTATTTTCATATTTGGTCCAATCTTTAAAGCTTGCATATTTGGTTTTTACTTTTGGACTCCAAATATTTGAATTACAATCAGCACATACACTGTTTTTATTTGTTTTCGAATCTAAGTCACTACCTGTAAAATCTTTATACTGACAGACTTCTTTCTGTTCGCCATTAGCTTGGTGAACCATAATAGAGGATGTTTTTTTACGTAACTTAGCACCACAATCTGGACAGTAATATCCATTCTTATAATATCTTTGCACCTCTTCCTCCGACTTCTTGGAAAATGCAATTTGCTTATAAGGCAATGGCATCTGTTTAATAGAATCCCCTCGCATCGTAGTAAAACTAATGACAAAGAAGGTTGGTTTTTCTGGTTTTGGTCTTCCAGCCTGAATCCATGATTGATGAATGCGTATTAAATCCTCTGTACGTTTAATCAGATGTACTTCTGCGTCTGGTATTAAGTGTCGTATTTCTTCTTTTGCCCACTTCTCAGTTAGAGTCGGTGGAACAAATACGCAAGTACGATATCCCTTTTGTTCTATCAAATGGAAATATCCATCTACTGTCGCTGTCATTATTGCACTTTTTCCGCTCGACATTTCCCCCTGTATTATGATCCCTTTTTGCACTTGTAATGCTTTTGCTGCACCTGTTGCTACATGTGCCTGTACAGGGAATAAAGGTCTTTGATATGTATCAAAATGAGATAATGCCTGTTCTTTCATCGGTTGATGTAAAGGCTCATCTAATTTTGTTACCTTATCAAGCATGACAGGCGAATATTCCAGTAAATATTCATTTAAATCATTAATTTCATTGATTTTTTCACCTGTACCCTCTTGCGGGAATTGACATTTTCCAGTACGTATCATTTCTGATAAAAACCCTTTACAATCCTCTTCTTTTAATGCTACCTGCGCAATAGATAGAGAAGTAAATTCATTCCTATCAAAATACACATTTAATGGTTGTAACAAATTTCTTGTTAACATCTCTTCATAAATTGGCTTCGCCCATTCTTCTAAAATTGGGAGACCATACGGAGGAGCCATTAAGAAATCTCTTACTTGCATTTCTGGTGCTTCATCAATTGCCACAATATACTTTTCTTCTAATTCTTTAGAAAACGCAATAATTGCCTTTTTTCTATTTACTGTTTGTGTATTTATAAACTCAAATTGTCCTTTCGAATTTACATTCATTTTTTTGCCTAATACATAATGTAATTCTTCTTTTTGTCCCTCTCCAAAATACAAACGACTAGTACCCATTGATATGGCTGCTCTGAATGACTTTAGTGTACTGTCATTCGCACCTAACACTGCAAATTGCATTTGGTTGTTATGATTAACTGCCATAGCAAAGCAGAAAGCTGAATGTGAAGCAGTGCCTGTCTCCAATTGCAACATTGCTGGTGTTTGTTCCTGGTCAAATGTATCTTGTTTAATTATTTCTTGTAACATAAGTTTCCCTCCTAAAATAAAAAACGCATCTTATTCGATACGTTTCATGTCCTACTCATTCAATTTATTGGTTAAAAATCTATAAACTGTTTCCACTCTGGTAATGACTGTTCAGCCGCATGTAACATATCACCTGCACCTTGAAAGACAGAGAATTGCTCTAATACTTCAAAAGATGTACCTGCACCTAATTGAGAAGCACATAAACAAATAACTGTAAGTACAATAGCAATACGAAATATACGATTGCTAAACTCCCATACAATGTATAGTGCTCCTATCCCTAACAGTACAGACATATCTCTCTTCCTTTCCTAGACAAGTTCTTTGACTTCACCAGTTGGTGTTGCGATGATAAATTTCGCGCGGCGTTTTTGTAATACAACTTCTTTCGTTGTTGTTTCCAGTTTCTCGAATGAAGTTTCAAAAAACACATTTTCAGAACCACGAACAGCATGGAGTGTATCACCTTCACCAAGCAAACCATCTGCCACACCCGTTATCAGCAATAGTCCTAATTGTCCAGAAGCAATTGGCATCTTTGCTCTCTCTGCAGCTGTTTTCTCAGCTTGAAGTGAGTAACCATTTCCTCTATTTAAGCGTTTCTTTAATGTTAAGATCCCCTCTGATTTGCCTACACCTTCATAAGCATCTTTATAATCTACGCGAGATGTGAAAATCAATTTATTTTGATTTCGTAATGCAGGTATAGTCCAACTTTTACGATTCACCATTTGCGCTAATGTATTTACATGTTCTCTAACAAAATCTAGTTCTGACATATTCTCACAAAAATTAGCGAATCGATCGTTAAAATATGTAACATTTTTCGTAGCTGCACGCTTACGGCCAATAAAGACACATTGCTTAAATTGCTCAAATTCTTCATTTTCATCACCAAAACGCATTAACCCGATTTCCTCGTAATTCTTAGCTAAAAAGTAGCTAATTTCATCTCGAGCAAAACGATCGTATGGAATGACATACACCATAATGCCACCGTCTTGTAAATAATGGTGTGCACGCTTTAAGAAGTTAAATTCCATTTTCTCTGATTTCTTTTTTTCTGTCCGAAGCTCTGTATTATACGGTGGGTTTAAAAAGATAAGTGGAAAATAGTCATGACTAATCATCATACTTTCAAAGCTAGAGCGTATCACTACGTCTAATTGCTCTTTTGCTTTGTTATATCGATTTGCATCTAATTCCACACCATATGAAACAAGTTGTATACCAACTTGTTTCACCGCATCTGCAAAACTTCGTAAAATTGTACCTTCTCCACAACATGGATCAAAGCAAGCATAAGCTCGCTCTGATTCCATTTGTAATAACTGTATTAAATGATTCCCTTCTGTTAGTGGTGTTGGATAAAATCCCGCCGCTAAATCATTTCCTAAACGCATAATCGTTCCCTCCAAGTTCTTTTTTACAATAAAAAAAGGAAGATCCAAGTAAATACATCACTTAGTTCTTCCTTTTACCCTCTATAAACTACCTCGACCTTATTAAAATGGTAGTTCTTCATCTGTAATCTCCGGTAGCTCATCCATACCAGCAAAAATATCATCCGGCTCTTGGGATGGCTCTCTTGTTTCCTGCTCTTTTGGATCATCTAATTCTGTCCAAGTGTTATCTTTTTTCATTTTCATTTCCCTCTATCTTTCTTATTTTTCAGGTTCGTATACAACTTCTTCGTAATCAAAAAAGAAATCTTTCAGTTTACGTAGGATTGTACGAAACTTCGGTTCAGCTACGATCTTTGTACCATGGTAAAAACTTTGTTGCCCGACAAAGCGCCATAAGATTACGTAGCCTTCTTTTGCTTCCTGTATGCCTTCAATGTATAATGCGATTTCTTGAATGGCCACCTTTTCATTAAGAGTATCTGGTTTAAAGTATTGAAATTTTCCATCTGGTAATATAATTTCAGCTTCAAAACATCCTCTCATTTGATTCACTCTTGCTCTGGATTCAGATGACATCGCTGGTGCAGCATATGATTTCTGTTTTTTTTCCATTCCTGTTTTATGTTCCTCTACTGTTGGGACTAGTTTTAAGTGTCTACAATCTTTTTTCATTTTACTATCTCCTCTACTGTTTAATTTGTTATTTTATGAATCATAAATAACCCCGCCTGCAAACTTGAAAACAACACAAAAAGGGCTTCTTCAAGTCGATTAATAATGTGCATAGCAAAATAAGCTATATATACACTAATCGGCTCAAAGAAGCCCTTTCACAAATGAAACAAGACGCAACTTGCTTCTACAACTCAACCACAACACAAAAAAAGGTGTGGGAATAAACGGAATCAAATAAACTAACAATATACCCATATATTACACAATTTAAATTTTTATATCAAGATTTTTTAAAAAAATTTGCTCTCTCCTCTTAGAATCTAGGACGAAAATCCTTATAATCCTATACTGAATAAAAAAATTCTAATTGGAGGTATTCAATATGTTAATTAACGTTAAAAATGCAAAGAAAGAAATTTTTTCTATGATATTTCTATTCTTAATATTTTTTACTGCACTTTTCTTTAATGAAAAAATCGCTGTCGCAAACATGCTCATGTGTATATTTACTATTGGGACAAAAGATATTTTCTCTCCAAAAGAATAAATGTTAAATAGAAGAAGAGGTATTTTAAAAGCCTCTTTTTCTATTTCTATATTATAAATTTGCTCTTCTAATCTCTTAAACTTTTCATTTGAGGGAACTATTTTTGAATCTGAGAGTCGAGAAAATCTTTAAAATCTGTTGCTCTGTCTTCACTAATGATTGCCATCTCGTTTACGATTTCATATAAAAGTTCGTACGCAGAAAGATACGCTTCTTGAACTCGATCATTATTTTTATAAAGATTTGTAGATAGAACTTTGTCCAAATTATCTCGAATAGAAATAATTTGCTCAGTATAATTGTTAACTGGTAATAAGATAGCTTCTATTAAATCATATATAGCGAATATTTCCGAGAATGTTACGGAATAAGGCCGTGTACATTCCTTAATTAATAAGAAAAAATGAGTGAAAAAATAAGGTGCTCTTAGTTCCTCATTGACTATTTTGTGCTTAAACTTTAAAGACTTGTTAATCTTTATAAACTGTGCGAAAAAAGTATTTGCGAATGTAATACTTAAATCCATTTGATTCTCTATTTTTACTGTGTTAGGTAATTCATCTTTGCTTGAAGGATGCGAGTAATCTCTTTTCCACACTTGATAGATATTTATAATATCCACACTTGTATAAGCTAAATTCTTTTCAATGTGTTGCATTACTTCATAAAAAATATCAGAAGGTTTTTGGTAAGTAGTGTTAAGTTCATAAAAATCATCATAACATGCTTCAGATTTTATATAATCGGTTAATTTAAAAATTATTGGTGAGTTATAAGTTTTGATAACATGCTTTCTTATAGTTTTTCTTTTCTCTTCTTAAGGTAAGAATGTGACTTATTAATTGTGCGCTAGATGCTGCTAAAAATGAGCCAATAATTGTTATTACTGTTTTTGTATCCATAAAAAACCCCTTTCCTTTTAATAGGATAAAGAAAATCATTTAATGTTTCAAGGCTTAGAAAGCACTTGTAAAAAGTGTATATGGAGTATTTAATGCGATTAATAACTAAAATCAAAAGGGCCTAGCCATTATTTTGACTAAGCCTCATTATATTAATATATTTACTTATGTACTCGCATTACAACAGATTAACTACCTTTTGTCTTTCAATCCATTTATCAAATCTGTAGTATTATCTACATTATATATATTAAAATTAGTCTTCTTCTGTTGTATGAGATTTAAAACATTTTGAGTAAAAATGTCTAGATTCACTTTAATATGCCTCCCTATATGTATTTTAAGATATCAAAGATTACCTCTGTTTGTTAGAGTGAAAACACTCTTTTATTCTCATATTTATTATTTTCCCTATATTCCCTAAGTCACATTAAAAAAATAAAAAAACTCTTCCACCTTTACCAGATATAGCTACATCCATTCTTCCTAGAGTAGAAGCCACGCATATACTAAAAAAGAACAGCTTGATTTACGGGAACAGTCTGTCCAAAATCAGAAAGAATTCATCCATCAATTGTTTTGACTTGCAGCATAAGATACGATTCCGTTAAGAATATATGCACTGTATTCTCTTTTATTTTCGCACTAAAATCCTCTTTTTTGAATAATATACTGAAAATAAATTAAACTCCACATGCAAAAATATTGAAAAAACAATTGATAGTGAGTAATCCGTAATCATACCATATATGATTCCCCCGAGAAATGCGAACAGCATAAATTTTATGCTAGTCTGATTAAAGCTGTAATATTGTAAGTGAGCTACAGCGAATAGGAAAGAAGATATTAGGATCGGTACCGTAACTGGTATGTAAGCTATTTCATAAAGAGGGTATATTGGGAATGAATTATTAAGTAGTGGTATAATCATCCCTCTGAAAATTACTTCTTCAAAAATAGGATACATAATTACAAAGTTTAAGATATTCTTTTTCCCGCTCGGCTTATATCCTGAGTATCGTGAAATGAAAATATTCGTTATCGCGGCAATAAAGATTAATAAAACAATTGGTTCGTAGTGAATTGGTAAACGGAAGACATAATTATCTTCATAAAAATAAATAATTACTGTCAGCAGTGTTCCCCATATATAAATAATCTCATTTTCTATCTTTCGGTACAATGTTCTTCCAATAATAGTGCCAACTGTCAAATCAACAATTTTATATGAAAAAGCTAATAAAACAGCAAGTACCAAAGCAACAAGGTAGCTCATATAGATTTATCACCCTATCTCACAAGGAACTCCTTTGCAATTCATGCATTTGATTAGCATCCAGCGTTACTTGATTTTGAAATATTTTCCCGCTATCTAATTTAATTATTCTGTCTGCAACATGAAAATACTGATCATCGTGCGTCACAACAATGATACACTTGCCTTGAGATTTTAAACCCTTTAGTAACTCTTCATAGAAAAACGCTTTAAATTCAGGATCTTGCTCCGCTGCCCATTCATCCAATAAAATCAATGGTTTGTTTTCCAAGCAGGATATAATATATGCTAACCGTTTCTTTTGTCCTGTTGACAATTCTCCTGAATTGACTTCTCTTTTTTCATTTATTACTACTTTATCATCCAATTTCATTAGTGCTAATGAACTTTGAATGGACTGCTCACTTTTCGTCAAATCAACTCCATACATTTTTCTAAACAAATGGAAGTCATTGAATATCGCTGAGAAATAATTATTTAGTTCGTCATAGTTAATACTTCTCCCATTTATAGTAATTTGTCCTTTATGCGGTCTATACAATCCCGTAATTATTTTGGATAAAGTTGACTTACCGCTTCCGTTGCCACCTACTATAAAAGTAATCTCACCTGTATGGAATTCTAGATTTACAGGGCCTAATTTAAATTCATGATTTGTTTCTTGAGCATCGGCTGAATAATAGCTATACTCTATATTATTTAATTTAAGTTCAATATGGGTAGGGAAATTTTCATATGACTCAATATTGAAATTTCCTGGTTGCTGCTGATTATTGTGTGTCTTTAGCATCGTTGTCAATGTATCAATTTGTTTCAAGTTTACTTTCATAGCCTCGTATTGAGTTAAACAATTAGTTAACGATTGAAAAGGGCCTATTAAATAAAATACGATGAATAGAGTTTCACGAAGGTCATTTACATTAATTTGCGTTAACAGCATCGGAAATATAAAAACAACGACCGCAAATATTATATTGTAAATTGTGGTATTGTATAACGTGAAATTTAATATTTTGGTTGAGGCAACAACATTATAATCCGTGGTTTCTTTTGTACAATTATTCATTTCCACGGAGTATTCGCCTCTTTTAATACGATTTAGACTTAACTCTTTGAAACCCTTCAGCATGTCTGTAATATAACCAAAATATTTATCTTTCATCTCTCGATTTTTTCTCCAATATTGCGAAGCTTTTCTATTGATCACAGTATTAAAAATGAGATTCAATATTATGATTACAAGCGACCCTATAAAACCGTATATATTTTGATATCCGAGATAACTCATACAAAATATGATTGTCAATAAGCTAGAACAACCAACAACAAAAATTTCCGGCAATCTGGATATCGCTTCAGTATCATTATTCAACACAGTATACATCTTCGAACTTCCAATATTCTCAATATTTTCGTAAGAAGAATTCATGATTTCATTCACGATAGCAATTCTTTTCTCATTAATAATTTGATTCGTAGTTTTAATCAGCTTTTCCTGTAACAATTTTTGCGTATAAACAAGAAAGACTAGAAAAAAAAGAAAAAACATTAATAAATCCATTGAATACATCAAATTTGTGTTAAAAGTTTCATTAATAGTTAGAATAATCAAAGTGTTCATTAAACCATTTAATATACTTAATGAAATGATGGCAATAAAATTCTTTTCTTTCATTCTTGTACAAGTAAATAATATATTAATGTATACCAAATAAAAAATTAGACAAACAAATGTCAAAATGACAAATGTAAAAATCCAATAATACTTTAATGAATAGATATCGTACCAAGTCATTTGCTTCATTATGTAATTAGGGCTGATGTATAGACACACCCCAAAAAGCACTATTACACTTATTAAAATTCCGCTTGCCCATTTGATTTCTTTCTTTGACTTGGTTACTGTCCTATTTTTAGAAAGGGTTTCAGCAACAACCTTGCCCGTAAGCACCAACAACCCAATAATTAACAAGCTAATTAACGGACTCAGCATTTTTGCGTATTCATTCATGGTACTGGCATATTTTAAGATGTAAGCATTCTGGTCGGCAGCTGAGTTGTTATTAGCTGCATAAACGTTATTCATAGGAAGCAAAAATATGAATATTGTTGCAACAATTTTCTTCATGTTATATCCCTCTCATAAGAAACTGAATAATATTATTGTACTTACCCAAATCACTGTATTGAAACATAAAAAGAGACACCCCTGGCTCTCTGTGTAAATTAGAAGCACAACCAACCACTTTACGCAGAGGAGAACAAGAAATGTCACATACCTATACGCTAAGACATCAACTCAATTAGAAAAATATATTTCGCCAAATCGCCTTCAAGGCAGGTTCAATCGAATGCTAAACAAACTAACAGCCCTATCTTCGCTATCGTGGATGATTATATTTGTGAGAAAACCAAGTCTTCGTCACGAATACCTTCCCCATACAGGAGCCTCCAACCATCATTCACAACTGAAGCGCAAACGAGTTTATGGTCTCCAATCATCGCTTCGGTCAGTCGATGTTAGCTATCCATTTATGTCTCGTCGTATTATCCAAAGGTAAGAGCAAAATTCAGCTTGCGAGCGAAATGATTGAGCAGGTACATGCTTCATGGCATAAGACTTATGTAATCATGACTTACGGCAAACGTTGGTCGATTGAAACCTATTTCAGAAGCGCGAAGGTTAATCTTTACATAGATCGTTACCGAGTCAGCTCTATAAAACGATTGATTGGTATTTAGTACTACTCGCATTTACATCAATGTGTTTTAAGATATGGGTAGGTAAGAATTTGATGTTATTTCCTTCTTTTCCCCATTCAGACTGTGCAAGCGACTTTCATCGCACACGGCGTTCCATCAAATTTGTTATCATTAAACTTTCATTTTATCGTTTCCAATCAATTTAGAAGTCAGATAATCTGTTCTATTCCTTGATTGTTATCAGTCAACTACTAACCATTGGTGGTTTTCGTTTCTCTTAGTCATACACGAATCTGATAGATGATAATTGCAGTAGTGTTTAACAAATTGACTAGTGGCTATCCCTCCACGATGTTTCCATCATTTCAACGGCAGATCAGACATCCATGTTGTCAGCCTCCCACGTTCCAACGATTCTATCTGTACATACACTTTTAGGTGAATCCTCTAGCCCCGCTAGCTTACTCATGTCTGTACCACGATAGGGGGTGTTTCATAAAGACAAATCTTACCCCACCCCACTAGCACCACAAAGCGTGGCAGATACCATTTCTAGTACCCATACCTCTAGAGCTGTACATTCGGATTTTCGTCAGTTAGCGTTTTCGCACTAATATTCCCACCATGAGTGTTTTATAGCCCCCCGACATATCCATTGCCTTTTCCACCTCTGGAAAATTTTCGTCAACATTACTTGTTACGGCAATTTTCTGCCGACTTCACCGAACTTATAACCCCAAGATACTACCTTATCTTGATGCTATTCGGAGTATTAGGGAGAGCCTTTCAGGGTATTACTCCTTCACTCGACTCTTTAAATCATTAGTTCTCCTAGCGTGTTAGCTAGTGTCTAACCTTTTCAGTTAGAAGCGTATCGCACTACCTTGGAACTCATAATTTTTTTGGATGGAATACACTGATATCTCAAAGAAAAATAGGATAAATGGATTGATTATACTTATCAACAAGCTCAATCGGGTTTTCCCCTAGCTGAGGTTAAAACTTAACTTCGGGCAGCATAGAGATACTATCAGCATTTTTGATTTTACAAAACATCAAAGTGAATGTTGGTAAGTATAGTAATATTACAACGAGCTGTACACTTCCCCTGATACATACTGAATCAAGTCTCCAACGGTATCAAAATATTTATTCATTAAAGTTTCTTCCGATAAGGTGATGTTGAATGTATTCTCAATCTCTACCAGTATTTTAATAAAGGAAATAGAATCGATTTCTTCAATTTCTGAACGTGGAGTGATGTAATTTCGTTCTGTAATAGTTTTTATAATCTCAATAACTTGATGATATACATCATCACCCTGTATCTGACTATCTCTTGAGTTCTCTTCATGAATTGTGCCCATTTCCTCGTTATTAAAATACATTTCATTTAATGCTTTACGATCAATCTTACCATTTGGAGTCTGTGGCATTGTTAATAATTCTATATACCTACTTGGAACCATGTAATCTGGCAACTTATCTCTAATATAAGCTTTTAATTGTTCGGGCACATTTACACGATTTGAACAATAATATAAAACTAAACTATTAATATCGTCAGTAGTTCGAACTAATACTACAACTTGAGAAATGAATCCTGATTCATAAGCAATTGATTCAATTTCTTCCAATTCAATTCTATATCCTCTAATTTTCACTTGATTATCCATTCTTCCGATATATTTAATATTTCCATCAACTAATAGCTTAACGTAATCGCCAGTTCTATATACTCTTACATTCTGTTGTTCGTTCAAACTCACAAATTTTTGTAATGTTAATGCCTCTCTATTAATATAACCCAACGAAAGGCCTGCTCCTGCAATACATAATTCACCCATTTCACCATTTGGTACAACTTTTAAATTATGATCCAGGACATAGGTTTCATAATTTGGGAGTGCCTTTCCAATACTTATTTCATCTTGTTTCGTAACATCACAAATTGTCGCCCAGATTGTCGCCTCAGTAGGGCCGTATACATTGTATATCTTTGCATTTGTATTTTCCTGTAGATCCTTAAGTAAATTTACCGGAAAATTTTCTCCCCCAATAATAATTTCACTCACATGACTAAAAACATCTTTACTATAACTCAGCAGTAAACTTGCTCTAGAAGGCGTCAATTGAACGATGTCAACATTATGATTCGATATTAATTTTTTAATAAGCTTCGCTAGGGTTCAAATGTTTTGACACAGCTACATCCATTCTTTCTGGAATAGAAGCCATGCATATGATTAAAAAAGAACAACTTGATTTACGAGACCACTCTGTCCAAAATCAGAAAAAATTCATCCATCAATTGTTTGGATTTGCAGCATAAGATACGATTCCATTAGGAATATATGCGCTTTATTCTCTTTTATTTTTGCACCAAAACCACTTTAACTATAATATTGTTACATATTTTGAAGGGAATCCTTTTGTTCATGTTATTTTACTAATACGTTTAAAAAACGTATATTAATTCTTTATTTTCCATTCACTCTAAATACTATTTCATAAACATTATTTTGATATCGATATACGTAAATTTCTATAAAATTCAATCGAATAAAAACCAAAACTTTTTATACTTCAATCTACACAAACAAAATTTCTTGCTATTTAATTATCTTATTGATGGTTTAATCGACAAATATGGTTGGAAATTTTTGATTATTACTAATTAATTCATGTTGTTTAAGCAAGCTATACTTAATACATAATCATTAATTATAATCCTCTCAACCTTTAAATGTGGAAAAAATGTAAAGTATACATTAAGTTTGTTCTCCTTAAAATTCCTATACTACTGACAGGTAAGACTTCTCTCAAAATAATTTCTTCCTAAATATAAGCGAAAATACATCATTTACCACAATTCAAATAAGCCGTATAAAAGCAAGTATACCCCTACTTTTACACAGCCTATTCATTACATTTTATCAATTATAACTTGCCTTTTATACCACCGGTTCAGCTTCTCCTTAGCAACACCTGAAAGACGCTTAGTTTTTTGATTATAGAACCTAGAAAGGGTAGGTTGTGATATACCTATCTCTTCTGAAAGTTCCCTCATTGTTATATTCTTCTTCGTATGCAAAAATACTATCTTTTCACGAATTAAATATTCACTTTCATCCGCACTTATGGGCTTACTTTCTTTCTTTGCAACAGCTTTTTCCGCTTGTATTACATTGGTAGTTTTCTTTTTAGGCAAACTCTCCATTGAATTCATTAATTCTTTAGGTGGAAATATTCTAATACCTAACTGCGAATAATAATTTTTAAACCAATTCTTCTTTGTTAATTTTTCTTCATCTAAGCCATTTTCATACTCCCAATGGGAAATAACCTTTTCACGTTCTAGATCCATTAAGACATTTTCTAATTGATCTCTAATTCTATTAGGTTTTTGATTTTGTTTAATATCCATTACTGCTAAAAGTCCTTTATCCCCACCTATAGAATAGGGCCTGCTTAAACTAGAAAACATTTGTCGAATTCTCCACTGCCATGTTAAATAACGAATTAGCCTTTTATGATACTTATGCCTATAACTATTGTATTCAAGTGCTTTTTTAGAAAGTAACGCGTTTGTACTATTTGAGCCATATAAGTAGCTTGACAAGAAACTACCTGGTTTAATTCGACATGATTCTATTCCCATGTATTCATTAGTGTTTTTATCTCTCCAAAGCACCACTGAATCAAGTACAAAAAGCCTTTTTATGATTTCACGTTTTACTTCGTAATGTTTACCAGGTTCTGCACGATCATTTAATACTACAACCTCATTTTCATCATTAAGATATATAAAAATACTTGCTAAAGCAGCAATTCTTTTAGCAACTTTAATCTTATCTTCAGCTCGATAATATTCAACTCCATTAGCTTTTGCCTTAGGAATACTACACATTTCTAAAACTTGTTCATATGAAAAATCAATGAACTCATCTGGTGATTTAGCCTCATTCAACCATTGAATAGTGATAAAATCAAGACAATCTGCTGTTAAGTCATCCATATTACTCATAACACCATCCACTATATTTTCTACTTAAAACATAGTATTATTATTAGCTGTCTCATTTGGAATCTCTTGAATTATATCCCAATGCTCGACAATCTTACCATTCTTCAAACGAAATATATCGACTATAGCAACTGCCTTATCTTGAGAATTAGTACGAGAATGTACATGAAGAGCAACTGTATCTCCTTCAGCTACTACACGTTTAATCTCTGCAGAGGAATTTGGATTTTTAACAAAGTCCTCCTTAAAGAAATCCATGAAGGCTTTTCGTCCATAAGCAACAAAAGGATTATGTTGCTTATAATCTTCACTTACATATTTAGGGATAATATCGATATTATGTTTGTTAAAAACTTCATTATAGAAATCAACTATCATCTTTTTATTCTTTTCTTTTTCTGTCACATTATCTTTCGATACTGGTGCAACATTCTCACTCTTTATTAAGTGACCTTTGGTATTACCAGTTGAAGCTTGAAATATCAAAGTCGACACAATTCCTAAAATAAACACAGAAATAATTATTACTATTAAATTTTTCTCTAATTTCATATATATCTATCTCTTCTAATTTTATAATTCATCTTCGATAACACGCTTAATAAAGGAAAAATCTTTCCCAGAATGTGATGTAAGAAATATTGTTAGGAAAATCCATCTATCCTAACAATACTCCTTATACGAGGCATATTAGAAACAGGTAACTCTAACTTAATACCTCATTAACAGTTGCACTGTCCACAATTTGAATAAACTTCTTAACCTTATCGTTCTCATCAAACTCATAAAGATGACAAAAATCTGCTATGAATGATTTCCCTGTTACTTTATATGTTCCACTATATTTTCCATACACGATAACAGTATTGTTATTAAAAGCATAAATTTCATCTTTAGCGCTATAGTTATCCCATTCAGTTCCAAGACGTTCATGTACATTTTTCACTACTTCATCAGGACCTATATAAGTGCCCGCATATGGAAACCCAGTAGCTTCTGTCCAAGTTACATTTTTACTTAAATAAGTTTTGAAAGCATCCAATTTTCCCTCGCCAGTTAACACATACGTTTCATGTAATAGTTTTTGATATTTATTCATAGCATTAACCCCAAGGCATTTCTTTTGTTACAACTTTTGCACTTAATTCTAATACACCTTTATTAGCATAGTCTGGATATGCTGTTTCAAGTTTTGCTACAAAATCTTTTGAAGTTTTACTTTCCTCAGAAGCTTGAATTGCAGTTCTTAGATAATCCATAGTTGAAGTAATTGCTTGATTATCTAATGATTTTTCGATTGATCCATGGCTCGGTACAATTATGTCAGCATTTAACGCCTGTAATACTTTCAAGTTCTCAATCCATGCCTCCATTTCTGTTTTTGAGCTAGTATCTGCTAAGAATAGATGGATTTCGTTAAATACATCAATACCTCCAATTAATAATTTCAGCTCTCTGTTAAATAAGCTAGTTCTGTAATGATCTAAACCTACTAGTTCAAATGTTAGTCCCTGAAAATCAATAGATTCTTTCTTAAACACTTGAGGTAATACCACATTACTTGGTGCATTTTCTCCAAGTGCATCTTTCCAAACTTTTAATTTCCCTAATACAGAATGAACAATATGTTCAACCGTAGACTCTGTAGCATACGCTATGGCATCTGGGTAAGCAGCTTTAATACTTTCTAACCCAAAATAGTAATCAGGATCCCCATGAATAATAAAGATTTTATCTAGAGATAAGTTATTGTTTTTCAAATAATCCACAATTTCTTTCGAATCAGATTGAGTAAATTTTGAGTTTATTAAAAATGCATGTCCTGCTTTCTCAACTAAGGTTGCAGTGACCATAAAACTTTTTTCGTCTGAACCAAACACCATCAATTTTACATCTTTTTGATCTATATCGATTGTTTTAAACATAGAATATTATTCTCCTTTTGTTAAAGTTATTAACTAGTTAACATACTTTTATCTTGTTCCGACAGAAGCTCCCTTTTCAATTCACCTGAAAATGTAATAGCACCAGCAAATATTCGGGAGATGTATGTCGGTTGGCGTAAGCTAACATGTTTGCTACTATAACGTAAACTTTCTTAGTATAAATTTTTAAAACGTGCTTCAATTTTATCTGCCGTCATTACCCCACCACCAATAGGAATAATTTGATTATCCTTTTGTAAAAGTAATGAAGGATAACTATTAACACCAAGCTGTCGAACCTTATCAAAATCGCTTTGGGCATCTATTATAGTTTCTTGAGCGTTTAAACGTTCTAGTACTTGTTCAGGGTCCAAACCATGCTCAATGGCAATCTTACGATATGTTTCAGGATCACTTAGACTTTGTCCCCCATAATAAAACGCTTTTTGCATAGCCGAAGTCAATTCTAACAAACGGTCTGGTGCTAATGAGCGTAAGGCTGAAAAGCCAATTGCAGCATCTTTCGAATTCATTTTAAAAGTACCTTCTTTTACTAATTTTTGATATAAAGGACCAAATTCTGCACCTGTAAGTTGATTAATTCTTTTATTTCCCTCTTCTATATATGAAAGATTTTTCATTGGTAGATTATCTAAAAATAATCCTCCACATAAAACAGTTAAAGGCATTTCAGTATGATTTTTGTAAAACCCTTTAACATTTTCTGAAAATCCGTAGCACCATCCACAATATGCATCCCATACGTATAGAAGGTTATCTTGTTTTGTTTTCATTTAAATCTCCTACCTTTATTTTTATTAACTAGTCCAGATAGCACTTAAAATTCTCAGCTAACTTTCTGGTTTATATAAGTACATCTCTTTTATATCTTGTTCTTTTTTAAGTTACCTTACTATATTTTTCAAAACTAACCCTTCAAAAAAAGATTAGATAAGATCTTTAACAAAAAATAGTACTGCACATTATCGCTCTAAAATAGAAGATACTGAAGTTCGGAATATACCTTGATTTAAATACGTTAGTAACTTTCTACACTGGGCGATAACATATGGCATACCATCCTTAATTAAATATATAAACCTTATTTTCACTTTGAATATAGATACTAGTTGTAACTAATATGATTACAACTTTATGAAACCATTTTAGTTACAACGATAGTAGAAGTCAATTCTTTTTTAACAAAAACATTAAATTTCTACCCTAATGCTTTTAGAATACTAATATTAACAACTGGCTTCATGTTCTTAAATTTTTTAGAACTCTTAGTAATTCCCTCAAAATATATATGCCATTATATTGATAAAATCTATATGTTCCCTTAACCCTGTATTTCTTACAGAATCTTTATTTATTCATTTTATTTTTTGATCGTGTGCAATTAACAATAAATTCAAAAAAGAAAAAACAATTTTAAATTTATTATTGTATTTTTAAAGTATTCCACATCAAACAATATAGTTAACACTATAAACATAGTATCAACTATATTAATTGAATATTAGTAATAGTGAGTCTAAACATTATCAATTTACTTTATATTACATATATGTAAAAATAAGAACATGATAAGCTTTTTCAAATTTTTCCCCTAATAAAGATTTGAAATTAGCATTTCAATACTCTCCTTACTGTTAATATGCCTAGAAAAAGAACCCAATTGGGTTCTTTTTCTGTTCATTACATAAAATCCTATATTAATAAAGAAAAAAAGAAGAGGAATCTCTCTCCTCTTCACCAATAAAATTGAACATATTTAAAATTAAGAAAGGGCATACATTCATCAAAAGATGAAAGGAACAATAATAGTTCACCTGGTGAATTATAACACAGATTGACTCCTATTAATAGGTAATATTAACATTTATGGAATAATTGTGACATAAATGTTAAACATCTTAATATTAAAAGGCTTTATATGTGAATAACTAGAAAGTCGATAGTGTAGGGATTAAATATAAGGGGGATATATATTATGTTTAACAAAAAACAAACATTCGTAACAACCGTAACAGCTTTAACATTAGGATTTGGATTTACTTTCGGATTAACACCAGCCTTTGCAGATTCTAATAAGCCTTCTCTCAACAATACTCCTGTTCATTCTATTCAGAACCAAGAACAAGAACCTTTTACTGGATATGTCATTTCAGTAGATAACAATTATTTAGTGGTTGCTGCTACTTCTACAAAAGATGAAGCACTTGCTTATCAACATGATTGGTGGGATCTAGTTTCTCAAAATAAGATTTTAAGAGTCCCTGTTTCAGATGGTGAAAACTACACATTAGGTGAGAAATTAAATGTATATGCAGCTGCATGGACTAAATCTTTACCACCAATAGCTGTTATGCCTACAATTGAAAAAGTATTTCAGTAGGTAATATTTCCGATAATAAAGCTATCCCATATAAAAAGGAGTCGAATAACGACTCCTTTTTATATTCACTTTTCTTTTTACGTTTTCCAGAATTCTTTCGGGATAGGACAGTAAAAAAAAACAATTTTTGTATGTTTTACTTAATCTTAAAGACATTATGCATTAGATAAAGCTAGGAAATACTTATGAACTTCAAAATGTCTATATCCAACAACAAGAATTATGCTTGTGAGTTTTAATATACATAATCACAACAACTCAAGTTTATAAACTTAGGAAACAGCAAACCTATGTTGAAAAGAAGAAATAAGTTACACACTCTGAAAAAAGTAAATGATTAACATAAATCAACTTTAATAGATTAGCTTTTAATCAAACATTTTCATAAAACAACAAATCTACTATCATCCATAGTCTTCATATATTTGCAACAGAACCCAAGATACTAAAATAAATGAAAGTTTTTTCATATATCAACAAAAAATTCAGTTAATGTTTTTTTATTCCTATAAATGTATATAAACCTTAAATTAAGTTTCTTATATACATAAAATTTGTTTATTTTTGCATTTTTATTATTTTTTGACTATTAATAATTTAAAGGAGGTTTTTTTATGAAAAAAATGAAAAAGTTAGTGAACGTTGCTTTAGCTGGAGCTATCGGTATAGGAGGATTGGGGGCGTTTGCACCAACAGATGCAAGTGCAGCTGAGATTTCTCCTTCTAAAACAAATATTCCTACTAACTTATCTACTGAATTACCCACTAATTTTGTAGAGTCTAAGTTACCAAACGCAGCGAAAGCTAGTGCAAATTTAGATGTAAGTATAGATGTATTAGGTATCGCTAATTTGATTAGAAATGCCATCAATAGTCAAACTAATCGTTCAGGATTTGTAAAAGGCGTAATGGAATCAACATTTTATTCTGCAGGTCAACGCTATAATGTTATGGTTTTTAATTTAAACCATAACTATGATGATCGTTTTAACGGTGTTAAATTCTTCGGAACAACAGTATATGATGGAATCACTTTTGGAATTTGGGTATTTGAAGATGGGGAATTCACGAATAAAGGTGATGGTGGATGGATTAACTGGGCATTTAGAGGTTGGTTCGATCGCGATGGTGGCCATGTTAAATTTTATCGTCCGTAAAAATAAACCACAAAATCAGCCAATTTTGCGGTTTATTAAATAAAAAGTATTATTAAGCCTAGGAGATCATATTCTAAAATCAACTCCTAGTAAAAACAGTATAGATGATATTTATTAAAAAGAAAAGCACTCCGAAGAGTGTTTTTCTTTTTTTGTTTAAAATTAAACAATTGGAATTTTTAGTATTGAACTACCCCCACTTTCATTTCGTTTAGAAGTGAAAGTGGGGGTAGTTCAAAGCTGCCTTTCTTGTATGAATTATAAATTTTTACACATACTATTTACGGAATGCTTGAATCATTGTCATTGAAAATGTTCAGCACTTCCGCTCCTTAAGAGAACAGTCTACGCAACTGTTCTCTTTCCTATTTCCTTTTTCACACATATAATATGACAAGCATTATTAACTCCGCTACAATCAATAGCATCTCAACATTCTCAACGTTTCCTCAACAATTTCACAATATTTTTCATGGACAACAGCACACTTTCTCAACAGTTTTAATATCTTAATATTAAATACTGAAAGGAGATGTTGAAAAATGACTTGGTTCATTATTTTAGGATTTATGCTTATTTTAATAATAAGCGGTTTTCATGCACATAGTATTCATATCATTTTCAAAATAGGTTCAGATACAAAAGCTGTGCCAAGTTGGTCTTTCGTTAATAAAATAAACTTCCAAACATTAAAAGAATTAATAAAAGGACTAAATAAGGATAAACTTAAAATCCTTACAATAGGAGAACTTGTTATTCCTTTAAGTTTCTTTAATAAATTATTTAGTAAAACATTAATTTTTCTATTCCTATTCTTTTACTCTCAATACTTAAACTAACGTAATATGAGATGAATTAGAAAATAACAATCACTAAGCGTAGCAAGCCAACAATCGATCGCCTATGATGAACTGGACCTGAAGAATTAAACAAAAAATTAAGCGGCTGTTTGAATGTGAGTCCGGTATTATACTGGACTCATTCTTTTTAACTGTACTTTGATTTTTTTGCGATTGTAATGAACTATATAATTATCTAATACTATCTTAATATGTTCCATACCTTCGAATTTTGTAAGATAAATTACTTTTGCTTTGTCTTGTTCTGTAATTCCATCTCTTTTTGAACGAAGGCCTTTAACTTTTTTAAGTAATCGATTTCCATACGTAAACATTCATTTTCATCTTTTAATGCCTTTATAGCCTCTTCAATAGCTACATTATCTAACTTCGATCTTGTATTTGTAATTCCCATAGCTGGATCCCCTTTCTTGTTTGTATATAGGAAATCCATGTCTTTCAAATCATATATTCCCCTTCATCTACGAACTATTTCAATGAATTCCTTAACAAAAACGATTCATTTATTTCCTTTTTTATTAATCTATTTCTAAATATTTCAGATCTATCCATTGAAAAATCCACCTATATTCATTCCATATTTCTCTCTCCTAAATGAACGTAGTACATATTATCCTCAATACATTTATAGGTTTTTATAGGATTTTTAAAAAAATCTACTTACATTTAAATAGTCATACCACTTTATTCTGTCAACTCCATCTATATTGATAAATATAAAAAAACAAATTTATTTGACATTTTAATGACTTGTAACAGGAAAATATTTACATTAAATAAAACCTAATATATCTTTAATTTGTAAGTTGTAGTTAGTTGGCCAACTTTCCATACAATTTAATGATATAAAATAAGGGGGATCTAAAATGAATCAAGTATTAAAGAAAAGTAAGAAAAAAATGATGGATTTAGTTGGTTCACTTCTAATTTCTCTATCAATGTTTTCAGCTACTAGTTTTGCAGCTACAGAAGGTGCTATAAAAAGTGTTACAAATAGTACCTATACCGGGATTGCAGCTGATATAAATCTACCAAAATCAGTTGTTGTTAAAGATGGATATGTGAATTGGTATTTAGGTATTGGAGCATCTAAAGTTGAGGGTGGTATTTCCAAAACACCAAGTGGATATAAAGTATTTCTAAATTCAGGATATAATGAATCAGGTCAAAACAGTAAGTATTGGAACACACAGTATGATGCATCAATTAAAGATGGTGACCGAGCAAACCTTAAACTCGTTAATAACGGAAATGGTACGGTTACTATGTATGTAAATGGAAGCCCTAGATATGCAAATCAGCCTGTATATGGCTCATTTTCTCAATATGAACCAGTAAAAATGGTTCAGGGGGTTGAAGATACTGGACGTAATTCCTTTAGCCAAGCTAGCTTTTCAAACGTACTTCTAAGAACAGATACATCTGGGGCTACCTACAAAAGTTGGAATGGTTCAATTTCTTCCTCATTTTCAAGACACGGTACTTATGGTAACAATTTCACAGTTTATTCTCAAGTACCATTAAGCACAAGTTTACGCTAAAGGTGTTATTTGAATAATAATGTTTTTGAAAAAAGTAGTTGCATTTGCGACTACTTTTTTATATAGGGTCCATTGTAATAGATATTCGCGCCAATATAAATACCATCTTTCAACTTTTTCAAAAAACAAGCTGTTTATTTAAATGTTATGTACAAAAAAACGTAGAAATATTTAATTTCTACGTTTTTTATAGGTTAATCAATTAATTCATTTACTATTACAATTCAAAGTCATACTTCGTTTGATAAGCCACTAAGTAAAAATAATACTCCGAAAAAATAACCCCAACTAGCTTTACGCATATATCTCTTGAAAAAACAAGAAACCACCCATTTGGATGGCCTCTAAATTTACTAGTTTTAATATTTTTCTGCTACTAAAATATAATCAAAGTTATTATCTTCATTCCCTCTTACCGATGAACTTACTTCAATATAATAGTCTTCCCATTCTTCCGCTTCAAAAACAATTTTTTCCATATCATTCGAAAGGTTCAAAGATTTTTTTATTATTTTACCTTTCGAATTTCGTACAAATAGATCAAAATCATTATCATCATGCATTCCCTGCAAAGTAACTTCAACTTTCATGGTATCACTTGGAGAAAATTTAAAGATATCTATACCGTCTTTATCGTCTAAATTTAAATTGCAATAAACCACACAATCATACCCTAAATCTAGTCTATTGGCTGTTTCAAGAGTATTATTTGGCTCCGTATCTCTAAATTCTTTCTGTTTTCTAGCAGCGTCCACAAAACTTGTACTACTAAACACAAGTGTTACGGTTCCTAATAATATAATCCCTAATTGTTTTAAATTCATTTTCCTCATCCCCTCATTATTTTTTGTGTTTATTACGACAACGATATACCTATATTTTACTATTTTGTAAATAATTTTACTATTGAAAAAATCTGTTTATCTTTCTTTATTTATTTTACAATCATTTTATTAACGTTTTCTAAGAGTCGAAGTTTTCGAGTCGGTATGTTAAAATCTGTTTCCCCATCTTTTAGAGCTCTACAAAAACAGGTGGATTAAGCGGATTAATTTGCAATAAAAAATAGAAATAGTCAGTCATGGTAGCCTATTTCGTCTTTTTTAGATGTATTAAATGGCTTGTATTTCTCTCTTAATCCTTCGATTTCCTTACACTTCTCCTTAATATCCTCTCGAAGAGATAATCTAACCTTGTATAATTTTTTCACAGTTATAATTTTCCACTGTTTAATTAGGAAATTCATATGTTGACCATTTACGCCTAGAATTTTTCTTTCCCCATTTCGCACGAAGGTTCCTTTTTGCTCTACGGTAACAATTTCATACATACACATCTTCCTTTCCATTTGAATGATAAATTATTAAATCAAGATTTATTATTATGCAAAATTACATTCCAATTGTAGTTGATAATCATTCTTATTGTAACTATAATGATTACATGTTAGGTGATATACGAAAGTTATTTACGAATTAAACCTAACTGCGCATTTAACTACAACCGGAATGGAGATGTTATAAGGTATGAAAAAAATCATTTTAGCTGGTGCATTAGGAATTGCAGCTCTTGCAGGCACAAATCTACCAGGATTAGAAGTAACAAAAGCAAGTGCAGCTTCTATCGAGTCAAATTTATCAACAATTGAAGGGCGTGTAGTTGAGGTTACTGATAATGTTATCTCTGTTGAATCAACAAAGTATTCAGAGCCTATTAGTATTTATTTAAACTCTACACCAAATGTAAAAGTTGGTGATCAAATAAAAGCTACTGGTGCAATGATGCGTAATTTTACGGACTATATGGTTGCAGAGTCAATTGAAAAGGTTCAAGGTACTGATACATTACACCAGGGAAGTTATTTAAAACATGTTTTTGCATACGAATATGAAATAGGACATGTTACAAAAGTAGATAAGTTTAAATCTGGAATAGAAGAATATAATTATGTAATTGTTCAATATACTGGAAATGACGGAAGTAAACGTAATGTTACGGTTTATTTGACACAAGGGCAGAAATTTAATGTAGGTGAAAAAGTTAAAGTGCATATGGCGAACGCTGAAAGAAGTAATGAGTGGTCGATAACAGATGAGATTGAAAAAGTTAATGATTCTCAAGCATTAACTGATGATCGATGGATTTGGTCTTAATATAAAATTGTATTTTTTCTCTAATTAAAAATAATTATTTGTCTTAGTTAATTTCTTCTGTTTGTAATATGAAGAATTGAAATATTAGCCAACCAACTAAATGTATAAACCTTTTAATTGAAAAGAACTTGTAGATAAAACTACAAGTTCTTTTTAATTTTCCAAACGATAAGGGGAAGTAAGCAAACATTCAAAACTTCATATTTATAGACCAATCTGTTCAAAATCGATTGTATATTCTATAGCAATATTGGTTCTTTAATGGTTGGTAAAAACTCGATACTCATAGCATAATTTAATAACAAATTGATATACTCTTGATTTGGCTCTAAACAATGTATATTCTTCAAATATCCTTGCGTGTATAAACAAGATGGTATAGCTACTGATAGCTCTTCTACAGATTCTAATAAAGGCATTATGAGCTCTAAAGCTTTCTGTTCATCAGTGGTTAGATTCGTATTAAAAAACTTCTCTATATACTTTTCTTGTTTCATTAACATAATATCGTATCCAAAAGCTTGTAAACTATTAATAAATTGGTCCCATTTAAGCTGAGTTGGATTACAAATATGCATGGTTTTATTTATTGTATTGACCTTATAGGATAATTCAGTAATAGCTAAACTTCCATAGTCTACAGGCGTTAAATCTACATACGTATTGATGTCAGGTGCTATGCTAGATAGGCATATCCCTTTTATTAATCTATAAAATGCATTTTCATTAATATTGTATTGAAATTTACCCGTTTTAGAGTTACCCACTAAATTCCCCACACGGTATATCGTAGCACGAACCCCTTTTTCCATTGCTTCTCTGACCATTTTCTCGCCTTGAAACTTACTTTCTAAGTACACATTATCTAAATTTTGCCCTCTATCAAAATTAGACTCAAAGAATTCAAATTCTTTTGGATCGCTTTCAGCCTGCCCTACTACACTTAAAGTAGATATATAATGAAAACGTGCATTTGTATTCTTAGCTAATTCCAATAAATATTTTGTAGACTGAACATTTACCTTTTGAAAATGATCGCGTTCTCCATAGTGTCTAACTTCTCCACCACAATGTATGATTGACTCTACCTTATTATTTAAATGGTCCAATTGCTTTGAATCTAGACCTAAATTTATCAAAGATAAATCTCCTTCAATTAACTCTACTCTCTCCTCCAACTTTTGGAGAATTTCTTTACCGAAATAAAACATCATTCTTTCTTTTAACTTTGAACCAATTACTTGATCCTCATGATTTCTTACTAGACAGTAAATAGTCGTAGATGGCAACTGTAATAAGCGTTCTAAAATGTGTGCTCCTAAATATCCTGTAGCCCCTGTAAGGAAAACTGCTTTTGGATAATTCACCCTATCTATCTCACATTCTTCTAATTTATTTCTTTTATAAACAGGAGTCGTTTTCGTTTCATTTTCTATATATGCTACATTCATGTTTTTCTCTTTCTTGAACGACATTTCTTCCATTTCTTCAATATGAGAGGCTAATTTTTCTATTGTTCTATACTTAAAGAAATCTTGGATTTTCAAGTTAGGGTATAACGGTTTTAATTTGACTAATGCCGGCATAACTTTTAAAGAATGTCCACCCAAATTAAAGAAATCATCTTTTAAACCTATAGATTTAATGTTTAGAACTTCGGACCATACTTTTGCAATGTTTTTTTGCACTTTAGTTTGAGGCTTAAGTATACACTCATCGTTTTGCTCATTATCAAACTCTATTTCTGGCAGTTTTTCGAAATCAATTTTCCCATTAGCCGTTATTGGTATTTCTAACACATGAGAGTAATATTTAGGGATCATATATTCTGGCAATACATTTGATAAATATAAAGCTAACTTATTTTTCTCTATTTCTAAACCGTCCACTGTTTTATAATAAGCTTGCAATAGCATTCCATCTTTCGTTTGTGTTACCACAGCCTGATTTATCCCCTCAAATTGTAATATTGCATCTTCTATCTCCCCTAGTTCAATTCTGTGCCCTCTAATTTTAACCTGCTTATCTTTTCTTCCCATAAATTCTATATTTCCATTTGGTAACCACTTTGCTAAATCACCTGTTCGGTATAACCTTTTACTGTTATCTTCTGAATATGGATTTGCAATAAATGTCTGTTTTGTTTTTTCTTCCTGCTTCCAATACCCTTGGGCCAATCCTAAACTCTCAATATATAATTCGCCCATGCCCCCTACCGGACAATGTTGCATATATGAGTTCAATATATGAACCTTTGTGTTAGAAATTGGAATGCCAATCGGTATACTACCTAAAATGTTATTTTCGCATTCTAAGTCTGGTATGAAATAATACATCGCTGAAACAGTTGCTTCCGTAGGACCATACTCATTTACCAGTTGCACTTGGTTTTTAAAAGTATTTTGCCAACTCCTAATAGCATTTGTTGATGCAGCTTCCCCTCCCATTATCATAAATCTTATCGAACGTATCTTTTCACTATCCAGTTTATTTAATGAAGTCGATAGTTCATTAAAAAATACTGTTGGTAAATCAGAAATAGTTGCTTGTATTTCTTGGACAGCTTGGGCATATGCTGCAGTTGAATAGCGCTGTTCATCACTTAATACATATAGTTCCGCCCCATTTAACAAAGTAGAAAAAATTTCCGATACAGAAGAATCAAAACTATGGGAATAAAACTGTGTTACTTTATCATTTGGTGAAATATGAAATACTTCATTTCTCCATTCAACTAAATTTAATACTCCTTTATGAGTTAATAATGTACCTTTTGGTTTGCCTGTTGATCCTGAAGTATAAATTACATAGGCCAAGTCATCTGGTTTATTTAAAATTTTCACATCATCATTTATTGTCGTACGATATATATCCTCTATTATTGAAACGTTATAACTACTTGAATTCAAATGATTTTTATATTTGTAATTCGTTATAATTCTACATGCCTCGCTGTCACTTACTATATAATTTATTCTATCCTCAGGGTATTTTACATCGATTGGTATATAGGCAGCACCGGCTTTTAATATTCCAATCATAGAAACGATACTATTCATACTTCTATCTAAAAATATGGCTACCTTGTCACCTTTTTTTATACCTTTATCAAGCAAATGTTGAGCTACTTGATTAGAACTCCTATTTAATTGCCTATATGTTAAAGACTCTGTTTCAGTCGCTATAGCAATCCGATTTGATTGTCTTTCTACTTGCTTATAGAATTGCTCCTGTATATTTTGAAAATAAGGATACGGTCTTTCTGTATGATTTACCTTTCTATATAGAGATTCCTCTTCCAGTGATAGGAATGAAAGATTCTCATATACCACTGTTCTTTGATGAATAAATGCGTCCAGTATATTAAGTAAATTTTGAGTAAACCTATTAATTGACTCTTCCTTGAAAAGATTAATATTATACTCAAATGAAATCTCTACATAATCAGATCCTTCTTCAACAGCTAAAGAAATGTCAAACTTACTAACATCTTGTTTATTAGGTAACAATTGAAGCTTGTAAGCATCATGTTGTTGCAAAATATCTTTCTGGTAACTAAACATAGTAGAAAAGATCGGGTTATTTCCAAAGCTTCTATCAGGATTTATTTGCTCAATTACTTTATCAAATGGGTATGATTGGTTTTGGAAAGAATTCAAACATTTTTCTCTCACTACTTTTAATAGCTCTTTTAAATTTTTCACATCATTTAATTGTGTTCTAATAGCTAAAGTATTTACAAAAAATCCTTGTATTTGTTCAAATTCTTGATAATTCCTTCCAACAACCGGTGTACCTACAATAATGTCTTTTTGATCCGTGAGATAATGTAACAATTGAATATATGCTGCCAAAAATAGCATATACATCGAAACATTCTCTTGTTCACATACTTGTTTCAAAGACTCTTTCATTTTATTATCTAACTTCATTTCAAATACTGTACCTCTATTTGTACTTTGATGATTCTTACTAAAATCTAAAGGAAGATTTAGTATAGGAAGCGGTGCTGCAAGTTCGGCCATCCAATAAGATTTTTCTGTATCCCACCGACCTAATTTTAACTGCTTCTGTTCCCACTCAACATAATCTACATATCGATTAGAAATAGTTGGCAACTCAGGATTTCTTCGTTTAGCAAAGGCACTATATACCTTCATTAATTCATCTAATAAATTCCTTACACTCCACTCATCAGTAATAATGTGATGTAAATTGATATATAAATAGGATTTTTTCTTATCAAGATTAAAAATTCTAATCCGGAAAAGCGGTCCATTTTCCAAATCAAATGGTGTATGATCCGTTTGATTTATTGTTCTACGTATATATTCTTGTTGTTCCTTTTTAGCCATGTGTTCAATCTCATGGTGTGTCAGGTCAATCGCTATTGATTTTAATATGACTTGTCTAGGCTCCCCATTTTTTTCAATAAACATTGTTCGGAGCATCTCGTGTCGTTCAACTAAAAACCTTATGGCGTCCTGTAAAATATCTTTTTTCAAACTCGGCTCAATATATATGTGTAGTGGTGTATCGTATACTCTATTAATAGCGTTTGATTTATTTAAAAACCAGATTCTTTTTTGAGCACTTGATAACTGATAACTTTCCTTATCTGCAACTTTTAATATTTGCATCTTCTGTTCTTCCCTATCATGATTTACTTCCATTAATTTATCGATGTAAGCAGATAGACTAGCAATTGTTGTATGCTCAAAAATATCTCTAATTTCTATTTTCAAATGAAACTCTTTTTGAATTTGATTTAATACTTGCACAGCAATTAATGAATGTCCCCCAAGTTTAAAAAAGTCGTCATCTCTACTGATTCTATATTTCCCTAAATTTAAAATCTCTGACCATGTTTTTGCCAACCTTTTTTCTGTGCCACTTATTGGTGGTATATATTGATTTTGCATATTTTCAAGTAAAGATGGGATTTGTAATTCTAATTTTTTTCTATCAATCTTACCACTTGGTGATAATGGAAATGTTTTAAGATGAAATATATAATTTGGCATCATAAAATCTGGTAAACTTTCACTTAAGAATGTTTTTAATTCCTCTTGTTTTAGTTCTGTATTGTCTTTTGATACATAAAAGCTAGCAATTTTGTCATTTTGATAAATTACTACTACTGCATCTTTTACCTCTGGGTGTTTAAATAATGCTCTTTCTATTTCATCAAGCTCAATTCGATACCCACGTAGTTTTACTTGATTATCTTTCCTTCCGATAAATTCTAAGTTTCCATTTGGTAAAAGACGTACTAAGTCCCCAGTATGATATATTTTTTCATTGCGATTATATGATTTTTTGAAAGAAATAAATGCCTCTTCTGTTTTTTTCTTTTGATTTATATATCCTTTAGCAACCCCATCACCACCAATGAATAACTCACCTACTACTCCTGCCGGACATAACGTGTTGAACGGACTGACCACGAAAACTTTACTATTAGCAATTGGTTTACCTATTGGGATATTAGAAGTTTCTTCTTTTATCTCATGATTTACTTCATAAATGGTTGTACATACAGTAGCTTCAGTAGGACCATATGCGTTAAGAATTGGAATCTTTAACCCTACTTTACTTTGCCATTTACGAACTGATTCAGCAGGTATGGTTTCCCCTCCCACAAATACACATTTTAAGGAATTTAATTTAAGCAACATTTCTTTTGGCATATCAGCTATTAATTTAAAAAATGCAGTTGGTAAAAGAACAAATGTAATACCATTCTTGTTAATTACATTTATAAATTCTTCTGCAGAACGTTTTTCCATTTCAGAAATTAAATGCATTCTTCCTCCGCATAACAAAATCGGAAACATTTCCATAATGGAGGCATCAAAAATCATTGTTGCAAATTGTAAAAATACATCATTTTTGTCTACATTAAATTGATTCATTAATGAATATGATAAATTAATTACTCCTCTATGTGGTACAACTACTCCTTTTGGTAAACCTGTTGAACCTGACGTGTAGATAATATACGCAGCATCTTCTATGTTATGTGTAGACGCAATATTTTCTTTAGAATTAGTGTAATGAAAATCCTCTAGAAAAATTGTATGAATCGCAAAACTTTCAATTAATCCCCTGAATTCTTTCTTTGTAATAATCATTTGACTTTCACTATCTTTTAATATAAATTCTATTCTTTTTTCAGGAAACTTTGGATCGATTGGTACATAAACTCCACCTGATTTTAGTATACCTAGGATGCATACAATTGTATCGATCTCTCTCACCATAGTAATACTTACACGCTGTCCCTTTTTTATATCATTTTCACGTAAATAATTCGCAATTTGATTTGACCTTTGCTGCAAGTCATAATAGGTAATCGATTTATCCCCCATTGAAATCGCTATTTGATTTGGCGATTTTAATGCTTGTAGATCAATTAATTGATCTAATGTTTTTGAATTAGGATATGCAAGAGTATTTGAGTTTATATCTTTGTATAAACCATGTTCCTTTTTTAAAAGTAAATCCAATGAATGGATAGGTTCGTTCACATTCTTCATTAGTTTTTGTAACAAATATATATATCTTTCAACTAAATCATTCATACTATCTGGTTTATATAATGCTGAATTATAGTCAACCTCAATTTTATTCTCTGTTTCCCCTTCATATCTCATTATTCTCCAGGTCATGTTAAAAGGATTTACTCTTTTACAATCTGTTAAAACTGTGGACTCAATATCGGGAATTTTCAATTGAGGTATCCTTACCGTATTAAATGCTGTTGAATAAATCATATTATGATGTGTATTATTATTTAGATTTAAATCTCTTACTATATGTGAATATGGATTATGTTTATACTTAATAGCCAAATGAACAGATTTATTCACCTTGTTAAGTATTCCCTTAAATGTATCACCTTTTTCTATTGTTATACGTATAGGTAATGTATTAACAAAATAACCAAAAGCATTTCCTTCTTCCCTTTGTGGTCTAGTATTAATTGGAATACCTACAATAATTTCTTCAGCATTTGTCATTTGATGAAGCAAGGCACAATAAGTACTTAACATAACCCGATAGACACTTATGTTATTTCTTTTAGCAAAACATTGTATTTGATAAAATAAATCGGCATCAATATTCTTGCTTATATTTTTGTTCGTATATATCGGTTCATTCATTTTATTAATAGTAGCAGGAAACTCTGTAGGAGGTAATTCACCTTGTAAATAATCTTTCCAATAGGATGATCCTTCTCTATATATTGCACTGTCAATAAAACCTTTTTCAAATTCTACAAGGCTCTTATAAGGAGATTCTAATACTAAACCCGTATTTTCTTGAAGTAATTCACAATACGTATGAGACAATTGTTGGATAAAAATTCCTAAACTACATCCATCATAAATAATGTGATGAAAAACCATATGTAAAATAAATTCATCTTCACACAATTTAATGATGTGGAATTTAAACAAAGGCCCTTCTTCTAAATTAAATTTCTCATTCACTATAGAGTCTAAGAATTTTTTAAAAATAAATTTTTGTTCTGTGTTTTTAAAAGCAGTTAAATCCTTAATTGGTATATCAAAATCTATACTCTTTTGAATGAATTGTTTAATTTTTTCGTCCCTCTTAATAAATAGTGTACGTAGCGCCGGGTGAGATTGCACCATTAAAGTAAGCGATTTCTTAAAGTTATCTATTTGAAGATTTCCTTTTAGCTTTATTATGATAGCTTCATTGTTCATTCCATTTTCTAATTCCATTTGATGAGCTATCCATAATGCTTCTTGCCCTACTGTTGCATCCAATTCTTCTACAATTTCATATTGCTTTTGTATTTCCTTCATATGAATTTCTCCTTTTATAAATATTTCAAAACGGATAATATTTATAATTACAACTATATGTACACATTCTGCGATTTGTAAATGTATATTTTCCGACTAAATTCAACATTTATTTCGCTTATTGCATAGTTATTAAAATGATGAATAAAATTCATATTTATACCGTGAAAGTTCATACTTTTATTCAATTTAAGCATAAAAAACCATTTTACTAATAATTCCAATTACTTTTTATAAAGTAATCTCATATATATTTATTAAAATATATACTCTAATTTACACCCCGAAAACAAATTCAAGAATATTCCAACTGGTGGCTATATATATTTCTAATAATATAAACTGAAATGGAGGAGTCCGTACATAATGGAATATAGATTATTAGGTAACACGGGATTAATAGTTTCAGAGATAGGATTTGGTTCTTGGGCGATTGGTGGAGATGAATGGGGAGTAGTAAAAGATAATGAATCCATTGATGCAATCAATAAAGCAATTGACCTAGGGGTTAATTTTATTGACACTGCTGACGTTTATGGACTAGGTCATAGTGAAACACTCGTTGCAAAAGCTATACATAAACGTAGGCAGGACATCATTCTTTCTACAAAAGGTGGATTAATTGGTCATCATTATGACCCCAATCAACCAGCCGTTTATGGAGATCCTCAAAAGATCATTGATGCGTTTGATGCTAGTTTACTGCGGCTTAAAACGGATTATATAGATTTGTACTTTTGTCATATTTGGTGGGATAAACCTGAAGAAACAGAAGCCTTTCTACAAGCTTTCCAAACCTTAAAAAAATCTGGCAAAGTGAGAGCAGTTGGCGTTTCTACTAATGATTTAGATTATATTAAACATTTTAATCAGAATGATGATTTAGATGTTGTACAATTCGATTATAGTATTTTAAATAAAGAACCTGAAAAAGACATCCTTCCTTATATTGAAAAGCATAATTTAGGTGCTGTGATAAGAGGTCCACTTAAGATGGGAATTTTAACAGGGAAATTTAATCATGAAACCCAATTTACAGACGATGATTTAAGAAAAGATTGGCCCAAAGAAAAGTGGTTTAAAGATAGCCTAAACAAGGTAGAAAAATTACGTTCACTTGTACGATCAAATCGAATTCTCGCGCAAATTGCCTTACGGTATGTTTTAAGCCACCCAGCTGTTTCAGTTGCCATCCCTGGTGCAAAAAATTCTACTCAGGTTGAAGAAAACTCCTCACACTTAACTCGTCCATTATTATTGGATAATGAAATTGAATTTATAAAAAAACTTTGATAGCTCGTTATTCTCTCATAAAAATTTTACTAATTTAGCTACTAATTCACCTCCTATTCCCTATGTCTACCTATTCTTCATCAAAGAATTCAATATAAAATTTACAATAAAAGTAAATAAATGTTTTATATGAAGATTACTTAGGGAAAAGGAGCGTAATTTACTAGATTCCTCTTTCTTCTCATTATTTTTAAAGCGTTTTTAGATCTAATTCTATTACATTCTTGCTAAATAACATCTCCACTAATCATTAACAATTTGTATAGCTATATAAAGACTCTACTAAATCATTAAAGGAATCTCCTTCCTCCTATCGAATTATTGTAGAGGAAAGGAGAGGAATACATGGAAATTCTAGGATTAGATCCTCGCGCATTAGCGACTTTAGGTGCACTTGAATACACCAACCGTCGCAATAAATTAATTGAAGACTCGGAGAATAACATATACGAGTGTAAAGAAATAAAAGAAATCCTTCAATCACTCCCTAAAGAGAAGCAGATTGAGGTTCTTGAGAATCAAGCTTACTTTGAAGCTGTGGCAAAGATGATTGAACAAAACAATTTAATTCTTTTAGAACAGATGAAAGCTCTACAGCTAATTCAGAAATAACAAACTTATGATTGATTAATTCTACATATGCTTCCATATATAATGTCTCTTTATCTATACTACCGGCCTCTGTTTTTACAGGGGCTTTTGTTATGTTCTTGTTCATATTTTGAATTTGGGTGGTTTCTTTCACATGTATGAATAGGATCTTCTAGTAAGCCTGGTGTAGATTCTAATTCCTGCTTTTCAATTTCCTCTGTTACAGCACTGATAAAATTCCCATAGTACTTTTGCACCTAATAGTTCTGCTAATCGTTTTTCACGCATTTCAAATGTTTTTATATCCATATATAGTATTATTCTTCCACCTCTCCCGACTTATTTATTCTACAAAAACCATAATTATCCTCTTATTTGAACTACCCCCACTTTCATTTCGTTTAGAAGTGGGGGATTCCCAAGTAAAGAGTTCTATCGAACTCTAATTGATTAGGCTAACCCCGCAGTCCTTGCGGTTAGAAGCCTTATTGCTTCATTCTTTATATTGATACTTGCGTTAATATCCCTATCATGGTGTGTACGACAAGAAGAACAGTCCCATTTACGTAGGTTTAGATTTTTAACGTCTTTGTTTTGATATCCACAACAAGAACATAATTGGCTGGAAGCAAATGTTTTCGATACGGCAATGACTTGTTTGCCATACCATTTTGCTTTGTATTCCAACATGGATCGAAATTGCGACCATGATACCTCACTAATTGCTTTTGCTAACTTATGATTCTTTAACATATTCGATACTTGCAAATCCTCTATACCGATAACATCGTGGCTTTTGATGATTTCAGTTGAGATTTTGTCCAAGTAATCTTTTCTAGCATTTGATATGTATTCATGAATTCTAGCTACTTTTACTCGTTGTTTATTCCAACGAGAAGATCCTTTCATTCTTCTAGAAAGAACACGCTGTGCTTTCGCCAACTTATCTTCTAATGATCGGAAAAACTTCGGATTTTTATAGGGTGTTCCATCTGATAAAATGGCGAAATCTTTTAGTCCTACATCTATCCCAATGTAAGAATGTGTTTTCGGAAGTTCTTGTACTTCTGTTTCAACTAATAGTGACACAAAATATCTACCAGAAGGGTTCCGTCTAACTGTAGCATTTACAATACGTCCCGTTATTTCACGACTTTTGGCAAATCGAACAAGACCTAGTTTTGGTAATTTTATTTTGTTTCCTACAACGGCAATGTTTTCATTTGTTTGTTTTGTGATATAAGATTGTACGTTATTCTTCTTGGATTTAAAACGCGGGGCACTATTTTGTTTTTTGAAAAATCGTGTATACGCATCCGCAAGGTTGCGAACAGACGACTGAATCGCAATACTATCCACTTCTTTGAGCCAAACAAACTCTTTCTTCATGGCAGGAAGTTTGGCAGAGCATGTACCATATGTTAAACCTTTTCCAGTTTCTTTATATGCGTGATTCCATAGGGATAGGAAATGATTGAATACAAAGCGAGAACAACCTATCGTTTTATTAATTAGAATTGCTTGTGCTTGATTTGGATAGATACGAAACTTAAAGGCTTTATTAATTATCATTTGATTCACCTCCATTTCGGTATATGACTATCATACACCAAACGTATATTCGATGGATAGCGAAGTAACACTTTATGTATGTCGAACAATTAAGATGGCTTCCTGCCATCCCTTGTTCGAAGCCAATTCATCTCCCACCTACTCACTTCGCGTCCCTTGAGGAAGGAGTCTTCTTGGCTAAAATGATAAATAACACAAAAGCCATCACCTAAGTGCAGCTTTAAAATACAGTTTTTGTTTAGCTATCTTTCATTTCCGAATAATATTTTTAATCCTGTTGATACTATTTCTGTAACTTAAAGTTACAAATTATTTCTGTAAGCGTAGCGTTTCTTTTGTACAACGAGCAATTAGTTTTATTAACTAGCTGCTTTGTTGTGCAAAATGAAGTTTTTGTCCAAGTTTTTCACCATTCGATAAAATAAACATAATAATAGTTAATGAACAGACATTTATAATCAATCTCCTAAGGAGCACTTTAATTAGGTGCTCCTTTCTACATATACAATTTAGATATTATTGCGATAGGTAAAACTTTGAAGTTATCTCCATCTTTCCCCGGCTTAACACTGTACGTGCGATTTTCATTACATACAGCGTCCCATATTATCCTTTTATACTAAAAAACAATGTTGTACTCACCTATGTATTCATTCCCTTTTCTTACGAAAAGTCCAATTATCTTACTCGATCCTGTGAGTTACATATAGTTGATTTAGTTTTCAACGAACAAGACTAGGGACTATCCCTCCACATTTGTTACATGCTTCGTTGGTACTGTGAAGAATAAAGCAATTTCGGTTCGTTAGAACCTTATATACATCTGTCTGCTAGTAGGCGTTAGTGACAGTTTCTTGCTTAACACGTTCCGATTGACTTAGCTATACATATATCCTTAGGTGCTTACTTTAAGCCTGTTATCTTTACATCCTCATCGTTAGATGTTCCGAAATTCATATCATTTACTCTTACTTTTCGGTAGATAACGTCGTTATTGACGACATACACATTTCTAATGTATTAATAATTTAGACCCGTACGTTCGCAAGTTTGTCAGTCCGTTATTTTGGACATTCTCACCATAAATATTTTGTAGCATCCCGACCTATCCATTACCATACGATTTCTCACTTAGGTTGTGTTCAGCCGACTTCACCTAGATTCATACAATTTTTGACTACTATCACGCCTTGCATATAGGAGGATCAGATAAGTAGTTTCAGCTCAACCTGACGGCTTTCATTCCTACTTTCAGTCAAACAGTTGTTGTTATCAAAGTGATAACGCTCCTCTTTCGTGTTTACACACTTATAAGGAAACGTGCCGCACAAATAGCGTTTTTGCAAACTTTTCCCGATTGTTCCTTCTTTATTTCTAACGCATGTAGTAATAATTCTATCCCTCTTTAACATCAGCTCATTTATGCAGAACGGATTTTACCATTGTGTACAAACATTTCTTCTTTTCATTAAATAATATATAAAGACAACTTAAGTAACAGAGCGCTAGATACATGTGACCAATTATTTTTATGAAAAGGAGGTTTTTTTATTAATACAACACTAATTTCTCATTTCTTCAACGAAGAGTATCTGCTTCCATGGTGGTTAATGCACCACACAATGCTATTTGATCATGGTATCCTTATTAATCGGGGGTCTACTGATCGTTCAGTTGAGATATGTAGATTATTTGCACCTCATTGGGAAATCCGCAATTCAAAAGTATTAGAGTTTGATGCCTTATTAGTTGATCAAGAGGTTATGGAAATCGAAAAAGAAATTACAGGATGGAAAATGGTATTGAATACCACTGAATTTCTTTGCTGTTTTGATAAGGAAGCATTTTTTTCATCTCTTACTTCTTTAAAACAAAACATGTATGCCATTAGAACTATTCTCATGGTCGATGATCCGACTCACGGTTATACTAATCCGAGATACGGAATTCCCCTTGTCAAACAGCGTTATCATGGAATAATAATCCCCCCTACTCCTCCTGCACCTTACTATGGAGGTAGATTGATCCACAATTATTCGCATGGTAACTATACAGCCGGAAGGCATTGGTCAAATCATCCATTTATGGTTTACATGTATCCTGCTTTCGTTTTAAAATTCTTTTACAGTCCATGGAATAAAGCTATGCAAAACCGAAAATTGCAAATTGGTCCTACACTTTCTACACATAGCATCCAGCATGGCTTAGGTACTCATCACCTAGCAACACTAGATACATTAGAAAAAAAATATATAGAATTTGCAACCTCTACTACTGACCTTCGGTTAGTCCCAGAATATCAAGTTATATTTCCAAATTTATGTTTTCCTAACTATTAATACATCTAAAAAAACATTTTGAAACTTTTCATACAGACAAAAGTCAATCCGCCTTTACAAATCATCGTATTACTAGAATTATTCAAATAACAATTTTGTTGTAAAACTGCACATACCTACACAGCATGCATAGACTATCGTGTGGTATTCTTTTTCAATGTTAGTTTTACTTAAGGAGCGCCTTGGAAAGCGCTCTTTAGTTTTCAAATAAAAATTCTGGTCAAATGATTCACATTCTTAGAAAAAGTCATATATATTATCATGTATTCTTTTACAATAAGAGTCTTGGTCTTAAGAACACTTTTAAAAGTGTTCTTTTAATTTATTTAGATTTACATACAGTAAACATAAAATAAACTGACAAGACATAGTTGCATTATAATCATGTACATTTTTTGTACACGATTTCTTTTTATTGTGTGTGATAGGTAAGGCTTTGATATCATTTCCACCTTTTCCCCCACCTAACGCCGTACGTGTCGGCTTCCCGACATACGACGTCCCATCTTATCCTTTTATACTAAAGCAACTAGATTACAAACAATGTTATACTCACCGATGTATTTATTCCCTTTTCTTACGAAAAGTCCCATCATCTTACTCGATCCTGTGAGTTACATATAGTTGATTTAGTTTTCAACGATCAAGACTAGGGACTATCCCTCCACATTTGTTACATGCTTCATTGATACTGTGTCCCCACCTTCACAAGAATAAAGCAATTTCGGTTCGTTAGAACCGTATTTGCACCTGTCTGCTAGTAGGCTTTGGTGACAGTTTTTTGCTTACCACGTTCCAATTGACTTAGCTATACATATATCCTTAGGTGCTTACTTTAAGCTTGTTATCTTTACATCATCATCGTTAGATGTTCCGAATTTCATATCATTTACTCTTACTTTTCGGTAAATAACGTCGTCATTAACGACATACACATTTCTAATGTATTAATCCTTTAGACCTGTACATTCGCAAGTTCGTCAGTCCTTTATCGGACATTCTCACCATAAATATTTTGTAGCATCCCAACCTATCCATTACCATATGATTTCTCACTTAGGTTTTGTTCAGCCAACTTCACCTAGCTTCATACAATTTGTGACTACTTGCATGTAGGAGTATTAGATAAGTAGTTTCAGCTCAACCTGACGATTTTCATTCCTACTTTCAGTCGAACAGTTGTTGTCATCAAATTGATAAACCTCCTATTTCGTGTTTGCACACTTATAAGAAAACGTGTCGTGCAAATAAGAATTTTATTTATTTTTCTAGTTACTCTGGATTTCCATAAATGCTACCGAAAACTTAAGCCTTCTATCTTATCCTAATCAAATACCGTGTAGCATAATTCCATGTATTCGTTACATCCTACCTTATAATTCCAATCATCATTTGGACCTTGGAATAGCTGATTACTAAATTACACAATATCTTCCTCATAAACCTCCTTACCATTTTTATTTTTTAAACCTGTGTATCGTAGTATTTCACAGTTATCATATTAATCATGAAGGGATAAAACCGGAAAGTGACTTCTAATAGTCCAAGCACTTCATACTGCTACCCCATACAATATAACATGTTTGGAATTTACTACATTATTAAAAATTAGAGTTAGGAGGGTTTAATATGGCAGCATGTACAGGTTTAGCTTGTGTTATATTCTCTGCATGGCCAGTGGGAACAGTTGTTACAGTTACTACTAGATCAGGTCAAATTATTGGTCCTGCTACTTTTGCACAGTTCATTCCGCAAATTTGTGCGGTGATTTTAGTTGAAGAAGATGTGCTAACCCCCTCTTCAACCAATACTATATTCATAAGTTGTGAAGATATAGAAAGCGTTACATTAACCACCCCTTAAGATGATTCAAATGGTTCTAGTTCGATCTATAATTAAGACATTCATTAGAATGTCTTTTTTCATTTCAATAATATACTCTAATTTAAATTTCCCCCTTCTAAAGGTTACTTGTCTACACATCCTTCTACATACTTTCATATGATACAGTATATTGTTTAAAGGAGGGACAAATTTGTTCTTATGCAATTTATTTCGTTGTTCAGGTGGAGTATGTAGTATTTTTAAAAATTTACAACCAGGCGAAGTCGTTACTGTGACTGGTAAATCTGGAAATATTATTGGACCTGCTGTTTTTACAAATTTTAACCCTAATACTTGTATCGTCACATTAGAAGAGGAAAATTCAATTACTCCTCCAACTATAAGTATTACTAAGATCAGTTGTAAAGAAATAGAAAGTGTTACGTTTAGCTCATAATATATTTTATACCTAAAGTAGGGATTGAAATATGAAACTCTTATACATTACTTCTGGTTACTCAAAAATCTATCAATATCTAGATCAAAGCATACAGAGAACACTTATCAATCAAAATTTCGAATGGTTAGCAGTACAGCCGAGTGAATTAATAGAGCAATTGGATTTCATTACAGCAACGTTTCATCCTAATATTGTTTTCACCTTATTAGGTAATTATCTACCGCAAAAAGCAATTCAATATTTTAAAAAAAGGAATATTAAATTAGCTGTCTGGTTAACTGAGGACCCATTTTATATAGATACTTCTCTTCCTCTATTAAATAACTTTGATTTTATATTTACTATTGATAGCGAAGCACTTAAATATTACACAGCTTTAGGATATACCAATGTATATCATTTACCCTTAGCAACTAATATAGATGTATTTAAACCTGGTCTAAAAAATTCAAAATATAAAAGTGAAATATTGTTCATTGGATATCCTTATCCAACCCGAGTGAAATTGATACAGTTTCTTTTGGAAAAAACCCCTTATCACTATACTGTTATTGGTCAACACTGGAGAAATAAGTTAATTAAAAAATGGAAAAATCACCGAAGAATTAAGATTATAGAAGAATGGATTCCACCTCAAGAAGTTGCGTTCTATTATAATAACGCTAGTCTTATATTAAATCCTCATCGTAGTTATCTATTTCCACAGAATAAAAATAAAAATAGAGTAAAAAGTAATACCATTAATAATCGTACATTTGATATCGCAGCTTGCCAAGGCTTTCAAATTATTGAAGAAAAATCTGATCTTTCATCTTTCTTCAATAAAGATGAAATTATATCCTATAAAAGCTTTGAAGACTGTTTAAACAAAATATCTCTTCATTTAAATGATACGATTTCAAAAGGATTAATGGTCGAAAAAATTTACACAAAAGTTATTACACAACATACTTTTCATGAGAGAATCAATTTTATAATGACTATATTACAATCACAGCTTTATTGATTTATTAAATTAAAAATTGCTTTTATAATCATTCCGAATAAATTAAAATGCCTTTTTAATTTTATGAAAAGGCATTTTAATTTATCTTTTTCCGCCAGAAGACTCCTTCCTTAATTTCCCTGAAGGTGTGATTGCACTGATAAATAGATAGGAGATGCATATCGGTTAGCACAAGCTAACATGTTTGCTACTACATACTTGAAATGAATTCCTATTAGTATTTCAGTATACTCTATCAAATTAAATCCCATGAAATAGGTGTTCCTTTATTGATATCTTTACTCGCTTTCTTTCCAATAATTTTGGATAGGTGTTTTGGCAATAAGCCATTACCTGGTCTAATAGCTTTAATATTTTCATTCGTGAATACTTCTCCCGCTTTTATGTCTTCTACAACATATAATGACCTTCTAAACTTTAAAGAGTCTTTTTCTAAATTAGTTGGTCCATAATATACATTACCTAAAGATTCCCATGCTTTTTCAGTTTCACTTACTAATAATTTAAATTCAGCAGGTTCCATTGAAAATTCAGCGTCTACACCTCCGTCAGACCTCGAGAGTGTTAAATGTTTCTCAATTACTGTGGCCCCCAAAGCAACACTTGCTACAGATACCCCTACTCCAAGTGTATGATTTCACATTTAAATAACTCCTTCATATGAGGTATGGTAGCTATATTTGTAGATTTTGGTGATGCAGGATACGTACTTGTACATTTTAATAGAATTAATTCTTTACATCCCTCTTCTCTCGCAGCCCTTACTGTTTCATCTAATTCAGCAATCGAAGCCATACCTGTCGAAATGATTATTGGTTTTCCTGTTGCAGCTACTTTACGTATGAGGGGAATATCTGTATTTTCAAAAGATGCGATTTTATAACAAGAAACATTTAATGATTCTAGAAAATCTACAGCCGTTTCATCAAATGGCGTACTAAATGGTATCATTCCTAATTCTATACAGCGATCAAAAATGGGTTTATGCCACTCCCATGGTGTATAAGCCTCTTTATATAAATGATAAAGTGATTTACCTTTCCATAAGCTTTTTGTATCTTGAATTAAAAAATCACCATTTTCTATATTTAAAGTCATTGTATCAGGTGTATATGTTTGAATTTTAAATCCCTGTGCTCCAGCCACTGCAGCTGCCTCTACAATTTGCAACGCCCTATCTAATGATTGATTATGATTCCCCGACATTTCTGCAATTATAAATGGTGGCAAGCTTTCGCCAATCTCTCTACCTCCGATATATACATTACTCATTTTTTTCACCTTCAAGTTCTTTTTTTATGGCTTCTTTTCTTTCCCTCCATTGTTCATGAAACAGGGTCATTGTAATGACATCAATATAATCATTATCCCTGCAAATATAGTTTTCATATCTTCCATCTTCTTGGAAGCCAAGTTTCTGATGGAAGTTTAAACTAATACGGTTTGATTCTATTATTTCTGCACACACTTTGTGTATGCCTTTTGTTTCAAAAATATAGTCTAATGCTAATAAACCTAATACAGTTCCAGCACGTCTTACGCTTTGCTTTTCACCTATATAAAATCCCCAATAACAAGTCTGATTCATTTCATCTATTTTTGTAAAATTAACAAATCCAATTGGCTTTTCTTTATATGTTAATAATCTTGCAACCTTTGTATCATCCATTTCTAGTTTTTCATACCATTTTAAATGTTCGTCTATTGTAATTTCATGATCTTCATACATAATCGTACGTATTTCTTTTGTATTCCTCCACTTTAAAATAAGTTCTAAATCTTTCTTTTCTAAACTTCTCAATTGAAAATCCCCAATATCTAACATACTATCCTCCTAAAATAATTTTTACTATTTCATCTGAATTACTGGCACACTGTATAGAAAGAGCTTTCTTAGACATTTCTTTCACCATATTAGAATTTGATAAAAGTTTGCTTAGACATTTCGTAATCGTTTCATCCGAAACAGTTTCAGCTGTACCAATATTCCATGTAGCTCCAGCGTTTGCCACAGCCCTAGTTACTTCTATTTGATTTTGAGCAGTTGTAATAGTTATAGAAGGTAATCCAAGAAAGCAGCGTTCCCAGGTAGTTGTGCCTCCAGCTCCTATCCCTAAATCCGCTCGTGCGAGAAGCTCTTCCATATTCTCTATTTGACAATAAAATGAAGCGTTAGAAACACTCTTACAATAAGTTTGAATCTCCTCTTTATGCGGATTTTGACTTCCTACCACAACGTCTATTTTTAAGTTATCTTTATTTATATTTTGTAAGGCTCTTAACGTTTTTAATGTCTCATTTGTTGCATCATGTCCACCAAAAAAAATAAAGATTCGCTCAATTTCTCCTGTTCTTTTTCGTGAAAATTTCTTAGCGGCATGAAACTCTGGCCGTAATACGGCGTATTTAGGTCCCAATTTCACTAATGAGTGCTCTGGTATTAAATCTTTATAGCGAACATTAAGGTTATCATATAAATTTTGGTCTAGTAATAAATCACAGTCATGCATTCGATTTGCAAGATCATCGATTACCATAATCTTTCTTACAGTTTTTCTTAAAGCAGTCTCCCACTTATTATCTAATCCATAATGATCAACAATTAACCAATCAAACTTGGGAAGTTGCGACAAAATATCATTGGTCTGTTGTGCATCAACAAACCAATGATATTTTAGCCAATTCAAATAACTCCCGTGTACTGTACTTGAGAAATTCGTATTTTCACCATCTGCATCTAATAAAAACACATGAAATCCCTTATTTAAAATATATTGCTGCAGATCACCTTGCAGCTTACGGCAAATGAAATAAATCTGAGCACCTTTATTCCGTAACTCATGGGCAAGTGTTAAACAACGCATAATATGACCGGTCCCTATTTCAATAGATGCATCAGCACGAAAGACAATTTTTTTCTCAAGCAAGTTACTCACTCCTCATGAAAAGTACTACGATTTATTAATTTACAATTTTGTTTCTTTATTTAACTCATCTACTAATGATTGTTGATTTGCCCATTTCAATTTCACGTGACTATTGATTTTAATGAGTTCAGGATTTTGATGAATATAATCTTTTATTTGCTGAAAAAGTAAAGGTTCGGCTTTTACATCAAGACTTTTATAAAGTTTATTAAACATATCTAAATCTGGTTGTTCATCTAGTGTTAAGCGCCAAGTGGGGTAACTAAATTCAGAAGGTGTTTTTACAATATTAACCGAAAAAAGATGTGGATTATTAATAAAATAAAATGAAAGGTATTCAGTATACATTAATTGTTTAGATTGCTGAACCAGACGATGAAGTGCTTCAACAGTTATTATGTCGCTATTAATTCCTATCGCGTTGTCCTTAGGTTGTGTGAAATCCGCACCACTTTTTAAATGTTGTTGAATTAAATAGCTAGTGAGTTCAGGCGAAACCGCTGGACAGTCTCCTGTTACACGAATAACAATATTTGCATCTGTCAAATTAGCTGCTTGAATCATGCGTTCGGCAACGTTATCTGGATCTCCTCTTACAATTTTCACTCTGCCATCCATTGTGAATTCTTCAAGAGGATTATCTTCTGAGAGGTGTGAAGTAGCTAGCACTACATTATCAACTTCAGGAATAGCCAAACAATTTAACAAACAACGTTCAATAGAAGGTATTCCATTTATTTTGAGTAATGCTTTTTTTGCTAAACGTGTCGATTTTAAGCGGCATATAACAACAAGGGTAATTTTTGGTTTTTCAATCATATTTGCTGTTATAGGTTCATTAAATTGGATTTTGTTTTTTGCAATCTGGGGTAGCAATTTTTCAGCATTGAAGGGCATGAGAGCTTTTTCATTATCACATCTTTTGTAAGTTGTTTTTTGAATCGGAATAATCTCTCCTTTATTTATTTCTTTATTAGCAATAAGTCTCAATGAGGCATTTTCTATATATTTTCTTTCTGAATTGCTAATTTCAATCTGTCCCATAACAACTTCACTCTGCCGTATTTTTGTTACCATTCTTTTAAATTCATGAGGCTCTAATGAAGAATAATAATCGTAGCCTTTATCTGACCGTTTCAGAGTAATATGTTTTTCTATGACAGTAGCTCCTGCAAAGTATGCGTAAGAAGGTAACTCTATAGCTAAAGGTTCATCAGCATCTTCATGATCAGCAAAACCAACTTCTAAATTGTAGCGATTCTTCAAATAAATAATTCGTTTTAAGTTGACATCTTCCGTTCTAGTCGGATAGCCTTGAAATCCATGCATCAAAATAAATTTATTATTTAAATGTTTCTCAATAAAAGATAACATTTGATCAATTTCAGTATCGTACCATCCCCCTACACCAATAAGAATTGTTTTATGAAAGTACTTCAATTCTTTTATCAGATCATTTGATTGTAAAACAGTAGATGGAAGTTTAATTCCATCAATTAAATCTTTAAAATAATGTAAAAGTTCTATTCCCCACGAATCAAATATATCCACCCATACTTCTAACCCTAATTTCTTTGCCATCTCTACACTGTTCTTCCATGTTTTTTTATTTATAAACAATTTAAGATAATCTTTATAGTATGAATAGTCAGGAACAGCCAAATGATCATATTTAAACCATTGAAATTTCACACCGTCAGCTCCACAATCTGCTGCAGCTTGAATTAATTCTTTTAAATATTTTTCATTTCCCTGATGGGCATTAGCAATTTCAGCAATAATCTTTACTTGATTCATACGATCCTCCTATTTTGAATTTTTAGAATAATATCTTAACACCTTCTTCACGGCAGTTATAACATGCTTTACATCATCCTTTGTCATTTTAGGAAATAGGGGAAGCGTAATAATTTCCTCATATAAATTTTCTGCTTCCGGACAAATGCCTTTTCTATAACCTAATTTTTGATAAAACGGTTGTAGATGTACGGGTATATAGTGCACATTCACACCGATATTTTCTTTTTGTAATGCCTCGTAAATTTCTTTTCGATTACATTTTAATAATTTAGTATTTAAACGAATAATATAAAGGTGCCAACTTGAGTCGGTTTTGGGCAATTGCTTTGGTGTGATGATTTCAGATAAACAACTAAATTCTTTATTATAGATGTCTACATATTTCTTTCGAATCTTAATAAAAGAGTCTAATTTTCTTAACTGTGATAAGCCAAGAGCAGCTTGTATATCAGTTATTCTGTAGTTGTAACCTAAGAATTGCATTTCATAATACCAAGATCCATGATTTTCAAGAAGTTTTTGAGGGTTCCTTTCAATTCCATGTGTACGGAATTGAACAAGTTTTTCATAAAACAGAGGATTATTTGTAGTAATTACTCCACCCTCTCCTGTAGTAATATGTTTCACCGGATGGAAACTAAACATTGTCATATCACCAATAGAACCAATCTTTTTATTTTTATATGTGGCTCCTAATGCGTGGGCTGCATCTTCAATAATAATCAAATCATTTTCTTTTGCTATTTTTTGTATTACATCTAACTCTACAGGCTGCCCAGTAAAGTGTACGGGAATGATGGCTTTTGTTTTGTTTGTAATCTTTTCCTCTATAGATTTAGGACTAATGTTATATGTTTCATTGTCAATATCTGCGAATACTGGCTTTCCACCCTGGTATAAAATACAATTTGCACTTGCTACAAATGTCATTGGAGTTGTAATTACCTCATCTCCCTCAGTTATGCCAGCTGCATAGCAAGCAGCATGCAGAGCAGCTGTACCATTTGAAAAAGAAACAGCGTATTTTGCTCCCACATATTTCGCTATAGCCTCCTCAAACTGTTGAATCGTTGGCCCTGTCGTTAAAAAATCCCCTTTTAATACATCTACAACCGCCTGAATGTCATGTTCATCAATTTGTTGTTGACCATATGGCAAATATGTTTCTCTAACAGGCTTTCCTCCATGTATACCGAGAATTTCCCTTACCATTATTCTTTCTCCTTAGGGTTACTTTTTAAAGATTTAATCCACTCTTCTGTTTTAATAACTCCATCTTCTAAAGAAACTTTCGGTTCCCAACTCAATATTGTTTTTGCTTTTTCATAGTTACATAATAATTTTTGAATTTCACTTTGTGGATGGATATGAGTTACATGTTGAATACTTACTTTATTTCCTGAAATCAATTCTGCTAATTTATTAATTGATATATCTTGTCCTGTTCCTGCGTTAATAATATGACCATTTGCTTTTGAAGAGTATCCTGCTGCCACAACAAAATCCGCACAATCTTCAACATATAAAAGATCTCTCGTTTGTTTCCCATCTCCATAAATATTTAGTGGTACATTATCTAATTTATTATTTATAAAAATAGCAACAACCCCACCTTCACCACCAGTTTTCTGGAATGGGCCATACGTATTAAATGGACGAATAACCACAACTGGCAGCTTGTAAGCATAATAGTAAGATAAAACCATGTTTTCAGCAGCAATTTTTGATCCAGCATATGGAGAAGCTGGTTTAATCGGGTCTAATTCTGATATTCCTTGTATATTAGTAGCTTTATCGTATACCATACACGTACTCATAAAGACCATTTTGACATTATGCTTATGACATTGTTCTAACAAATTAAAAGTACCTACTGTATCATTTTCAAAAGTTGTTCTAGCATCGTCTATACTATCTTGAACATTAATACTCGCTGCCAAATGACAACAAAGGTCAAATGAATTATTTTCAAATAATTGAGCAACTAATTTTTTATCTTTAATATCTCCTTGAATGCATTGTTTTAAATTTAGATCGTGTGCAAACTCGGTAATATTTGCAGTAGTTGAATTTGCTAAGTTGTCTAATATCCATACTTCATGCTTATCCTGCAATAATCTCTTTACAACCCACCTACCAATAAAACCTGCACCACCAGTTACTAATATTTTCATAGTTTCTCCCCTCCTGTTAATAGTTGCTGGTTTAATATTAAATTTCTAAGCTCTTCTTTTGAAATAGCATTTTGATTATCAGAACGGTAAAACCCTGCCTTCGCCCTTTTTGCATTTTCATATTGAGCACCCTTTTTTAATGGGCTAGGAATGATAAACATATCTGGTAATTCAAAAGCCTGTAAAGATTCATCATGTGTCATAAGTTCTTCATACATTTTTTCACCAGGTTTTAACCCAATTTCTTCAATTTTAATATTCTCCTTGGGCAATCCATATAACTTTGTAACTTCTTCTATCATCACTTCACTTAAATCGTTTAATGAAATAACTGGCATTTTTAATATAAAAGTTTCACCACCCTTTGCTATTTTCATTGCTTCAATTGTTAACATAGTTGCTTGGGTCAGTGTCATCATAAATCTACTCATACTAAGATCCGTTACAGTTATTTTTTGGTTTTCTTTAATTTGATTTTCAAATAAAGGAATGACAGAGCCTCTTGACCCCATAACATTTCCGAAGCGAACACTTGCAAATATCGTTTCACTTGAACCTTTTGAATATTCCGCTGACGTAATCAATCTTTCAGCAGTCAATTTTGTTGCACCGTAATTATTTGTTGGTGAAATCGCTTTATCAGAACTTGTAAAAACTACCTTTTTTACTTTCTGAGCAATTGCCGCTTTTATTACATTTTGTGTTCCAAAAATATTGGTCAAAACTGCTTCAAACGGATTATATTCACAAAACGAAACATGCTTCATCGCTGCCACATGGAACACATAATCAATATTTTCCATTGCACTATATAATCGATCGTAATTTCGAATATCCCCAATTAAATAGCGAATATTTTGATTTCTCCCCCTGAGTTCTTCTTGTAATAAAAATTGATTATATTCACTTCTACTAAAAATCCTTACAACTTTAGGCTTTTCTTCTAGAATATTAGAAAGAATGCTCTTTCCAATTGTTCCTGTTCCACCAATAATTAAAATGTTTTTATCTTTAAAAAACATATAAATGCATACCTCCTCTTATTGAAATAATTTTTAGTCAAGAAAACTCCTTTCTCAATTTGTATGTAGTGCTATTGCACCAACAAATAGGTGGGAGATAAATTAGCTTTTTGAATAGCAAAACATACGATGCTGTTTTATATTTTTTGTACAGGTTGCTCATTGAAAACTGAAAATATGAGGTTGTTTAAGGAGTTATCTTTGGTTGAAATGAAGACATTTTTTTCAAACTCTAACTACAACTGCGTTTCTTCTATTGGCTCAATGGACAGTTGTTTATAAAAATTATTTACTTTCATATTATTTTTTACATCATCGTCTAAATATTGATAAAAATTACTCAGTAATGGCAAACGGATATTATAATGGTTTAGCTCAGAAAAAACATTTATATATTCTAGATTTTGTGCCCAGTAATTTCTAAATAGATATCACTCAACATTTCACCCTCTTTTTCTTCTTAAGTCTTCTCTTAATTCTTTACATGTTCTTTGTGGCGGTAATAATTGTACAAATTCATTTTTTTCTTCTGCAAATAACTGCGAATGTATTGAATGTGAAGTAATATAATTGATATCTAAAATTTCATCTAAAGGATGAAAATCCCAATAATGATTTAATCTCCAAAAAAAGCGTGCATCTCCTATACGATAAAATTGAGGATCTTCATCCCAGTATGAATTCCACCTTTTTTCAAGAATCGGTAAAACAGAGGCTCTATGCATAATAGAACAATGATCAATTGTACATGGAGCATTATTAGTAATTTTTTTGGCAGCTCTTTCAACAGTTTTAATAGGCAAATCTGATTCATCTAGATGAATCGTTTTTGATGCAGAATAAATAATTTGAACATCTTTATTCTCATCAAGATAACTAGACATCTTTTTGAGCCGTTCTTTTTCATATTGATTATCATCAGTAATATAAGTAATATACTCCCCCTTCGCATACTTAAGAGCCTCATTAATTAAAGCCGCATATCTGACTTTTTTTGTCCGTTCAGAAATATGGGCCACATTACTTTTATAAAAATGTACATTTTCCTTATTTATAAATGGTTGAATTACCTTCTGGGTCATTTCATTAGAATTATCATCCATGATAAAAAGCTCAAAATCTTGAAAAGTTTGGTTTAATACACTTAATATCGATTTTTCAACAAACGTAGGCTTATTGTAACTTGTCATTATAACTGAAATTTTAGGCAAATATTCCTCTCCTCCTTATAACCAAATACAAAAACAGTTACGTTATTATATAAACAGAAAGGACAATCCGTTCCGATAATTTTTAAAAAAATTTATATATATATTAAAGTCTATAGCAGCGTTTATATTTATCTATATATCTTTTTTTACTCCACTATAGTCCATACCATATCTATGAAAAGGTAATAAACTATCCAAGTACAAAAAAGAATGTATCAATAAAGGTTTATTATTATCTATTAGACTTCGCTAGAAAAAAACATTCAATATTCTCAGAAGAGGTGACGATTTTGCAACCCCTAATTTCAATTATCCTTACTAGCTATAATAAGCCATCATTAATTAATCAAGTTATTGAAAGTGTCCTAATGCAAACTTATAAAGAATGGGAACTTTTTATTATGGATGATAACTCTTGTCCAGAAACTATAAATATTATAAAAAATTATTTAGATGACCCTCGAATTTATTATGAAAATAGTTTTATACAAGATAATGAGAGATATAAAACCACAAGATATGCTACTCTCATCAATAAGGCACTTCCATTAACACGTGGGGAGTATATTTGCTATTTAACGGACGATACTATGTACGTTCCAAACAGATTAGCTGAAATGTTATCTTTCTTAGAAAAACATCCTGAAATTGATGTAGTGTACTCTTCTCAATACGTAAAATATGTTGATTATAATCTACAACCTATTCATGAATATGTAAGAGAAGCTTCAAAAATTTTATATACAGCTGCAAATGTTGTGGATCACTGTTCAGTTATGCATACTAGAAGAATATTATTAAAGGTTTATGAAAAATACTGTGAATATTGGGATACAAATCCTTTATATTGGTTTGTTGGAGATGCGATGTTTTGGAAACGCCTAAATACATTCCAGCCTTTTTATCCCATTAACAAAGTGCTCGATATTACTTTTAAAACACCATTTTCCTTCCAAAATTTATATGCTAACCTCCCTTCCAAAGATTTAAATGGTATTTTGTTTAGCAATTCACAAGGTGAAGTATTTTTAATTGATAATTATAAACGTAGGCTTATATCGAAAGAAATGCTTTCCTACTTCAAATATAATCAAAATGAAATTGTCTCAATCCCTGATCCCTTTATCTACAAATATACTGAAGGTCCTCCCATAACCCTTACTGAATCAATCCCAAATCTACGGGTTGTGCAAAACGAAAAAGAAGAGTTATTTTATATAGAAAACAATCAAAAACGTCCATTCATTAATACAATAGCATTTCGCAAACTAAAATTTTCAACTCAAGAAATTATTAAAGTTTCACAAAGTAGTTTAGATCAATTCTCAGATGGACCACCTATTTATCCGAATTTATCTCATTACACGATTCTACCCGAAGGAAAAGTATTTATCTATCATCACAATTATTTCATAATGACAGATTACATGCTTCATCCAATAGATAAAGACATATTGCAAAAACTATATTTATTAAAGAACTGTATACCGATTTCAAAAACTAGTTTATCCCACTTTAAGATTGGTCCTCCTATTTCATCATACCCCTCTCACTTAGCTAAAGAATACCGAGAAGAATGACATAAGAGGATAGTGCCCATAAGAGATATTGCTTCAAAAAATAGAATGAGTTAATACAGGTAGTAGCGACTCTCAATATTAATAAATTAGACATATCAGCTTACCGAATACATCTATGAAATCCTAAGAAGATAAGTTAGTAAAAACTCTTAAAGATATCTAAATACTACACTTCACATATCACCAAATGTATATAGAGCTACAAGTGATTTAAATCATTCATGTTCATTTAATAGAGGGCCTCGGTTCTCTATTTTAACGAATTCTTCGAAAGAGTTCTCCTTCCTCAAGCGTGTGAAAGGCGATAGTCCAACGGTAGGTGGGTGATGAATTTCGGTTTGGCATAGCTAAAAAATTTTGATAAAACTAGCTATATGAAGTTCTTTGATAACTTGATATATAAGGTTGCAGGAAGAAAATAGAATGCGCAAACCAAACCATTCGGTTCCTGTGTAAAATATCAATCATACCAAAGGAGCGTCCAAACGTTGGACATCTAGGGTTGGAACACCCGGAAGTGGCGAGTAGTTCACTACATGAAACTCCAAATTAGTCTTATATACCAACTTCGAGCTACTATTGGATGGCTAAATATAGACCGCTCTAAATGAACATTAACACTATACACATAGTGTTAATGTTCTTGATTAAATATTAGTAATAGTAAGTATAAATATTATTAATTTACTATATCTTACATTTATGTAAAAAATGATATATGTTAAGCTTTTTCTAGGCATTACAACTAAATTCTACTTAACATTATTATCTTATACATAATAATTGCATTGCTATAAATATCACAGGTAAACAATCTCCCCTGCGCTTGATTGGATAAATTACCTCTAAAATAATAGTTGTTGCTTTTTACTATTAATAAGAGTGCAAGAAATCTATTCTTTTTACATTTAATATATAAACATGATACAAATTGTATTTTTTCATTTTCCATTAAAATTTTGGTCCTATTTTGGAAATAACCCTCTTAAAATACCTAAATCATATTAACAAAGTTTTTCAATGAGTTGCACTAACTCAAAAATAGAAGTCAGTCTCAATAAAGAGAACTAACTTCTATTTGTGTTACCATGAATATCATAGAATTTTCACTTTAACCGTTTGTCTTCCCCAATTTATAGCCTTACTTTTTGAACCTACTAAAACATCAATACGATTACCTTTAATTGTACTACCGGTATCACCAGCGATTGCTTCACCATAATTTTCTACCCATACTTTTGATTCCGTAGTTGGCTTTTCACGTACGTTGAGTACATCCGCTATTACGATGGTTTCTGCGGTAACAGATGTTGTAAAAGTCCCCCGTCCAAAAACTGTTGCTGTTGCTGCGCCAATTATTTTTTCTTATTAGCCTCCATTATGTTTTTTTTGACTTCTATCTATATCAAATACTTCCTTAAAATTAGGAAATTTCACAGAATAACAAAGTATTTGTAACGATAATTTTATCAATATAATCTAATATAACATTATTAACTAAGGCTCTTTTCACTCCTAGATTGTCAAATTTTCACTATAACTAAAAAATCACTTCATCTTATATAAAATGAGAAGATTTTTTCAGTGGAAAGGTTTCTTGTTACATTCTTGACTTTCTAGCGATGTTTTACCACGATGTCCAGCCACCATCAATGCAAATATTTTGCCCCGTTACATAACTTGAAGCATTAGATGCAAGAAAAACAATCAACCCTTGTAATTCCTGGGGATTTCCAATACGACCTAGCGCTGTTTTTTTATTTAAATTTCGAATAAATTCTTTATTTTTCTGAACTTCTGTATTAGGAAATGGACCTGGAGAGATAGAATTAGCTCTAATTCCTTTTAAACCATAGTGACACGCAAGATACCGAGTAAACTGTATGATAGCAGCTTTTCCTGCTCCATAATTCGGAGGATTATTAAAGCCTGAATCGCCGTAAATAGAAGGGTCTGGGGAAACAACACCATACATTGAAGAGATATTAATAATATTTCCTTTATTCTTCGGTAGCATATATTGTAATGCCTTTTTAGTAACCCGAAACACATTATTTATGGAACCATCAATCCCTGTTTCCCACTCCCAATCTGTCATTTCTTCAATAGTTTTTCCTGCTCCAAAGTAAGCATTATTAATAAGAATATCTATCTTATTAACTGAATTATAAATCTCTTCAAATGTATGGTTTATTGAATTACTATCTGAAACATCTAGAGCATATCCCTGACATTTCACATTATATTTTTGATTTAACTGATCAGCTAAATTCATACATTTTTCTTTGCTTCTACTAACTATCATAACGTTTGCGCCATACTTAGCCAGACCTTCGGCAATTGCAGAACCAAGATAACCAGATCCACCAGTAACAATTGCATTCTGACCTTTTAAACTAAATAATTCATGTTGATTCATTACTCATCCTCCATAAGTTCGGATTAATAATTATCTCAGGTATATCCTTAAATAACTCCTTTGCAGTATTAAGAACTTTCTCTTCTAATAAAGGTGAATTACAGATTTGAATATTTTCTTTTAATTGATCTACTGTTTCACATCCAATAATAATTTTGTCAACTTCTTTCAATTCTCGAACAAATAATAAAGCTAATTGTGCTCTACTTAAATTGAACTCCTGAGCTAAAAACTCAAAATCTTTTAGTGGTTTTTTAGCGTCTTGTAAATAATCGGGGATTTTTTCCACATCCATTAATAGCAACCCTTGAAGATATGGACTTCTAGCATGTATTTCTATTCCTTTTGTTTTCAGTTTTTGTAGTAGGCCTGAATAAATTAGACGTTGATCAAATATATTTAAAGGGACTTGAATCATATCAAAACAATCAAATTCCAAAAAACTCTTAACTTCATCAGGTGTATAAACGGACACACCTATCTTTTTGATTGCTCCCTTTAATTTCAATGTATTTAATTTCCGAATGATATATCCATTATGTGAAACCATATTTTTAGAATCATGTAACAAGCAACAGTCTATACTGTTTGTTTTCAAATTCATCATAGATTGTTTAATATATTTATCAATTAAGCTATCCAAATGCTCAATACCAATATTTTCAGAATCAATCGTAGGAATTTTAGTTACAACCTGAAAAATTTTTTCAGTTGTTTTACTTGAGATATATTCACCTATAATAGCCTCACTATTTCCATAAGAAGCCGCTGTGTCTAACACATCAATACCATTATTTATAGCATATTGAATAATATTTAAAGCCTCTTCCCTATCAGGCTTACCCATTATATTTCCTATTCCATAATGAAGACCCAGCTGAATAGTACCTAATGCTAATTTCATAAAGCACCTCCATAATAACCACTTAGACTAGTTAGATATTTTAAACAAAATGACGATACATATTTACATTGAACTGCCCCCACCTTCACTCTCCGTTTAGAGGAGGAGCTTTTCTCGTTCAAATGATAAAAATTTCTTATTTATTTTTAGTTATCAAGATCGCGTATAAAGATGTTGATGTAAAAAGAATACAACCTGAAATTTTTGGGTTGAATGTATATAGAATCTGCGGCTCGTTACGTCACAGATTCAACGAAGACGTTTCTTCAGCATTTTCTATACGTACGATACGACCAAGAAAGAATGGACTTATCTTTTATATCCTTGTGAAAACGAAAATCAAATTTGTTCCTATTAGCTACTTGGTGCAACATGCCTTAGATAAAGTGACTCTTCCATCAACGGAGCCTTACTACCCGCAAATAACGGGATAAAACAGGTAAATAGTACCCCCAGTCACTGCCACTTGGTACAAATCATTTTGGATCTTGGATAATTAAAAGCTCACTTGAAAAATGCTACAATGATACGATTGCACAATCTAATACATTGAACGTTCATAAAGCATTAATAGAAAACTACTAATTAATATTTCTCTGCCGGAAATTAAAACAAATATTCCCCATTTATTGAATAATAATTTTGAAAATTACTTATTTCACGTTCTAAATTCGTTTATTAGTTCATACGTTATTAAAGGTGTTGAAAAATAAAAAAGCAAAAGATTTAAAATATCATAAAAAGAGTTCAGATGATGCTTTAAAAGAACTAGGTATGTCTTCTCCTAAATAAACACTGCAGTTGTCATAGCATGTAATTATTTACACTTCACTTCTGTTTAAACATTTCTTAATAAAAAATCATGCTAACAATCCCTTACAAATTCACTTAAGAAATTACATACTATACAACTGCTGCAATTTTGTAGTTACCTTAAGAAAGGACAGATTGCTGATGCAGAAATTTAGTATTAATAGAAAGCTAATTGGTGCTGATTCATCAGTTTTTGTAATTGCCGAGGCCGGAATTAATCATGCAGGTTCATTTATTGAAGCGAAAAAAATGGTCGAGGTTGCCAACTCAAGTATGGCTGATGCAGTTACATTTCAGCATATAGCCTATAATGACATTGATTGTAGAAAATCTTCTAAGACCAAATTAGATTGGGATAAATGGAGATTATCAGACGAACAGATTATCGAATTGTTTGATACTGCACATAGATTGGGATTATCTACGACTGCTTGTGTAGTAGATTTTAAATCTCTTGAGTTTATTGTCAAGTCGGGTGCTGACTTTCTTAAAATAGTTAGCGGGGATATTACATGCCACCCCTTTTTGGCTGAATGTGCAAAAACTGGTTTACCTATATTTCTTTCTACTGGAAGCGCATTGTTACCTGAAATAGAAGCTGCTTTAGAAGTGATTGAAAAATCTGGTGGAAAAAATGTCGTTGTATATCAAACTAATACTAAATATCCGACTCCACCTAATGAAGTTGATCTTAGAGTAATGGAAACACTAAAAAAATTTAATTATCCAGTAGGCTTCTGTGATCACACTGCAGGAACAGCTATCTCCTTAGCAGCAGTGACGTTAGGTGCTCACGTTATAGAAAAGCATTTCAGTTTAGACGCTACAATAAAAAGACCCGACTATGAAGTTTCTATTAATCCTCATGAATTAAATCAATTTGTAACTGATATACGTAATATTAAAAAAGCAATGGGTGTGCCCATAAAGCGCCGGCATACGGATGACGCAAATTTTATATTAACTCGTAGGTCCTTGGTAGCCTGTAATGATATGGCTAAAGGTACAAAAATTCAATGGAGTGATTTAACATATAAACGCCCTGGAACAGGTACCCAACCTTCAGAAGCAAAGAATTTTATAGGTAGAACTTTAAAATATGATGTAAGTAAAGATGATCAATTATATGAAGATATGTTGGAGGAGATTTAATGAATAAAATTGAGAGACGTACCGCATTAGTGTTAGCTAGTTCTGATGGACTTGGTTTAGCAGTCGCTAAAAGATTATACTGTGATGGACATGATGTCATTATTACAAGTAGAAGTGAAAAATTAGAAAAAGCTAAAAAAGAAATTTGTGCTATTGGTAATAAAGGAGAAGTTCTAGCAATCCCATCCGACGTAACTAACATCGAAGATTTAAATAAACTTATTATGCAAGGAAAAAATCAACTGGGTAATATTGATATTTTATTTACCAATGTGGCTGGTCCTAAAGCTGGAACGATAGAGGATTTAACTATTGAAGATTTCTGTAAAGCACACAATGATCTGTTATTGCCCGTCATTTATTTAACTAAACAATTAATTCCTGATATGTGCTCTCGTAAATGGGGCAGGATTATTATAAATTCTTCCATTACTGCAAAAGAGCCTTCAAAAATGCTTACCTTATCAAATATATATAGGGCTGGACTAGCTTCTCTTTCGAAAACTCTTTCTCATCAATTCGCTAGTTATGGAGTTACAGTTAATACTGTTGGACCTGGTTCTTTCAAAACTGCTCGCGCATCAGAATTATTAAATGAAATGTCTAAAACACAAAAACGTAATGTTGAAGATATTGAATTAGAAATTACACAAAATTTACCAATGAAGAGGTATAATGAACCAATAGAATTTGGCAATGTTGTAGCTTTTTTAGCTAGTGATGCTGCAAGTGCTATTACAGGTACTTTTATTCCAATTGATGGTGGAATTTCTCATGGGGTATTCTAAACAAATAGATATTTACTATTATCCCAAAGTACTAAATGCTCAAATCAAGTTTTTTCTATATTGTGATCCCTTCTATTAGTAAAGCAAGTTTTTTATCAAATTCGACTGGGACCATTCGGTCAGGTGTTAAACCCATCTAAAAAGAAAAATAACGCTAAAAAATTGCTTTTTTTCCATAAGAATACTTAATCATTTAACCATTTTGATATAATTATTTAATTGTATCAGAACCCCAAAAAACTACTTATTTAACACATATTAATACACTTTTAACTTCAAGACTAAAAGAAGAGCGAACTGTATTTTCATTCTCATAAGAAAAAATTAAGAAACGCACTGATTTCATAATAACAAACTTCTCCCACACATCTTGGCCCTCAGGAAATTTCATATTGTATTGAAATTTCTATCCAGACGAAGTTCTAGATTGAAAATATTGGTTCTGTTGCAAAATTAACTACAATGGAAAAGATCTGTGGTTGAAGAAAATAAATTTTATACAGGCAGCTATAATTTCTATAATTCATTGTATATCGAAAAAACGGAGTTTGGTTGAAGACTCCGTTTTTTATATAAGGAATGAATAGTTTCAATTCCTTTTATTGTACTTGAGGTTTGAAGAGAGTTTTGAAATCTTGAGGATCTAGCAAAACGACGTTTTACGTGTCTATGGTCTTGTTCGATACGATTTTTTAGATGTTTAGCTGTATAATCCATGGTGTTTTATAAAGATTTTTCAATTTTACATACTTCGAGATAAATCCTGTAATTTTTGAGTAGCTGTTGTTTGAGGGTAATTTTTCTGTATGAAATAATCCCTTAATTGTTTAGCAGTTGCAGAATATGAAGAATCATATAAAACTTTTTCGATTGTCTGTATCATGTTTTCAATAGAATGGGTCACAAGCCAGCTTAATTCATCGTAATATTTATAATCTCTCTCCTCTGACTTAGATTTATAAACAACTACCGGTGTATCCAATAACATAGCCTCTAATCCTACTGTTGAATTAGAAATAACTACAAGATCTGAATTAGAAATGACATCATAAATACTTACTTCAGTTGTAATATACTTGACATTAGGGTATACCTTACTTAAATGAATATATTCGCTCACTAAATTACGACCTTTTTCCCAAGGGTGAGGCTTTATAATAACTGTAATATTTTTGTCTTTCATCAATTGTTTTGTTAGTTCAACATAAACTTGGGTTTTAAATGGTTGCGTTGCTATAAAGATTATTTTCTTAGAGGGATCTATATTTAGTTTCTTACAAAGTACTTTTTTTTCTAAATGCTTCTTTTCAAAGATATCATCATATCTTGGGTGTCCCAATATCTCGATTTGAGAATCCGCTCCACCTCTTCGAAAATACCACTCTCGTTCATACTCTCCATATACAATCTGTTTCGTAGCGAAAATTGGAAAAAACGCTTCTTCTCCCATTATGGCCCCATGCTGAAGACAATAACTTGGAATCCCCTTACTTTTAGAGATAAGAGTAAGTACTCGGTTCGTTATATCTTCTGTTGTACCAACAATCACACTCGAGATATCATGTTCTTCAAAAATAAAATATGCCATATTAATTTTTTCAATCATGATAGGAAGATCATTGAGTAGTTTTGTTTGAAAAAATTTATTAGAAAATAACGGATGTTCTTTACATGTTGAAAAAATTTTTTGAGCTTTTTCAATGAAAATATGAGAACTATCAGGAACTTTATTTGTATAATCCAGTGTGCAAATCGTAGGGAGACCATAAAGCTCGCTTTTTTTTGCTCTTGTTAATATTTTTGTAAAATCAGGATTAAAATGAGAAAAATTACCTGCTGAAAAACGAAGATAATCAGTATTAAGCAATACAATTCCATCTGGTCCTCTTTTTTTTGTCGTTTGCTCAAGCAGAGGCAACCATTTTTCAAATTCTGACTGCAATTGTTTTTCTTCTATTGGCGCAACTGACAAATGTTTATAAAAATCCTTATTTTCCATCTTTTTTTTAACATCTTCTTCTAAATATTGATAAAAATTACTTAATAAAGGTAAAGAAATGTTATGATGTACTAACTTAGAAAAAACCTTTATATACTCTAAATTTAATAACCAATAATTTTTCAAATAGACTTCACTCAAGATCTCACCCTCTTTTTCTTCTTAAGTCTTCTCTTAATTTCTTACATGTTCTTTATGGTTTAATAATTGTACAAATTCATTTTTTCTTCCACGAATAACCAAAAATGTATCGAGTTTGAATTTATTTAATTTATATCTAAAATCTTATCTATCGGATAAAAACCCAAAAAATGATTCAATCTCAAAAAAACGAGCATACCTTATGCAATAAAATTCTGGTTTTTCATCCCAGTAAGAACCCCATTTTTTTGAATGATTGGTAAAATAGAAGCTCAATGCATGTGATCAATTATATATGGATCATTATTTGTAATCTTTTATGCTGGGCTTTTTACAGTTTTAATAGGCCGAGATGCTTCGTTAATTAAAACTGCATACCTTACTTTTTCTGTTCGTTCTGAAATATGTTGAATATTACTTCTATAAAATTTTATATTTTTTATTAGAACTCTTTACTTAGGAATCTCTCACTTCTAAACGAAGTGAAAGTGGGGGGAGTTCAAACATGTTTGAATTACTTACTAAGTAGGTTTGGTAGAATTATCATCCATAATAAAAACTGCAATACATCGACAATTCTAATTTAATACACTCCGTATCGATTTTTCTACAAACAATGGCATGTTATAACTAGTCATAATAACTATAATTTTAGGCAGCTATTATCCCACTCCTTTTCAATAAATAAAGTTCAGTTATGTTATTATATAAACAAAAAGAACGAACTGTTCCGGTAATTATGATTTTCTTTTTATATACTCCAAAAGATAAAGGCGATATCTTGTTTGTCCATGAATTTTTATTATTTTCCATGAAAATCTATTTCATAAGTAACTTCAATCACAATATGACTTGCTGAGTAGAGAATCTTCTGATGTGAAAGGTAAACCAGGAAAAGGGAACTCACCTACACAGGCGGGTTCCCTTTTTTTAAACATTAGACCAAGTTTTTAATTTTTGCACGGATTCTTTAAACACCTTGCACCGAGAATCGCTCCGACTTTCCTTCGTCTTTATTACAAACTGGTATTATTCTACAGATAATGCATGCATATTTTTCTAATCTCAAATTAGGAGAAAAATCCGTTTAAAATTGTACTAAACAGCTTTATTTTTTCTATTGTATATTTGTAATAAATTTGCATGCTCTATCTTGCTAGTTGATCTTCGAACTATAGAAGGAATTAAGAACAAGTCAAAAATGACCAAATAAAAAAGTCAATTCCTAATGTAGCTATAGCTAAAACTACCATTAATTAATGTAATATACTTTTCACCCTGGATAAATCAGAATATTCAATAATTTTTTTATGTTATCCCCTTCAAACCCAGGAACATTCTAATCTCTTTCAAGACTTACTCCCCCTCACTCCTAGGCGACCACAATCCTCATTATTGACACATATGCAAATTCCGTTTCTGCCATAGCGCTGTGCCACCTTTCATGCTTTGGCTTCTTCGAATTCAATAGCGCTTTATCAGCATGCCTTATTGCTCGACTTAACCTATCGAGATCAATTTTATATTTACCTCAACATGTTTTACCATTATTGGATCAGATTTTATCCCGATTAAAATAACCACGATATGTACAAGCATTAGAAAATAGGAAGCATAATATAGAGCATTGCCACCTATTTGTCTGTTGTATCAACAAGTAGATGCCTTTCAAACATGATTATTCCATAAAAAGGAATAGGTTCTAAAAATATTTTTCTTAATACGGTATGTAATCAACTTTATATACCACATGAAATAACACATAATTTTTAATAAAGGAAGTGAAGTCCATGTTACCTTGCCAAGGTACGTGCAATCAATATGTAGATTTTGAGGTTTTAATTACAGCTCCTGAAGGATATATAATTAATGATACGAATTATACTGGTGCTGTCACCTGGAATACAAACCGATTAAAATGTGCATTTGAACCATGTACGCTACAAACACCGAACCCTTGTCTTCTTCAAACTGATTTACCAGATGGTTCCTATCCAGTACACAGTGTTCGCATATATGGCGTACTTACAATGCTTGTTAGTATTTCTCCTGTTCAAAATCAATATGGACAAGGAGATGCAGCTTTTTCTAAATGGCATAAATTCTCCATCAATCAGATTGTTTATTATACAACTGATCCAAATTGCTGCTTTGATTTTAGTAGCTTTAAACTTAAGAGTTTAACAGTTACACCACAAGATGAAAATACATTTATCTTAAATGGCACCCTTTCTGTTTTACCAGTGCCACCAAATCCTCCGGTTTATGCTTTTACAGCAAATAGAGATGATAATACTCTTTCAGTAATTAATACAGCAACAAAGACTGTCCAGCATGTAATCAATCTTCCATATCAGCCAATTAAAGTTGCTGTTAATCCAAACAAAACATACACTTTAGTTTTGCACTCAAATGATAATAGTGTTTCTACAATTAATAATGAAACACTTACCATTATCTCTACTTTCTCAATAAACGATCCAATTGATATTGGGTTTTCTCCGGATGGTCAGTTTGCATATATACTAAATATTTCAACTGACTCAATGGAAATTACTACAATTAACCTTCTAACTCAAACCATCTCTAATACTATCTCACTTGGAGGATCTGGATTTTCAAGTATAGCCATTGATCCGAATGGACAATACGCCTACATCGTAAATTATACGACTTGGAGTATTGTAAAAGTTGATCTAAATACAGGAGAAATTGTAGTAGATCTTCCTACTTCAATGGATTATCCAAGCATCATAGAAATTAGTTTGTTTGATGGCCTAGCTTATGTTACAGAAGAACTTCCGGCGACTGGGACCCTTCTTGCAGTTATTGACTTGTCCACTTTTCAAGAGATTGGCAGAATTCTTACCGGAACGTATTACTACTCGTTCCTTGCTCTTTCACCTAATCAGCCTGTAGCTTTGCTAGGAGAAGAAACTATAGATGAAATCAATATTATTGATACAGCACAACAACTATCCACAGGAACGATTTCCATCAATGGTCCAGCAAGTGCTGCCTTTACACCTGATGGGAAATTCATCTATATTGCTCAGCCAGAACAAAATACAGTAACTATTCTTAACTCCGTTGATTATACCGTAAATACAGTAGTAACAGTTGGAGCATCACCTATAAGTATCGCAATATAAAGTTTGATGCTTATTAATATTCAAGAGATACTCAGGATTTCACACTCTACTTATATTAATTTCCTACTCCCCATTATTTCATCTATACAAATAACCGATGCCCTTCTCTCTATTTAATGACTAATCGTTTATTTTTATATGTAAAAATTTATACACGGGACTCCTCTTAAATACTAAAAAACATATTACCTGATAACTCCTGGATATATTCTATAATCCTTTCAGTTACAACTCTCATTAATTTTGCTTATCCATCAATTCATTCCCTATTCCCTACATCTATCTAATCTTCATCAAAGAATCTAATATAAAATTCATAATAAAAGTAAAAAACCGTTCCATATGAAGATTATTTAGGAAAAATGAGTGTAATTTACTGGTTTCTCCTTTTTTCTCATCCTTTTTAAGAAGTTCTTTTAAGTAATTCTATTGCATTCCTGCTAAATAACATTCCCACTAATGAATAACATATTATATAACTATATAAAAACTCTACCAAATCACTAAAGGCATCTCCTTCCCCCTATCGAATTATTGTAGAGGGAAAGGAGATGAATGCATGGAAATCCTAGGACTAGATACGCGCGCATTAGCGAATTTAGGTGCACTTGAATACACAAATCGTCGCAATAAATTAATCGAAGAAGCAGACAATAATATATACGAGTGTAAAGAAATGAAAGAAATACTTCAGACGCTCCCTAAAGAGAAGCAGATTGAGATTCTTGAGAATCAAGCTTATTTTGAAGCAGTGGCAAAGATGATTGAACAAAACAATTTAATTCTTTTAGAACAGATGAAAGCTCTACAACTAATTCAGAAATAACAAACTTATGATTGATTAATTCTACATATGCTTCCATAAATAAAGTATCTTTATCTATACCATCAGCCTCTGTTTTTACAGGGGCTTTTGTTATGCTCTTGTTCATGTTTTGGATTTGTATAGTTTCTTTCACATGTATGAATAGATCTTCTAATAAACCTGGTGTAGACTCTAACTCTTGCTTTTCAATTTCCTCTGTTACAGCACTGATAAATTCCCATAGTATTTTTGCACCTAATAGTTCCGCTAATCGTTTTTCACGCATTTCAAATGTTTTCATGTTCATGCAAATACACTCCTTTAATTTATATATAACGATAAAATATAATTATCTTATGTAAAATTACTTAAAACACTTTCCATATTCAGATTTCTAGAAAATCACTATATAATCTTAAAGGTCTAACACTATTCAACACACTTCGTGTTGTTCTGAATCAAAAAAAATTGTTTGGACTGTAACACCATAAAAATTTGCTAATTTTATTTTTATATTATCTCGTGGAATTCTCTGACCATTTTCATACATTTGCAATGTACTAACACTGATCCCCACAGCTTTTGCCACCTCTTCTCTAGATTTCCCATTTCTTAAATTAATTAGATTTTTAGCCACTCTTTCATAATTCATGCATTCTCTCCCCCCTAAAACCACATTCCGTGTTGTTAATTAGAATATAAATCGCACGAAACGTGTTGTCAATAGATTTTAATTATCAACTTTTAAAAACTTTAATTATTTAACACATATTGTGTTAATATATTATCAGGTGATAGAATGAAAACGTTTGGAAATATAATTCGTGATTTAAGAAAACAAAAAGGAATTACGCAAAAAGAACTTGCTCACTCGCTTCAACTAAGTGAAAGTACAATTGGTATGTATGAGCGTAATGAACGTCAACCTGATTACAATACCTTGATATGTATCGCAGATTACTTTAATGTATCCACTGATTTTCTTCTAGGGCGAGATTTTAATGTTAAAGAGGACAGAAACAAGATAGAACTAGATCAATGGTTAAATGATATAAAACTTGCACCATCCCAAAAACGGGAAGAATTAAAACGTTTTTGGAAATTTATAATGCAGGAAGAAAAGTAATAAAATAAATCTCCACCTTTATAGAGTGGAGGTCTTGAGTTCGAGCCCTTCCGGGGCCATATATTACGGTAAAATGGCGTTCTATCCAAAGTTAGAGCGCTTATTTTTGTCCGATGATTGATTCATTGATTTAGCCGAAATGTTTGCGTTACGCTGCCAAACTGTAGCATTTACAATACGTCCCTTCACTTCGCGAATTTTGGCAAATTAAACAAGACCTAGTTTCGGCAACAGCAATGTTTCCATTTGTTTTTTTGCGGTATAAGATTGTAAGTTGTTCTTCTTAGATTTAAAGCGCGGGGTGCTATTTTATTTTTTGAAAAAGCTTGTATAATCATCCGCAAGGTTGCGAACAGACGACTGAATCGCAATACTATCCACTTCTTTTGCCCAAACAAACTCTTTCTTCATGGCAGGAAGTTTGGCAGAGCAGGTGCCATATGTCAAACCTTTTTCTGTCTCTTTGTATGCGTAATCCCATAAGGATAGGAAATAATTGAATACAAAGCGAGAACAACCAATCGTTTTGTTGATTAGAATTGCTTGTGCTTTATTTGGATAGATACGAAACTTATAGGCTTTATTAATCATCATTTGATTCACCTCCATTTCGGTATATGACTATCACAAATCAAACGTACATTCGGTTAATCGTAAAGTAACGGTTTATGTATGTCGAACAAGGGATCGTTTCCTACCATCCCTTGTTCGAAGCCAATTCATCCACCACCTACTCACTGGGCGGTGACCCTTCACGCTCCTTGAGGAAGGAGTTTTCTTGCCTAAAAGGATAAATGTGTACCATTTGTTAAACATACAAGAAAAGTTTCCTGCTTTATGACAGGAAACTTTTCACATATTATTAATCTAAAAACCTAAAATCCCTACAATTTGACGAGCTTTAGCATTATCTATATAATAATGCATCTCTAATCCCTTTCTTTCTGCACGAAGTACGGTTCTCCTTAATTTTGATAGATGCTGTGAAACAGTAGATTGTGGGAGTTTTAATATTTCCGTTAACTGCGTAACATTACACATTTTATGGTACATTAATTCACTTACAATTTGTAATCGAACCGGATGTGCCATTACTTTTAAAACATCTACGTCTTCTTCGCGGATTTCAGCTAGATCTCTATCAGATACTACTGTTTTCATTTCGCATTCTCCTTTATTATTAATTTCTATTTTTCTTATTATCCTTATAAATAGTACTTATAGATGCTTACCATTTGTCCTGTTGAGAAAATATATTCTCTTCTTAAAACAAAAAGGACACCTATCCTGAAAACAGTTTTTTTACATATCTTTGATCTATGATTAACACGCTTGGCTAAGCAAAATTAATTCTTCTACCCCTTGTTTAAAGCAAATAAAAAATTCTGCTTTTGCCTTCCCGTCCTGAAAAATTGATAAGCAGTATCTCCTATCTCACACTCTACAAAATAATCATTTTATTTCTCAACATGGATACCTGGAATTAAAATACCAAAAATGGTAATATAAAGTCACCTTCAGTTGTCAATTGTGTCCCTTTTTTGAAAGGCCCTGTCTATAATGACAAGGCCTTTTAAATTTTCCTAACTTAAAATATCCTTTATATTTCGTTTTTTAGTTAACCCTAATAATATGTATGCCTCTTTTAATGTAATTAAATCTCTTTTACACTCCTCCATTTAGAGATGCTAAATTAACAAATGTCTATTAAAAATTTATTAGAACCTCATACTACAATCATTATCCAGAACCAAAATAATACAAACGAATAAAATGCGTTTTATCACTTTTACTTCTCCCAATTAGTTTATCACCTAATTTTAAATGTATAATCCCAAAATAATTATTAGAAACACCTTTTATAAGAAGAGCTATTTTTCTGTGAAATTTGGTTTACGAATGCTAATTTATCCCCATTTAAATCTCTTTTATAGTAAAAATTGATCTTATGCACAATCTAATTAATAAACTGTGGTATAACGGGTATAGAAATTAATTTTAATTTTAAATAAAAAGAAGAGTTAATTTTTGATTAACTCTTCTTTTTGCAATTTCCTGCTCGTTATTAGCAATTAATTCACGAAAATGCTCTTCTCTATTTTCTTTTATAAACTTCATCGTTTCTATTTCTCCTACTCAAATTAGCTTCTAAACGTTACATTTTTCATACAATACTGATTCCCAACAGTATTATATGGAATAACTAAACATTTTCTTATATACTCTATTAAAAATCTACACTACATAGAATGAATGTTTGTTTCGATCCAATTCCTTACCCCTTCAATCAAAATAATAACTTCTTCTATCAGTTTAAACCCTTGTAAAAGCTTAATTATTCACCAATATAAATGTACCAGGTCTTATAATTAGCCATTTGTCCCATTTTTATTTTATGTCGGCCTTTATCAAATGCATATTCCATATTTACATTTTTGACCAATCTATCAATCTCTTTGTCTAGATTTAAATCAGGGTATATCATAGTAACCCATCTTTTCGTCAACTCAATAGATGGATTATGGTTTTCGAAGCTAATAGTAAAATTATTGCCGCCCTTTTCATTTATACTCAATGGTCCATACCAATCTTTATTTTCTTTTGCCATTTTAGATGAAGCTAAATATAGTACAGCACTTGTCTCCCAATACTTTATATCTAGATTATACTTCTCATTTATTTCTTTAATGAGATTTTGCGCCTCTTTAGATATAGATTTACTATACACGGGAACAATATCCACTAACGATTTATCAAAAGTGAAATCATCTGTCACCATGGATCTCGGTATCCCCAACGGCATTACTTCAGGTTGTCCCGGCTTCTCTAACTTACGCATTGCATTATATAGAAACTGTGCATATTGCTCACGAGTTACTACTTTTTTAGGCTCAAATAAATTGTCACCTGTGCCCACAGCAATTTTGTTCTCTTGTAGGGCGCTAATCGCCTCAGTAGCCCAATAATTTTTTTCCACATCATTAAAAGTAGTAATAGATTGTTGCTTTAAATTAAATGTTTTTTGTAAAATTGCCGCTAATTGTTCACGAGTTAATACATCATTTGGTCCGAATTCATTATCCCCATATCCATTCATAAGACCAGAACTGACAACAGCATAAATTTCTTTTTCAAACATAGTACCTTTTACATCTTTAAATTGATCTTCAAACCTATCACCTACAAGTAATGGCTGTAGATACACATATAGCAGACGAGCTGCTTGTCCTCGCGTAATATTATCGCCTAATCCAAACATTCCATTTCCATAGCCAGCTATCATTTTTTTATCTTTTAGATGCATAATCGCATCATAAGACCAGTGATTTGCAGGAACATCTTTAAATGTTGTGTCTGCTTGTACATTCGTTAACGATGTTAATGCCGTCGTAGCAAGTGTAGCTCCTATTAAAAGCATTTTTGTTAGTTTCATACTATAATCCCCTTATTCCTATAATTTATTATTACAAATTATTTCATTCGCCTTATATAATTCCCTTCCTATCATATTAATATTAACATAAAATACAATAATTGTTATATATAGATATATAATTAAATAGTTTCATTCATATATTAATAACCTCTGTTCTATTTTCGGAATACCTCTAAAAATAGATTTCGTTGAGTATGTATGCAATAGAATTGTTGATAGTAAATAAAACAGAATTTACTATCAACATGATGAAATATTTAATAGCATTAAGGCATTACATGAATTATCAGATGTTTAAATTTTTTAAATAGCTAAAATTATATAGACCAAAAAGAACCCCGTAATAAGAAAAACTATACAAACTGAGCATCTGCAACATTTGTATAAAACATTTTTATTTAATTCCTTTATTTCTCGATAATGGATAGATCAAAGTTATTGTCTCTTGTTAGTAGATTCCTATTTTATGTATAATGAAATTATCATTTTACCAATAAACGGTAATAAGAGGTGATACAAGTAAACAAACCAAACGTATCATCGAAGTATTAAAGGATCTATTCAATGTACATTAAGATACATATATAGGATTTAAAACCATGAAATTTTATGTACAGATTGAATTACTACAAGATGGAAGGTTGGTAGCAAATCTACTCAAGAAAAAAGAGCATTCAATTTGCTTAATGTTATAAAACTACTTGATGTGACATCTGTTGAATGAATTAAAAACATACTCAGGGGGAATTTCAAATGAAAACATTTAGTAAAGTATTATTAGCGGGAACATTGGCTCTTGGCGGTTTAGCAGCAATGAATGTGGAAACACCGAAAGCTCATGCTGATGGAGCGAGCGAATATTGTCGTTACATTTGTGGTCCTAAAGAAACATTAAATAATTTCACAATTCAACTTTCAGATACGAAATACAGATTGGGACAAAATATCATTCTACGAGCAACAAATGATAATGCATATGATGTACATTACACAGCATCTTTTGAAAAACAATACGATACTGGTTGGGATTATTATGACGCTGATTTTCACTATGGTTCCTTATTACCAGCTGGAACAAATGTATATGAAGATTTTGATGCTGAGACTGGCAATGGTGGAGCAATTTCTGAACCAGGAACATATCGCATGAAAATTGAAGTAACACATGCAGATGGACACGTTGATACAATGTACACAGCGCCAATTACATTAGCAAATTAAATAATAAGGTTGCTTCATATCTTATTGTTTTTATTATCTATCAAATATGTATTCAAAGTACCTAATCTTTTTTTCGTAATAGGTACTTTGAATAATAGTTTTATTATTAGGTTACGTTCCCTATTAATAGGTATTGAAAATGCAGAAATTGATATTCAAACAATATTAAGAGTTAAAAAATAGGAATACCTTCTCTTATAATTGACTCATTATTTAAAAACTAAAGGGATTCACTATTGACATCATTAGTTTACTTCTTTCCATAATGACAATGCAAAAATCCAATTTGGATCTCCATTCCCTTGATAACTCTGAACTGCCTCATACACCTTATCCTCATGAACTACTCTATCTCCTGCTTTATACGCTTTACGCGCATCCCATTGTCCATAAGAGTTTTCTTGTCCTTTTGTTGTAACTGTGATGGCATCACTTTTCATTGATTCATTACCTGATGTATCGACAGCAGATACTACATACTTATATGCTGTATTCGCTTGCAAATCTTTGTCCATAAATGAAGTTGTATTAGCAGTAGCTATTTCTTTCATGGCCCCTCCAACTTCTTTGTATACAATATAATGGCTCACATCTACATTATCCTCCGATGGACTCCACATTAAATCAATACTACTCGTAGTGGTTCCCATACTGTGTAATCCTTTAGGCTGGGTTGGTGCTTCTGCATCTGGCTTTTCCTCTGTTGTTTTAATAACTAATGCTTCACTTTCTTCAGATATATTCCCTGCAGCATCTACTGCTCTTACTGTATACGTATATTCTGTGTTTGGGCTTAATTTTTTATCAATTACACTTGTACCGACTACAGTATTAATTAACTCCCCATTACGTAGCACTTGATATTCTTTCACCCCTTCATTGTCTGTTGCAGGTTTCCAATTAAGTTCTACACTATTTGAAGTAGCTTTTATTACTTTTAATTCAGATGGCTGGGTTGATGCCTCTTTATCTGGTTTTTCATCATTTATTAGATTCACATCAATTACATTATAGAAAGCGTTTACAGTATCAGCTACATCCCAAACAGCTAAAATAACATGGTACCCACTACGATCAGTTGGTACATTGATTTTATGTGATAAATTATTAGATGCTTTAGAACCATCGTGTTTTATAGTACCAATTAACTCGAAGTCTGCTCTTGTTAAAGGTTTATTTGGATCCCATCCCTTTTTCGTGATGTAATAGTGCCATTGACTTGTTGAATGAGGAGCTGTGTATTTCCAAGTGAAGGTATTTTCTCCGCCCTTAATCGTATTCTTAAACCATCGATCAGCTGTTTGTTGATCAAGAATCCCACCAAACAGGCCTCCTGCTGAAGCAATTTTCCCGTCTGCTGGTCCACCCTGTGGGAATCCTTTAGGAGCTTCTAAACTTTGCGGTTCATACATTATATTTCCACAATTTAAATTCAGCGCTCCATAATTTTGACTGCATAAAGCTGCACGGCTACCTGGCTTTTCAACAAACCCATGTGCATAGGCATTTTGAGGAATAAGAGTTGTACTCATAATTCCCACTGCTACTGCAGCAGCACTTAATCCTTTTTTATTTGTAGCCATTTTTCTAAACTGCCCTAGAATTTTTTTATTCATACTACTAGTCCCCTCCTATTGAATTTCTTACTATATTAAGAGCATGGATGTAAGTGAAGGCTAAACACGTATAACTAAAATTAACAATTGAATACAAAATCTCATAATTTCATACTCAACTATTTATTTACCTTCATTACATTTAAATAACCCTATAGCTAAATTATCGCATATTAATTTATTAAGCTTGCACAGAAATTATGACAGTTATTGGACTTTTTTCCTTTAACCCTTTTTTGTCTTAAAAGTTCTTCTTACTGTAACTTTAGAACAAAAATGTATTCCTTTCTACAATTACCTATACGAATTTAAAAAATAATTGAAAAGGAAAAATAAAAATACTACAACAAAGAATTTCCATTTGTTTCTTTTCGTTGGTTTTCCAGCATGTTGTATATAAAAAAACAAGGCAATACCTGCCATAGAAAATAAAAAAGTTTGATAATAATCAATCATCTGTAATCCCCCTCCATACAAAAAATAAGAAGCCTCTTTTTGAGAGACTTCTTATTTTTAATACAAACGACATACATAGGCTAAATATACACAATAAGATTAGGATGCTGAACCTTATTGCAGCTTTATTATAACATATAACCTCTTATTTTTGTTTAATAATTCCAAATTATACAACTTTATCAACAATTGAGTATTTATATATAATACACAATAAAAAAACAACAAAATATTCACTTATAGAACCAACGTATGTAAAAACCAGCTACCATCCCATTCATAGTTTTGAAAATTTGTCCTCTCCTTCTTTTAACAATACTTTAAACTTCGAATAGATTACCGTATATCGACATCTAATGTATGCAGAATTACATATCAAATATCATTGAAAATCATTCTCGTTGTAACTATAATGGTTTCAAGAAGTGATATTTTTCACTTCGTTTTCAAATCTCACAATATATTAAAGGAGGAACTAGCATTATGAAAAAAGTTATTTTAGCAGGGGCATTAGGAATTGCAGTACTATCAGGTATGAATTTACCAGGAGCAGAGGCACCAAAAGCAAGTGCGGCAACTACGAACTTAGACATTCAAGAAGTTACAAAATATTACTCTATGAGTTCCTATGAAGTTTCTCAAAAAGAATCATTTAATCTTAATAAGGGGGACGAACTTACGGTCTTTGTACAAAATTCCGGGTTCCCAATTTCTTATACAGTCTTTGATGCAGATGATCAAATAATTGGCACATACAATGCCAATTCACCATACGGTCGCGTATTCAAAGCCCAAAAAGACGGTAATATTTCTGTTCAATTTCAAGCAGGCGTAAATTCTTCTTACATGAAGAAGATGAATTTTACAGCCAAATTTGCAGTGTCTAAATTTAACTAGCAATAAAAATTTTCACTATCCTCTTTAAAGGCAAATTAAAAAGGTATATCCCTTCCATGGGATATACCTTTAACTTTAGTGAATTTTATATTGACCAGATAACTGTTCTTGCGCCATACGAACTAATCGTTTTGTAATTTCTCCACCTACTGAACCATTTGCTCTTGCTGTTGAATCCGGTCCAAGTGTAACACCAAACTCCTGAGCAATTTCATATTTCATTTGTTCAATTGCACTTGCTGCAGCTGCTATTAAGATTTCGTTTGAATTATTATTTTCGCGAATTTGCATTTTTTAAACACCTCCGGTGAATTTGGTAATATCATGCTCTATTTCCAACAAAATATGTAAAAAAATTATTTGTTTAGCCATTTTACATATATACCTAAGCTTTCATCCCTTATGTGGGAATAAATAAAGGTATAGGTTATACCTACACCTTCTCCTATCCTACTTACTTTTGAATTCCCCTATTAACTCCTGTAACTCTTGGGAGAGCCAATTTAAAGAATTCGCTAACTCTGCAATATCTTGTACATACAGTTCTTGCTCTTTCATACTTGTCTCTACATTACCACTGCTATTCACATATGTATTTGCAATGTGTGATAATTCATTTACAACCTTAACAATAGTTTGATTATCTTTTAAAATGTCACTTGAATTATTCGAAATCGCTTTAACTTGATTTGTAACAGATTGTGCAGATGCTGAAATCTTTTCAAAGAAAGCATCACTACTTTGAACAAGCGTTATTCCTGATTCTACTTCCTTTGAACACTTCAGGATGGATCTTACAGCCTCATCTGCTTCAGCTTGGGTTTCACCAATTAATTTCGCTATACCCCTTGCAGATGCCTCGGTTTTTTCCGCTAATATACGTACCTCATCCGCAACAACTGAAAATCCTTTCCCCACCTCTCCAGCACATGATGCTTCAGTAGAAGCATTTAAAGCTAATAAATTGGTTTGATTTGAAATGGTTGTAATTACAGTAAGAATTTCACTAATTTCCTTGGATCGTGCTTCTAATGCAAAAATACTAGAAGATACATCTTGAACTGTATCTTCTAGTATTTTCATTTGATTCACAATTTGCCTAATCAAATCATTCCCTTCTACAGATTGCTGTTCCATGACTTCCGAAGCAGTCGCAACTTGTTTTGCAGCTCCTTTAATTTCTTTCATCTTACTTTCCATTTCTTGAACAATTTCTAAACATTTCTGCACTACATATTCATGAGAATGTATTCCTAAATTTAATCCTGTAATAGAACTTGCAATTCCTTGAAATGCTATGCTATTCTCTTTTGTACTTACCGACAGTTCCTGTGAAGATGTCGAAACCTGTTCAGCAGTCTGCCTTACTTTATCTATAATCCTATTAAACTTTTTAATAGTGTTATTAAAATAGATATTAGTTATCCCTATATCATCAGACCTTTCTTTCAATTTAATACTTAAATCCCCTTCACCAACTTTACGTAACCCTTCTTGTAAATCCTTTAAAGGCGATAGAGATTTTCGTGAGATAAATATTTGAATTGTAATTGCGATTGTTAATGAAATTATTATAAATAGTAAACCGTGCACTATAAATTGTTTCTTTGTAAGAGGAATAATAGAAGCGTCCAAATCCGCTGCAACAATTGCAACTATTTTGTTATCTTCATCTGTAATTGGCTCTAAAATTGTTACCCATGTACCTAATACATCTTCATATACTTCTGTCATTTGTGCCTGTTTCGTTTTCATTACTTTATCGTATGTCTTCATCCAATAAGTAGGATGCTCATAATAGTCACCTGGTTTTACAGAAACTGGTTCTACAGAAACTGTATTTGCTAATTCTGTATCCAAAGCTACTAATTGTAATTCAGCTTTATCATTTAGCTTGGCTCCTGTAATATATGTTTGTCCGACACTTTTCATATCTTTTATAGCTTTATCTAATTGCTCTGTCAATTTTTCTTTCTTCACTCTTTGTGCTGTGGGGTCTTTTGCTACATCTCTTACTATTTCCAAATCTAATTGATTTATTAATGTATCCCCTGTTTCAAAAGACTGCCTTTCAAATATAGACATCATACTATTTTGAAACATGTTAAAACTTAACGTCCCCATACTTACAACAAGCGTCAGAATTACTAATGCCGTTAGTAATACATTTTTTTGCAACAACGATAGCTTATGCCAATATTTTTTCATTGATTTCACCTTTCTTATTTTCAACAATACAAAAACAAAGTAGTAACATATTAAAAGGTTCTCTTTCTATTATTAATTTAAACATTAAAATAGCATACTAGTCATACAACCAAACGTTCCAATTTTTTCGTTTGATAGAGTATCTTTCCTCATATACTGATAGTTTCACTATATTTAAAGTAATAATTTAATGAATCTAAGCATTTATGTATTTAAATCCAAAAGCATGATGCTATTGTAATGAGCATCAAAATGCAGCTAATTTACAACACTCTCTTATATAGCACCACTAAAGAAATAATAGTTATGACACCTATGATTAATAATGCTAAAGTTTATTTTCTTCTTTTTGAAGCCCATTCTGATTTATTTTACAAATTTCAGTTTTCCCATTTGCAATCGAATCCTTTATATATCCAACTGTTTCTGGAGATCTATTAGTAGGAAGACGTAAACCTTCTTCTACTTCACCTTTTCCATTTATACTGATTTCTTCTAAATTAATTATGTTAAGTGTTAGTTTTAAACCAAGACGAGAATTCTTAAGCCTTCATCTTTGGCTATCTTTATCTTGCACAACAAAAACAAACCGGACAGTTACGTCCAGTTTCCTATTTTATAACTATTTTCCTTATTTTTCTATAACATTTTAATATCTACTTGTACAAAATAAACCTAATCTATTATGGCCTAACCCAATTTGTTTCTTCAATTCTCTTAAAGTCGTATGAAATAGTACAATAAGTAAATGCCTATCACAAAACTTTTGTATTAAAAAATACTAAAGTACATACTCCTACAATATAAGCCATGGATGCAATTACATTATGATTTTCATCAATAATAAACGTACACATGTTAAACAAAAACAGACTCAATTATTCATATCTCATACCTTATTTTAGTATAAATCTAATGCTTTTTTCTTAAATTCTACATCGCGAATGACTCTAATTTTACCCATATAAAAATCCCCTCCATAGTAAATAGGTTAATGTGTTTTCTTTTTCCTATCTACTATGAGGGGAGTATAGCATACTAAAGATAGCTTCTTTTTTGTATAAAATCTACGATTCTAGTGTAGTAATTAATTGTTGACGTTCTTTATCTCTAAAAATTTTAATTTCATGTTTAAACTCATAATTTCCTTCTTTATATCTAACCCATTCCTTACTTGTCCAATATACAACATTTACATTTGCATCTAAGATTACAGAACATATGTCTACTAATTCTTCTTCGTAAAATGGCGCTGCTTTCGCTAGTTCAAAGGCTAGTACTTTTGGATCATTACTTTTAATTTGAAGTTCCCTTGAAGTTTGCCCTAAATACTGCCATGGAGAATGTAGAGATTGCACATGAACATTTCGAGTTTCTTTAAACTGTGATAGAGAATGTATTGTAGCAGCAAATGTAGGTTTACTCACTCCTATTGATGTGCCTAAAGCAATAGAACCAATAATAAGTTTTTTAATCATTTTTTCAGCCCCTTTAATTATTTTGGATATGCTTCATTTTTATACAACGTTCATGTTCATGTTCATGTAAATGAAGATGATTTGACATGATTCATCACTATTTTCAAAAACTGTATATTAATTAATCGTTATAAATTTACCCAAAAAAAAAGTTTCCATAAGGTAACTTTTTTGTTTTTGGTATACATTATATGTATAAAAATTAGATTTGAAAATATTTACTTATTTGTTGGTCAACTCCCCCACTGAGATGAAACGTTTCAGTAGGGGCTTGAGTTAGAACTCCAGGTCTTTTCCTTTTCGTCTATTGCTAGACAGTTTGACGCTCTAGAATTCATGCCACCTAACGGTAACACCCCAAGTATGTTTTTGGTTGGTACTGGCAACGAGATATTGTTTTCCCACTTGCACCACCCTTTTGAAAAAGAGCAATTCTTCCTTGTAGAAGAAGCCACCACTCAGATTAATCCAGCGTGTGCTACAAGCCCCGACAAGTCGAGTACACATGGATGGTTGACACACCCACTAAGCTATGCACGAAGCAACAGCCTTACGTTTTTGCACTTCTAATAGGATCGGCGTTTTCACTTTGAGATTTTCATCCAATTCTACAACTCTTGATTTTTGCAATGTATTCAACGCACCATTAATATCAGCATGAATACATTTTCCTGATTTACTTCGATACAGACCACGAGTAATACGTTTGCCACTAAAGAGATACTGAGTTCCATCATTCTTAGACCAAACAGGAATCCTATCTTTGTCTAGGAAACTGGCTTTTGAGGTATAGCTTTCTTCTTGTTTAAAAAATCGGATGCCTTCTTTTAAACATGTATTCTCAATTGCTGAAATCAGTTTATGAAATGGGATTTGAACAAATTTTTGATTATTCTTTTTTCCCATATCAGATTCTTGTTTCCAACCGATGTTATAACCTACGACAAGCGTATCTATGTTGAATGCTTTCACTTTTTTGAACAATAGGCCTACAGTTTGTGAAATGTAACCATTTATTTGTTTTTCTCGTTTATGCCAAAGTTCAGCCATTTTACTCGTTACAATACGTTTTGAAATTCCATTTTCCATATTTTTCTGTTGCAGATTACGTATCATTTTGTTGAAGTATTGATTAATGGATTTTAATTTTTTTCCATCAATTAAGAATGTATAACCTGTATTTGTTGCACAACTTAATAATCTGTCTACACCTAAATCGCAACTCAAAGCGTTACTAGTAGTCGTGGATTGTTTCTTCATTTGAGAAACGTGCATCTCATATGTATAATGCACCTCAAAGAACCGACCTTTTTGCTTGGGTACAATCTCAATGTAGGAGATTTTTTTATTTCTTAAATTTTTAGGCATACGTATTTTAATGGAACCGAATTTTTTTCTGAATGCAACATTCATCGGAATCATCCAATACCCGTTATCATCAACTTTTGGAACTTGATAGATTTCAATGATTCGTTTATCAGTTGAACCAGAATAATTCGGAAACTTAGGACGACCTGTGAATTTCTCAGGATTTTTCTTCCACTGTTCCATTGCTTTAAAAAAGCTCTTCGCTTCTGTATATAAGGCTCTACGAATAGCCTGCACAGAGTTTGATTGAATGCCCCAATAGTTCATATCGGCTTGCATGGCAGTGTCCACTTCTTTTACAGTAGCCATTTTATTATTGTTCAAATAACTTTGTTTCATGGTGTACAATCCAACATTTCGCAACGCTTTTGAACTATGCGACATGCGTTGAAGTAACCGAAATTCTTTTGCCGTGAAGCAAGCTCGTCCGATATTTTGTTTCTGAGTGAAGCGTTGCATGTTTTCTCGTTTCTTTTGTTTACGTAATACTTTCACTGCTTTCTTTCTAGCCATTGTTTTCACCACCTTTCTCAGAGTGCTCAACCTATTGACTGATGGCAATTCATCTCCACCTGAATTGTTTGACTTCACCCGTAACACAAATCAGATGGAGTCTTCTTGCCGAAAAGGATAAACTCATCTTATGATCGCGTTTCTTCTTAGGAAATTAAGTGATTGTTTCAATAGCTGGTTTGGGAATCATAGAATTATTTTCTTTCTCAGCTCTATTATTCTGTTCTTTCGCCTAAAATTCCAATATCCCCATTACTTCTTTCGTAAATAGTTTAAAATCAGTTAAATGTTTTTCAATAATTTGACGAACAATATCTAAATTTACACTTTGATAATCATGAACAGCAATATTACGAAATCCAACCATTGCCTTTAATTTATTTGCTAAATCAGCGCTAAGTAATCCTGCTGTAACCAACAAATCAAAGGCTTCTCGACTAGATTGAGGTAGTCCTAATTTTTTCCCTGCAACAACATGCATCGCCAAATCAATACTCGCTTCACAAGCTCTTTGTATGTTCAATATTATTGAATCTTGTTTTGTAAAATCTTCTAAATTTTCAGGGTCATTTCCATACACATCTTGGATTCTTTTTATACAACGCTCTACTGTAGAAATTTTATTTAAAATAACCTCATTCTTCATATATAGAACCTCTTTTCTTTATATCATCAAATACTATCTGTCGTTCTTCATTCAATTTTGAATACATTTTTAAGGTTTTCATTTCAAAAATGACCTTACGTCTTTCATCCGAACAAAATATTGTCTTTCCTGTATGTATAATCTGAGCTTGAAAAACTGTAGAAGCTTCGGATAAATCAACTAAATCAACATCTTTATGAACAATGTTAGCTAACTCCTGTGCTAATAAAAAACGTTCATAGTTCCCTAAAGTTGTGTCACTTAAGTAAGCTATATCAATATCACTATCTTCTCGTTCTCTGTTCTCAGCCGTTGATCCAAACACAATTATCCAATAGGGATTCACCGTCTCTTGTAATTTTTCTATAATAGCTGTTATCATGCTTTGAAAAATCATCTAATTAATCCCCCTTATTATACTTGAATTTTATTATATCATAACCAATCATAAATCCTTTAAACGACTACAAATACTTAAACAAAATTAGAAGCTTATTTCTGACCTAAAATTATTATAGTTCAGGAGTAGATATATTGTAGCTTTAGATCTTAAATAATTGTTAATAATCCAACACTTGTCTGTTAAATGCCTTTTATATTTTCTTCCTGCAAAAGTAAAAGACTGACAATAACTGTCAGCCTCTTACTTTTACAACTCTAAAGAACTTTAGCCTATTTCACTATATACATTCTAATAGTTTGAGGATATATTGCTCTAACAAAGAAGTATTTATTAATCCACCTTTAATTTTTCTTTTACCTTTGTAGGGAGTTCATTTTTTTTAACTTCTTCCCAAGATTTCACACCTTTTTTCTCAGAGTAATATATACGTAAAAACGCTTCTTTACGAAGGTTTTTTAACGCTGTAAACTCCATTTCTTTCCCTTTACCATCCTTATCAAATCCAGGTAATTTATATTCGTAAGTCGTATCCCCATTTACATTTTTCTCTTTTAATTTTTCACCATCCTTGGTAATTTGCACATAATATGTATCTGTACCAAGACGATTTAAATTACACCCCGATAACAACACAGTAAACATCACAAAAACACTACACATAAGCACTATTCGTTTCATATTATTCACCTCATATCTTTTCTCACAAAAATTATATCCTAATCTATTGGCTGCCAAAATTCATTTCCATTACGCTAACATTACGTTTTTGTAAGGTAGTAAAAAATTGCATAAATAAAAGGATATGAATTCATATTTCTATTGAATCCATATCCTTTGTTCTTATTGAGTAAACTATTTTACCTCATTCTAAATAGGAGGTATTTTTATTATTCTGGGAAAATGAAATTAGAGTTCTCTTCACTATTTTCGGAATCCTCTTTCGGGAACATAATAGTAGAACCTTGATTTCCTTTATTTATTTCTGGTTCCTCAGGAAATACAATGGAGGAATCATTACTTAAGTTTGGTGAAAAACCAAGTTTAGATAAAATGGCTTTTAAGTCAGGTAAAACACCAATTTTATCAGAGATTGGATCGTTAGATTTGGTTCCTGTACTAGGGTCACTTAAAATATCCCTAAGCTGGCTTGGTGTATATACTTTTCCCTTATTATTTTTTGCAATTCCTTGAATTGATGCAGCAGCACCAGCAATAATAGGTGATGCGCTAGATGTTCCACTAAAGCTAGAGGTATATAGATTTGTTGTAAATTCACTTGGTTTAGCATCTGTTGTATCTACTGCATTCCCCCATCCATACACGTCCACTCTACTACCATAATTAGAGAAATATGAACGCTTATGAGGAACTCTTGCAGAAGCTGCCCCAACCATAATTGCCCCTGAATCTTTAAAATCAGGACTATTACGATTTAAAACTTGTTTACCATTACGATCTCTAAATTGATCTAAATCATTTCCGCCGTTTGAACCTGCTTCAATAATAATAATCCCCTTATTTGTTCCCAGACGAATTGCATCAAATATATCCGGTTTTACTTCTACAGGGAAATAATTCTTATCTCCATATCCATCGTAAGTTGCTTGGGCTTCTAATAAAAGAATATCTCCAGCTTGCATATTGTTAACTGCACTTAATATAGCATCAGCTGTATTATAATTTCCGTTATCCCTAAACTGAGATACAACCTTTACCTTAGCTTTCGGTGCAATTCCAATTCCACCTATGTTATTATCTTCTGCCGAAACAATCCCTAAGACTGAAGTACCATGATCATGGTGTTCACTCCTATTCTGCCCAGATATCAATTCAATCTTTTGATTCACTAAATCCTCATGACTAAATAACCACCCATACTCCATATCTACGAAAGTAGTTCCTTTTCCATCTCCACCTTTTATGCTCCAGGCATAAGGTGCATTAATTCCTAATGGCGCTGGTTCAAGGTAACCTTGTCTTATAAGTCTAGGCTCATCATATGGATTAACCGATAAATTTGGCAAGCGCTCTTCTGGTGGCGCCTCTTCTTCCTGTAAATACGCCATTTCAACAAGAGATGATTTTTCCAATTTTACAAGTAATGCTTGTAAATCAATATCACCTTTGGTTTCTACAATATAATAGTTTAGCAAATTAGAAGAAATATGTTCGGAGTCGTTTATTTCTCTACCTAGATTTTTAATTTCTTTAGGGTTTAAAGAACTAAAAAGTCGATTTATAGTTACATTTGGGTATTGAGCTAAAATCTCAATTAAGTCAGAGTCCTGTTTTTCCTCTTTAATGAACTTTTCTATTCCATCCTGATATGGTAAATTCGCTTCATTTTTAAATTTCAAAACTAATTGTTTAATAACTTGCTTATGTACATTAGAATTTAATTGTTTATTTGAATTATTGTAAGTAGCTGCATAAGCAACTTCTGATTTTTCACTTGGAAGTAGTCCGCCCACCCCATTAAATGCTGTTAATGCGATTGAAGAAACTAAAATTCCCTTAAAAATTTTCAAAACGTGCACCTCTTTTTATTAATATATAATTATTAAAAAATGTATATTACCTAATTTCTTTCTAGAAATATATTTTATATGTAGGTCTATATTTTTAACTCCATTCATTCTTAAATATTTGTTTATACATCATTAATACAACTAACTCATGTCAACCCAATCTATTAATTCAGTTACAAACCTGTAACTATTATAGTTACAGGTTTAGTGAATAGTCAACCTTATATGCAATTTTGCATTGAAAATCATAGACACTTCTATAAACTTACCCCTCATTATTGTAAGAGAGGTTGAGCTTCTATCATTTTAAGTAACTGCATATATGTAGTATAAAACATATATGGGGGGTTAAAACGTGGTAATTTCAAGACAAGATTCTTGGACTAATGATAACGATTTACTTCTCGCATCAACAGTACTTCAGTATATTCGTAACGGTGGAACACAGTTAGCTGCATTCAAAGAAGTAGCAAAACTACTAGCTAGAACATCCGCTGCTTGTGGATTTCGTTGGAATTCATATGTGAGAAAACAATACCAAGAAGAAATACAACAAGCAAAACAAGACCGAAAAGTGAGAAACAAAATTCCTCTCTCCCCACCAGAAAAAGAAACAAACTCTTTGTCTATTACATTAGATGACATTATTCTCTTTCTACAAAATTATAAAGATGTAAATGAATTGACAATTTTACAAAATCAAATTAAAGATTTAGAAGCTGAGAATCAATCCCTTCTACAACGTTTAACTATGTATGAAGAAGAGTATCGTATGTTACTGAGCCATATCGATAAGACAAGAAGTTTAATTGTAGTGGATTAAATAGCATAACTATTTTGATTTTCCAGTAGGACCTTCGCCCTCCAAAATTACTTTTAATAAAAGAAATTTTGCCTTTTACAATTGATAATAAGTAAAATACACATACATAATGTATGTGTATTTTTAATTGGACTATTATTAAAAGAAATGTTTAGTCTATGTTACATCTTTTCTAATATTTCTTGTCTTTCGCACCATTTCGTTAGCTTTTCTAATGCTTTTTTAGATAAACGTTTTGTTTTATAATTGCAAAATCTAGATAATGTAGACGGAGAAATACTAATTTCATCTGCTATTTCACGAATGCTTACCTTTTTTTCATTGTGTACTTTCAGTATTTGGTCACGGATTTTTTTCTCTATTTGTTCGACTGATTCCACAGTCTTCTTTATTTCTTTAACAACTGTTACTTCAGGTAATTGTTCCTGAGGTTCTTCTATACTCTTCTTTCCAATTACCCTATCCATTGATTGCAGCATTTCTTCAGGTGGTAAAATCGTTATTCCTAAGTTAGTGTAATAATTTTTAAACCAATTACGTTTCCCAATTTGTTGTTCATCAAGTGGATCACTATACTCCCAATGAGAGATTACTTTTTCATTTTCTAAATCCATTAGAACATTTTCTAACTGTTCTCTAATACGATTCGGCTTCCAATCTTTTGGGATATCCATTACTGCTAGCAGCCCTTTGTCCCCACCTATAGAATATGGCTTTTTCAATGATGAATACATTTGTCTAATTCTCCATTGCCATGTTAAGTATCGAATTAACCTTTTATGATATTTGTGTCTGTAACTATTGTATTCAAGTGCTTTTTTAGACAATAATGCTGTTGTATTATTTGATCCGTATAAGTAATTGGTTAAAAAGCTGCCAGGCTTAATACGACAAGACTCAATGCCCATGTATTCATTAGTAACACTATGTCTCCACAATACAACTGAATCTAATACAAATAACCTTTTGATTACTTCACGTTTTAATTCTAAACGTTCTCCATCATCATCACGGTCATTTAATACTACTACCTCATTATCATCATTTAAATAGATAAAAATGCTTGCTAAAGCCGCAATTCTCTTTGCTATTTTAATTTTATCTTCCGCTCTATAATATTCTTTATTTTTGACTACTGTTTTTGGGATGTTGCACATCTCTAAAACTTGCTCATAAGAAAAATCAATGAATTCGTCTGGAGATTTTGCTTCGTTTATCCATTGTATTGTAATTGCATCTAAACAATCTGCCGTTAAATCATCCATATTACTCATTACATCATCAACAAGGGTATTCCACCGAGCAGCTTCTTCTATATTTGTAAGTCTTAAATCTTCATCTTTGTGTGAAGAAAGCTGAGCTACACCATTAGAAGACTTAGTTTCGATAGGATATTGTAAAACCTTACTTAACTCATCTTCTTCAAATTGATTTTTTGCAATCCCATCTCTTAGCTTATAATAAACAGCAGAGTTATTTACCTCATAATAATCCTCATGGTTTACTATGTTTGTCTTATCTATATTTTGATCATTTTCTACTACTATGGAACTTGAAAGTGCTATATCTTGAAATTCTTTTTCTATAAATCCTTCAATTTCTTTATATATTTCTTCCTTATAGGAATCAATTTTCGCATAAATTTGTACTAATGTAATACCGGATTCTTGCTTTTTTTCTAACCAAGACACTAATGCAGTAAATGATGGAGATGCATGAGATGAGGTTAATACTTTATTATTATTGTTTTCAACATCTTTAAAGTATGCATTCCACTTATTCCATACTAGCTCATTTGTTTTATAAATTGGCTCAGAGATTAACAATGCATCTCGGAACATTTGTAATAAATTATCCACTTTATATTCCTCCCTAAACCATGGATCATAACAAAGTAGTTTTCATTATAAAATTTCTTACTACTATTATATTTAATTTATTGTAACAGATATTTACAAGATTTTGCGCCTTTCTTTCCTTAACTCCTCAACTTGCAACATGTTTGCTCTTTCTTTTACCTATTCTTCTTTACTTGCATTTCTTTTGCGCTTTGCTTTCCCTTATCCCTCAACTTGCAACATGTTTGCTCTTTCTTTTACCTATTCTTCTTTACTTGCATTTCTTTTGCGCTTTGCTTTCCCTTATTCCTCAACTTGCAACACGTTTGCAGCATCCTTTCCCTATTTCTTTCAACTTGCAACAGTATAATTTATTTTTCAACTTAGTAATTTTAAAATTTTTAAGCTATTTTTCTTATATTTTGAGTAAGTTACATACATAAAATGCAACATGTTTGCGGTATCCTTTCCCTAACTTTCCTACCACTTTTTATCTAATCCTTTATATACCAAGGGTTTAAAGGTTTTTTACTTAATCCTTTATGTATCATTCAACTTGCAACACGTTTGCGGTATTCATACCCTTATTTTTCACCCAAGATGCAACACTGTTTGCGGTATCCTTTCCCTATTTTCAATCTATAAGTGCCAAAAGACCTTTTATATCAAGGGTAATCATTGCAATTCATTATTAATGATCCTGCTAACCAACTTGCAACACGTTTGCGGTATCCTTTCCCTAACTCCCCTACCATTTTCACTCTAATTCCTTATATATCAAGGGTTTAGATGCTTTTTCTGCTTATTCATATACATACAATCAACTTGCAACACGTTTGCGGTATCCTTAACACAAAAAAAAATTAAGAAATTCTCTTAACCCTTGATACAACTAGCTTCATAAGCTGTTGCAAGTTGTTATTTTTCTTCTTAAAGGAGCAACTTTCACCATTTTTCGATTTGCTATAATCAAAATTGGTATATTTTATAGTATTTTGGCATATATTTCTGAATTTGCAGAACGGAGGTGAAAAAGATGGGAAAATCATTTGTTATTCAAAATCAACGTAGCTTAAATGGAAAAACGACAAACGCGGTTTTAGTAACACTAAAATCTTGGCAAAAGTTTGTGGAAACATTTGAGGAGAAGTACTACAGCTATAAAGATACATATTTAGAAGATATTCTGCAGCACATGACATACGAAGAACGTATTGCTGATGTAGAAGGCTTTGTCGAACAAGCCAAACCATCTTTTTCACGTCGGGCAATGTCTACACTTGTAGAAAAAGCAGGACGAAAACACAAATTATACGGTATTACGAATGCTGATCTTGAAGTGTTCTTGTACTTACATAAAAAATGCTATACAAATGGCGTCATTCCAAATGTAACAATACATATGATGTGGGAAGATTACAAGCAATACAAAGAAGAATTTGCTTATATCCAACACTCTCAATTCTATATTGCATTAAAGAAATTAAACTTACATAACATTATCTCCATTGAAAATGGCGTAGATGGCCGATATACAATTAAACTGACTCATTTTATGAATGAGGAAACAGAAAAAGCAAATCCGTATGTATATATTAGTCCGGTTGTATTTACAAAGGCTTTCTTTAAGCTATCTGTAGCAGCTAAGAAACTATTCTTAGATATCGCAATGCAACAACATACAGAAACAACTTTAAAACGCTCTTTGGACAAGCAGGATGAAAGAGGAAACAAAACTCACTTTGGCGGGATGTATCGTTTCTTACATAAAAAATATCCGCATCAAATCCGTGCGGTTATCGAAGAATTAACAACTGCATTACCATGTACGGGTAGTCCCCTATTCAAAATTTGCAAAATGCAAAAAGGTGTAAAGCATACAAAACGATATACAACCTTATATCTATCTATCCATTCGGACTTCTTATGTACGAAAGAATCTGGAGAACAACAACACAGGGATCCATTTACACCAAAAGCTACCTATGCTCGTAAAGCGAAATTCATCGAATCAGTTCTACAAGAAATGAACATTGGTGAACTGTCTTCAGACATGAATAAGTTCATTCATGTTTTAAAGCATACTTGTCATCGTCAAATTCGCAGTGTCATTCGTGGACTTCGTGATATGGTTGATCGAAAAGAAGGATATCCAACGAAAATTGTATATACATTGAAAAAACTATTGCATCAAACATCTCAATATCAAATTCTTGATGCTGCAGCGAAAGAAGGTATCTATCCTCTTATTGCGCAACATATACCAAAAGAGAGAAATAGTGACCGTGAACAAGCTGTCTTTAATTTCGGTCTACATTACTCTATGTACTCTCTTCATAACATTAAGAAGATGTTTAAAAATGTGCATTCACTACTGAAGCAGAAGTTTGCGGTACCAGTGACGGAAGAATCTTATCACCGTAATTATCTAAAATACCAGGAAGAAACGTTATTTAGAAAATATGCATATGATCAGGGTGTGAATCTCCATGCATATATCGCTTTAGAAATTGAAATGCGTGAAAAATTAAAAGTACGCGCCCATAAAGAACGCACAATTCCAAGTGATATACGTGAATGGTTTATTGAAGAAATTGATAAGCTACCGCAAGAGCAGCTGCGTGTGATTGAGCTACCAAAACAGTTTAATTTACTAGAGTTTATGCATACCTTCGAACGTTTAGTACGTGCTGGTGTAACAATAACAGCTCCAGATCAGGTACTAACCGCAATGGAAATAAAAAAATAGCAACTAGCTCTCTATTTTTGAAAAAAACAAAAGTGGAGGGCTATTCGTGTTTGTTTGAGTAGTAACACCTTTCTACTACTCTATTTATAAATACCAAATCGAAAGAACTTCATGTAAAATGGAGTCTTTTTTTATGCACTTCTATACAAATTTGATTCTATCAATACATAACTCTCCACATAATACTAGAGTGTATTCCTCTAATGTATTAAAACCTATCTCATAATACCTACAAAAAATCAAAAGGAAAATTATAAAAATAGTGGATATGAGGACAAGTATGATTAAATGTGAATAAAATTTTTACAACATCCTTGGTAATACTAGTGTTGTTCACTTTATCTAATAAAAATCATCAACAATAATGTGAGTTATGTGTAAATACTGAGTTATGTTAACAAATAGCTGCCTAATCTGAATAAAATGTGGATAATTTGAGGATTAATACCTACTTGATAACCAAAATAAGTAAAACAACTTCTATTTACAAGGCTGAATATATATAATGCGATTAGTATCAAATTCTTTCTGATTTCATGTAGAAATATAGTATTATCTTTCTGCTTTTTTGTAGAATTAAAAGTTTAATAATCCCTGAATCTACGGATACTTTTTCTGTAATTTATGATTTTTTCTGTTCCTATATCAAATTCCCCCTTGCAGGAGTAAGTCTAACCTCTATTTTGAATAACCTATAAAAGTTTTATCTTTATTTCTTTTTAATATATAAGATATATATTTATAATAGATTTTTAATGCAGTTAGTATCATTGTTAATAAGATGTCTGACCTAATTGAAAATATTTGTAAATTACGTTATAATAATGGAAATTAAACATATCATTACCCACATACAAAAGGACAAACCTACGTATCCCTACCAGGACGAGGTTTGTCCTTTTTTCATTTTGATAAACTATTCATATTTGGAGGGTTAAACATGACTGTACTTAAAAATATGACTTACATAGAAAGGGATACCTATAACGAGATTAAATTTTTTAAAGGGATATTTTGGGGATTAATCTTTGTAGTTCCATTTTGGAGTATTATAATGGCCCTATTTATTTGGCTTTATAAATAATAATAAACATATTCAAAAAGCAAAGGGCGGTAGCAGGTCTTTCACTTATTTTCTGTTATAATATATCCAAAGAAATTAGGTGATTATATTGAACGAGACAATTAGCTTAGAGAAAACTTTAGAAGCTTTCTCTACATATTTAAGTGAAAAAGGCCGAAAACATTCTACAATCCAACGCTATGCATACGATATTAAAGATTTTTATAGATGGTTAAATGAAAATGAGTTGCTTTTACATATCAAATCATGGAATGAAATATCCGTAGATGATTATCAAGCTTATTTCTCAGTATTAGAAAACAAACGAGAATATTCTCTTAAAACAAGGCACAGGATATGGGTCGTTTTAAAGAAATTACACATGTTTTTAGGTATAGTTAGTCCATTAGAAGACATTCATCTCTCTTTAATTCCGGATCAATCACTAAATGAAAATGATTTTATTACCGAATTAGAAGAGTCACTTTTAAAACAAACGGTTCTATCAACAAAAGGGTTAACAGAAAGACAAGCTAAGTATCGGCCTCTAATCATGGATAGAAACGCTTGTATAATTAATTTAATACTAAACTACGGTTTGTCTTTACAAGAGCTTGTATCGCTTAATATGAGCCATATACAGTTTGCTAGGAACACTTTAATTGTTTCAGGAGAAAACGGAGCTACTAGAACCGTTTTCTTAACAGTTGAAGATACACAACAGCTATACAAATATTATTCGACTATCCCTGAACCTGTAAGACCTCGACAGCACACAGATAATCCCCTATTTGTGGCATTTGATTTTAATCGTGGTACTTATCGATGGGTTTACGAAAATGATGCACCAAAGGCTTTGTCTGAGGTTGCTATACAAAAGATGATTCGACTTGAAGTGAAACGAGCTGAATTAGATAGGCGTATTTCTGCACAGCAGATGAGGAACACATTTATTCTTCGCCTTATTAAGCTAGGTCTTTCTGAAAGTGAATTAATTGATAGAATTGGTTTTAAGACTAAAATATCGTTGAAAAGATATTTTCAATATTTAGGATCAGGCTGTCAATAATGCTTTAAAAGAACAAATCTAAAGCAATTAATAATATTAAGTTTAAGAAAAATTAGTGTTCGTTAAGAAAGGAATATATGTTATGCAAAACACTTTAACTTTATATTTAGTAAAATTGGGAGAATTATTTTATGCTGGTGGATTGCACAGAATACCATACGATCAAACGTCATTTAGTTATGAATTTGTAAAAGATGAAGAAGTGGCATTCCTCTTTATAGATAAAGATATGGCTGAAGGGATTGCTAAAAAATGTGGTGGTGCTGTAATTGATAAAGAAATTACTTCGCATGAATACACTCAATTAACCATTAAGCACGAACGTTATATAACGAGTGGAGAAGATTGGAAGCAAAAACAGGAAAAAGGCATTCAAAAATTTCTAGGTAATTAAGCGTTTGAACACTTTTATTACTCTAAAACAAAAAACAGCAACGCTAATGAACTGAGCCTAAAGGGTTAGACATTTTCTAACAATCGGGATGCAGTTCAATATGTTGCTGTTTTTTATTTATAATAAATCGCTAAGTAACTTTGCGATGTCTACAAATTTCTCTGCAAATAATATGAAGCTAATAGCAAGTAAACCGCAAAGTGTCTTCACGGCGAACTCGACAGCATCTACATTAGGCTTAGTTAAATTAATAAGCCCGCCTATTCCCATAAACAGAGTAAGCAACCCTAGTATAAACTTTGTAATAGGATTTACTCCGGGAATTTCATTTCCTACAAATAGCTGAAAGCAGTAGTACATGCTCCAAATAAAAAATACTATCGTTGGAATTGTGGCTAGAATTTGAATACTTTTCTCTTTGAAATTAAGTTCAGTCATAAATATTCTCCTTGAATTCTATATTTATACGTTCCTAATAGTTCATCGTTAAATATCGTAACTATCTTTTAAAAATCTGTTTCCTTCTCGTTTTTTTTATCGATTTCTTTAATTTCGTTTTCATTTTTTTTAATTAATTCATTGAAATGTTCTTCCTTGTTCTCTTCTATGTATTTTATAAGTTCTTTAAATTCCATTATAAATTCCTCTTCCCTTTTACTTTTATGAATTGTTCAAACTCACAAACAGACAATAGCTCAATTTGTAAAAATCCTTTAAGGGCATTCCAAAACTCTCCGTGGTTATTTAATGATACCTGAAGAATGTTTTCCCACATATCAATTCCAATCTCATTATATAAAGAGCTATCTTTACTGAGACACACTGTATCTATTATAAATGCAGGAGGTTCTTGTATAATGTTTTGACGAGTCTTGAGTAAAGGAACCCAATTAATTGGAGTATGTAAGTGTATAAGATTTTCTAAGCATTTTGTTAACATATTAATGTCTCCAATACAATGTACTTCACCCGTACCTTTATCAATGATTATTTTTTCATTTGTATGTACTTTTCTGACATGAAAAGGTACTTGCTCTGCATATTGTGTATATATTCTCTGAAATCTTTTGATAGCTTCAGTTATAGATTTTGCATGAAGGAAGCTTATCTTGTGTATAAAATGTATTTCCAATATGTATAGGCGCATAATGGATCATCCCCCTATATTACTTTTTATTCTGTACCCTCTTGCCTTTGTAATATAGAAAGCACCTATTGTATAGGTACTTTCTAAATATATCTAACATCTATATATTATGCTACATTGAATGTTTCGTTAGTTAATTCTTTAAGTATTTTTGCAAAGAGATGGTTAGTCTCCTTAGATAATAAATCCTCTGTTTCTAGCAATTGAGAAAGCCTGCTTGCAAACTCCGTAGTATATAGGATTTTCGTATTTTCTAATTCATCCGGCTTAAATAGTTGTTCATCCTTAATAGCTTGAATGAAAAGCTGTATAAGCATATTCTTATGTTGTGCTTCTGCCTTTTCATGGTACATCGCCATACCTAACCACTGACGTATAATCCGTTCAGCGTCTCTTGCTTCTGATATATCAAATCTAGATACAACAAAGGTTAGTTTGTTCCACGTAAGCTTTGCAGAATCATTAGAATAATTTGAAGGAAAAAAGAAAAAACTCTGCTGCGTAACTTTTTGTCGTTTCTTCATCCAACGAAATATCTCCTGCTTCCCTAAATGAACATCAATTTCCACGAAAAACACAGGGAATGGGGACGTCGTTTTTTCTTCATTTATTGTACAATCAGGTTTGAACACCAATTCACCAAGACATGCGTGATGTATTGGCTCCAATTCATCTCGATATACTCGAATACCATCTGTGTCATACCAGCCTTGTAGTACTGCCTCAATTTCTTCTTCAGATATAAGGCTCGTATTCATTTCTTGTTGAATATAAAGTAGATACTCTAAGAGCATTCTTCTACCCTCTACTGTTAATCCTCCTGGTGCATAGTCTCCCTTTTCTGTACGATCAAACATAATATAATCATATTCAACATGATTACATATGGAAAACAAGTCTGAATCCCTTGTGTTTTCGTTTCTAAGGAGCGTTTGCAGGCTTCGTCTATTCATTGCATTCCGATACCGAATATCGTTTCTAATGGAACGTAAGAAGCTTTTCCAGGATTGTAGATAAGCATAGTCCGTATACCCCTCACTTATTAGCTGGGTCAACATTTTATCCTCACCATTCATCATCAGGCAAGTCCAACATCCACTACGTGAGTTTGCAGCTCCACAAGCATTTCCCTGCTGTTTCCCACCTGTTTTTATGCCACATTCAAACATAGCTTGTCCATACTGTATGCTCATTTCTTCCACATCCACACCAAAAGGCAGTATCTCTCTATCTAAAAGTAACATCCATACTTCATCACCGGTTAAAAATTTAACTGGATTAAAGCAGAGGATATTCTTCATGTCATTATGACGTGAAAATAAGGAGTCAGTACTTATCTCATGCCTTTGGATACTGTGTCTTCTTCGAGCACTCTCTTCATTACGAACGGCCAACATAAGCACTCCATCATATTCATCAAAGCATTCTACTGCAGTAGTAGTTTGTGAAGCTATTAAGATTTCTTTCATCTTTCGCTGCATCGGTTTAACCTTGAGAGAGTCGGTACACCATCTCAATCTACTATTTCCGCTCGGAGGTAAAACACCTCTGCCTATTACCTTATACCAATATGATTCTTTCATAAGTGGTTGCACACCATGAACGACAAATGGTAGGTTTTGCTCATTTGCACTCTCCTGGATCTTTTGTAATGTCCGTGAGATATAAGCCGTCATAGCAGGTGTTTCTACTCCAACTTCGGAAGTTAAGATATGAATTGGATTTGTACGTTCCTCTATTGGTAGCTCGGCAATTGCATCCCATAGTAACGTCAACATGGCAGAACTATCTTTTCCCCCACTGTAACCTACAAAACAACAATCTCGAGATAAATAGACTTTTTTCATTTCCTCTTTAATTTCTTTATATATATCCATCATTATATTGTTATCCCCATAGCAAAGTATCATTTCATACTGCCGTGGAGCATTCCTCCTCTTTTTTTAGATAGAAAAAGAGAGTCCCTATTTAATAGGCACTCTCTTTTATGTATATCCTCTATTTTTAATCAACTGTGATTTCATGTATATTCAACTTGTTTAACTTTTCAATATAAAAACTCATTACTTTTTGAGCATGTTGTATAGCGATTAATCCATCTTGAACAGTAAGTGCTTCAAAATACGGATAACGAATGTCTGTAGCATAACCATTCAGCTGCACGCACTGTTCTAAAATCATTGAGAATTCCTCATCTAATTTCCGACACAATTTGTGCAGCATTAAAAGGTTATGAGTTTTTGGGACTGTTCTACCATTTAGTGCAAGAAATCCTTTTAGAAGTTTCTCCACACATTGTTGACTATGATAACAGATAATTGCAGTAGGGAAAGGTTTCATGTGAGTTAGGTAACTAGCAGAATCTAAATCAGATTTTGCAATAAATACCCACTCTTTTAGATCCTCAGTATTTATTGTCGATAGGTAAGTCTTTGAAGTTATCTCCAACTTTTCCCCCGATCCGCACGGTACGTGCCACTTTCACGGCATACCGCGGTCCATCTATATTGTAGTTTTCTTTTCATCAAAATAATGATAAGTTCTAAGCGAACAACGCTAGTTGTTCATGTTTCATTTCCACTTCATTTTGTGATTAAATACAGATTCCCTCGTTTTTGACTAATTTTCGCAATTTATTGAGTTTGCCTAACTGTTCCTCATTGAATTTGAGTTCATTGAGTAGTTGGTTTATGGTTTCTATCTTGGTCGCGTGTATTAGTCTATGGACACTTGGCTTGATGATGGTAAGGTTCTTGTAGCTGTCGTCCTTTGTTTCACTCCATAATCGCTTATGGTGACAATGGATGTCCCAAGGTAAGAGTTTCTCACCTGTTACGCTGCATTTGCCTTTTTGTGCGACATAAAGAGAAATTCGGTTGTCATTGTATTCCACGGTTGCCCGTTCATTTATAACTGGATTTTCTCTTAACCATTTCAGTTCCGCTTCGGTTATGTCTGCCAAATTTTTATGTATCAGGACTCGTCCTTCTGCGGTGTACTTGTTAATGGCTTGCTTTTTCATCATCGGGTTTTTGTGTTGAATATAGGAGATTGGTAGGATGGGACGTTTCATGAGAAATCTCATCATTTTTGACTTTAGGTATGGTTTAATACCTTTGTCTTTTCCTTTATATTCTCCTATATTCGTGTATCCATTTGTGTTGCTTTTACCTCCAGTTGTTGACTTAGGGAATCTGTTATACATTATGTGGTCAAGATTATGGCTCATTTTACTGAAATCCTGAGAGGCATGCGTTGCTATCTTATAATAGTTGTGCTTACCAATGACCATGCTGTTGTATATGCTGATTCTCTTAATTGTTTCATTGGAGTTTGGGGTTTTCTGTATTCTTCTCACTTGTTTTGCTAAATCTTGTTTTGTTTTTTCCAGTGCTTTTGGAGAAACGTGTGTTACTGCAATGTATCGTGTGTCACCGTTCTTCTTTTTGCCTTTCTTTACAGCTTTAAGGGTGAAACCTAAGAATTCACTTTGTTGCTTTTTCAGATTGGTTACTTTAGACTTTTCAGCTGAGATAGGCAGTTTTAGACGTTCTTCTAACCACATTTGAGTCGCTTTGAAAATTTTCTCCGCATTACTACGTGTGTTTGTGAAGATTTTAAAGTCATCTGCGTACCTTACGATATACATTGGTTTCATCTTGGAAGTTTTGGTGAGTTGTGTCGTTACAACGTCATTGCACCAAATTCCTCTCATACATCTCGGTTTTACCTTTTTAGCTTTGAATGTTTCCCATTGTCTGCTTATCCACCAGTCGAATTCATTAAGATTGACGTTGGCAAGTATAGGACTAAGAATACCACCTTGCGGGGTGCCCTTGGTCGGGAACATTGTTGTGCCGTCAGGCATTTGCACTGGGGCTTTCAGTATTTTTCGGATAATGACCAGGAGTTGTTTGTCACGGATACCCAATGTCCATAATTGACGCATGAGCTTGACGTGATTTACCTCGTCAAAAAAACCTTTAATGTCTACGTCTACTACATATGTAAGTTTTTGTTTATTTACTCGCACTGATGCATCTGCTAGGGCATGTTCAGCACTTCTGTTTGGGCGAAAACCATAACTTCGGTTACTGAAGTGCGCTTCGCAGATTGGCTCCATGACTTGTAAGATGCACTGTTGGATTATCCTATCCCACATAGACGGTATTCCCAGGGGTCTGGTTTGTCCGTTGGGCTTCGAAATTTCTTTACGTCTTACTTTTTGCGGTTGGTAGTTTTGAAAGCGTTTTTTAACTTCATTCAAGAAATAGCTTTGTTCCATTCCCTCAATATTCTCTATATTTACATTGTCACAAGCTGCTGTTCTACTTCCTTTGTTCCCCTTAATATTGCGGTAAGCGAGAAGTATATTTTCGTCTGATATAATGATAGACATTAGATTTTTGAAAGAATTTCCCTTTGTTGCTTTTTGGTATAAGTCATCTAGGACAGGTTGGATACCGTAGTATTCATTGTGTCTTAGTTTCTTCCCCTTTGGCGCGGACTTAGAATTGTCATTCATGGTCTATCACCTACTCTCATATTGATTTTTGGTGACCTTTTGAGTCTTACCAGAATCCATGCAAGATTAGATGAAATTTCAGTTCCTACTATATAGACTTGTGGCTGTTCCTCCAGTTCCATTACAGAACCTTCAAAGGTCGTGCCACTACTCTCACCACTATTAAGAATACTTCCCTTGGTTGCCCATTTCGTATTCAACTGTATCCGCCGATAGAGATTACTCTCAACGTTAGTGGCTTTCGACGTTCCATTCAGACTATCATTGTTTTAAAGGTCATTTTGACCTCCGATTTAGGTGCTTGCTATACCCCGTGTCTAGCTCCATTGCCTATAACAACGTTAGGATTGTTAATTATGAGATATTCCCAATCCGTTAGACAAGTCTTGTTTTCAGACTCCGAATCATTTCTGATCCGTGTCCTTTTCGAGGCGTACATTCGCAAGTTCGTCAATGGTTTACCACATTCTCACCATGTCGGTTGACAGCATACGGTACTTGGTTAGTTCCAACCGGTTTATTACTCCTGTTGGCTTTCGGTTACACAGTTGTGCACTACGAACCGTGACCGTATGTTTTACCCTGCTCTCCACATCACGCTATGCCTAGTGTATGCAGTTGGGAATCTCACTGGGGTAGTTTCGGGGCGTTACTCCTCCATTCCTACCACTTATCTGAACAGTTATCCTGTTCTTTATTGCTTTGATTGTTTTTCCAATTAAGAACAGTCCTCGTTGTCGCTTATACTTCCGTATTGCTTACTCGAGAACGTCTCGCACCTCATATAGGACCTTCCCTTCTAGTGCAATCTTATGTTCCATAGTAACGGTACGGCTAGCACGTTCTTGAAATTCTTCTGGCCCATACACTAAAATATCAACTGGTGTTTCCATAACATCGTAAATACCCCAATTGATACGATTAATGACTTCCCTTTTTCTTTCTCCTACACCTTCCACAACAATACAGAGATCAAAATCACTGTCTTCATTTGGTGTGCCATATGCATGAGAGCCAAAAAGGATGATTTTTTGGACAGAAGACACAGTTTCACGAATCTTTTGCACCAATAGGTCCAATTCCCTTTGTACTTCTTCGTTGATCCGAATCACTCCTCGGATAAAGTAATTATATTGACGTTTAAGTATATTATACATGCGTTTCTCTTCTCCTTGCTATTACATATTTATTTTTATATTTTTCTTTTGTTTCCCAACGTTCTGCAATGCTTGATAACATTCGTATATCTGCTTGAAATCTTGTAGAAATCCATCGTCAGAGATACTATGAAATCCTTTAAAGTTCTTTCTACACCAATATAAAATGCTAAATTCATCCTTCGCTAAAAAAGAATCCGGATTGAAATGTATCAAAGCCTCTGCTAAACAAGCCAGAAGCAATGGTATCATTTCGGAATCTTGCTTTGATAAATCAAGTACAGATACAACGGTATACTGTTTATATTGGTAGTATTGTAGAACACCATTACACATGTTTGTTGGTGTTAAACAGTGTTGTAATTGAGTGGAATCTAATTGATACACTCTCATGTTGTCCCCTCCTATATCATTACCCCTCAATTGGTGCAGCTTTCATAAAAGCCTTTTGAGCTTGGAAAATGATATAGTGATTCGATACGGTACCTTCATCAAAGAGTTCGTTGACGAATTGAGCAACAGTCATGGCAGCGAACTTATTAGTAATAACGCGCTGTGGTTCTGAAGCAGCTAATTCGGAACAACTTAATTGACTCGGAGCCGTTTCTTTTTTCGTAAAAGCATCCGGAAATAAATCACCAAGCGGTGAAAGAATGACCTCGCCATTCAATTTAACTCCACATACTGCTTGTCCGTTATAACCACTGTTTTTATAATCAGCTATTTGTTGAGGTGTCCAATGTCTTTTATTTACTTCTCTCCAATTACCAGGAACGGTTACAGCTGTATTCCCTACATCGATGTAAAGAAGATTATCCGATTGATGGAAGAATTGATGAAAGACCTCACGAGAAAACATATTATCTACTGCCCCAATTACAATTGGCAGATACAAGTAGTCGTCTTTATGTTGTTTTTTTAATAAATCATATTTATTACCAAACAACTGCTGCATTGTTTCTATGTCTTCTATGTACTGTGACGTAAAGGAAGAGATAGGAACGTTATAGCCAGCTTTATATCGACGAGCCAGTACCTCTGCTTTGTATTTACCAACATCAGGTCGAATAAAGAGTTGATTTCCAAGGTTGTAGAGTAGGAAGCGAGCGCCTTGTCATATTGCTATGACAGGTTTCTCAAAACCCCTCACCGAACCGTACGTACTCCTCTCAGAGTATACGGCTCTCCATCAATTGCTTGTCAAAGTTACTTTTTTCTATTTTTTGCTATAAGTTCTACTCTCATGTCATAGTGAATTTCATTATGGCAATCCTCACAAACGGCTAATGTTTTGCGTCTACGGGCAATCATTAATTTTTGCCATTTGGCTTTGGCTTTGCCTTTCTCAACATCTTTCATTTTTCGAACATGGTGCATTACTAAGTTAGAATCGGTTTTACCACAATGTTCACATTTGTTGGCTGACAACCTATCCATAAGGCTAGTTGTTGACATGTGAACCCTTGAGGCTACCATGTTGTCGATGTTATTTTCTTGTGTTTTCATCTTAGTTATATCAACTGTTCTAAATCCTTCCCTGTAGAAGGAATGAGAGTGTTGTTTACCTTTTTTATCTTTGTAATTGACTACGAATACACCGTTTTTGCAATATTTCCCCTTGATTTTGCCAATTGAGCTTTTATATTTATTGGCGAACGTTTTATACATGCTGTATTCTAGAACGTAACTGAATTTTTGGAGTACCGTTGAATTAACTGCATATTTGTAGTAGTTGTACATCCCTCTAATCTGTAATACATAATTATGTAGTATTTCCAGATCATCTAGGTGTGCCATTTCTGGCCTATGCTTTGGTTTCCAAGTTTCTTTCCCATTCACATACTTCATTTCTAAAACATTCAGGGCAAGTAATTTATTTCGCCATGCTTCATGGGGTATTTCAAGTCTTACTTTTAGATTGTGATGTCTTCTTTTAGCACCTTTCACTGAGTATTTGGTAAATAGCTCATTTCTAGTGATATTGACGTTGTATCCAAGAAATTTTGCTTTCTTGCTAGAGTGGGTGATAAGTGTCTTTTCTTCTGATAAAGTTAATTTCAATTCTTCATTGAGAAATTGAGCTATATCAGATTTAATGGCTTTGGCATCATCTTTACTGCCGATTATCATTATAATGAAGTCGTCAGCATATCTAACATATTTTAGAGACTTGAATTTATCCGATATTGGATTGTAGTAGGGACGTTTCCCTCTTTCCTTAATCCATTCGTTGACTTGCTCGATTAACTCTTGAGCTTCATTGAGTTTACCTTGTTCTCTTAGTAAGTCAGCTTTCTTACGACCTCTTTTTATTTTGAGGTGTAAGTATTGATATCTTTTATCAACTTCTCTGTCTTTTGGTTGACCTTTTCCGAACCGTTCAGCATATTTTTCCATGTATATATCTAGTTCGTTTAGATATATGTTGGCAAGAAGAGGACTAAGAATACCTCCTTGTGGTGTTCCGCTGAATGTTTTGTGGAATTGCCAATCCTCCATATACCCAGCTCTTAGAAACTTCCATATTAACCCAATGAGTGTTTCATCATTGATACGTTTTCTTAGTAGGTTAATTAGGATATGGTGGTCAATATTGTCAAAGAAACCTTGAATATCACCTTCAATAAACCATTTAGTTCCGCTGCCACTCTTTTTAATTTGTCTCAAAGCTGTATGACAACCCCTATTTTTCCTGAATCCATGTGAGTTCTCAGAGAAGTTTGGTTCATAAATAGCTTCTAAGATATACTTTATTACTAATTGGACAAGTTTATCGTCAAATGTCGGTACCCCAAGAGGACGCTTTTTCTTACTCCCTTTTTTATCAATATATACTCGCTTAACAGGGGTAGGTTTATAGCTACCATTTTTAATATTGTTGATGATTTTAGATACTCTATTTTTTGAGAAGCCATCAACAGTGTTATTTATAGCTCCTCTGGTCATATTACCTGGATTGGCATATATTTCTTGATAACCTTTATAGTAGAATTCTGGATTATAAAGATTTCTATATAATCTTTTGAACTTATAGTTTTCTTTAATAGTATTCTTCGACAAGGTGTTCAATACATAAACTGGATTTCTCATCAGCATCTCGCTTCCTTCCTGCTTATTATCATCATGAACTAATTGACTGCCTTCCTTCGCCATCTTGATTTCACAACCATGATCTAACGTAATTTGTCATGCGTTAGTGTGATAGGCTTTCCCTATCTCTGACTACTACGAAGGCTCCGTTACCATATGGAATATTCGAGAGCCACATTTCTTGGTTTTCACCTTGAAATCATCCTCTATAGCCATAAATGGCGCTTCCACTTAGGTAATCCCCATTTAGTACCTTGTAAATAGTTTGTAGTAATGTCGGTTGGGACTTTCAATCTTTACTAATGTACTTTAGTCGGTTCTCTAGTGTGAAACACACCTCTCTCCGTAAAAAATAGATGAGATGAACTAGAGACATATCGTTTCAATGTCTATTTCGATATGGTCGTCGATAAGACCCCTTGATTTATCCTTTACGCAGTTTAGCATTCAACCTTGTTTACCACGGTACACCTAGAAATTCAGTCGCACTCATGACATTAGAGTGACTTATCCCGTTGCAGCCATGCTACACTCCCCGCTCACTTTCGATTACGGATAAGGCTACCGGTGTCGGGTTATTGCCTTGTTTCACTTCACCCGCTGATTTACTAAATCAGAGTTTACAAGGCCCTTATGGGCGCACCTTTTCTTCAACCGTATCTGGATCTGCAACTACGATTTCTCCGTCTAATTGAAAAATACTCATCATTTGAGCAATATGTTGTAAAATTAATCCTCCGTTTCCTCCGGCACCTACTAGTACAATATGTGGTACAATCTTCTTTCCTTCTGCAATATCAATAACAATACTCATTTTTATAGCCCCCTATTTTTCTTTTGATAGTGTATTCTCTAAATTTCGTAGAAATGGAATCGATAAATTTGTCATCCTATGCACGGTATACAAGTCAAATGAATGCATCAATAGTATCGATGCAGCATAAATGACTCCTTCCTCTTGCACAATGCCTACAACATATTGAAGTAAATTCAACTGCACAACAAGCGCATCTACATATTCTTGATGTGTGTTTAAATCAATATGAGTATTCTTCCTATGTCCTTCTAATGCTTCATATATGTGATTCATCTCTAACTTGCACATAAATTGAAATAGTTTATAGTCATCATGTGATTCCTCTATTGTTTGTTTATTCTTTGTAAGAACTAACATGTAATGCTTTATCTTTGTAAACATTGAAACGTGAATTGTTTTTAATGTTGTCATAATAAAGAAAGAGACATAAAAATATGTCTCTTCTACGCCCCCTTGTGCATTTATTTTAAAAGTGTGATCCTACTTAAATCGTAATTTTGGCTTATCCCTTCCGTTGCATATTCTCCTGCAAATATAAAGTTAGGGTTAATAGAATAAAATTCTCCATCTATACAAGTGCGTACACGTAGTTCAGGGAAAACATCCTCTATTCTGCCAACAATTGCATAAAGAATAGGAGCTCGTTCACTTTGATCATCTAATTTACTTGGTTCAGCAGAGAAACGATGATGACTGTGTATCTCCATAACTTTCATAGCGATAGACTGCATCTCTATATTCGTTTCTGGAATTACAATTTCAGTTGCTACCTGTTGGTGTGGAAAGTCCATAAAATAACCACGTTCCTTATTGAAATAGATATCAGCATGTAATTCGCAATCACATTTACGAGAAATGGCCTGTGCAATAATAATAAAGTCCATTAATAGAGTTCTCGGAATAAAATCCCCAGGTAAAAAGTGATCCCGCCAAGAACTAAGAAAAGAAAAAGGACAATCTGAAATGGATTGTCCCTCTACAGTGCTTGCTCCTTTTGCGCCGACAGTTAAAATCGGAAGTAGTGCATTTGTATCCTCATCATATTTAATGACAGTTAAGCCTTTAACAAATGAAGGATAACGATGCTCTAATTTTACGCGGATATCCTCTGCTTCTATTTTTCTTACATCTGTTGAATCTCCATTTTGAACAGCGATTCCATGTGTAATTTCTTCTTCTGTAAACCAATCTACTAACGGTATATCTCCAAATACTACGTGACGAACAACCGTCGATGTATTGATTTTATCTAGACAATCTGTAGATTTTGTAGCCTTAGCTTTCTTACTACTCTTTGTCTTACCTTTTGCTTTTTCCTTTTTTTCTTCCTTTTTAGCAGTGGCTTGCTCTGAAGCAGCTTTTTTCACTGGTACTGTTGTTTCCTCTACTTGTTTTTCCATATCAAAAAAACCGAATAAGTCTGTCATAATAAAAAATCCTCCTAGTATGTTTGCTTATATATAGTCCTGCTATTTTCAAAAATTCGATGTACTTAATTACTGTCTGCCAATAACTTATTTTCCATTAAAGTTAATGGCCAAAGCGGTAAATCATTGACTCTTTTGCCATCTGAATTTTGTGTAATGCCCTTCTCATTTAAAAATTCAATAATTCGTTTTCTTTCTCTCTCAATTCTCATTCGTGTTTCATAATCTAAATACACCGTATTTCCTCCTTAGTATGTCGGGTCTAGGGTTTATAACCTAAACTCCAACAAAATTATTACTTTTAATAATTAATCCCCAACTTCTAATAACCAAACACTCTAAAGAGCTTGTATTAAAAAGTCTTTTCCGATTCTATTAAAATAGAATCATCAAAACTTTGATTTTCAAATCGTTTAAATAGCTCTCCCACTGGTTCCGTATGAGTATGTGTAAGGTCGTGATTAAATGAACTTGCAAAGAATAAAACATGAAATGTTTCTAAATCTTTTAAAGTCCGGAATTCAGGTATCACAACTCTACCCGTACATACAGATCCACTAGGATGAACATTAGAGTAAGGAAATTGATATAATTTCATTCCTTCTTCTAAATCCATATCTTCTTTTACAGCAAAGACAGAGATATTCGTAACTCGTTTTTGGTAAACCGTATAACGAAATAATAGACGTGGAAAGCCTACTTGTTGAAACGGTCGTTCAAAAAAATGAATATCCCACTGAGCCTTTGGTACTTCAATCCAAACAGCTTGTTTATCACCACTCTTAGATAACACCTCGTGTTTTATACAACCTTTTGGGAGTACACCACTAGAGTAATGTGTATTATCTTGTGTACCCTGCTCCATTACTTCTTTTAAAGCTAAATAAAAATCCTTAAAAGTAACGGCAGTTTCTCCACGAGATAATTCGTTGTTAAATTGCTGTATGGTTACAATTCCTTTTGGCTCTAAAGCATCAAATATTGCTACTGTCTTCATTTGTTGTTTCCCCCTGCGTATAGATTGTTTCCAATAAATCTAGTAACATCTCAAATTTATATGGTCCGTATAATGGTTCCTCGCCATAATAGAGATAAAGAGATTCTTCATCAATTTGGTAAGAATACCTTACTGGATAACAATCTAGTAATATTGAAATTTTTTCTTTATGCTTTGGTGATATGCCATCTATCGTTTCAGCTATAGCACCCCATGTGTCCTCTGCTGCTTCCTGTATTTCCTTTAATGGTATGTCGAATAATGTGGAGAGCTTTCCATGATCTTCTTCATCAATTGGAAAAGCTTCTAAGCCCATATCTTCGATCATGTCCGTACCCAATTCTTTAAATCCTTCTTCATGGTCTAATTCATAGATATTCTCTCGCTCTAAATACGAGGGAGAATACTGTGTTACATCAATCGAAAGCGCATGCAACCTTTTAAAGTAATGTAAGAAATGAAATTGACATGAATAAAATTTAGATAGATTTATGTTTAATAGGTTCATGGAAAGTAAGAAGATTACAATCGTATCTGTTGTTTCTATGTCCTCCCACCTTAGTGATTGGTTTTCATCTAGAAAATCCACACAAGTTAGGATTTTACCAATTGCTCCATGAGAGATTTTGTTAAAATCTATCTCTATATCTTTAGAAAGGCTTTCTAATATATATATTTCCTCTTGATATCTTTGTTTAATTTGCTCCCAATTCACGATACTATAAGTTTTATTTAACTTAAGTGATAGTAAATAGTTTGACATCGCTAAATTAGATGAATATCCAAATAATTTTTTCATTTTTAGTCCCTCTGTACTAACTTGCTATATTTTTTGTTAACTGTATCTCTTCAAAGATACAAAGTAACATTTCAATTCGTTTAATTGCTGGAAAATATGTATCATCATCATAGAAAAGGTAAAGTTTTTTCTCTGCAGCTTGGTAAAGCATACGTATATCAAACTGATTTTGGATTGAACGAAAAAAACTTTGATCCTTTATCTTTATATTGGAAAATATCTCACCAATTGGACTCCATGCATTCTCAACAATGCGGTTTAATTCATCCATGGATATATGAAATAGATTCGAATATTTGATTAGAGTTTCTTTATCTTCGCTATCTACCTCTTCGTGATGTAATTTCATATTTTGAATTAAGTCATTCCCCCAGCTATTAAAGGAGTCCTCACAATCGTATTCTTCGAAATTATCTTGTTCTAAATAATTTGGGTAATAATCTTTTACGGGAATTCCTAATCTATACATACGCATAAATATCTCCATAAGATACAATTGTGATGTATAGAAGCAGGAAAGATCAGTATCTAAAGATTTTTCCGCAATCATAATTATTTCAAGTAAAGTTTTCGAATCTAAATTAATTGGGAAATTGGAGTCCTCTTCTAAATAAGAAACGGCAGCCATTACTTGTTGAATGGCTCGTTCTGAAATCTTGTTGAAGTCTATTTCTCTTGAGTGCTCTAAACAATCTAATATGTAGATTTCTTCTTGATGTTTCTTAGCTGCAAGTAATTCATTCAGTAAGTGAGCATTCTTTTGTATTTTTAACGAAAGTAGATACTTTCTTACTTTCTGCTGATTGTATGTAAATAATAATTTCATACCTGGTTCCCCTTCGTCTTTTCTCGGATCATTGCCGCAAGACGGATTATAATTTCATAATAAGAAAGTACCCATTCATCAAATGAGTACTGTTCATAACCATCCTCTAGAAATTCAATCAAAATATGATTGGGATACACTTCACTTTGATAGGTGTTAAACGAAAATTCATGTAACACGAATTGAAAATCGGATTGTGTTATATGTTCCGAGCCTATACATAAATAGTAACCAGCTGTATCGAAGTAACATCCTTCCGCAGCCATAGAACTAATATCCGAAGCGAAATTCGAATACATGTCTTCTGAGCTAAATAACGTCCCATCTAACAAGTCTTCTTCAGTTCCAAAGGCAAAGTGACAAAATATACGTGTTTGCTCGTTAAAACGCGCAAGCGACTCGAATAATAGTTCACTTGTGATATGCAACTTGTCCCTGTGAAAATCATTGATATTGATTAAGAATGGGATGTTATATTTACGAATTAATTTTTGTATACGTAGTATCCGAATGTATACTTTCATCTCATTTCCTTGATTAAATAAATATCTCATCTTCTAGCCCCTGCTTTTCTACATCTTCTAGTTGTTCAGTGAAAAGATGTAAATGTAGCATTTCTTTTAATACACAATCTGGACCACTTATACGAAATGAATTACCACTATAAAACGTGACATAATGTCGTAGCTGCTCAAATTGCTTTTCAAATTCATCTATATGTTCTAATGGTATGTTTTCTAAATCAGGCATTTCGTTCGCAATAAATCCATTTATAATCGATTCAAAGGATTGACGAAGTTCTTGATTATTAGGAAGGACTTCTTTTGACTGTAAAAAGTCAAAGAAGTCACTGTGATTCATACTCATTTGGATGCCCCCTTACACGCGAACCGGTAGAATTAACTGCAGATTAGAGTGAGTTGTATCCTCTGCTCCCACTACAACGATAGGTCTCTGATTACTAATCATTTTTATCGCGATTGTTTCAGAAATTATCGTTTGTAGTGCTTGCAGCAGATATTCCACATTACAAGCCAATGTAAATTCTTCTACTTGATTACATGGAATTTCTACACTTGCAGTACCTACTTGAGAATTCTGTGGTTTAAGATGGATGCTTTCTTTTCCTTCTGACGTAAGCACGATTAAGGAAGAAAATGCTGAAAGCTGCTCCAACGTGTTTTTAAATTCTTCACGTGATAGTTGTATTTCACTTTTAAATTCGTCGGGTACCATACGTGCCGTATCAGGATATGTACCAGCTAGTAATCTAGACTGATAGATAATACTTTCACCACGGATTAACAGCTGTGTATCACTAATGAGCTTTAATTGTAAATTTGTTTCACGATTAAAGAGCTTAAGAGCTGTTTTAAGAGACTTAATTGGTAACACGACTTCACCATCTTTTGCGATAGTGATCTTTGTACAATCAAAATGTAAACGGGCTAAACGGTGAGCATCAGTTGCTATACTAAAGAACTTATCATCAACTGATTTTAAGTTCACACCAGTTAGGATCTTACGTGTATCCATTGCAGGAATAGCATGTAATGTTCCGTTGGCCATTGATACAAATTGTTCTTGTGAAAGTGAAATCCAGTCTTCCCCTGCTTCAATTTTGATTTCAGGATATTCTTCATGATCCATGGTACAAAAGCTAAACTGTTTCTTCATACTTTCTACAATTTTCAGCTCGTTGTTTTTATGTTCTAAACCAATGAATTCACTTTTGAATTTCTTAATCGTTTTAAGTACCGGAGCAGCTGCAAAGAGTACCTTCCCCGGTTCAGTACAATCCCCACTGTTTACATTAAAGCGAGTTACTAATGTTACTGTTTCTGTACCGTCTGAACCCATTAGAATCATTCCCTGTTGATTACAATCTAATAAAACGCCTTGTAATGCGGGCATTGGGTTTTTAACGTCTACAGTAGCACTAGCTTTCTCTAATTTTTCGATAAATAATGTACGGTTAATAGTAAATTTCATAATAAATCCCTCCAAAAAGTAATAAAAAAAGAACAGACCTCATATCCTGTTCATTCGTTTTCCTGCTATAATACAAAGCTTTATGCGCTTTGTTGTTTTTTTAACTGTTCTATCAGTTGATGAATGGCTGCTGTATTTTCATGAAGTAACCATTCTCTAAAGTTCGTAATATCACCAGGTATAAGAGCAGATAACCAACGGTTAAGCTGTTTCTCATTTCCAGGACGAATATTCTTTGCCTCGTGAATCAACTGTAAACTAGTTATCATCCCTTCTAAACCACCAATTGTTGTATCCTCAAATGTTCTCGCTTGCGCATTATAATTGTGATTATAGGCAAGTAGAATTTCCTTGGATGTAATGCTTAATGGATTTGCAAGCTTCTGTATTTTTTGGATTAATAATCCCAGACTTGGTTGACCATTTGATTGTTCTTTCTGTGAACTTCCTTGTTTATTCTTTAGTTGTATTATCGCAGGCGGTGTGAAATAATATCCTTTCTTTTGATAAGAAACATAGATACTATTTGTCCCATTACCACGTGTAGAAAGTTCTACTTTACTAGGTTTTACATTATAAAGGTATCTTCCCACGCCCCAAAGTACAGCAGCTCTTTTTAAACTATTTGAAAAACCACCTTTTACAGAACTATAGTCAGATTCTTCACTTCCATCCTCTTTTGATATCCAACGTTCATTCAAAAACACTGATATGGTACATTTCGTTGCTTTCTCACCCCATTTTTCATATGACACTTGCCATTTATCAATACCAAAGACTTCATCAAATCGGTCCTGAATGGCGCGTGCGTCAACAAATGGAGCTACATATGCAAAAAAACGACCTTGGCTTTCAAATGTATGTGTAATTTTCCACCCTAATTGTTCGAATGGAAATTCAGCTTGTAAACTTTCCATTATATTCGTCATAATAATCCTCCTGTATTACTTGTTATTTCGAATCTGGGTGTTTCCACTCTTTCTTTCGAAATTCATCAATCATTTCACATATAATTCCTCTGTTTTCATGTAGCAGCCAATCCTCATAGGAAGTAATTTCTTTTCCTGATTGAATGGATAGACGCTTATTCAAATCCTCTATACTTTTACAACTGATATTCCTTGCTGCATAAATGAGACTTAAGCTTACTTTCAAATCTCTTAGATCAGAAATGGTAATATCCTTAAATGTCGTAGCTTTCGTATTGAAGTTTTGATTGTGCGCTTGCAACATTGATACAGAACTGATCCATAAAGGATTAGCTAGTTCTTTAATTTCTTCAATAATGTCATGTAAATGAGCATCATTTTGTGATTTCCCTTGTGATTTTTTTATGACTAAATTCATGATGTTTCCCCCTAATTAATAAAATAATTGCCTAAAGTGCTGGCTATACAATAACTCCAAACTTGAAGACAACACAAAAAGGGCTTCTTCAAGTCGATTAATAATGTGCATAGCAAAATAAGCTATATATACACTAATCGGCTCAAAGAAGCCCTTTCATAAATGAAACAAGACGCAACTTGCTTCTACAACTCAACCACAACACAAAAAAGGTGTGGGAATAAACGGAATCAATTAAACAATAAATATATCTGTATATTAAACTATCTTTATTTTTAATGCAAGTAAAAAAAAGTGAAACAGCCGAATCACTCTTTCATCCATAGTATATTATTTGCTCCAAAACTCATTATAATACCAAGCTCGATAAGAAATATGTTCTGATACATCCATTATTTTCATACGTCTTCTATGATTTTTAGGATGAACAGGTATACCGTATATCTTCGCATCGTCTGGTTTCGTCATATCTTCTACCTCAATTTTTACAACTTTTAAATGGTACGGCATACGACCATTGCTAAAAATATCCCCTACACAAATTGTCCAAAGACTTGTTTCTATTTCAGTCACAGTATTCATTTTATATTCTCCTCTACAAATTAATAAAAAAGACATTGAACAGATACGTCCAATGTCTTTTTTCCCTCTTATATACTAGTTAACTCAAAGTATAATTTTTCTGGTTTTCCATATATGCTAATTTCATTTTGATATACGCCAGCTAATGGCTGAGGCATCTCAATGCTTTCCATATAGGATAATGAAGCAGCTGCTTCTATTTTTTCTTTAATCTCATTAGGAATGGCTGAGTAAGATAAGCTATCCATTTTACTTCCTAATTTAGTATCTGTAGCAGCTTCATAATAAATTTCGGTAATTAAGACCTCATTATCATCTGGATCATACATATATCCTCGGTTAACTGTAATCATATTGTAGTGCTCCTCTCAGTTTTACATTTTCTAATTCCTTGTGCTTTTAGCATTGCAACAAGTACCATACCTATATATAAATCCCATATTTTCTATAGTTGCATTCCATTCTATATCTACTGTACTATGTCTCTTTTATGAATTGTTCTTAAAAACGGAGAGTTCAGAAATTCTTAACAAAAGTAGGATATGATAAAGCCCTGGATTTGGTTGTAATTTCTTACCGCTTTTAATATTCGACATTCTCTAAATTCGCTTTTTTACAGTGTAATAGCATAGACCCAGGAGCCTTTTTCAAACCTAAATGTATCAAGATCTTTATCTATTCGATAGAAAACATTCGGTTCATACTCTGAAACTACTGCAAAATACATATAAACTGTTCCTTTACCTAAATATTCAATTCTCTCAATTGATAAAGAGAACATGTCCCTCATAAGTTGTTTACAATGTAAAAACTCTTTTAGTTCTTTTTCAACATTCATAATATACACCTGCTTAATTAATTTTTTGGTAGTAAATTTGCTATAACACATGGGAAATCTACAATTTTTTGACGATGATAAATTTCTTCTACGGTATCATAGATTGCTATATGTCCATAATCTACCTTTACCCGCTCACGCAAACCTAATCGTTTAATATTAACGTACTCCACTTCACCATAATCACTTTGCGCTTCCATTAAATAAAATCCTACTGCTTCATATGGACTATTGGCTGCAATAATTTTTATAGCAAGTCTTTCTCCATAACTAACCTCATAAAACTTCATTTTTACTTCCCCCTTAGATATAGAAAAAAGCACCTTATAATTGTGCTTTAATCACTCTTATTATTCGTTTAGCCTAGATGGTCTAATACAAGTAGTTCCTAACTTAAAGACAACACAAAAAGGGCTTCTTTAAGTCGATTAAATATGTGCATAGCAAAATAAGCTATATACAATAATCGGCTCAAAGAAGCCCTCTCATAAATGAAACAAGACGCAACTTGCTTCTACAACTCAACCACAACACAAAAAAGGTGTGGGAATAAACGGAATCAATTAAACAATAAATATAGTTATATATTAATCTATTTCTATATCATATTCAATTGTTTTTGAGGAAACAAAAATAAGAAGGGAATTTATATGTAGTTGTTTTATGTATCATATAATAATGCCCCTGTTTCTACGATTACAAATCCCCTCTTATTTTCAGTTCTTGTTGTTACTTCATGTACTGCATTTCAAAATAAAGTTTTTCTGGCTTTTGATTTTGGTCTAAATAACAAAGTATTTCTGGAATGGTTTGTTCTTCTACTTCCATACTTTCCATATAAGACATACTTTCGTTTTCTTGAACTTTTTTAAAAATAGAAGAAGGGAGTTTGTCTGCAGCAAACACGCCCATTTTGCTTCCTAACTTTTGTTCGGATGCAGCGTTGTAGAAAATTTCGTTCACAATGACCTCATTATCATCTGGATCATACATGTACCCTCGTTGTATACGTAGCAATGTGTTACCCCTTTCAATTATATTCCTTTACACAAATGTATATATTTGTATATATTGTTTTTCTTGCGTAAAGGTATCAAAGAATATTATTTCTTAAAATCCGTAATTTGTATAGGGGCAGATACAGGATAATTAATTTTCTTAAATTATTTTTGAATATTCCTCGTTTTTTATACAACAAACAAGCCACCCTTTAAAAGAAAGTAATAGCTTGTAAGGGTGGCTTAGTTTGTTGTAAATAACTTTGTATTTAATTGTTTGATCTCCCCTTCTGCAAGGGGCTGGTAAAATGCATGTTGTAATCCTTGTATGTGCAAAGTTTCTCCTATACACAACAATACTTTACCAGGTATTAAATCGAGTAGTAGTTCATTATTAATTTGCTTTGCTTGGTTTTCAGTAGAAACATATATAACTAAGACTGTAGGATTGTTTCCTAAATCTTGCATTATAACATCTTTTCCTGACTCTACGAAATCTTTCCATCGAGCAATAATTCGTTTTAAACGATCCTTTTTATCTGTTAATAGGGTGGAGTATACAACGAAATTAAATTTATGATTTACTCCGCCTTGCACAGCAAAACTTAAAGGAGGGGTAAAAACCCCTTTACTAATAGATGGATGCATGATATGACCTAAAAACGATGGAGCGTAACGCAGATGGCAGATTAAATCTACATCGTGCCAATAACGTAGATGAACATATTTACCGTGATTATCAATACGTTCAGGAGCAAAGAAGAACATATTTCCTTGCCAGTATTTTAAAAACTTGTAACCATTGTCAGATAACGTATATGTTTCTTCAAAGATCTCCATATCAAAACTCTCCACTCGCCATTTTTCAATTAGACGGTAGTAAAGTAATCCTTGAAGTGCATCATTTATTTTCTTACGTGAATATTTATCCTTAAATAAATATAATAAATGATTAAATCGAACAGATGTATGAACACCAACGAAAGCAAGTACGGCATACTGTTCTTCTGTTAAACGCTGCTTAAACTTAACCAATTCGTCAAAAGAATGGAATACATAGGTTTTATCTAGCTCATGTATTCGATATATTTTAAGTCCCTGTACATCCTCACTTGATAAATGAGGTATAGAAGGGACATAAGTAGACAATTGTTTCTCTATTGTACGCATGGTCATCCATTAAAATTGGAAAATTGACGAATTAGATTTTTTACTTTGTCCTTGCGGATAATTTAGGATACGCACTGTTCCTTTTCTATTTTTGGCGTCGATATTAAGCAGCTCACATGTAACAATCGTTTGATTTTTTGCATCTTCCACCGTTGGATTGGCAAGATTTCGGCTTTTAAGTCCTTTAAACTGAATTCCTGGTGCAACCTCTACGAAAATACCCGCAATAGCGTCTACCCCTACAATTTTACCTACAAATCGGTCACGGCGTTTCTTTAGTTCTAACAATTTTTCCATTGGATCTGTTTCTAGTTTCTTTTTATTTCCTCTAAATTCATAACGGCCATTCTTTTCTCCTACTTTATCGATGATAAGTTCTATAACATCACCAATGATAATATCCTCCGGACGAACGAATGTATAGGACCAGTGTGAATACCTTACACCTACCGTTACGCCATGAACTTCAACTAGGACAGTTTGTGCAGATGGAATATGTCCTGAAACGGTTCCAGTGTATACCTTATTCCCTTCTTGCGCTGTTACTTCTTCATATAATCTTTTTTGAAGTGCCAATTCCCCTGCTGTGATAGATACAACAGCAAAGTTACCTTCCTCCGTTTTCTGGAAGTGTTCAATGATAACAGGCTTTGTTCTACCCACTAGCCATTGAGGGTTTTTAGGAACATTTATACCTGCCTCTGTAATGGGGCAATACGCTGTTGTATGAGTACCAATTTGCATTGTAAGTACTTGTATACGCTCGGACTTTCCGTTTTTAGTCGGGAATAGCTTTTCGGATACGACTGTAATCAAACCTTTTCCTACAGTACGCTCACGTTTCATACGGGCTAATTCCTCTAGTTCATGTTCACGTACTCGCTCAAATTGATTAAAGTTTGTTTCTGAGAGTGTGTCACTTTGTGGTGTCTCTGATTCAAAAGCCATTCCAAGTTCTTCTACAGTTTGAGTGTTTGTCTTATCTTCCGCCATTATATTTTCCTCCTAGAACGTAAAAAAGGACACACCTGTACCGTTGGGATGGTACGTAAGGTGTGTCCTTCACGTAAATTATGTTTTATTTATATAGTTTTTAATACAAATATAATGGTATTTCAACTCAAATGCAAGAATAATTTTAAAATCATAAGTTTGCTATAGGTTGAATCAAAATCTAGAATACAGTCTTACTAGGGCAACTGCCAGCATTTCAGAAAGATACCACGCTAAGAGTATGCATAATTTTATACAATTTTTCGAGTAATCCAGTAACAAACGAGAACCCTAAAACCGCACCATGATAGGAATGTATAAAAAGATGAATAGGGTTATAGAAAAAGAAAAAGAAAAAGGCGAATTACTCTTGAAAGTAGGGATTCGCCTTTTTCTTGCTACCGATAATAGGACGTTATGTTAACCTTACATGTATAAGATATACATCATGAATTTTATTAGGCGTAAACAAGCATACAAGCCAAAGTACTAGATTCGAATATAAATAATTATATTAAATTTCGAAAAAAAGGAGATGAATTGTTTTGAACTCATATTTTTCAAAACAAAGATGCTGTCGTAGACTTTTTCCTGCTTTTCCACCTGCTGTCCCTCCGATTCCAGAACCCCAAGGACCACTAACTGTCATGACGTGGAATATTTATTTAGGTGCGGATGTAACACCGATTTTCACTGCTACGCCAACACAAATTCCCCAGCGGGTAACAGAAGTGTTTCGACAATTTCTTGCGACCAATTTTCCTGTACGTGTGAAGGAGATTGCCAATCAGATTATATTGAAGAAACCAGATATCATCGGATTGCAAGAAGCAGAACTATGGCAACTCTTTGTTCCGAATTTGCCGACAGTCACATACGACTTTGTAGAATTGCTGCTAAGTGAATTAAGAAAAAGGGGATTACACTATGAAGTTGCAGCCCAAAACGAAAACTTCTCAGAACAACTGCCAAGCAGCAATGGGAATATAGTAGGGTTATTGGACAGAGATACCATATTAATCCGAAAGGGATCAGGGTTAAAGATTATTCAGCGGCAAGAAGCCAATTTTCAAACCAATTTAACGGTACAGATTGGAGGACAACCGTTTGAAATTCTTCGGGGATGGTCATCTATCGACGTTAGCGCAAATGGACGTACCTTCCGGGTGATTAACACCCATTTGGAGCCTCTTTCTCCCCCCGTTCAAATCGCCCAAGGGAACGAGTTACTGGCAGGGCCAGCCAATACAAATCTGCCGTTGATTCTTCTAGGAGATCTGAATTCCAACGCTGATGGTACTGGCACACCAACATACGGGGATTTTATCAATACCGGATTTCAAGACGTTTGGATAGAGGTCGGTGAAGGACCTGGATTTACCTGTTGTCAGGATCCTGACCTGTTGAATGCTGTGTCCTCCCTGAACATAAGAATAGATTTTATTTTGTTTAAAAACGGTTGGAACCCGATTGTGGCAAATGTAGTAGGAAAGGAACAGAGCGACAGAACACCAACTGCTCTCTGGCCTTCCGATCACGCCGGAGTAGTGGCTAGCTTGGTTCTTCCATCTTAAAAAAAGGATATAGTCAGGGAAATATGAATAACGATAAGCTGCTACCCCCATAAAACAGATGATCTAACTAATTGTTTTTTATATAGTTCCCTGACTATAGACCATACTATTGTGAGGGGAACTATCATAATTTACGCAATTAACTACCAATAATGATGCGTTATGTTAACTGAAATTGTATACAATATACATTTTAAAAACAGAAAAAGACTACCTTTTCCCAGTTAGAAGAAGTAGTCTTTTTCTATTACGTAATTGGGTTCCACGAATGATGCCTTATTGCATCATCTTGGATAGTTTACTCAAAGTGTATTTTCCACGATTATCGAAAATATCCTTTGTATATTAACTTTATTGTTGGCTAGATTGTTGGTTCTTTTTAGCTTCTGCTTGAGCGTTTTGTTGTTTTACTGCTTGTACATCCGTTTCACTAGCAAATTCTGTTCCAAATTTGTTAGATGCAGCGTTTGTTCCTGCAGAAGTTTTGTTTGGTTGTTTGTTATTATTCATTACAATCACCTCCATAAAAATTAATGTTCCCAATAAGATCGTAATTATCCCAAAAAGCTTTTAACGAATATACGATTGCTAATAATAGGACGTTATGTTAACTATCTATGAATAGGATATACAACCAAAATCAAACAACATATCAATTCTTTTAAATGGTAAAATAGGGAAAAAGGAGGTTCTAAATAATGCCTTTAGAAAACTCTATTTATTACATAGGGGTTGCTATTATTTTAATAATCATCGGTGCACTGTTTGGCGGGATTATACGTATAATCCGGCATACCAGCAATCGCAAAAAGCAAGATCCAGTTGAGCAAAAGTTAGATAGGGTTATTCAACTGTTAGAAAAACAAAACAAAGATTGACCCTCCTTCCAAACAGGAGGGGTTTGCTGTAATAAACAATAGGAGGAGAGATATGAATTTTTCTTCAAATAATAATCAGGTGTGCACCTTTAGTGACCTATTGGACACACTTGAAAAGTTGCCTAAAAAACAAGAGACGATTCTTGTTGGAATTGATGGATGCGGAGGTTCAGGAAAGAGTACATTTGCTAATACATTACAGACCATAAAACCCACTGTAACAATTGTTCATATGGATGATTTTTATTTTCCTTCTCCCCAAATCTTAAAAGGAAGTCCTAATTCTAAACCCATCGGGGCTGATTTTGATTGGAATCGCTTATTAAAACAAGTCATTCACCCTCTTAGTCAAAACCAAGATGGTTATTATCAACGTTACGATTGGAATATAGATAAATTGGCAGAATGGCACTTAGTTCCTACTGGTGGGATTGTTATAATTGAGGGTGTTTACGCCCTTCGTAAAGAACTTGAACATACATATGATTTTAAAATTTGGGTGAATTGTCCTCGCGAAATTCGATTTGCAAGAGGTATTGAAAGAGATGGAGAAGCAGCTCGTGATATATGGGAACATAATTGGATGATTTCAGAGGATATTTATGTAAGAAAACATAGACCTGATGAAAAAGCAGACCTTGTCATAAACGGGACAACATAAATCCTATGCAACTTCCGCTTTCGAAAATTATGTAAATAAGCTGCCTATATGGGCAGCTTATTGTATTTTTGACTTAGCGTGATTTTTTTCGAATTACTGGCTATATTCCTACTAGATTTAATTTGAGGTTTACAATCTATTAATCAAAGAAATTGTTCAATTCCTTACTCATTACGTTCGATGTTTTGTGATTTGGTTTCTCATTTTTATTAACCAGCGACTGCGTAGTATTATTCTTATTTTTTTGCTGAGATTTTAAGCGCTCTTGGCGTTCTTTGTAATTCATAGGTTTAAATTCTGGTTGCTTCTCATCATTTTTCGAATGATCTTCTCTATTTTTTTCTAAGTTTTCTTGTACCGTAATACTAATAGATTCGTAAACTTTTGCTACATCTTCATCTAGCTTGTTTTCTTCGGTATGATTAAGCGCTTCTTCAATTGGAACCGTGTTGATTTCTACATGTATTTCTTCTGTCTCTGTTATTGTAACGGGAATTGAAGTAGATTCTATACTTGTTTCTGCAGCTCTTATCTTTGTAACGGGAGGTCCATCAGATGGGAATTCTTCAAACAGTGTTTCGTTCTCAATAGGAATCACGGAATGAATAATGGAATCTTTATTCCAATCTTGCTCTAACATAGTAATAGATAATTCTTTGTTTAGTTCTGCTACCTCCATGTTTATTTCATAGCATTCGTCCATAAGAGGTAATTCTATATCTATGACTTCTTCTTTATCTTCTTTTATGGCTGGTTCTTTTATTTCAGTGCTTATACTTTCTAAATGTGTTTCTTCTGCTATAACAGGCAGCTCATTATTTCGTTGTAGAGTTTCTATTAATCTCGATGCACGTGTATAACTAATTTTAAATGTGTCTTGCAGTACAGATATAGAGGCACTTCCCGATTCTTTCACAAAACTTAAAACATCGTCGTATAGAATATCTTTAAAACAGCTAGTCTCCTCTTCTACGGATCCTTGGTCTTCGCTTCCAATCCTTACTTCCTGTGGAATTGTATTATCAGATGAATGAGCAGTATTAACACTTGTTTCTTCTAGCAAACTACTATTATTTGAAATTAATACTTTACGAGGTCCATCCCCTGTGTAAGAACTTACAACTTGATTTTGTTCTAGCTTCTCAATACATTGCATAGCCTTCATATAGCCAATTTTGAATTTTCTTTGCAGAAGAGATGGCGAGATTTGTTGTGATTCAATAATAAATTCTTTAATATCTTCATACAACTTATTTTCAGCTTCATCATTAACATCTCCCTGCTGATCCATAGGTGCAGGTTCATTAGGTAGAGTTTCATTTTGAGACTTATTTTCCTTATAATCCTCCAATGATACAATGTGTTGTTGCTCTCCATTTGTTTCTATAGAGTTATCTTGTTCCATCGCAATCTCTTGCATAGATGACAAAGGTTGTATTTTCTTCATGTTCTCTGCGTCTACATGCTTCATAGGATTTGCTTTTGCAACAGATTCATTAATAAGACGAAGACGTTCATTTTCCCAATATCGTCCTATCTCTTCATCTACCTGTGTAATAGCTTGAGCAAATTCTTCTTTTGGTACAAAGTTACTCGTAATTTGTTGTACGGGTTGGACATGATTGTCTTGTACAATACGAGCAGCACAAATGAATGCACCTTGTGCCATGATATCTCCTGGCGACATAACAACTTCTTTTGTTTTCTGGTAGGTTGATCCTAATCGACTAACAGGATTCTCTTGCATAGGAGAAATACCCTGTTCGGATTCCGCCTCTTTAAATTCCTCTTTCTCACCAAACATGTCAGAGAAAATTTTTGCATCATATGGTGTTACATCTCCAAATATCATTTTGTTACGGAACGAACCTAGTAAAGTAAACATGTATTGCTCTGTGAAGTCGAGAGCTAATTGCGATAGTGTTTGGCTAGCAATTGTTAGAATTACTTTATATTTACGAGATTGTGCAGGGAATTCTTTAAACGGCCGCACAACATAATCCGGAAACTCATCGACAATAATATGATGATAAGGTGAGACGTTTGGATCTCTACGGAATACTGCATTTTGCATACTTAACAATACAAATTTTCCTAATACGTTTGAAAGGTCTGCTAATTCTCCTTTTGCCGTATTGACTAACAAAATTCCCCCCTGCTCTAAATGAACATCGAAATCAAAATCGGATTTTCCAAATAAAACACGTCGTATTAAAACGTTTGAAGCTAAATCTTTTAATATGTTGCGTAAACCTTTTACATATTCTTCTTCTCTGTCATAATGCATTGGTTGTCCACGGTATTTTCCTGATTTATAAACCGCTGGTTCACCTTGAAAATCCATTTTTTCACGAATGGTATTATCAAACCATTCGTCAATACCTTTTATAATTTTATACTCGTTTTTTTGGTCACGTGAAGCAACACCACTTTGAACAAAATCATATAACTTTTCAACTTGTACTTTTAATAGTTTATGCATACGATGGACACGTTCTACATCATCATACATCTCAATTAAATCGTCAAAGGTTACATCTTTTTGTGGGTTGTGTAGCTTTAGTAAATAAATGTGTTGCTTGAGGTGGTTACGCTGTGCTTGTTCAAAGAATGCATTATTAGATTCAGATAAACCTTGAATAACCATTGCGAAAACCTCTGCTACTTTATCTACTGGTCCTCGCAGAATGTTTATATTTTTGGTATCAGGATTAGTTGGATCGATGTAGTAAACTGCACTTTCAGGTATTTTATGTGCTTGCACTAACTTCAAAACCTTTTGGCATAAATCATTACTGGGTTCGATAACAGTCACACCATTTAAAAATGTTCCTTTTACTTCTTCTGTATGATAATCCTTCTTTTTAAAGACATTTATGAACTTATTGATAAAACGTGCCATCCAATGTAAATCTTGATTAATCATGGGAATAATTAAACTAGATGTTTTACCAGAACCAATAGGACCAATAATAATACAATTTAACGTTCTATCTTTCCCCTTAATACGAACCATCTCTTTATGCTCAATATGCGGCCCAATTTCTACATCAGGATATATTTGTTCTTCTTGGCTATTAAACCATTTTTGTAATTTGTGATTTTTGTATTCGTATTTTTGTACCCACTTTAATATCTCTTCTCGGTAACGAACAATATGCCCACTAAACCAAAGTGTAAACAAAATCATAAATACTGTTGGTAAAAATACAAAAATCATAGTGAGTGTGTGAAAATTGCCTGTTAAGACATGACCTAAGGCTTCATACTCACCAAAATTAAGATGTTTTGATTTATCCGTTAGATAAGGAATAACCTTAGCGTGGATCGGAGCAGTTGCAAACCATAAAAATTGAATATCAACTGCAATATGAGAAGCAATCAAAATTATTAATTTCCCATTTTCTACATGCAAAGCAGGAATACGGCTGTAAAACCTAAAGCTGAACTCTCCTAATAGCAAAGAAAAAAACATTAAAACGAGCGGTATATATGTAATTTCTATAGGATAAGACGGTGGTTCAAATGCATAGTAGAGTAACTTGATGTAGTTTACTAAACCGAATCCAAATGAAAGAATAAATCCGCTAATTAAGCCGAGTGTAGTAAATAACGGTAATCGTTGTTTAAATGTCTCCATATAGGCTCACCTACTTCTTACAGATATAGTTGAGCTTTATGTTTAAACTTGAATCGATTATTGAATTCTGGTTGGAATAGTTCCTTTGATTTTTCGAGAAAGAATTTTGCTGCATCTTCAGTTTGCTTTAAATATAAATCAATACTATCTTTTTCACAGAGCTGGTTATATTCTTCCTGAGAAAGTACCGCAATATTTACTTCTATTTTTTTATTCGTTGCTGTTTCAATGATTACATCATACCAATAGTAATTCGGTTTTCCCGGGATTTGGATATCTTGTAGAGAAACACTAAACGTTGCCCCCTCTTCTGTCATATGTTCGAGGACTAGTTCAGGGTTTTTAAACGCTTCTCTAGCAGAGAGCACTCCCCCAGTAATAGTAGTTGCATATTGTAAATCCATTTTTAATTTCCACCTTTCTCCATATAAAAAAGGCAAGCGACACCCACTGTAAAAACAGCGTGTGTCGCTTGCCTTAATTTCATATGTTCTGATTTGATTGTAGTTTTTATTATATGTTCAATCGCTATTCTAACACCTTAAAAAAAAGAAATCAATAAAATTGTATAGAAGTATATAAAAAACAATGGATTAATATAATTCTACAAGTTTACGTCTTTTGGGATGAATGTTATTTGCAGTACGTGCCATAATCTGTTCATCTGCGTCGATAGTAACATCTTCATTTTGGAGGGATAGCAGTAATACGTTGTCATAAGTGTCCATTAAAAGTATATCTCTAGCCTTTTTACGCTTTGGATAGATCACAACAAGTGGCACTCCCTCATCACCTTCTCTTCTTGAAAACACAACATCGTCTAATCTAGCAATCATGCGGTAATCATTTTCATTCCCAAAAATAAAGAAGAAATCTTGCATAGCATCTTTATCTCTTCTATACGTTCGTCTAAGACCACCATCTATTGTTTCTTTAAAGGTTTGAACTTTTTCAACAAATGCGTAACGCCAATCGGCATCGCCTACTGTACGTTGAGATAAAGGTAAAAGAATATCTTGTTCAAAGTTTTGATTATCATCTATTCCTAGAATGATATCTGAGATAACATCTCCAGCTTCTTTCAAAGAGCAGATGTGCATATTTAGATTTGGTAGATTCATTAAAAGTTCATGATACTCCCGCATAGAAAATAATAGATTTTTCATACGTACGTATGGTGGTTCTGCATCTTCTGCAAGGAACATCGACTTGTCATACATAACAAAAACTACAGTTATATTCTCATTGTTTTTTTGTGCATATTCAATATATTTCCCCACTTTTTCAACTAAGGTAGCATTGGTTTCTTTGCACATATCCATTTCAATGTAAATATTTTTATCTTGATATGAAATGTGTTCATCAGGAACTAAGAGTAAACCTGCCCCTTCAATTTCTGTTTTCTTTTGTTTTTGATGATATGAGCGAATATCTAGCTCGCATAATATCTTATTCGTATTGGTCTTTTTCGATACTTCTAAAAGTGTGCGTACTAATATTTCTCGTGAGCAGAGTGTATGTAGTGAGATTGAAGAAGAATATCTACGTTTTGAAGATCCTGCAGGAATCCTTCCTAATTCTTGAAGATAATCAACCATTCTATCTTTTAAGGAGAATGTCGCACGTCTTGTTATACTATCATCTCGCTTATCAATTTTTTTAGTTAAGATAGCACCATATTTTGAAAAACGATTAAGTTTTGTAAACACACTATCCTCGGAAAAATCCCTACCTTCAAATGCACTATAAAGCTGAGTAATTTGTCGTGTAGTTAGATGCCTTTTGTAATATAAAAATGTGAATACAAATATATCAGCCTCTTTTAAACGAAAAGATTTCTGAGTACCTTTACTTGTATATTTATACGTTTTAATTTTCATTATATGCAACTCCATAACTCGAATATATTTTCAATAAACAACAACCATTTCTATATATCTTATTACAGTAAAAAATCGTTGTAAATTATTAAAATTTCAAACTGAATTTGCGCCATTCTAGATACTAAAACTCGTACGCTGAAGTTGGGATCACTTCTCTTCCTAATAATTTGCTAAAAACATTGATTTATATAGTCCTTTGGTACTTGTAAAATTGTTCGGACGGAAGACGTGTTTTAACCGAACAATTTTTTAAAAGGTCAAGTGTTGGAGTTAAATTGTTAGGACGGCCTAACAATTTATTTAAGCTGTTTGAATTGTACAAAATGATATTAAACATACAGAAAATATAACAGATTTCTAAATTGTTCTTTGTAGTTTTTATTGCTATTAAAATAGAAAAAGACCGACAAAAATTATATTTGTCGGTCTTTTGTTTAGAATGATAATTTCTTCTTTGCAGGTTGTGAATCGTCAGCAACTTCTACTTCAGGTTCAGCACCAAAATTCAATTTTTTCTTTTTAGGTTTTTCTTCTTGTACTGAATCATCGAATGCAAAAAGCTTATTTAAAACAGCATTTGATTTCTTAGAATTAGCTTGCTCACGTTCTTCTTTAATTCTCGTAATCTCATCAATAATATCACTCACACGTTTTGGCAATGGTAGCCCTGCAACAACTGAATAGAATTTTACAATATCCTCTTCTTTTTTGGTTGTATGTTTATTAACATATGGAGCTATAGGACGTTCATCTACATATGGAGTTCTTTCTTTTAAGAAGTTTTCCATTTGGTTAAGGAATGAGAAGTTATATAATCGACCTGCTCGTAGCGGTGATGTAACGATAGATAGCGCGCTCTTTTTAGCACTTTCTAGTTCTTCTCTTTCTGTATCGTATAAAACACCTTTTTCTAGTGCGTTCCCTAATTGAGTCAAGTATCCTAGCGGGTTTTCAGTGTCTAATTGATTTGATTTTAGTTCTAGTTTTGCTAATGATAAAACGCCTGGCGTATTAATTACTTGAGCAAATTCACTAGCATCAAAATGTGTATCTGAAAATGGTGTAAATGAAGAAGTAACTAGGTTAATCTCGTGTAATGCATCAGCAATATATTTGTTACTATAGCTAGTATATTCGTTTGCTAAAGCACTTGGATTTTCCTCTTCAAATTTTCTATATAGTTTAGCGTTATCTATTAATACAATTGAACCGAAAGCATCTTGGTTCATAGCAATACTACGAATGCGTGAAGTTGCGTTCTCTAATACTTTTAAAGCCTCTGCATCACGTGGTAAAGTCAGTAATAATCCAAAATTGTAATCATGTTCATATAGCATTTCAATTGCCTTTAATAGAGCTCCAGTTCCTGTTCCTCCACCAAGACCACAAGTAATCCAAATGAAATCACGATCTTCAAATTCCTGCTTAACCGTTTCGAAAATCATTGTTTCATGCTTTACAAATGCTTCCTCACCAACCTGTGGATTACGAGCTGCACCCTGCTCATATCCTTCTAACTGTATTTTACGTACATTTCCCGCGTTTTTAATCTCAATCTTGTTAAAATCTTGACTATTTGTGTTAACAAGAATCGCACGATATGGGTATTTGTTATTTTTAATTTGAGTTTCTTTATTTGCGCACTCCGCTGCGATTGCGCATCCACCCATACCTAGTCCTAAGAATCCAAATTTTAAACTAATATTTCCTTGGCTTTCGATTTCTGAAAAATTGCCTGCCATATGTATATCCTCCTCAAATATTTATTTTAGTTGTTTTTCTCAACTCGTTTTTCAAGTTCCCTAATTAAAACATTTCCTAGATTTGTTACGTCATAAATTCGAACACGACCTATTGCTTTGAAAGATATTAACCCTGCTCCTTCAAGTCTTGCAGTCATAATATCCAAAGCATATCGCGATGGAAGTATTTTTTTACCCTCATAATCTTTCTTATTCTCAATTTGATAATCTTTATGATATTGGTTGATATAATCCCATAACTTTTCTTTGTTCATTGCGCCCTCTGCGTATAGTACACGCAAAGCCCAAATCCCATCATTTAAATTCTCACAGAGTACATCAATAATCTCACTACTACTCATTGATATATTAGACAATAATTTCACACCACCTTTAATAAATAATAAATTTTATCTATATGTACAAAAAGACAAAATAATCATACGGAATTTAATACCGTTATAAAAGCCGTAGATACTTCGGTATATATTCCCGAACTATCGTATGTACTAACTATAATACATCTACGGATGTTAATCAAGAACCTTATTAAATCAATACTTTAAATACTTCCGTAATAATTACCGTAATTAATATTTTAATTGTTACGCATTTATTACGGTAATAAACGTTGTAATGAATACGTAACGAATAAAAAAGATATATTTTAATAAGTGAAAATCCATGTTAAATTTTTAGTTCGATTCACAGAATTTTGAGGTGGTTTTGTACATAATCAAGTGTTAATCACGCTCACCCGACTAATCACCGCTCAATAATATAGGGATTTCAATTTGAAATTAAATGAATGAGCAATGAATGGTTGAGTGATTAAGTGTTAAAAACCATGATATTTTATGCAATCTGCAAAAGGTGTTCTTTTAGTTTCTATAGAATTTTTATATAATGTATATAGGACAAGCAACATATAGTTAGGTGGTGAGCAAATGATTGATGAACAGTTAAGCGATGGTTATTATCGCGTATCTGAGGTAGCAACCATGCTTGATATTCCTGAAAGTACTCTTCGTAGATGGTTGAATGATTTTGATGAGTACTTGAACATAAAAAAAGAACGCCAACTTAAATATGTTCATGAGGATAGTATTGATACAGTAAAGAAGATAAAACATTATTATTCTGAGTCAAAGAAAAAGCACGAAATTGTTGGGCTTTTAGATATGGATCCGACGGTTATTCGTAATGTTTATGCTGAAGATGTTGATGGTGATGGTGAACCGAAAGAAACTTCATTAGTTAAAACACAACAGGTCAATCCAGACTTTATAGAAGCTTTGACGGAAAAAATTACTGAGGAAGTTACAGCTAAAGTGACTGAAGAATTAACAAAACAAAATATGGAATTCTTTGCTGCGGTGGCTAAACAAAGTCAGGATAATTTCGATAGAATCAATAAGCGCTTAGAGGAACGTGACGAAAAGTTAATGAGTACTATACGATTAATTCAAGAACAAAAAAGCGCTAATGCTCAGCGACAAGAGAATACTGAACAAAAAGGCGGCTTTTTCTCTAAGCTTTTTGGAAAAAAATAAAAAGGCTATCATTTTGATAGTCTTTTTATTTTGATTATCCTTAATATCATTTCTAAAGCTTAGTACATTGATAAACAATATGATTCATTCACAACTATTGTTTTAAACTATAATAATCATGGTACTTAGATATATTTTACTATACAAAGGGTTTTCTAATTCTATTTCTTCCAATCTTTAAAATCAGCATACTTTTTATACTCTTTTTCAACTACGCCCTTATACCATTTATTATCACTTTCAGATCTAGATGGTTTATTGTTATATTCATTAATGTCTCCATCTGCATTTTGCCATTGAGGATTTTTATAAGCATATTTGTAAATAAATTGTCTAGCTTCTTTCAATGAATTAAACTCACCTAAATGTAACTTAGGTTGCGCACCTCTGTATCCATATACGAAATAAGTTGTGCCATGTTCCCCTAAAGTTTCGAAAAAAGGTTTTGGTATCAAATCAATTTTCTTCATTTATATCCTCCTATATAATATCAATAGTTTCATTCTACTTAATTAGTAGTATGAAACTATTTTTATATTAATCATAAACAACAGTTTGCTAGGCATCCAACTTTATTAGAAATCCACAGTTTATTCTTATTCAAAACTCGCATCCACACTCAACCACCCAACCATCCACTGGTCATCCACCTTAAAAAACAATATGGTTGACTGGTGATTAATTGACTGATTACAATTTGGTTAAATATAATAAAATCAACCAACCAATCACTAGTCAACCAATATAAAATAATAGTGACATTTAAATATAATTGACTGGTGGTTGAGTGGGTGATTAAAGATCGAGTTTATGAAAAGCCTCTACATATACTCTTTATTGATGGAGTTTCTTGTTAATTGAGCGGCAATCAGGTGGTTGATCAGTAGATATTTAAATTATTCTCACTTATAGTGAATTGGTTTTTGATTGAGCGACGCTCAACGGGGCGTTTGAGTGGTGGTTATTTATACATAGTCATTTAGCAAAGGTCATACTTTTGAAAAAATCACCTTGCAACCATGAAAAAAACTATATATGATGTAGTTACTTTAATAATTTTGTATTTTTCTAGATATGGATTTATTGATAATTGTAAATTTGTATAAATAATAAAATAAATATAATAAAGCAAAAAAAGGTTCATCAGCCCAATGAAATAGCGCCAACTATTTCATTGTGGTATACCGCAAACCAAAACGCCAAGAAATATGTTCCAGGAACTGCGGTAAACAAAGCCAATAAACCTTTTTATTTTGCATGAAATTATAAGATAATTTTACTGTATCTTATGTATTTGTGCAACTTAAAAAGGGGATTTCTTGCGTATTTTTAGGCATTGTTTACCGTGGTTATACAAGTATTACTTTTTTAGAGAGTAGTATTTTTGTATCCGTGGTATGACAGTGCCTTTTTCTGCTCTTTCGAAAGGAGTTAGCAACATTATGCATACGCAAATGGCTTTTTCCCAACAGAATTTTAAAGTTCATGGGGTTAAGTTTTTTGATGGACTATTAAACATCGTAAAACTAGAAAATGAAAGAAAAGAGTTACCATCTTCAGCTTTAGCTACTTACATCTTGCTTCACTTTGAATGCAATGATATAGGAATGCTACCACGTGAATTTCAAATAATGGATCTTGCTAAAAAAAGCGGGATTCCCTACACAACAATTTATACAGGGTTTCAAGTTTGTTTGGAGCGTAGACTTGTAAAAGAAACACCTGTTGGAAATCGTACCGTATATGAAATCGTAGATTATGCGTTGTATAACCACACTACAGCAGAAACTGCAAATATGACAGGTATATCGCTATCGTATTTCCGTATTCCATTTCACTTAATTCAAACGACTATAATGAGTAATCTAGTTAAGGCTCGTGATAATAGAGGTTTTATATTCCTTTTAGATTTAATCAATACATTTTCAAGAAAAGTGGGTATGGAGCATTATAAACATAAAATTGAGGAGTTTCAGATTACAAGAAAGATGTCTTTCTTAAAAGAGAGATTAAATCGTAATGCAAAAAAAGTAAGACAATACTTAGAAATTATTAACCCCATTGTGCAATTTACTGCAATTGATTCTAAAGAGAAGAAATCTAATGAAACAAGAATTACAAGTATAAGAAAACAGGTAAAACAAATCATCATTGAGAAGTTCAACGTGGTATTTTCTTCAAACTGCGTAATTGAGAATGATAAAAAAGAATTACATAGACCAGTAGCGAAGTGCAGAAAAGAAGCGGTGTCTCGTTTAAAACACATGGGACAGGCGTTACGAAAAAAAGATAAAGTAAATATAATGACCGCATTTAGACAAGAGATTGTTGATATCGCGATTTATTTACCAACAAAACAAAAACAAAGTGAATTACTAATTTACGCAATGACTTATGCATTAGATCAAGTTGAAAGTTGTATGAAACAGCAAGAAATATTCTCTATTCCAGCATTTTTGCGTGTTAAGTTTAGAGAGTCCTGGATAGGTTTTAAGGAAAAAAACTTGTCTACAGGGGAAAAACACGATGCAATGATAAATTATCATAAGAAGAATGGTGTTTATCCGGAATTCATGTAATTTTTTAAAAAATATACGGCAGCCCTTGTTAAAAAATCACTTAAAAGCAAGGGTTATTTGGCATGTTCTTTAATTTGAAGACATGCTTTTTTATTTAGGAAAATATATCTATTAGCATTTTTGCGGAAGCACATAATCGATTTACGTTATGTTTGGTTACGATTCAGTATGTTTATAATTCGATTCAATACTTGTGGTTATCTTAGTAATATGATTCTAACCTTGTGAATTCTTAGTAATATGGTATTTAACTTCTTAATTTGTGATTTCTATGATGTAGAACTTGTATGTAATGGGGATATTACGATAGTGAATTTGGCTTAATATCCAGGAACGTATGTAATACAAGGCTTTAGAGGTGTTTGCTGAATCTCTTTATAATTAATAATTGAGTTTAGTTATATATATTTCTTGTTGGTTTTATATAAAATACTTGTGATTATTTATATTTAATTACTTGTATTTTTTTAGATTAAATACATAGAAAAATAGAAAGAAGGAATAAATATAAGTTTACAAGGAGGTAATTAATCTATTGACTTTTAAAATTCATAGAGGTATTCTTATACGTGAACAACAATTAACTAAGATAAATATATAAATTAATAGATTTAATTTCTAGCTAAACGGACACACCGAAGGCACATAACCTGCCATCGGTGTGTCTTTTTTTTGTATAAATAACAATAAAAAGGGAGAATTTGAAGCTATGAACGAAATTGTGAACATGAGTAAAGAACGATTTACAAAGTATTGTGAGGACAATGCAGCATTTGAAGAGGATATTAGTCGCATTATTAATCACTACTTTTTATTACTAGGGAATAAGGCAAATATTTTACAGGAAAGAGAATTTAATAACGAAATTGAAGAAAAAACGTTTAAAAATAATGTAAAGCGTTTTGAAACTCTGTTCCCTGCAGCTGTTAAGAATGCATTTTTAAAAGGGTATCAATTATGCCTTGAGTTTATACATCATCCTGAAACACAAATTCCAGAGAATCTATATACTGATCCTAATTTTATAAAAGATATTCCTTTTGCCTTAGCAAATGCATCTGAATACGAATTGTATGAAATCATTCGTACAGATGAAACACAGGAATTTAGTGTGTTTGCTATACGAACATATGAGGGAATTCGTCCATTGTTAGAACAAGTATTTTGCGAAGTTGCATTCACTGGTGCTGAATATGCTTTTGAACATGAGCGATTGGAAAAAGGACTTGAATTAAAGAAAGGTAATAGTACCTCGTTAACCAAAGTTCCTGTAGATCGTCTCTTCTCTATTACGCCTTCTGTTAATGGAGTTGTTGTACATGCGGAAGAACATTGCGAGATTTGGAATTTAAATTGGAATAGCAAAGTAACAATCGATAATCCTTTTGTTGAGCTTGCTGAGGTTACATTTATTCATCAAACAAAGGATATGATTCAAAAAAATATTGAAAATGGTGTTTTATACTACAGCATTCTTTATATTGATACGCCACTACATGAGATACAAGATCGATTAGAAATACGAGTAAAACTAAATTCTGATTTTGGTGCTCCACGTCCAATGGAACAAGTTGAAATGGAGTATATACTCAACGAAATTATTGGGAAGGTTCATCTTCGGGCACAGATTCCAATCGAAAACATGATTTTAATCCAACGTTAGAGTTTGTAGGAGGTTAGCTATGGTGAAAAAAATTGTATTAGCTATTAGTGATACTGTATATACGGCATATTTACGTGAGGATTTTATTGGTGCGGGATTTGACGTAGCTGATAGTGATGTGATGCACATCAAGTATCTAGATGAAATTCTAGATACGGAACAACCCAATATTTTATGTATTAATGACAAACGTTTAAATATTGATGCGGGACAAGAAGATAAACGAGAATTAATTATTTTACAGAAGTTAAGGGATATTCGCTTTAATCGGGATATTCGTATTGTGGTATTTACAGAGCGTGAAAATGATGATGAGTTTTTGGCGAAACTGATTTATCTAGGTATCTATGACATTTTTAACTCTCGTAAAATTGATATTGATAATAAAGTTATCCCGCAGCTGCTACAGGAGTCGGATATTAAAAATGTAGCGGAAATTGTAGGAGCAAGTCAGGCACCCCAACAAACAAAGTTGCCTGAGGTTCCTGCTGATAAGCAAGAAGAGGAAGTATCAAGTGAAATAGAGGAAGATGGCAAAAGTGAACCTGCCTCTATTTCCAACAAATTATTTAAAAACAAACAAAAGCGTAAGTCTGTCCCAGAGGAGACACCAAAAGCACCTATTATAAAAAAACATTATAAATTAGCTTTTGAGCCAGTATATGAAAAACAAATTGGTATTGCCATTCCAAGAAGAACAATTGTTGTGGCCAGTATGAATAGGAGAAGTGGTGCTACTTTTGTTTCACATCTTTTAGCTGCTTACTTAAATGAATTACAGATTGATGTGAATTATATAGAGAATCTTTATGATGATGGCTATACGTATCCGTTACTAAAGGGATATACGGAAGCACCAGAAAACTATCGTAGTGAATTTATGTTGCAGCGATATAAAGAGATGTTACAGAAGGAATCTGATATATTATCAATTCCCAAATGGAAGCAAGGAAAAATAAATTATATCGTAAAGAATCCTATAGTGGACCAAGAGCTAAAAATGGAAACAGAGCATGACTTTGACCATTTTATTAAGGTTTTATTGGCAAACCAAGAAGCACCTATATCTATTGTTGATGCGGGTTACGATTGGGATAAAGATTTATACCATGAAATATGTGAAATGGCAGATTATATATTCTTTGTAGCAGAACCAGATCTGCATCAATTGCTAAAGATAGCACATCCCCTTACACAAAAAGAGAGAAAGCTCGTTTCTTACTTAGCTTTAGAGAAAACGAGAATCATTGGGAATAAGTTTTCTTCTGCCCTCTTAAAGAATGAAGTAGTAGAAGAGTGCTTTGGAGAGAAATTATTAACTGCTTTAGCACCATATGAGATAGAAGATGTGTTTGAATCTCAATTAAATAGTAGTACGTTACTATCTAGTCGGAACTATTATAAAGAGCTTGAAGGAATAATGAAGGAAATAGCAGAGTTATTGCTACCTAAACAATTGTTGAACCAAAAGAAAAGTTCCATTTTAAGTGGTTTTCGATTTCGGAAGTCTGAAAATTAAGGAGGTGTGAAAAGCGATGCAAAAGTTTATTATAGGTGCTGCCTCATTATTACTATGTGTTGGCTGTTTATTCTTAATGACGGATATGATTATTGGCGATACAACACACGCAGATAATAAGTCTGCATTAGAACGTGCTGGAAGTACAGCAATGGATAAATCCGTAAAAGTAGGTGTTTTACGGGCACAAGAAGAAATTGCTATTGAACCAGCAATCGCAAAGAAAGAATTTGAAAAGTCTTATAAACAAAATGCAACATTTAAGGATCCGGCATCAAAACGAGAGTTTTCTGTACATGCTGTACAAGAGCAACCTGCAATGATTGCGGTTGAAGGAGAAGCCGAGACTGCTAGTTATACTAAACAATTTGATGAAAAGAAAGGCAGCATTAAAAGTAACGCAAAACACATATTTATTTATGAAGCAAATTCTGACAACAAGAAAGCTGGAGGAAACGTGAAATAAATAAGAAAAAGTAGGTGTGTAAGAAATGCAAAATACAGTAACAACAGCGCTTTTTCTAACGCTTTCTTTATTATTGATAACTCTTATACCGGAGGGTGTACTGTATGGAATGCAGTTAATAAAGGCACATGATTTTGCTTCTAGTACAGTAGAGTTAGCAGAAAAAACAGGTGGCTTTCAGTACACATATGAAGGAAAAAACGTAAATCTAATTCCTGATATAGAGAAGAAAATGAAAGAGCAGAATATGGATGGATGGGAATATGAATATACAAAAGGCCGCGTAGATCATAATCAGCCATTGAACTTTAAGATAAAAGCTGAGCATCATTTCTTTATTTTTAAAATGATAGGGATAGATGGTGTGAAAGCACCAATATGGGCTAATAAAGATGGAATGGGACAAATCTATTTCCGTTGATAATATCAATAGGTATAAATAGAAGTAAAAAACTATACTGAAAAGTGTAGTTTTTTTGCTAGAAAAATATATTTAAAAATAAATATATAAAAATACTTTACAAGCCTATTTCTATATGGTAATATTTTCCATATAGAACGGTGGTTATAAAAAACGAAAATTCATTAATTTATATGTTAAAGTATCTAGATTTTATATTTAAATTCGGTACAATAAAGGAATCTATAAAAAAACTAATATACTTGGAGGAACAAACAATGGCTAACAAATTTTTAAAAACAGCAACAGCATTAACAATTATGGGTACATCATTACTAGGAGCAGGAGCTTTTACTGCAAAGGCTGATAACACAGACTCATTAAAATTCAATGATGTTCCAGCAAATCACTGGTCTACAAAAGCAATTTATGATTTAACAAATCGTAAAATAGTACAAGGGTACGGAAATAATATCTTTGGTTTTGGTGACAATGTAACTCGTGGGCAAGTTGCTCGTATGATTTATATGTACGTAAAACCAGCTGATGCAGATACTAGCTTCAAAAATCCATTTACTGATATTAAAGGTCATATGTTTGAAAAAGAAATCTTAGCACTTGCTAAAGCAGGGCTTGTAAATGGTTACGGTGAAGGGAAATTTGGTCCAGATGATATTTTAACTCGTGAACAAATGGCGCAAGTACTTACAAATGCTTTTAAGCTCAAAGCTACTAAGACAACAACATTTACTGACATTGATAAAAATTCATGGGCATTAAAAGCTATTAGTGCATTAGAAGTAAATGGCGTTACTATTGGTACGGGAGGTAAGCTGTATTCACCATATGCACATGTAACACGTGAACAATATAGCCAGTTTTTATATAACTCTATTAATACAGTTGAAAAAGAAACAAAACCAGAAGTGAAGCCAGACCCAAAACCTGAGGAAAAACCAGAAGTGAAACCAGATCAAAAGTTACCAGTGGAACTAGATGGAAAACTAGTTGCAGATAATGTTGAATACAATAAAGTAGCAATGGACAATACGCCAATCGCGAAAAAATCTATTTCTTCTGAAGCACAAAATGTGCTTAATTCTGTAAACAATAAGTATGGAACAGGATTAAAGTATTCTGATTTAAGTGGAACTATTAGTCTAGTTGATAAAAACATGTATTTACCTGCGGGTTCTTTAAAATCTCAATTTTATATTGATGCAATAGATGAAAATAATTTTGAAATTGTTTTCTTATATAATAATGAGGCAACAGTAGAATTAGCTAAAAGATGGGTGGCTCTACTAAATCCAGCGTTGAATTTAGATAAGGAGATTCAAGAAACAGTTGATGCGCAAGTTATCAATAATTATCTGAAAGAGAACCATAAAGTTCGTATTGGGCATTCTACTGCAGATAAAATGATGTATGTTCAAATTGAGAAGAAATAATATCATTGAATTTAAATATATTGTTTGTTATTATATATTTAAATGAATATGTGAATTTTAAATTTACGTGAAGGACACACCTTACGTACCATTCCAACGGTACAGGTGTGTCTTTTTTTTGTTTAAGGAGGAAAAGAAATGAAAATTAAAAAGGGGATATTTATTCTTTGTACTTCAGTTTTATTATTGACACCTAATATTGTAAATGCGAAAAATAATGATGTTCCATTTTACAATGGGAATAAAGATACTTTTCTAAAATCTCCCCAATTACAAATGCCTGGGAAATATCTGAGACCTGGTAGTTATTCCCCTCCAGGTACTGATTTAATGTATAAGGGAGACATTCATTATCCTGCGGTTTATAATGGTTCATTTAACTGGGAGAATTCTAAAGAAAATTTAGTGCAGGGAAATGATAATTCTGAACCATATATTCGAATCTCAAATGAAGGGTATTTTGATAGCTCTGTGCCTATTGGGGATAGAATGGTAACAGAAATAGAACGTGTAACAAGTCCAATCATAGCGGATAAGTATTGGGGGAATCCTAACTTTGTATTAGGTAATATAAAGAAGCATATTATTAGAAATAATAATACAAATGAGATGTATGGCCAATTTTATTGGATTCGTGATATAGCCTATCTTTCGGGGGGGTATGCTGGAGCTGGAGCTGTAGATGGTGTCAATAATTATAATTTGTGGTATGTACGAACTAGTAAACCTGAACTAAAAGAGTTTAAAGTATCTAGTGGTACAAAAGATGTGCCTGTTAAAATTAAATTTAACGGTTTCGAATATGTAAGTAAGAATAAGGGGTATAATGACCGAGATCCTAACGGAACAACGGTTAATCCTTATCAATCAGAAGCGGGCGAACGAAATCGTGTGAAATGGATATTAGATATTATGAAAGATGGGGAGCCTGTACATCATCAAGAAAATTATTTGCGTTCAAATGTGGAAAAGAATAACCAAAAACCAAATGAAGGTGATGCTGGACGATTTTCAAAAGAAGATTTAAGCTGGCAACCACAAGTGTGTGGTCAATATACTGCCAAAATTAAGGTGCTTGATGGAGTTCAAAGGGAATCAAATGAGAAAACTGTGAACTTTAATGTAGAGGGCAACTGCGGTACAGAGGTAACGCCTAACCCAGATCCAGGCGATGAAGATGACTTTAAATATAAAATTGATTTCTCTAGTGACAGAATCGAAGGTGAAACCGCAAGAGAAGGGAAGAATATCAAAACAGGAGTAGATGTATCACGTGATAATTTTAAACCGGAACGTGACCAATATAGAGCAAAGGTAAATAACAATATTAATAAGTCCCAGCAAGAAGTAAATAGTTCTGAATCTGATAGGGATAGTGCACAGTCTAGTCTAAGTTATTGTCGTCGTAATCCAATTCATGAGGTAGATGCGGAAGGGGAGGATCACTACTATGATAGAGACTGCTCTTGGGAAGAAAAAAGACTGGACAGTGCAGCAAGTAGGCTAGATACAGCAAGGCAGAAGTTAGAAAAAGAGAAAAATAAAATTAAAAAGTTAGATGCGCTAGAAGCGAAATATGCAAATCCTGAAACAGTAGTCGTGCTCAAGCATAACGGACAACAAGTAGCATCACAAAAGGTAAGGTTAACTGAGGGAGAAAAGAAAACCTTGAACCTTGGCTGGCAACATAAGGGGAAAGGAACAATTCAGGCAGAAATTAACCCTGCTGGTAATCGTCTAGATATAGAAGAAACCACATACAAAAATAATCCTATTAAAACAGCTATCTATGCACCATCTCATGAAAAAGGGATGTGCGGAGTAACGAGTGTAAAAGGTGTGGTAGAAACAGTGAGTGAACGAGTGTCAAAAGAGGACACAGTGGGAGAAATGTTCTATGAAACATTAAGTGGAAGTATTGATAATTTAGCACCATCTAAGCTCCATGCTGGGTATGGTTTTTCTTATGGGGTAAACGGAAAATACAAAAATGATTGGAATGCCAATTATCCAGGTGTATTTACAAAAGCAACGGCACAATATCCTTTTGCTGATGAAGGATTAAAACCTACACAAGAATTAGACATTGTTTCTAATAATGGTTTAACATCAAAATTCTTACCTAAAAATATGTATTTGTCTGAAATAACGGGATATGTCTTTGATAGTAAAAGACCAACTAAGTCTTTATATTGGGATGGACAAGAGAAAATTATTGATGGTGGACAAAAATGGTATGCACCATTAAAGACGAAAGATGGAAAGTATTCTTTCAATGTTGAGACAAATCCTGCCGGTGTGAATGAAATGAGCTTGTGCCTGACTAATGACGTAGAAATTAAAGGTGTCGCGTATGATGACTTTAAGAAGAGAAGGGTGCTTGCAGACCTCCCATTCCCTGTACAAACGCCTGGATGGAACTGGGTTGGAAAAGAACACATAATTACAGACTTATCAAACTGGTACTACATGAAGAATAAAAATTAGTTAAATAGTATTATATAATTAGTTGAATCGATAAAAGTATATAATCCTTCTTAAACTAGTAGCTGAATGGATAAACCAAAGGCACATCCCTTAATGGGGTGTGCCTTTTTTACGTAGAAAGGGGAATTTTCGAATGGATAAAAAGAAAAAACAGCGTATGAAACGAACGATTTTTATTGGAGTTATCGCAATGATTATCTCGCTATATATTGGAAGTGAATTTCAGGATCGGAACGGGAAAAGCTATGCCCCTGCAAAGTATTTTGAAACAGGAACGAAATTGATTTCGTATTAAAAATACTTTGTGTTATTTCACAGAACTAAGCTTCAGGAAGCCCACTTCTTTAGAGGTGGGAGGAATGAAGTGTTTTTTTCTTTATAGAACATATGTTTATATTGTATAATATAAATAATAAAAAAGAAAGGGGTGACGGGCAATGACAAAACCAAAGAAAGATTGTTTTATTATAGAACTGAAATTAATTGTGGATACATGGCAAAAGGATATTTTACTCAAACGTTTTGAAATTGCTCGTAAACTCTATAACACTACGTTATCTTACGCAACGAAGCAATATACACTCATGAAAGAAGCTAAATCCTATAGAAAACAATTACGTTGCTATCAGAAGGCAAAAAAAGCAAATCATCCAAAAGAATGGAAAGAAATCGCAAAAGAATTAGATAGCATTCGTCAATCCTTTGGATTAAGTGAATATCAACTTCATGCTTATATCAAAAAACACCAACACAATTACAAAAAACATATAGATAGCAATACCTCCCAAAAAATTGCTTCTAGGGTTTGGAAAGCTATGCAAGACGTAATATTTAAAGGAACGAAAGTACACTTTAAACCATACGGAATGCTTCGTTCTGTAGAAGGAAAATCCAATAAAACGGGTATTCGATTCAAAGAAAACAAGGTCTATTGGAATGGATTACTCCTTCCTGTTCGTTTTCGTAAGAATGATTTATTTATAGAAGAATCACTCGCTCTTCATACGATAAAATATTGTCGTCTTGTCAAAAAAATGATTCGTGGAAAGGATACCTTTTATGTACAACTCGTGATGGGTGGCATTCCTCCTGCAAAGAGAATCAATAAAACAGGAGCCTTTCGACATTCCTACCAAAAGAAAAAGCGAGTAGGCATAGATATCGGTCCTTCTACGATTGCCATCGTTTCAGAAGAAACCGTTTCTATCCAACAACTTGCTCCTGATGTTCCTTTATTTGAGAGGGAAAAAAGACGTATATTACGCAAGTTGGATAGAAGTCGTAGAAGTACAAATCAAAACAACTTCAACAAAGATGGTACTGTAAAACGTGGCATCAAGCTTCATTGGACATGTAGTCAAAACTATCAAAAAACAAAAAGTCTATTAAATGAGTTGTATCGAAAAAAAGCTTCTTATATCAAAGAAAAACATGGTGCATTGGCAAATAGCATCTTATCCTTAGGTGATGAAGTGTATATTGAAACGATGCACTTTAATGGATTAGCAAAACGTACAAAAGAGACAAAAACAAATCAACAAGGCAAGTTCCAATCCAAAAAGCGTTTTGGTAAAAGCATTGGGAATCATGCGCCTGCCATGTTAGTGGAAATTATCAATCAAAAATTGAAGTATGGGAAACAAGAGATACAAAAAGTAAATACGATAACTTTTAGAGCCAGTCAATATAATCATGTAACAAATAGTTATGAAAAGAAAAAACTCCATCAACGATGGAGTCAAATCGGAAATCATCTCGTACAACGAGATTTATATAGTGCCTTTTTATTAATGAATAGTGATGTAAATTTAAAACAAACCAATCAAAACCGTTGTATACAAACGTTTGATATCTTTTTAAAGCTACACCATCAACATATAGAATCCTTGCAACAAACAAAGAAAAAATACCCACTCAGCATGGGTATTCTATAAAATAAGGAATCATTCCTTCGTAGGTAGAGCTACCTACCTTCGTTAAAACTTATTGCGAACACAACATCAGTTGTGTAGATAAGAAAGTCTTATGGAACAGAAGATAAATCAAAGATGTTGTACACAGAACATAGCAATACCATCTGTGGAGAGCTTTGTAACGCTTCTTTCAAGTACATAAGAACCCCACCGCTTTAGCTGTGGGAGTAGTCAGTAACTATAGTGGATGAATACACATGACATGTACGATAGTTGGTGTTATAATATGTGTAGAAGTATTATAATAATAGTTTTTGCATAAACTAAAGAAGACGAAGTGCTGGTAACACTTCGCCTTATGTAACTGCTACCGCAAGGTGGTTGGTTACTAAAAATTTAGTTATTTTTTATTGAACCACCAAGTACGTTTGCGGCGTTGGGTGGTTCTTTTCGTTTTTCGTCGCTTTTTTTGTCTTTTCTTCCAAAACGTTGATAGGTATTTCCCTATATGTTTTGCAAAAAAAACAGCGACTTCTCTAGCAATTACTTTAAGAATTTCAATTGCTATCATGAAAAGAATGTCCATATTGTCACCTCCTTTCTCCATAAAATAAAAGAGAAAGGAAAGCAACCGACCACCCTGAAATATTCAGTTACGTTAGATTCATTATACCATATTTTTGAGGTGTTTAATAGCTTGAAAACCTTGATTTGACAACGTTTTTAAGGGTTTTTGATTTTTTGAATCAGAGATTTTAAATGGTGAAAATAATATTTTTTTTAGAAATGATTGACATAAAACTCTATATATCATAATATTGAAATTGTAATATTAAAGAAATCAAATCCAACATTTTCATATAGACTTTAGATTAGCTAAAAGGACACACCTAAGGCGCATTATGCCATAGGTGTGTCCTTTTTTTGCGTTTAAAGGCTACATAAGGAGGAATACAAACATTGAAGCCATCTAAGTTTCAAAAGAAGCAGATTGCTGCGGTAGGTTTAGCTGCTGCAACAGTAGCGGGTATCTATGGATACAATCATTTCGCAGTAGAAAATGCAGTGAAACCAACAAAAATCGTTGTAGCCGCAAAGGATATACCTGCACATACAGAGATTAAAGAAGACATGCTAGTGGAACGAACATTACCTGGTGATGCCATTCCACCAAATGCATTACGTGTAAATAAAAAAGAGGTTGTAGGTAAGTGGACAAATGATGGGCAGCCCATTACAGAAAATAGCTATCTCTTTAAAAACAAAGTAGTAAAGAAAGAAGAGTTACCGGACTCTGCTATTTTAAATTTGAAAGATGGAGAAGTTGCTTTCCCGTTACTCGTTGATTTGGAAACAAGTTCAGGGAATAGTATTATCCCAAATACGTATGTGGACTTGTATTTCAAACAAGTTGTGAAAGAAGGAGACAATGAGAAGGTTGTCTTTGGTGGTCTGTTCCAACGTGTACGTGTGACGGCTGCAAAAGATAGCAATACAGAAGATGCATTTGTGTTAGAAAAGAAAGAATCCAAAGAGGAACAAGAAGGAAAACAAAAGCCAAAGGTAACGCGATTATATACACTAGCTGTCTCACCTGAACAACTTCAATACTTAAATCGTGCAAAAACACTTGGAGATGTTATTCCTGTTGCAGTCGGACAAAAGGTGGAACAAACAGGGAAAGAATTAGAACCAGCTGAAGGATTCTCACAAATATCTGATCAAAAGAACATTTTAGACTATGTAGAGAAGCATTCCACTAATCCAATTTCTAAAAATGTAAAAGAGTATGTAGCACAGTATCTGAACGAATCCAAGTAAGAAAGGGGTTATTAAGATGGAGCGGCAAGTAAGAATCATTGCCTTTTATGCGACAAACGAAAATGTAGGGAAAAGGACATTAAGTATTGCGATGGCAAATGAATTAGCTCATTTAGGGAAAAAGGTGCTTTACGTAGAAGCAGACCAGGTTAGACCAAGCTTTGCAGTTGGAACTGGTCTTAGCCACGATAGTAAAAACATCTTAGAGCTTGTAAGAAAAGAAAATGAATACAATCTCTCGCAGTATATTTGTACTAAGCAAGATTTATTAGAGAAAAAAGTTAATCCAAGGTTGATGCAAAAATTGCACGATAAAATGGATTTTCTGGTGTTTCCATCAGGCTATAGCTTAGCTCAATTCCCAAAGATCCAAAACAAAGAATTGTTTGTAACGACATTTATAGAATCGCTTGTAGATACAGAATACGATTATACCATTCTATCAGTACCAACTGAATTATCCGAGGTTCTGAGTTATCCAATCCTATACCAATCAGATATTGTTGTTCATGTGTTAAATGGCAATCCTCGTGGTGCAATAGCAATTAAAAGAGAATTACAACTACTAGAAGAAGCAAAGCTAACATTGCCTCGTATGATTCATGTTTTAAACATGGGAGATGAAGATTATGTAGAAGATATTGAAAAGCTTTCTTCCCAAAAAATTGCGGTGACAATTCCGTATGACAGGGATCGTACAAGTTATGAATGGGGGATGCAATTTGGTTCCCCGCAAATTAATACAAAGGTCCATCACATTATGGAAGCAGCTGGTCTTGATATTCCAACCCAGCATACATCCTCTATGAAAAAGGGTCTCTTTGGTTTACGAAATTAAAAGGGAGGCAGAAGTATGTGGGGCTATTTACAGGGAAAACAAGTCGCCTTAAAGCGAAATCGAGTTGATTTATATCATTTTGGTTATATGATTCGTTCCAAATCAGCTCGAAAGTTAGGAACAACTACAGCTCAACAAATTAAAGATATAACAGATGAAATTCGTGCATTTTTAGTTAAAGAACATCGTGATATCTTAAGTGAATCTTTTATGAATAAGGAAAAAAAAGCTGCTGTAGAGCAAATCATTAAAAGTTTCTTATTAAGTAATCAAGTCGTCATTTCAGAGGTACCTTCTGAACAGTTACTGAACATGGTGTGTGACGATATTGTGGGATTTGGAATTATTCAACCTCTAATTGACGATAAAGATGTAACAGACATTTATATCAATGGCATAAAAGAGATTATATACGAAAAAATAGGTGAGGGAGAGTGCAGGTACAAGTATCGATATGAAGCTGAAGAAGATGTAAAAGCCTTAGCTTATAAGATGGTAAACAGTACGTCAGAATCACTTAATACAGCAAAGCCATCTGTTGACTGCGTATTCCCTTATATTCGTATCAATATCGCCTTAGATGAGATTGCTGGACTTGGTACAACAATTACTATTCGTAAGAATGCAGATCATCTTCGTGCCTCAGAAGAACGTATGTTATCCACAAATCAAGCATCGAAAGAGATGTTGAACTTTTTGGCAGCAGCTGTGAAAGCCAAAATGAATATTTTAATTGCTGGAGCAACAGGAACAGGGAAAACGGAGTTTATGAAGTACCTCGCTTCTCATATACCAAAGAATGAACGTACTCTTGTAGTGGAAGATAATCCTGAACTCTATTTACATCGTATATTTCCAGAGCATCATTTTGTTCCGATGCAATGTAGAGCATCCGAAGTTGAAGAAAATGCAATTGATTTTGATAGATTGTTAACGAATGCTTTACGTCAAGGACTAAAGAGATTACTTGTAGGGGAATCGAGGGGGGGAGAAGCCCTGAAAATGATTAACTTCTTCCAAACGGGACACTCTGGTTCTACCTCTGTCCATGCAAGAAGTGCAAAAGAAGCAGTAAGACGTTTAATGCTTATGTGTCTACAAAGTGGTGCGAATATTGGTGCTCAGTATTTATATGAATTAATTTCACAGACATTTGATGTGATTGTCTTTTTCGAAAAGAAAGATGATGGGAATCGTTATATTACAGAGATGATTGAATTATTGGATTATCAAGGTGATATACAATTTAATCAACTTTCTCAGTTTATTCCGACATACGAGGAACATGATGAAATGAATGAAAGAGTAGGAAAGATTCATGGCCAGCATAAAATTACAGCAACAATGTCAGCCGAAATGGAGAGGAAATTCCGTTCTTCTTCTGTAAACCCAGCTCTTTATGCACCATTCCTTTCACAACAGGAGGTGCAGTATGCATAGTTTGTTCGCCTATGGATGTATATTATTAATCTTTATTAGTGTAGTATTGCTTGTTTTACTTTTTGCGAAATCTAAAGGTTCTGCTCTTTCGCAATTTATACAAGAAAATGAGAAAGAAGAAAGGCGCTTGGAATTAAGAAATATTAAAGGGATACGAATGTATCTGCCACAATCTGTTATCCAAGAAGCCCAAAAGTACGAGTGGAAATTGACGAAAAGCATGTACTGGGTATATACGATTCTTTCCGGAATGAGTATAGCGGCAATATTCTACTTCTCCTTTGGAAAAGATCCTTTTACACTGATTTCTGCTTTATGTGGATTTTTAGTTCCGAGATTTCTTCTCTATCGAAGAAAAAAACGTTACTACTTGGTTGTTATTGACCGTCTTTCTATCTATATGAAGGCTGTAGCGAATGCACTTCAAATTAGTAATAACGCCAAACGCGTGCTTGTACAAGTAAAGCCAATGATGCATGAAAGCATTCAAGAAGAAATAGAAAAAGTTTCTCTTCTATTAGAAGGTGGAACCACAATGCACCGTGCATTTAGAGGGTTCAATGAAACGTTTAACTTTAGAGAATTGGTATTTTTCCATGAAATGTTGGAAGTGTGTAGCAGAGAAGGTGGCGCGAATTCAGTGCAAGTCTTACTAGATATTGCAGAAGATTTCGAAAAACAAAAGCTATACCTAGCAAGATTACGTTCTAGTTTATCGCAAGCACAACGTGCCTTTGTGCAGAACTGTTTAATCGTCATTGCCATGCCAATTGTGATTATGTTGATGTCAAAAGAAGCATATGGATTTTTAGCAGGTTCTATGATGGGGAAAATCGCATTAACGGTGAATATGTTAATTGTCTTTTTCTTAGCAACCCGTGTAGAAAAGATTGCAAACTATAATCCAACAGAAAGAGGGGAATAAAGTGGCTGCGATTTTAGCTGTAGTAGTATTCGTTGTCATGTACTGGGTATTCTCTACCTTTCTACAAAGTAAAAAAGCGAGCGGTAGCCTACTTACAAACTATGTAGAAAATGCAAAACGAATTGAAAAAAAGAATTTAAATCAAATGATGCTCGCTCCCTTCCAGTCGTTATCACATAAGTATCTGACAGAAGAAAAGAAAGAGCAGATTCAGAAAAAATTAGAAGAAGCCGGTTTGGATACGAAACCAGAAGAATATTTGAAAATGAAAGTTGCGTATCCCGTCATTTTCACTTCTGTTTTCTTGATCTGTACGGTGTTTCATGATTACTACCTATTTAAAGTGGGAGTTTTGATTTCACCACTGCTTTATTTCTATCCTGATTATTTATTAAAGAAAAGAATCAAGCAGGCGATAGAAGCAAGGAAATTTGAATTACCAGAGTATCTAATTCCAATGCTGCAGCTATTAAAAACACATACTACATTAGAAGCAGTAAAAAAGGCGCAGATATATGCAGGGAGACATCTTCGACCGTATGTATCTACACTTACAGCGGAATTAGAAATGTATGCGGGTTCGGATCAACCATTTAGAAACTTTGCAGCAGCTTTAAATAGTCCAGAAGTAAATACTTTTACCATTGCGCTACAACAAGCACAAAAAACGGACAAGGTACAAAGTCTTCGTATTATGGACGCACAGATTAAAATGATGCGTGAGCTAAAACATGAGAACTATAACCGTCTCATTCAAAATAAGCCAATGGAAATGAATAAATTTAACGTTGCTGTAATTGGATGTATTGTGATTTATCCAATGGTTATTGTTATTCAATCCTTAATGCAAGGATTTGCAAGTATATAAGAAGTTAGTATTCTAAATTAAATAAGCAGAGGAGCAATACAGATGTTAACAAAAATGAAGAATTGGTTGAAAAATGAGGACTCACAATTATCGTCAGAAAACGGTATGTTAATCGCTTTGGCGGTAATTATCGTATTAGTAATTGGCCCGTTTGTATGGAAAGCAATTCAAGGTGGGTATGATACGATCCTGGCACGATTCACAAAAGCATCAAGCAATGCAGATGTGAATTCTTGGAACAAGAAATAGTAGTTTCAGGTCAATGATATTTATTACGTATAACTCAAATAAATGGATAAGGGAGATTCAATCATGTTAGGAAAAATGAAGGATTGGTTAAAAAACGAAGATTCACAGTTATCATCAGAAAACGGTATGTTGATTGCCTTGGCGGTAATTATCGTATTAGTAATTGGCCCGTTTGTATGGAAAGCAATTCAAGGTGGGTATGATACGATCTTGGCACGATTCACAAAAGCATCAAGTAATGCAGACGTGAATTCTTGGAATAAGTAATAAAAGATTTAAATAGATAAGTTCTTATTTTAGTAGATTCTTAAAAATTATATATAAAGGGGAAAAAATAAAATGTTAACAAAAATGAAAAGTTGGTTAAAAAATGAAGACTCACAATTATCATCAGAAAACGGTATGTTAATCGCGTTAGCGGTGATTATCGTATTAGTAATCGGCCCGTTCGTTTGGAAAGCAATCCAAGGTGGGTATGATACAATTCTAGCTCGATTCACAAAAGCATCAAGCAATGCCGATGTAGATTCTTGGAACAAAAAATAAATGTAAAAATCAAGGGGGCTACTCTAGAAGTGGTTCCCTTTTTTAGACAACAATTGTATATGGATTCAGAAAAGGAGAGAAGAGAATGTCTTTGTATGTTATAGGGTTATTACTAAGTTACATGTTCCTAAATGTATTCACTGATTTGAAATATAGAAAAACGAAAAATATATGGCATTTACTATTCTTAATTGTAGGTATAGGAATCACATATTTTGTTGGAATAAGAACAGGGAAAGAGATTTTGATTGTACTAGCCATGGCCTTAGCATGTGGTTTGTTGTTAGAAACATTTAAATTTTCTTCACCCGGTGATACAAAAATGCTTGTGGTGGTAGCTGTATATGTTAGTAATATAGTAGAAGAATCAGCTATCCTTACCGCTATTACATTAACAGCTTTCCATTTACTATTCTTTTGGATTGCTAGTGTGTATCGATTAATTAAAATTTTAGGGTTTGTAGGAGCGATTAAAGACCAATTTGAGCATGCTGCTTCTATATTTGGGGCAAAACTACCAAAGAAAGAAATACAGCTGATACATAGCTTTCCGGGGGCTTGTTCAATTTTATTAGGGGCAATTGTGTATATTGCTTTCACTATGTATCAAAACGGAGGTATGTTAGTTTGAACAGTAGAATCATTCATCAAAGAGAAACGTATATTTATTTCATGATATTCGCACTAGTAGGGGTATTTATTACAAATTTGTTTATTAATATGGTGTTTATACTAGCGTATCCGTTACTTATCGGATTAATTGTACAGGTTGTCCTGCTTCAGAAGATAAAAAAACCGTTTTATCGGAGCGGAAAAGAATTAACGGAACAGTTAAAACTAAAAAATATATTTCTAGTAGAATCAAATATTTTAGGAGATGAAGAAGGAACTGTGTATGAGGTGCATCAAATGCCTTTTACATTCTCGAATGGACTAATTAATAAAGAGAAGAGTTATAAGGTAGTAAAACAAGATTATGAAAGAAAAGTAAAAGAAGATTTAACGAAAATTGCAAAATGGCAAGTTACAACAAAAGCTAGACTTGTTACAACAACTCATTTTCGTTTATATACAATTTGGCAGAAAAATAGTACAGGCTATCAATTAAAAAAAATAGAGGATTGTGTTGATCCATATGCCAAGATGAACATTATACAATGGATGATTGCTTCATTCTGTACGACTGGTCGTATTAAGTACGATAAAAAACCAAGAGAGTGGGCAAGTTATGAATGGATTACTTTAAGGTAAATAAAAAAGACAGAAAAACTTCTGTCTTTTTTTATTTTGGCCTTAAAATATGAAAGGAAAATGAATATATTAAACATTGTAATAGATAAAACATTCAAAGGAGTAGATTTAATTGACTGATTTACCAATGATTTTAGGAATGCTATTTTGGTTAGGATGGGCTTTATTCTACTGTTTAGCTCTTTTTGTAGCAAAAGATGAAAATAAGTATTTAAAAATCCTCTTGTTTAGTATGTTTATGACTATGTTATTAATTAAGGTGGGAGGATATTAATAGAGGGGGATTAAGCCCATTTTCTATTATGCCAAATTAGTAGTTTCATTTCGTTAAAAAGAGATCTCCATATAAAAATGGAGATCCTTTTAAAATGGCGATGAGATAGGACTCAATATCTCATGTATGACACTTTAACTATATATTATTTCAAAAAAATAGAAAAGAATGTGCAACAAAAGCTAGACTTGTTGTGATAACCCATTTTCGTTTATATACAATTTGGCAGAAAAATAGTACAGGCTATCAAACGAAAAAAATAGAGGATTGTATTGATCCATATGAAGCAGCAACGGAACTAAAAGGGTACGCAACGCATTTGGTATTAGCGAAATCCAACCTTAATCAATTCTTCATTGTTTATTTCAATTATGAATCTATGCTCTGTATCTAATAGCCAGTAATAAAAACTAACTGCATCAATGTCAACTAGTGATTGGAATACTTTATCAAGATTTGTACTTACTACAGGGATTTCATAGTTATCCCATATTATAAAAATCTGTTCAGCAAAATCTAGTTGATTTGCTCTAATAAGGGAAATTAGTTGTTCTTTGTTTGAAGCTATTAATTGACTGTCTATCTGTTCCCAATCTACTCTTCCCGATCCAGTTATAGGAAATAAGTTCATTAAAGTAGTAGCAATCTGCTGGCTTTTTTCCTGAGAGAAAATGAGAGTTTCGTTTCCTAGGGATTCAAGGCATTCATTAAACAAAGGGTTTGTATCATTTCTGTTTTTGGTTTTCAGTTCTCTTAATTTTTGTCGTATTTTCCATTGTCTTGACGATCTATCATCCATTATTAACATTCCTTATACAATTATTTATGAATGAGTATAGCATATAAGGGAAGTCCTTATGAAAATGAATTTTTATAATATAAATTAAACAAAAGCTTTATTTTATAGAAATGTGAAAAGAGCACACAGAAAATGTGTACTCATAACAATTTAAATTATTTTAAGGACCATGATATATCATCAAGGGCTTTATAAATATAACTATACATGCGGTAAAAGAGATACTTTGGATTGTATTTTTCTTTCCAGTTCATAATAATCACCTCTCATACAAATAGCTTAATTACATTATACGATTATTACTTCGAATATTAAGAAAATTCGAAGTGAATTAAGGCGAATTTAAACAAAATAGTTATTTGAAAAAAGGACCTCTCACGGAAAGATAAGAGGCCATCAAATAGATGTTGTATGTAAAACACGTGATGTTTCAAAAAAAGGATTGTAAAATAAAACGAATAAAATATACAAAATCTTTATTTAAATATAGAAGCCCTAGGATTAGGGGGCTAGGGCTTCTAGTCATGGTATATCTCACACGACATTATAAAAAGAAAAGAACGTACTGAAAATAACACATGAATGTTTCATAAATGTATCAAAAAAGTGAACAAAAAGTGATTTTGTAAATCAAGGTAGTTATAACATTTAACTAACTTCTTGTTGAAAAAAAGAAGCCCCGCAGAAAATGTTACGGGGCTTCATAAGATTGAGTTATGTCGTACTCACAAGAGATTTTAACATGGATTTAGTGTTGAATAAATCGGTAAATATGTCCAATTAATCTGGAGCTATTATCTTATACAAAAACGCTATTTGGTAAGTATTTATAAAAAAAAGCGCTTTGTAAAGGTACTCTTTGCAAAGTTTTTGTCTACTGTCGTGTTTTTTCTAAGAGGTGAAAGCTATTATCTCACTTATAAAACTAGGCAGTAGGCTCCAAAAGAAGAATCCCCATCGACCAGTAACTAGGGTGACAGTTAAGAAAAGAAGTGGTACTAAAATAACCATTATTAAAGATATTCTTTGATATGGATTCATATAAAGACGCCCCTTTATGGATAAATAGTATTGTATGT
>NZ_JBPPHF010000594.1:0-282 GCF_051294775.1 Bacillus pretiosus
GTATATATGAGCAACGTTACTTGGATTGGAGTAAATAAAAAAGAAATTACCGATGAAAACATTCAGAAAGTAGAACAATATATCAATATTAAATTCCCTATGGATTTTGTAGAATGTGTAAAAAAATATGATAGTGGTTATCCAAGACCCAAAATATTTGATGTACCCGGACAGGATGAAAATGTATTTAGTAAGCTGTTAACTTTTGATTTAGAAAATAGAAATTCAATCATTCAAGTTTATGATGATATAAAAGATAGATTAGCAAATAAAGTATATCCC
>NZ_JBPPHF010000595.1:0-282 GCF_051294775.1 Bacillus pretiosus
CACTTATCCCTTCCGCACATAGCTACCCAGCTATGCCCATGGCAGAACAACTGGTACACCAGCGGTGCGTCCATCCCGGTCCTCTCGTACTTAGGACAGCTCCTGTCAAATTTCCTACGCCCACGACGGATAGGGACCGAACTGTCTCACGACGTTCTGAACCCAGCTCGCGTACCGCTTTAATGGGCGAACAGCCCAACCCTTGGGACCGACTACAGCCCCAGGATGCGATGAGCCGACATCGAGGTGCCAAACCTCCCCGTCGATGTGGACTCTTGGGGG
>NZ_JBPPHF010000596.1:0-282 GCF_051294775.1 Bacillus pretiosus
GTCATTACTTAATAACATATGAATATTTGTTACATTTATGTCTAGTATACTGAAAAAGAAATAAAAGAGACTTAACCTAATAGAAATTCAAATCTGACTCTTATACACATCTCCGAGCCCACGAGAGGCTCATGAATCTCGGGGGGGGGGGGGTGGGTGTTTTTTGTGGGGGGGGGGGGGGTTTTATGTTCCTCATAACCCGAGCCTTATTATCGCCTCAGTAGCGAAATCGTCGGGGTCTGGTGTCGTTACAAAACCAAAGCCCCCCGATCATATCTGTGT
>NZ_JBPPHF010000597.1:0-281 GCF_051294775.1 Bacillus pretiosus
AGCTAAATCGGATCAGCCGAGAATAATAAATATGTCCTCTCGGTTAGGATCACTACATAAAATCGCGAACAAAGAGTTTCCGCAAGGACAGTTCTCATATTCCTATCGAATTGCTAAAGCTGCGCAAAATATGTTAACACTTTGTTTACAACAAGAGGTTGAGAATAAAGGAATTCGTGTAACGGCAATTCACCCAGGAAAATTAAAGACTGATATCGGTGCCTTTGATGCGAATATGACTCCGGCTGAAGGAGCGCAAAATATATATGATTGGGTAATTG
>NZ_JBPPHF010000598.1:0-281 GCF_051294775.1 Bacillus pretiosus
GGTTTATCTTTATCCTTCGCAATAACTAATACCGCTGAAGATGAAACATATGGGCTAGTGAAGTCATATTTCTTTTGACGATCTTCACGAATACCAACTTCATTCGCAACCATGTCGAAACGTTTTGCATCTAGACCAGCAAGTAAGCTATCCCATTGTGTTTCTTTAAATACAGGTTTTACTCCTAAACGTTTTGCTACTTCTTCTGCTAATTCAACGTCAAATCCAGTTAATTTATTACTTGAATCGTGGAATGTGAACGGTGGATATGTACCTTCTGT
>NZ_JBPPHF010000599.1:0-281 GCF_051294775.1 Bacillus pretiosus
CAACATATTTAAGAAACGATCAGAGACAACACCTGTATCTTCAGGTGTACGGCAACTAATTAAGCAAGTATCATCACCACAGATGGTTCCGATGATCTCATCCCACTCTAAATGATCAATAAGTGCTCCAAGTGAATGAGCGTTACCAGGCAATGTTTTTAGCACAAGCATATGTCCTGCCGTGTCTAATTTTACAAATGAATCCACTAGATTGCGGTTTAATTTTTGTAACGGGTTAAATCGTTGATCTGCTGGCAAGCTATATTTATAGCGCCCATCAT
>NZ_JBPPHF010000600.1:0-281 GCF_051294775.1 Bacillus pretiosus
GTTTAGTATATACTATCATTGTAATTTTATCCATATATTGGATTTTTAATTGTATACACTATGTTAATATAATTACCTTGCCTACCTTTATCAACATGTCTTACTCTCATCCACAATAAAAAAGGGAGATCACTCTCAAATAAGTAATCTCTCTTTTAAAAATTTTTTCATTACAGTGGCAATACAATCTTCACAGTCGTTCCAACCCCAACTTCACTTTCAAAACTCATTTTACCGTTGTGGTCTTTTATAATTTTTTCTGTAACTACTAAACCTAAACC
>NZ_JBPPHF010000601.1:0-281 GCF_051294775.1 Bacillus pretiosus
GCATAAGACTTTCCATATTCAAATTCAAAATTAATATCATCTAAAATTATTTTCCCATCTACGCTTAACGAAAGCCCATTTAGAGAAATTTTATTACTGAATTTAGGGATATCAATTCTTTGAGTTTGATCCGTTTTTGCCTCTCCAATTTTATTGAAATTCATTAATAAAGCCCGACTGGCCTGCCTTTTGGTAAAACCGGTTATGAGACTATTAATGGGAACTGTTACGCAATTTAACAATTGAATAAAAGCCATAATCTCTCCTACTGTAATTTCTCC
>NZ_JBPPHF010000602.1:0-281 GCF_051294775.1 Bacillus pretiosus
GTGCGTCTCTTACTTGAATTGCTTCTTCAATCGCATATTCGTCGTATGGGTTGATGATGAATTCCGCCTCGCCATCGTAAATAGCACCGTTTTTAATTACGATTTTTTCTTCTGTATCAAATGTTCGTTTCATGAGTACGTAGATGTTCATTCCATTTACCCCCTTGTTTTTCAGAAAGATTCAATCAATTTTAATTTTCTGTTAATTTATATTAAAAAAATAATTGAACTACCTGCCACTAAATGAAGGCTTTCGTTTTTCTTAAATCGCTGCTACACCT
>NZ_JBPPHF010000056.1:0-342 GCF_051294775.1 Bacillus pretiosus
GGCTACGATATGCCCATTCATCTTGCGCTTCGCGAGAGATTCCATCTTCCTTCGCAACTTCTCCGCCATAAACACCCATGTGTATACCTGAAAATGCGCAAGTCAAGCCGTCAACAACGTTTAAATCGATGATTTCGTTGTTCCCCATTCTGTATCCCCATCTTGCACCTCGTAAAATGTAAGGACTGTTACTCATCGACTCCATACCGCCAGCTACAATTAGTGATTGATCGCCAGTACGAATAATTTGATCCGCTACCGTAACCGCACGAAGCCCTGATGCACAAACTTTAGTCACTGTTTCCGTCTGTACTTCCCAAGGGATTCCAGCAGCCCTCGCAG
>NZ_JBPPHF010000603.1:0-281 GCF_051294775.1 Bacillus pretiosus
TGGGCTATGAGTTGTGTATAAGAGTCAGCTCTGCAGCCATGCTAGAAAGCTTATAGATTCCTTCCATGAACTGATGTAGGTCATGCTCTTTTCTTTCACTACACTGGCTAATCGTTTCAAAATTATCAACAATACCAGATATAACAGTTACAAGGCTTTTTTCGTTCTCTGTATTTGGAACTTCATTTCTTAATTCTTGTTTGTTTTCTTTTTTCATTTCAACAATTGATTCTTTTACAGGCGAATTTCTGTCTCTTATACAGAACTCCCAGCCCACTAGA
>NZ_JBPPHF010000604.1:0-281 GCF_051294775.1 Bacillus pretiosus
GGTTTAAAGGATAGAGGATTTATTTTAGGTGTTGTGACAGCTGATGATTTTGCACCAACAGAATTATTTTTGAAACAATATCAATTAGAGTCCTGTTTTGATTATGTTGTAGCTTCAGATACATTTCCGGCACAAAAACCAGATAAAAGAATTGTAGAATCTTTTTGTGAGAAGTTTCATTTAGAAGCATGTGAAGTAGCCGTCGTTGGAGATACACCAACTGAGTTATATTTAGCGAGAAATGGTGGCAATTGCTATGCAATTGGAGTACTGTCTGGTAC
>NZ_JBPPHF010000605.1:0-281 GCF_051294775.1 Bacillus pretiosus
CTTAGGACCAGGACCAAGAATGCCTGAGAAGAAACGTCAATGGGCTTATGAGCTTTCAAAATGTATGACATGTGGTGTTTGCTTAGAATCATGTCCAAACGTAACTAGTAAATCTGACTTTATTGGACCAGCACCGTTATCACAAGCTCGTTTATTCAACTCACATCGGACGTGTGAAATGGATAAAGCAGATCGCTTACGTGCAATTATGGGAGTTGGAGGACTTGCAAACTGTGGTATCTCTCAAAACTGTGTGCAATCATGTCCAAAGGGTATTCCAT
>NZ_JBPPHF010000606.1:0-281 GCF_051294775.1 Bacillus pretiosus
GGCCGTCGGTATACGCCAGCTGATGCAAATAAAAGCGAAGATCAACCAATAGGACTAATTCCTATTGATTCTATTTATACTCCAGTATCACGTGTGACTTACCAAGTGGAAAAGACACGTGTCGGACAAGTGGCTAATTATGATAAGCTTACGCTTGATGTATGGACGGATGGAAGCATCGGGCCAAAAGAAGCTAACTCTTTAGGTGCCAAAATCTTAACTGAGCATTTAAATATCTTTGTTGGTTTAACTGATGAAGCACAAAATGCTGAGATTATGGT
>NZ_JBPPHF010000607.1:0-281 GCF_051294775.1 Bacillus pretiosus
GAACAAGCCTCCCTTACGCCTAGCTTGTTCCAATATATGCTTGTACTTATTTAATTAGAACTTCTACTCTTTTACCATTACTGTTCTTCTGCTTCTTGTTGTGGTTCAAGTGGCGGTACAAGCGTTACACCTAACTCTGTACCAGGTTGTAACAATGTTCCTTCTGCCACACTTTGTTCGGTTACGAATCCGGTACCAGTAGGTTTTAGGTTAAGCTTTAATGTTTTTGCTAAATTCATAACATCACGAAGCGCCCAGCCTTGTATATTTGGCATTGTAGG
>NZ_JBPPHF010000608.1:0-281 GCF_051294775.1 Bacillus pretiosus
ACCATTACCTATTAAATACCCTGTTAATTTTTGTTCTCCATCTATCTTCCCTTGCATAGACAGCATAGCTACAGACGTTTCATTTTTAATTTCTAACTCATGCTTTTGAATTTCTTCTCTAACTTTCTTATCTAATCCTTTTCCAGTTGTTACAAATTCATAACTAACTGGATTCATTAATGCCGCTGTCTTCTGCGCTCCATAATACATACTAGAACTAATTCCAATCGTACATAATGTTACCGCACTTAATAAAGATAATAGCGCCAGCATCTTTACGT
>NZ_JBPPHF010000609.1:0-281 GCF_051294775.1 Bacillus pretiosus
CTTTCATAATTGACAGTTTATACTTACTTACTTACACCTTTCTAAAGAATGAATAGCAAGCCAACCAAATATATATTAAAGGTAGCACTTTTTATTTCGAGTACATTCCAGCTATATTCACAATTATCTCCTACCACTTCTCTCTAGGAATTATAACTACACCATGCATTTACTAAAAATCTAATTAACTTAGGAGGCGTTATGAAATGCATGTTAATAAGAAGATCATTTATGTATCCCATGATGCCCCTGTCTCTAATACACAACTCCGAGCCCACGAG
>NZ_JBPPHF010000610.1:0-281 GCF_051294775.1 Bacillus pretiosus
ATTTTCTATGGCGATAATTATAATTATTTCTTACACCTGCTTTACGATAACTGCAATTGGCTACGGATTTTCAGCAACAATCTTGTCACTTTTTTTCACATTACTCTTATAAGTCATTGGAGAAAGTATTGCTTTCAACCATTTACTTCGATTCGTTTCAGAAATCGCTCCTACAGATAAACGTGGATTGTATTTTTCAAGTTATGGATTACATTGGGATATAACTCGAACGTGCGGTCCTGTTATTGGTGCGGTTTTACTAATTAAACTAAAAGGTAGTA
>NZ_JBPPHF010000611.1:0-281 GCF_051294775.1 Bacillus pretiosus
GTTTTAAGTGGCATTGTAAATACTTCTTCAGTTGGAATGTTCGCCATAAATGGTACGTTCTTTTCATGTAAGCTACCAGCACCAGCCCATACATGCTTTTCTGGAAGTTCGATCGTTAAATCTGTTCCAGGAGCTGTATAGTGAAGGGCTTTATAATGCTTTTCGTTTAAGTAATCAACTTTTGTATCTAACGTTTTATCGTGTTCTTTCCATGCTTCCACAGGATTTTCTAAATCCGCACGAGTAGCTTTGAAAATAGCATCCCATAGTTTTGCTTCTTG
>NZ_JBPPHF010000612.1:0-281 GCF_051294775.1 Bacillus pretiosus
GTATAGAAGGTGATCGATTACTATGCCGCATGTATATCGCATCTATAAGTAATTGGAATAAACATTTTGTAGAAAACGGGATAGATGTACATAGCGTTAAGGAGCTTGTATTTACGCTAGAAGATTTATTTATTGAACTCACAAGGGGTGAGCAGCATGCGTGAATTTGCGAATCTAGTCTTAAAGGAATCGGAAAAAATTTATCGTAAGAAACGTATTTTTGTTGTCATGCTTATTTTAGCAATCTTGATCCCACTTTTCGTGTAGGCGCAGTATCGTGA
>NZ_JBPPHF010000057.1:0-341 GCF_051294775.1 Bacillus pretiosus
GCTGTTGGGTGCGTCATAGATTCCACAAGGTACTCTAAAATAGCATGACGCTGTGGAGTAATGCGTACACCCGTATTTTTCAGGATTTCTAGCGCTTCTTTTAATTCTTCTTTGACCACCGTCATGCACCCCGATTCTATACGGATTATTATTTTATAATTCTTATAAAGAGTGTACTCCTTTTCTTATAAATCGTCAATATTTCTACTATAAGTAAGTGGTTTATTTTTGTATATAGCCTTATTCTTATATATCCTTCCCCATTTTCTATACATTTACATAGAAAAAAAGTGCGACATAATCGCACTTGGAATACTATCATCTGAGGAGGTATGCCCTAC
>NZ_JBPPHF010000613.1:0-281 GCF_051294775.1 Bacillus pretiosus
CAGCAATTCCGCTTCCAGATCCAGATTATGAGCGCAATCGTAACCGTATCGTATACGATCCATCTCAGCATGATTATGCTAGTGAAGCACCAACAATGCGTGAAATTCGCCCAGGACTTTTCGTATTATGTTCTGAAGCAGAGTATAAGAAATATAAAGAGATTTATCAATAATAAAAAAGCCAATCTTCCGTTAAGAAGATTGGCTTTTTTCTACTATATAATAGATTTGTCAACATTACTCGGTAAGTCGAAATATTTAAATAATCGCAGATATAAGTT
>NZ_JBPPHF010000614.1:0-281 GCF_051294775.1 Bacillus pretiosus
CATAAATCCTTCTTCTGCTGCACGTTCAACCATTTGCAAAATTGGTCCATAAAAGCCTTTTATGTTCAATAAACCAACCGGCTTATTATGTATACCAATTTGTGACCAACTTACTACTTCAAATAGCTCTTCAAACGTTCCGTATCCGCCCGGTAATGCAATAAAAGCATCCGCAAGCTCTGCCATTTTCGCTTTGCGCTCGTGCATCGTTTCTACTTCAATTAATTCTGGTAGCCCTGTATGAACAATTTCTCCTCGGAATAGTCCGCGCGGCAAAACAC
>NZ_JBPPHF010000615.1:0-281 GCF_051294775.1 Bacillus pretiosus
ATCATATAACGCCTCATTCAAAAGCTTCGTATTGCCAAGTCCATTCGTCGCTTCCGAAATACAATGAAAACGATCCACATGATCGCCGATATCAACCGTCAAAACGGTCTCTCCCGCTTCCTGTCTTCGCTTTTTCTCCCCTTGTACAAACCGAGAAATTTGCGGCCAATTTTCAAAAAGACTATGTATATCGTTTGTATGATAAAGGTGGATGATTGTTTCGTTAGTTATATTCAGAGAAAAAACCTCCTCTCTGTTCCTTACTGCCATTTACGCTACAC
>NZ_JBPPHF010000616.1:0-281 GCF_051294775.1 Bacillus pretiosus
TCGGAGTTGTGTTTTAGAGACTTGTTTATATAATAAAAAACTCCACCTTACTTCTCCTTTTTCAAAAGGAAATTTAGGTGGAGTTTTTTTTCTTTCTTCTATATGTATTTTTATGTAAACCTCACCAGAAAAATATAAGGTGTTTTTCCGAATTATCCCAAAAATGTATTCCCCTCTATATTCTATAGAGATATGATGTACAAGGGTATAATTCAAATTTTTAAAATCGAAAATTTGAGTTAGTGTCACTTATACGAATGAAAATTTCAAGACATAAGTGA
>NZ_JBPPHF010000617.1:0-281 GCF_051294775.1 Bacillus pretiosus
TTACTCCGCCGCCTACGTCTCGGTATGTATATAATGGTTTCATCTTCCCGGATAGTGATATTCGAAAACTACCGAGTGCAGAATTAACATATTTATCGAAAGAACAGTTGAAAATTGCTAGAAATGAAATATACGCAAGACATGGAAATATTTTTCAAACGAAAGATATGCAAGCGTACTTTTCAAAACAGTCTTGGTATAGAGAAAATCCGTATGTTACAGGAAAGCTAACAGATATTGAAACTTATAATGTTGAATTGATCAAATCAAGAGAATAAATA
>NZ_JBPPHF010000618.1:0-281 GCF_051294775.1 Bacillus pretiosus
GTATTACCTGTACATTAAGTATAAATGAAAATGTAATCGTTTTATTGATTGATTTATGAGAAATATGTGAATTTTAATCTTTTCAAAACATGCGTTCCAATTGAAGCGATTTGGTATAGATTTTTATGAATGCAAAAACTTTATAAGTTCTGCATTTAATTCATCCGCTTGATCAATTGGAGAGCCGTGACCGCTATTTGTAAGAGGATGTAACTGAGAATTTTAAATCCGCTTTTGCGTGAGTTCAGCGCTTTTGTAAGGGATAAGTTGATCGTGAACAC
>NZ_JBPPHF010000619.1:0-281 GCF_051294775.1 Bacillus pretiosus
TTAATAATTCGATTAACAATCATTAGTGCGATTTGTTGCCATACAAACGAAGAAGGTTATCTTCTTTATATATGACGAAAATAAAATTTATCCGGGCAACTCATAACATCATACAAATGATAATCTGTCATCGTTTTGATTGCGATTTTCTCATGCACTTGCTCTCCATCTCCCTTCTGCCATTAAGTAAGGTGTTTTACAAATTCAGCTCCAAACAGTAAACATTTTTCTACATCTTCATCTTCTGGCGTTAAATCTACTTTTAGTCCTTCTAACACAAC
>NZ_JBPPHF010000620.1:0-281 GCF_051294775.1 Bacillus pretiosus
ACAACAGTACTCTGCCGAGGGGAAAGCGAGAAACATCGCCCAGGTTGCTTACAAAATTGTCTTCCCTTCACAGTACGTGTATGAAAAATTCCGTACAATCACCCAATTAGATCATCAAAAATGTCACTTCCTCCCTCAAGGCTTGTTTAACCACAATCCTTATAAGAACAATATTGCAAAAGCTAGAAGCGAATTACGAAAACAACACAACCTGCCTCTAGATAGCAAAATCATTTTGGGAGTAGGTTTTGCTGATCATCGGAAAGGGATAGATTTGGTGT
>NZ_JBPPHF010000621.1:0-281 GCF_051294775.1 Bacillus pretiosus
GCGTATTTCTGCGCAGTAATGACTTATATAGCTATCGTTCTTGCTTAGTTATCGTTAGTGTGCGTTAGAGCCGTGTTAGTTAGACCGCACATGGATGCTTATTGCGCTATAGCATACGGGCTTGCAGCCTCGTGTCTCTTTCGCTACGCTCATCGACTTCAAATGTATTCGCAGTAGTGGGAGGTATTTTATTAGTATATTGCTGAGTAAATGCCGCTAGGCAGGGCGCTCTTATGAACATAAGATAAAGAACGTAATCATAGCGAAAAACAAGCTTGAAC
>NZ_JBPPHF010000622.1:0-280 GCF_051294775.1 Bacillus pretiosus
GTTCAAGTTAACAGTAACACTATCTTCTAACACGCCATTGTTACGAGGATTCTTATAATGATCCATATTAACTTGACGGTATAACGTATCTAAATTATTAAATGACATTTGTGAAATACTCCTTTGTCTTGATTAGTGATTCAACAAATGTATCAATTTCTTCTTTTGTATTATATAAATAGAAGCTCGCACGTGCAGTAGAAGAAGCTTTCAGCCACTTCATAAGCGGTTGTGCACAGTGGTGTCCTGCGCGAACCGCAATGCCTTCTACATCTAATAC
>NZ_JBPPHF010000058.1:0-341 GCF_051294775.1 Bacillus pretiosus
ATGTTCTTCAACTCGTACGTTAATTTTAGAAGATGCATTAGTACCGAAAGAAAACTTACTTGGTGAAATCGGTAACGGTCATATTATCGCGTTCAACATTTTAAATATCGGCCGTTATAAATTAGGTGTTGGTACAGTTGGATCTGCGAAACGTGCAGTAGAAATTTCAGCACAATATGCAAACCAACGTCAACAGTTCAAACAACCAATCGCTCGCTTCCCATTAATTCAAGAGAAACTTGCGAATATGGCAGCGAAAACAAATGCAGCTGAAAGCTCTGTATACCGTACAGTAGGTTTATTCGAAAGCCGCATGAGCACATTATCTGAAGAGGAAGTAA
>NZ_JBPPHF010000623.1:0-280 GCF_051294775.1 Bacillus pretiosus
TGAAATAATAAGTAGCGACCAGGTTGTAGATTTTGGATGTGGAAAAGGACGATTAAATTTTTACATGCACCATAAGTGTGGTGCTTCAGCAGGTGGAATTGAAATGAATGAAGAGTTTTATAAAGAAGCAATGGATAATCTTGAGCGCTATGCACGAAAGGTAAGAAACAGTAAAGATAAAATTGGGGTTGAATGCTGTTTAGCGCAAGAATATGAGATTGATCCACGTGATAATCGGTTTTATTTCTTCAATCCATTTTCTGTACAAGTGTTTATGAAC
>NZ_JBPPHF010000624.1:0-280 GCF_051294775.1 Bacillus pretiosus
TCTTCTATCCTTCTGCGTCCCTCCATTGCTCAAACGATAAAGAGGTGGTACAGGAATATCAACCTGTTGTCCATCGCCTACGCCTGACGGCCTCGGCTTAGGTCCTGACTAACCCTGAGCGGACGAGCCTTCCTCAGGAAACCTTAGGCATTCGGTGGACGGGATTCTCACCCGTCTTTCGCTACTCATACCGGCAGTCTCACTTCTAAGCGCTCCACCAGTCCTTCCGGTCTGACTTCACTGCACTTAGAACGCTCCCCTACCACTGATACCATTGGTA
>NZ_JBPPHF010000625.1:0-280 GCF_051294775.1 Bacillus pretiosus
TTATTTCTATATGAGACAGGTTTATTCCTGTAGGTGAGATTGTAAAAAGTTTCATTGGTTTAAGTACAAATTCGGTTGGAGCAGTAAATCGAGCAGGTACGCTGATGGGAATGGGTGCCTTAGCGAGTATGGCAGGCATTGTTAAAGGAATACGTGATGACCATCGTAGTAATAAAGAGAAGACAAGAGCTAGTAAATAAGGCGAGGAAGATAAAAAAGAAGATGCTGATAATCCTAAAAATGCGTTGGGAGCCAATTTAGGGACAGATGTAGGTTCAAC
>NZ_JBPPHF010000626.1:0-280 GCF_051294775.1 Bacillus pretiosus
CGTACGAACTTGATGAGACGTATTGCCGTCATGATATACCGAAGCCTTTTATATACGCACTTGTGCCGATGACGCGTAATCCGAAAACGATTAATATATTTTGGAGTAAGGTGGAACTTGCATATAAAAAGAGCGGGTTACTAGAGCAAGGTGTTTTACTGGAGCAAATATTAGCTGATGAAGAAGTCTATGGAAATTTCATTTGGCGAGTAAAGAGTGTTGTGAGAGCGTATAAATACGGGGAAATCCGTAAAAATGTGAAGGCTCTTTTATATAGTAC
>NZ_JBPPHF010000627.1:0-280 GCF_051294775.1 Bacillus pretiosus
GCTAGAAGATATACATGTCGCAATTCATCATGATGATTCAGAGAAGGCAAAATCCATCTTAGCCACCTATGAAATAGAAGAAGAAAAGAAGAAAAGGTTCGATAAGCTAAGAATACTTGCGAATCGAGCACCTATCTTCTCTTTAATATAAAAGTTAGGTCTATTGAATCAGATGGAACGCCGTATGAGGGGAAACCCTCACGTACGGTGTGAAGTGGGGGAAAAGGTGAAGATAACTTCAAATCCTTACCTATCACTATTTGGCTCAGGTTTCATTAGC
>NZ_JBPPHF010000628.1:0-280 GCF_051294775.1 Bacillus pretiosus
ACTCTAAAATTAAAGATAAGTAGATATTTGATATAACTGGAACGTTAAGTCAAATGGAAGTCAATCCTCATTAATTATTTTTTATTCAGAGTCTACTATTCGGTTTTTTATGCTTAATATAATGACCTTCATACCGAGTTCTAGAGTTTGAAATCAAAAATTAAACAGTTTATACATTTAAGTCGAGATTATAAGTCTAATTGATGTTAAAAATATCGGAATATTGAAATTACTGTAATATAATCATTGAATATTTTATGATATTCTTGTATTATAATGG
>NZ_JBPPHF010000629.1:0-280 GCF_051294775.1 Bacillus pretiosus
TACAAATGCACTCTTCATTTAATGCACATATATATTTAGTTGATTTTTCCGTTAACAAAGATACACTTGTAAACTGGTTCTCGTCTGCTAATGTCAGTGATTGGTCACCTAATTTTAAAGCTGGATAACCAGGATATGCTAAAACACCTGATTCACTTATAGAAAGCGGAATAACATCATCCGTAAAAAACTTAATACCTTACTTAAGCAAGGAAATTTGAGTGGTAGATTTTCCAACTCCCGGTCCAGCCATAATACCCCAAGCAACATTTTCAGATAC
>NZ_JBPPHF010000630.1:0-280 GCF_051294775.1 Bacillus pretiosus
TTTTTATACAACGTTCCTGTTCATGTTCATGTAAATGAAGATGATTTGACATGATTCATCACTATTTTCAAAAACTGTATATTAATTAATCGTTATAAATTTACCCAAAAAAAAAGTTTCCATAAGGTTACTTTTTTGTTTTTGGTATACATTATATGTATAAAAATTAGATTTGAAAATATTTTCTTATTTGTTGGTCAACTCCCCCACGGAGATGAAACGTTTCAGTAGGGGCTTGAGTTAGAACTCCAGGTCTTTTCCTTTTCGTCTATTGCTAGTC
>NZ_JBPPHF010000631.1:0-280 GCF_051294775.1 Bacillus pretiosus
ATATTGGGGTAATGCTATATGACGCTGACAAAGTAAAAGAAGCGGCGTCTGTTGAAGATGAAAAAGATTTATATGAAACTCAGCTTACTGTTTTCCTAGATCCAAATGATCCAGAAGTAGCAGCTGAAGCGAAAAAACAAGGGATTCCTGAAGAATGGATTAAAGCGGCACAACAGTCGCCAATCTATATAATGATTATCGATTGGAAAATCGCTCTACCTCTTCATCCAGAGTATCGTACAATGCCAATGGTTTGGTATATCCCACCGCTTAGCCCAAT
>NZ_JBPPHF010000632.1:0-280 GCF_051294775.1 Bacillus pretiosus
TGGTAACTTAGACTCTACAAAATTAGTGGGTAATTCAGTAGATTAGTTAGTAGGAATATTTGTTTTAGAAGGAGAAATCTCAGCTGCACTTGCATCTGTTGGTGCAACCGCCCCCAATCCTCCTATACCGATAGCTCCAGCTAAAGCAACGTTCACTAACTTATTCATTTTTTTCATAAAAAAACCTCCTTTAAATTAGTAATAGTCAAAAAATAATAAAAATGCAAAAATAAACAAATTTTATGTATATAAGAAACTTAATTTAAGGTTTATATACATT
>NZ_JBPPHF010000059.1:0-341 GCF_051294775.1 Bacillus pretiosus
CATCAGGTCTTTGCAAAACATAAAACAATAATAAACTTGCATAAATGACCGACTGTCCCGCTTGCTTTGCACCATGTTTTGCTTTCTTCCAAAACGCTTCAACTGAAAATTTTTGTTCCATGTAAAAGCCTCCCTATTTTTTTAAAGAAATAAGCTGCAATATGTAGTCAGTAAAAGTTCATCAAAATTACACATAATTTATCAATGAACTTTCATTGTAACAAACAAACCGAAAAAGAACAAGTGTTCGTTAATTGTTACATACTTCCCTTCATATAATAGGTTTCTAGATAACCACTCACCCATTGTCATTTCTTATTTCTCAACAAGAAAATTTTCAA
>NZ_JBPPHF010000633.1:0-280 GCF_051294775.1 Bacillus pretiosus
GTTAATAGGGTGGAGAATACAACGAAATTAAATTTATGATTTACTCCGCCTTGCACAGCAACACTTAAAGGAGGGGTAAAAACCCCTTTACTAATAGATGGATGCATGATATGACCTAAAAACGATGGAGCGTAACGCAGATGGCAGATTAAATCTACATCGTGCCAATAACGTAGATGAACATATTTACCGTGATTATCAATACGTTCAGGAGCAAAGAAGAACATATTACCTTGCCAGTATTTTAAAAACTTGTAACCATTGTCAGATAACGTATATG
>NZ_JBPPHF010000634.1:0-280 GCF_051294775.1 Bacillus pretiosus
GTAAGAATCAGAAGGGAATATTATTGGAATTAACGGTGAATCTGTAACCATAATATCTTCTGCTTTATGCAATAAATCAAAACGCTTTTCTTCATTTTGTTCAACTTCTGCTTCTTTGATTAAAGCGTCAAATTCTTTATTATGCCATTTTGCATAGTTGTTTGGACCATCACCTGCATATAAATCTAGTTTAGTAATTGGGTCTAATAAAGAACCGCCCCATCCCATATAAGCTAAGTGGAAATCACTTTGCTTATATGTATCGATGTAACACTTCCAC
>NZ_JBPPHF010000635.1:0-280 GCF_051294775.1 Bacillus pretiosus
GGAAAACAGTTGAAATCGCAAGAGATTTTGCCATTGCATCACTTATGGGAACAGATAACAGCTTAATTTTATCTTCTTTACCAAAAACGGTGACAATGCCAGTTGCGATGAGTGTTTCAGAGCAAGTTGGTGGTGTACCGTCATTAACAGCAGCTTTCGTTGTTATCGCAGGTATTACTGGAACGATTACCGGCCCACTTTTATTAAAATGGAGCCGCGTTACTAACTCAGTTGGTAAAGGTATCGGATTTGGATGTGGTTCTCATATTATGGGTGTAAT
>NZ_JBPPHF010000636.1:0-280 GCF_051294775.1 Bacillus pretiosus
CAGTTTATGAGGTTCATATTATTAAAAATAATTTAAGTATTTTTGGAGAGAGACTTTTCTTCGAATTCATAGCTAAAATGGCATATTTGAGGGGAGTTTCTGGAGCAGGAGATAAGTACTATGCTCAAATGGTAAATGGAGAGAGAGGAAGAAATGAAATATGAAGAAATTTATTTAGTCATTAAAAAAAGAAATAAAAGAAATTCTTGACTGCTGCAAGCAACCGTTATGGAAATTAAGAATTTTCTGTTATGGATGGTCATTGGGGGGAGTTATAGGT
>NZ_JBPPHF010000637.1:0-280 GCF_051294775.1 Bacillus pretiosus
CAGTAAGGTCGTTTTGGGAAATGTGCAATGGTATTTCAGTGCAGCCTAGCAATATACCTTCTGCGCCATTTTGACTTAAAGAGTTTGTAATTTGTAATTGCTTTTCTTTTGATGTTTCTGAAATAATTCCTTTACTTAATTCATTTAAAATAACATGATGAATAAAATTTCTTTCCACTTTATTTGGAATAATTGTCTCAATGTTATAGTTCGCTAGACGTGATTTATAGAAGTCTTGTTCCATCGTTTGTTTCGTACCTAATAGACCGATCCGTTTTAT
>NZ_JBPPHF010000638.1:0-259 GCF_051294775.1 Bacillus pretiosus
AATCTTCTGTACGTAGTTCAATTTGTTTTTCGAGGTCTGAGTTGAATTGCATTTGAGCTAGTAATAAAATTTTATTTTGTTTTCGAACTAAACTATGGCGTATGAGAACGAAGGAGAAAGTTATTATAAGCCCGATTACTACAATAGGTGCAACAACATATTCAACTAGTATAAAAACAATAAGCATTACTACAGAAATATAAGGTAATGACAATCTGATCGATTCCCCAAGTTTAGGTGCTGTCTCTTAAAAACATCT
>NZ_JBPPHF010000639.1:0-280 GCF_051294775.1 Bacillus pretiosus
GTTTAAATGCATGGAAGAAGAAAAAGAAGGGAACGAAGTAAAGGAGGGAACATATGCAAAAGTGGAAGCTTTTATATCAGGTGATTTTTTTCCTATTGCTTGTAGGTATTGGCGTTTTTAAATACGCTACACCGATAGGAAATTGGGCATCGTTTACAGCTTGCATCGGCATATTTTTCATTTTACAATCGTTAAAGAAAAAAATAATCAGACATGAAGGTAGCTCGCCGTTTTATCGGCGAGCTATTTTGTTATGCTTTTTTCTTTTCATCATTTGTTT
>NZ_JBPPHF010000640.1:0-280 GCF_051294775.1 Bacillus pretiosus
GTGTGAAGGGAATGGATTTTCTTTAGTAGCGCGCCCGTATCATCCGCATATTACTGTTGCTCGTAACTGGGTAGGAGAAGAGAAGTTTGATTTAGAACATATAAAGGAAGTACCTGAAATATCATTTCAAGCGGATACGATTACTTTATACGAATCTCACGTGAAGGAGACACCGAAGTATAAAGCGATTGCTGGAATAAAATTACAAATATAGAATGTATGAAAACGTTTTTTATACAGGTGAATATACTATAGAGAATAATGAGTTACTGTATAGGGC
>NZ_JBPPHF010000641.1:0-280 GCF_051294775.1 Bacillus pretiosus
CAATAACATTCTCTAGGTTTACTTGTTTAATGGTCTTTACGGCAGCTCCATTCACAACAACTATAATTTCATCTACACCTGCTTTTTTCACTTCTTGTATAACAGACCTTATAGTTGTTTTCTCTTCTGTTACTGGGATAATGGCACTATATTTCGCTTTTTTCTTTTGTAATAAATCTGGTTTATACTTTCCTACAAACTCCCTATCTTAATTGCCCTCTGAAAAACCACCGCGATTACCGTATGTTTCGATTACGTATTGTAATGCTCGCAAATGATC
>NZ_JBPPHF010000642.1:0-280 GCF_051294775.1 Bacillus pretiosus
GCTCAATACTTCGGCCATCTAATGAGCTTGTAAGATAATGATACGGCGATTTAAACTAAATTCAATTAGGAAGAAACAAATCGCTCCCATCTATTCTGCTTTCTCCAGGTAATCTAATTGTTGCTGTGCAATGTTCTTTAAATCAAATCGTGTAGGATTCTTTGTAGATGTTGCTTCAAATGCGATAGCTCATCCCTTATACACACCGCCATAATCTACTGTACTTTTCAGCTTCATAGAATCCTACTCAGCACACGGACACGGTTGCAGGAGTCAGATG
>NZ_JBPPHF010000060.1:0-340 GCF_051294775.1 Bacillus pretiosus
CGATTCACTCGTTAACCAAAAACCATACCCATATGCTTTAAACAGCGGAAATGTCCATAACGGCTTTCTTTCCATTTATGAATCTTGCCGAGTTTCTATTATGGATATGCTCGTATCACTACCAGCCCATAAAAAACTCCTTGCAACAGGTCATAGCTTAGGCGGCGCGCTCGCCACACTACATATACTCGATGCGCGTATCAACACCGCCTTCGCACAGTACGGTCTTTATACATTTGCCTCTCCCAAAGTGGGCGATATTGCATGTCGTAATTATTATAAACTACAAGTAGCTAGTAGCTTTCGCTTCGTTAATCTATTTGATGTCGTTCCTCTTCTC
>NZ_JBPPHF010000643.1:0-280 GCF_051294775.1 Bacillus pretiosus
TATCATTGCTACTCCACTATTAATCATCTCACCTATTTTATTAATAGGGTTAGGATTTTTTAAAGGGTTTCATCAACTCAGTTATTCCGATGTTTACAATGTGTTCATCGCTTTTTGCAGCGGTTTACTCATATCCGTCATATGTTATCAAATGATAAAACATCTATACGCAACTTTAGTAAGGTATTTGAAATGGAATATAGCTATTTTACAAAGATAATAATGAATATAAAAGGAGATTAAAATGAAGAAGTATACTTTATATCTACTCATGTTACTT
>NZ_JBPPHF010000644.1:0-280 GCF_051294775.1 Bacillus pretiosus
GTTTCAAATTTCAAAACTTCTCGTAAAGCAAGACCATCGCCACCACCTAATATAAGAACACGTTTTGGATCAGTTACTTTAGACATAATTGGATGAACAAGTGCTTCATGATAAATTTGCTCATCGACGGAACTAAATTGTAGTTGCTTGTCCATATATAAACGAACATCGCTTACTTGTAACAAATTAATATTTTGGTAATTACTTTGTTCTGTAAATAAACTTGTATGTTCACCAGCTTGTATTTCTTTGAGAGAAATTTCATCCCATATATCTAAGC
>NZ_JBPPHF010000645.1:0-280 GCF_051294775.1 Bacillus pretiosus
ACTTCATACGAAAGAGCAAGGCGATGCAACAAAATATTGCCACGAGTTTGCTAGTAACGTAGATTTAATTATCGTCTTTGGTGGCGACGGTACTGTATTCGAATGCACAAATGGCTTAGCACCTCTTGAAACTAGACCTACACTTGCAATCATTCCAGGCGGCACTTGCAACGACTTCTCTCGTACGCTAGGCGTTCCGCAAAACATCGCAGAAGCAGCAACACTCATTACACAAGAACACGTAAAACCAGTTGATGTTGCAAAAGCAAATGGACTACAC
>NZ_JBPPHF010000646.1:0-280 GCF_051294775.1 Bacillus pretiosus
ACGTTAGTAAGTGCATCTACTCTTGATAAAGACCTTGCTCTTAACGGTACTAGCAATACTGAAGCTGCTACGAAATTAGGAGAATCAGTTGCTAAGCGTGCTGTAGAGAAAGGCGTTAAAGAAGTAGTATTCGATCGCGGTGGTTACTTATACCATGGCCGTGTTAAAGCTCTAGCTGAGGCTGCTCGTGAGGCTCGATTACAATTTTAATGGTCAAAGGAGGGAAAATTGATGCATCGCATTGACCCAAGTAAATTAGAACTTGAAGAACGTGTAGTTA
>NZ_JBPPHF010000647.1:0-279 GCF_051294775.1 Bacillus pretiosus
CTATATAACCACCTAATAACAGTCCCGCACTAAAGCCAATGACATAGGCAATGATGTTCTTCCAATTTGATAAATCTTGAAACACAATACCTAACCTGACAATGTAAATAGCTCCTTCTAACAATCCAACACCAGCAGCGGATCTTGTTTGATTCTTTACAAGCAAAATCGTACGGATTGTTAAAATGGGAACGTAAATAATTTGAAGCACAAATATAAGTAACGCTTGTAACATTGGTATCCTCCTCTTTCAATTAGTCTTTTTTCATGATAACATAC
>NZ_JBPPHF010000648.1:0-279 GCF_051294775.1 Bacillus pretiosus
TGTCGTTCCAAGCTGCTTAATACGGCGCAAGCGTTGAAATTCTTTCGTTCCGATTAAATCCCAAATAACACGATCGCGTACGTGCACATAGTTATGTACCGGGTCTTTAAACACTTTTGTTTCGCTGAGTTTGTCGTTTAAATATACCACCTTCCGACATCCCCCTTTCTTTACTGCATTCTTACTATATATTATTAACGAAATAGGAAACAGAAAGAAATGAAAGACTATATTAATTGCCCTTATATAAAGATAAAATCACTTTTACCGAAGTAAAAG
>NZ_JBPPHF010000649.1:0-279 GCF_051294775.1 Bacillus pretiosus
GCATTAAGACATGCCACGGCTGTCTTTGGTTCGAATTTATCATCAATTCCATCTTCTTTTAACTTACCATCACCCAATTTATTTTCTATTTCTGACCAGTAAGCTAACCTTCTCTTTAACTTTTCACTCTGGCTGTAATAAGCTAATCCTTCGCTCCATACTTTAAAGGAAACGGTTTTAGCTGGTAATGTTATCTCGTTTTGATTCAAAGCTTGAGAGTAGCCCTTCTCCAAATCCTCAGTTAAAATCCGCCAGGATATCTCATCCTTTATCATATGA
>NZ_JBPPHF010000650.1:0-279 GCF_051294775.1 Bacillus pretiosus
AGCATACTCATATAAGGTAGGGTCGCGACTTACATATTCGTTTGCCTCTTTCATGCTTCTTACATATTGTAAGGAGCATTTTTTATTGTCAAAAAATTGATCCAATATACTTCCGTTATTATTTAAGATTATTTGTATAATAGTAGGTGAGAAATGTTTTCGAAGAGGAGGTGTATAGTTAATGAAGGTAGTTATTCCGAAGCAACACGGTGCATGGGCCATGCTCGTTATACCATTTCTATTAAGTGTCATGCTTGGGAAACCTACTATGTATCATAT
>NZ_JBPPHF010000651.1:0-279 GCF_051294775.1 Bacillus pretiosus
GTTTAGACCCGGTGACTAAGGTTCTTTCCTGCAAAAGGTGCTTTTTACCTTTTGGCAGGGAAGGTTCTTAGACGCAAGGGTCTAAGAGGCGTAACTAGATAGAAATAAAAGCGGAAGAGGCTCGTTTAGAATGTGAGGAAGAAGCGAAGCCACCGATCATTCTAGCCGCTATAGCTGGATAAAATAAGAGCCTCCTATATGAATAGGGAGCTCTTATTTAGACGTTATGTGTCGGTAAGTCGATATAATAAAAAAATCGCTGAAATAATTTCAGTTACC
>NZ_JBPPHF010000652.1:0-279 GCF_051294775.1 Bacillus pretiosus
TGTATTTTAAAAAGTAGAGAATAGTAAAACAGAGCGGCAATAGAGTAAGACTTGAACAGAACTTTTCTGATTTTCTGTTCAACAAGAATTCGTTATAGAAGTTTTTAAGTTGTTCACAGAATTGAAACAACTTATGAAAGCTTTATATTATCAGGGTTTTTACTGTATTTTTGAAAAATATGTAATATACCTTAGTTTTTCTATATAAAGATAATGCTTATAATGAAAATGAGTGTGTTAGGAATGAAAAGAATATCAACAATGGGGAGCGATAGAAGT
>NZ_JBPPHF010000061.1:0-340 GCF_051294775.1 Bacillus pretiosus
TAATAAAATTGCCTCAGAGTATCACAATAATACTAAATTCATTCTCACGTTTTCATGTAAAGCATATTGGGCATCTGGCCCAAACTTTTCCGCCTTGAAGAATGTTATTAGGTGCTCCATAGTTCATGAATACATTTCTAGGTTTGTGGAAAGAGAACAGGGTCTTATAGGAGATCAGGAGCAACCACGTGAAGAAAACTCTTCCCCTGAACTAAGTAATGTGCAACATGAAGTCAATAATTTAATCGAACAAGATGCCGCGGCGGATGAAGGGTTGTGGAGTGAGATAGATTCATTATGTGAAAAATGGTTGGTCTTCCGCTTCAGACTGCCATTTTTC
>NZ_JBPPHF010000653.1:0-279 GCF_051294775.1 Bacillus pretiosus
GAAGGGGAGTGAAAGAGATCCTGAAACCGTGTGCCTACAAATAGTCAGAGCCCGTTAATGGGTGATGGCGTGCCTTTTGTAGAATGAACCGGCGAGTTACGATCGCGTGCGAGGTTAAGCTGAAGAGGCGGAGCCGCAGCGAAAGCGAGTCTGAATAGGGCGTTTAGTACGTGGTCGTAGACCCGAAACCAGGTGATCTACCCATGTCCAGGGTGAAGTTCAGGAAACACTGAATGGAGGCCCGAACCCACGCACGGTGAAAAGTGCGGGGATGAGGTG
>NZ_JBPPHF010000654.1:0-279 GCF_051294775.1 Bacillus pretiosus
AAAACTAAAAGCAAATACGGAATATACCTATACAATAAAGGCGTTAGACTCTGCTGGAAACATATCAAAAGAAAGTGAGGAACTAAAGGTTAAGACAACAAATGAAATCCCAGATTTAGAAGCTCCGACGCAACCGAAAGGATTACATAGTATGAGTACAACAGCGACCACTGTTGATTTGATGTGGAGTCCGTCTGAAGATTATGTAGGTGTAGACCATTATATTGTATATAGAGAAAGCTTTGGAGTTATGAATAAAATTGGGACAACGGCTAATAC
>NZ_JBPPHF010000655.1:0-279 GCF_051294775.1 Bacillus pretiosus
ACCTTGATGTTACAGCAAAAGAAGATTTGAAAAAAGCGATGAAAGCATACAAAGGAACAATTCTTCTTGTATGCCACGAACCAGACTTTTATGAAGAGTGGATAACAAAAACTTGGGATGTAGAGAAATGGGCCCAAGAAAATTCTTAATCCCCTAAAAAACATCCCTTTACACTGCTATTTAGCGTGTATAGGGATTTCGTTTTAAAATAAACATACAGTTTGATAAGGAGTTTTTAGTAATGCAACGTACATTCCCCCTAAAGCTTAATTTATTTTT
>NZ_JBPPHF010000656.1:0-279 GCF_051294775.1 Bacillus pretiosus
TCTTGAATATGTGCACCACTTGTAATAACGTCTGCTGTTACATTTGCAATAACAGGAATATTCGTATCTTGAATTGTATTTTCTTTTAAGACACTTTGGAACTTCTCCGCTGCTGGCTTCATAAGCGAAGAGTGGAACGGTCCACTTACCTTAAGCGGAATTGCTCTCTTTGCACCATTTTCTTTCGCTCGTTGAGAAGCAATCTCAACTCCTTGCTTTGTTCCAGAAATCACAATTTGCTTCGTACTATTCATATTAGCGATTTGCACTGCATATCCT
>NZ_JBPPHF010000657.1:0-279 GCF_051294775.1 Bacillus pretiosus
GTGTAACAGTTTGATCTGAACCATACACAGGAATGTTATTATGCTTCTCAACTAACTTCACATGTGTCGTACCAGATTCAGCATCTTTTTCCACTCCAACGACATTGAAGTGTTTATCAATATTTCCTGCTAATTTAAACATATCTTTCTTACTCTCTAAATATTGAAAGACCTTCTCTTTTTTATCTAGTCCTTCCGGTGCTTTCCATTCTTCACCTATGTATGCAGCTGTTTTAAATTCTTTATGTTGTCTATAAAACACATCTCCGAGACAAACAT
>NZ_JBPPHF010000658.1:0-279 GCF_051294775.1 Bacillus pretiosus
CAATTATTGGATTATCTCTTGTACAAGATTTAGATCAAAATCGTCTACATAAGGCAATGCAAAATCTACTGTCATACCACCTTCCAAATGGTGAATTCAAATGGTTACCAAGTGATCAAAACGGTAGCGGAATGGCTACAGAGCAAGCATTCTTAGCTTTACTTCAGGTTAAAGATCTTGGAAAATCGATTTATGACTGGTCAACTGTATCTGTTCCTGAAATTGATACGAAACCAAATGTGGATGCAGAAAATATTGTAGTAGAAAAAGAAGTTACTG
>NZ_JBPPHF010000659.1:0-279 GCF_051294775.1 Bacillus pretiosus
GTGTAACAGTTGAGAAATATTGATTACAAGAGATTAATGTGAATAATCAGAAAATTTATGTTATAATATGGGAAACGGAGGTTAATATGAGGCAAATACATGGAGCAATTTATATTTACATAACAATGTTTTTCGTGGCGATATCTTATGGATTAGGGCACGTGTATTCGCATCCTATACTAACTTTTTTAAGCGGAGCATGTATGGCGGTTGCGATTCTTGTCCACCTTTTCTCAGTTTGGATCGTGAAATTTCAATTAAAAATTAGTGAAATAGAAG
>NZ_JBPPHF010000660.1:0-279 GCF_051294775.1 Bacillus pretiosus
GGGTAGATCTTGTTTTATCTAATGGTAAGGAAATGAGCAATGGTTGGTCTGCATTTAGAAAAAATAAGAATGTAACATTCACATTCAAAAGAATGGTAGAGGAATTTTTTGATGAGTTTGTTGATGCAGATGGTATGGAATTATTAATATTAGGGAAGAAATTCATATCACTTTGTACAAGTTCAAAAAGTATTACTTCTACGTACCTTCGTGTATCACATGAATTAACATGGAATGATTTACTTACGAAAAAGGTTACGACTCGTAAGAAATCCGCAG
>NZ_JBPPHF010000661.1:0-279 GCF_051294775.1 Bacillus pretiosus
CCAGAAACAGCAAGTCCAGCTCCTACAAAAATAGCAGCAACTTCACGTGGCAAACGAATTTCGCGAATTATAGATAGTTTGTCCCCTTTAGCGGAGGAAGTGAGTGCTAACCATACATCTTTTATTGAAGTATCTGCAGCCCCTAATACCATTGCCACCATAAAAATAAGAAAGAATGCAATTATACTCAAAATGAGTTTGTACGTAAAAGCTATAGTACGTGGATTATCGTGATCTTTTGTCATTCGTTTCACATCTTTTCTGTTCATAGAATAAAGG
>NZ_JBPPHF010000662.1:0-279 GCF_051294775.1 Bacillus pretiosus
TTACTATATCTCATCATCTCTTGATTTAAGTCGATTAGCTTCGGATTATATTAATCAATGCACTCTCTTACATTTGCCTTTGCAAACTTTTGATGATTCGTCACACTACTCATCGCATTCACCTTAATGTCTGGCTGCTGTAAAATCACAGGTCCATATGCTTGTATAAGCGGTGACTGTGATCCTAACATTCTAATTGAATTGGATAATGCATTTGGAGCAATTACATGTTGTGCATATACTGTTTTCACTTCTGTTTGCCCTTCCTTAGGGTAAGCG
>NZ_JBPPHF010000062.1:0-338 GCF_051294775.1 Bacillus pretiosus
TTCTTGAAAGCTTCAGTGTCAGGCGATGCAATTTGAGGTAAAGACAGAGGAACGGGGATCATGCCTCCTAAAATACAACCCCAAAACAACCTTATAAAGAATAAAATATTGTTTGTCTGAAAGATAATATAAGAGCCCTTCTGAAATCCCTGCTTTTGTAGTGCCCCTAAGATGGATTTGGCATTAAAATAAAGACTTTCATAAGACTCAAACAATTCAGAGCCATCGGATTGAGTAAAGTAAACTCCCCTTGATTTCTCGGTAGCATAAATTCCAAGTAATTGATCTAGTGTTATATTAACTCCATCCTCTAATACTGATTTTGTATAAGGTTTCAT
>NZ_JBPPHF010000663.1:0-279 GCF_051294775.1 Bacillus pretiosus
TTCCTTGGAAAAGGTTATAATTCGTTTAGCATATAGGACTACTTATATTTGTGAAAAAGATGTGAAATAGATCTGAAAAAATCCCGTAATAAAAAGCACTGTTTTAGCTAATGTAACTAAAACAGTGCTTTTCTCTTTGATTGAACTGTTGCTGCATTTTCATCATGTATGCCTGCATCTTTAATTATTCGTTGTTTTGCTTTTTTTAATAGATGGTCTACTGCTTCACCAAAATAATTAGCTTCGCTTTTTGTGCGGGCTTCTCGTAAACATTTATAG
>NZ_JBPPHF010000664.1:0-279 GCF_051294775.1 Bacillus pretiosus
GTTCAAGAAAAGTTCTTATCAAAAACAGCTCGTTTTGCTGATGTTATTTTACCGGCAGCACCAAGCTTAGAAAAAGAAGGAACGTTTACGAATACAGAGCGCCGTATTCAACGATTATATGAAGTATTGAAACCGCTTGGTGATTCCAAACCAGACTGGTGGATGTTGCAAAAAGTTGCTCGTGCACTGGGCGGGGATTGGAATTACGAAAGTCCATGTGAAATTATGGACGAAATCGCATCACTTGCACCGTTATACTCTCAAGCGACGTATGACCGT
>NZ_JBPPHF010000665.1:0-279 GCF_051294775.1 Bacillus pretiosus
ACCATTCCGTTACCACCGTCGCCGCCTTTTACATATAACTTGACCTGATCTACAAACATTATTACACCACACTTTTTTCGATTGGTTGTAATATAACTGAGACTTCTTCGTCTCGTACTGTATAAGAAATGGAATACCATTTATTGTTTTGGTTCGCAAGCCAATTCTGTAGTTCTTCTACACTCGTTAGCTTACCACGAAAATCAAAAAAGAAACGAGCATTCTCCGCGTCACATTCAATTGTGATACAAACAAAATTTTCAACATATACGTCTAAAC
>NZ_JBPPHF010000666.1:0-279 GCF_051294775.1 Bacillus pretiosus
AAGATAAGCGAAAAACACTATTTTGATAGTGAAAATACGCTTTCAAAAGTCTGATTTTTTCGGAAAGACGTAATGATTAGAATATTTTACTTTAAATAACGGTTTGAACTGAGGGGTTATTCCCTCAGTTTCATACATATGAAATTTCAAACATGGGGGTTATCACATTGACGACAGGTGAAAAAATTACTGTAAATAATGGTGTTATGAATGTACCAAACAATCCGATTATTCCATTTATCGAAGGAGATGGAATTGGTCCTGATATTTGGGCAGCTG
>NZ_JBPPHF010000667.1:0-279 GCF_051294775.1 Bacillus pretiosus
GTACAAATCCAACTTGGAAAAATACTGGACTCCCTACTAAAAATGCAACGAACATCATCGCCCAGTGAACACGTTTCTTCCCTAAACGATCTATTAATGTGGTAGCAATTCGTTCAGCACCGCCAGATTCGCCCATCATTTTTCCTAGCATCGTTCCTTATGCTAAAACTATCGCTAAAAACCCTAACGTAATACCAAGCCCTAGTTTAATAGTATCGATAATCCCTGGATCTTTTGGTGTAGTTCCTATCAATGGCATTCCCATTGCAAGTCCTACAC
>NZ_JBPPHF010000668.1:0-279 GCF_051294775.1 Bacillus pretiosus
TATACAAAGTTATCAGGTCCTATAACATATATAAACAACCCAAAAATTAGAAATACTACTATACCAATGATATACATACTTGCTACGGGAATGAGATAATTACGAAACGTTGAACCTACCCCTAATCCCCATCGGCCTTTCAATGAGGCTAATGCTTCCCTTTTTAAATTGCTAATCATCGTTTTTCCACCGTTCAAATTCTTTATTATGCATAGTGTGGCTTTAAGGAATAATTAATGAGGGTAGTAAAATTTAAAATTCTACTAAACTCATTAAAAT
>NZ_JBPPHF010000669.1:0-279 GCF_051294775.1 Bacillus pretiosus
ACATATAACCATCTATATATCATTATTAAATATTTATTTTCATAGCAGGAATACATACTTTTTAACAGAATATTTAATGTTTGATTACATTTAATTGGAGTGGATAATATGTCTTTTCAAATTCGTGAAGCTACGATAGACGATATAGATGCACGTTGTTCTTTAACAACAGAATTAAAAGGTTCCTCTATTTCGTATGAAGATATGAACAACCGATTGCAATTCGTACAAATGAGTCCCTTTGATTTTTTATATGTTTATGAGGAAGAAGAAACCATA
>NZ_JBPPHF010000670.1:0-279 GCF_051294775.1 Bacillus pretiosus
CAATTGTATGTGAAATGTAGTTTGTTAACGCCATTCGACCAACATACTGGAACGGACGTAATAATGTTTGCCATCTTTCTTTTTGTAATAAACGCATTAACGTGACAATGTAGAAGATGACCAATGTCTTTCCGCTTATCATCGTAATACCCATAAGCGAAAATGGTGTGTATGGTTGATTGTTCATAAAGAAGTAAACCATAATAAACCACATCGGTAAAGTTAAAATGAACATAATGATTTGCCATTTTTTAAGTTTTAGTTCTAATTCTTTAGCAC
>NZ_JBPPHF010000671.1:0-279 GCF_051294775.1 Bacillus pretiosus
GAAGGGACAACTAAGAAAATTTCTTCAGTAATAAGTGGTTCCCACATAATTTCCTCGCCTTCAATTGGCACAGAAGAAATGCAACAGTCAATTTCTATATTATCTAGTTGTCGCTTCATAGAAGGAGTAGATGCGAGAATTTGTTGGAATCGAACGTTAGGATGTTTTAGTAAAAAAGAACGGTGTAGTTCTGGTAATATTCTGGGAATAGAAACGGCCAGTGTAATAGAGCGTTGTTGTAATTCAGCTAAATCTTTAATTTCTCGTTCGCCTTCACTT
>NZ_JBPPHF010000672.1:0-279 GCF_051294775.1 Bacillus pretiosus
GTTCTAAAAAGGAGAATCTATTTCCTGCAACCGGTATATTAATCATTGGAGATGAAAATAAAATTTCACCAATTATTAATCGTTATCAGGAAATTACGAAAGAAAATGAAGTATTTTCTGTAAAAAAAGGTAAAGTTGGAAACGGACAGGTATTAATTTTAAATGAGTCTACAGCACAAGCATTGATTAAAGCTAAAGTTTTTCGTGAACGAGACAATGGCTCTAATTATATACCTGTAAATACGTTACCGAAATTCCCAAAAGAGGGTTCGCTACTGT
>NZ_JBPPHF010000063.1:0-337 GCF_051294775.1 Bacillus pretiosus
ATTTTGGCCAGGACCAGGAATAGGAGGACATTGTATTCCAGTAGATCCTTTATATTTCCAATGGAGAATAAAAAGGAATGGGGAAATTTGTCAATTAATTGAGGCTGCACATGTGATTAATGAAGAAATGCCAGAGAAAATAGTCCGGAAAGTAAAAGGCATGGTGCAATCACCTGCATCAGTTTTAATTGTAGGAAGTGCATATAAGAAAGATGTAAATGATTTGAGAGAATCACCGGCTTTACCAATTATTGAATTGTTACTAAAAGAAGGATATGAAATCGAAAATCACGATCCATATATTTCTTCTGCAAAGTTTGAAGGCAAGGTGTACCAA
>NZ_JBPPHF010000673.1:0-279 GCF_051294775.1 Bacillus pretiosus
GGACAAAAGGGTACAGGGAAATGGACAAGTCAAAGCGCACTTGATTTAGGTATCTCTCTGCCTATTATCACGGAATCTGTATTTGCACGTTGCATTTCTGCTTTAAAAGAAGAGCGTGTGAACGCAAGCAAAGTTTTATCTGGACCTAAAGATAAAACGGCAATTGGAGTTGAAAAAGCCGAATTAATTGAAGCGGTGCGCCAAGCTTTATATATGAGTAAAATTTGTTCTTATGCACAAGGATTCACGCAATTGAAGGCAGCTTCTGAGGAATATGAT
>NZ_JBPPHF010000674.1:0-279 GCF_051294775.1 Bacillus pretiosus
CTAAATTGATGAGAATGTGGTTATGGAGGATATCGTTGGCTGTGAGATGTGTATTAGTGATAGTTTCTATTCTCTGTATGTTTGGTTATGTTCTTCTAAAATTTTGAATCTTATTTGAAATTATTTATTTGTGTATTTTATGTTTATAATAGAGTGTAGTTTATAGTTTTTTTATTTTGTTTCTTATTTTACTTGTTATTTTGTTATTTTTTGTTGTGCTTTGGTGTTTTTTTCTTCTTCTTTTTGTGTTGTAACTTCTTTAGGTTATTATAGTGTTAC
>NZ_JBPPHF010000675.1:0-278 GCF_051294775.1 Bacillus pretiosus
ATACATCACCAGAAAATACAGCATTCGCCTCTTTACAATAATAAGAAATACTGCCTGGAGAATGTCCTGGCGTCTCAAAAATCTCAACATTAAATGAACCAATTGCTAATGCACCTTCTGCATCAATAATATGATCTGCTGGTTTTGCTGTAATACTGCGATTCATCATAAAAATTTGAGAGCCAGTTACAGTTGCATCGCCTAACCAATTTGCTTCTTCTTTATGTACGTACACAGGAATATGAAAAGCGTCTCTTACCGCGTCAACAGCACCAATA
>NZ_JBPPHF010000676.1:0-278 GCF_051294775.1 Bacillus pretiosus
CCATATATCCACGGAATTTTATACTTTTGTGAAATTTCATTAATAAGAAGACGCGTTTCAAAATTAACTGTCGCATCTAATAATAAATCTACATCATTCACTAGCTCTTCCATTTCTCGCACTGTTACATCAGTCACAACCGGATTTATTTTCACCTCAGAATTAATCGCTTGTAAATGCTCTGCTGCTGCTACCGCCTTTGGGTTATATTGCTTTGCATCTTCTTCTGTATATAATTGTTGCCTTTGTAAATTACTCCATTCTACATAATCACTATC
>NZ_JBPPHF010000677.1:0-278 GCF_051294775.1 Bacillus pretiosus
AGCTATAAAGGAGCTTAATGGCTCCTTTTTTGAATCTGTAGTAAAAACAATTGAAAATTATGACATCTGTTATATTATAGTTAAAAATTGTATTTTTAATGAAAAGAGATGATAACATGGCCATATTGTTGGCACTTATCCCAATTATGATGATTTTCATTTGTTTATTTTTATTTAAACAAACGTCATTAAGGTCCTCTTTAATTGCTTACGTTGTGTCTGTTGGAATCGTTTTACACTCGCCAACGTTTCAACTAGGGATTAGTGAAACTGTGCAC
>NZ_JBPPHF010000678.1:0-278 GCF_051294775.1 Bacillus pretiosus
GTCAATTCCTGCTGCAAAGATTTTCATTTCTGTAAACGCATGTATTAACGCTTCTTCATCTACTGTTTTTCCGCGAGAGGCATTAATGACGATTGCTGTTTCTTTCATTAATGAAAATTCCTTTTCTCCGATAAGATGATACGTTTCATCTGTTAATGGAGTAAGAAGAACAATAAAATCAGATTGTTTGAGTATCGTCTGTAAATCACAATATGTAGCATCGAATTTTTGTTCAGCTTCTTCTTTACGGCGACGGTTATAATACAGATCATTCATAT
>NZ_JBPPHF010000679.1:0-278 GCF_051294775.1 Bacillus pretiosus
GTTGTGAAGTAGCACATTCTGTAGAAGAAGTGTTTGAGCTATGCAAAAATGAAGAAGAGATCTTTATTTTTGGCGGAGCGCAACTTTATGATCTCTTTTTACCATACGTAGACAAGTTATATATAACAAAAATTCATCATGCATTTGAAGGAGATACATTCTTCCCAGTAATCGATATGGCAAATTGGAAAGAAATTTTTGTTGAAAAAGGGTTAACGGATGAAAAAAATCCGTATACGTACTATTATCATGTATATGAAAAGCAACAATATTAATAG
>NZ_JBPPHF010000680.1:0-278 GCF_051294775.1 Bacillus pretiosus
GTTAGGTGGGGATTTTTCACATATGAACAGCTCTTGGCAATTCATAGTACATATTCGTTATACATAATGTTTGCTCCATCCATAGTTCAATTTCTTTCGTGTACATTTCTATGAAAAATGTCTCAGACGGAAAAGAATGCAGCACTTCTGATATATATTGTGGATATAAAAACGGCATATTCATCATGCCTTTTAATTGCGTCATAAACATTGTAAAAGATACCTTTTTAAACTCTTGCTTCATTTGTCGCTGTCTAATCATTTGCTCTATATAATAT
>NZ_JBPPHF010000681.1:0-278 GCF_051294775.1 Bacillus pretiosus
ACATGAAATTGAGCGATATGAAGAACCGGATTTCAACGCTACAACGCTACAGATGATGCTTCAAGATCTAAACGAGATCATTGAAAAGCAAAATGAATTATTACAAGAATTAAATAAGCGTTTAGTTGAACAAGATCAGCGATTCGCACAAAGAGAATCAGAGTTATTGAGCGCTATACAACCGATACAGGACTCCCAAACGCTTATAGCGATGAATACTAGCTTAGACGTAGCGAAGAATGAAATAATCGATGAAATTCTTATGCAAAGATTATTGG
>NZ_JBPPHF010000682.1:0-278 GCF_051294775.1 Bacillus pretiosus
CTGTTTCTATCGATTTCCACCAACCATCGACTCTCTATAAGAAACGGCATTTGTTACTACTTCCTATCAACACGCTTATTTTATAAAATTGTTTCCATCAATTTACTATAATCTTATACAAGTTGCAAGTTACTTATACAACTTTTTTCATTTTCGCTTCTTTTACCATTTCTACAAAGTATGCTGTCACACGATGATCATCCGTTAATTCTGGATGGAATGAAGCAGCTAAAACCTGATTTTGTTTTACTGCTACCATTCGATCACCATGTGTGGAA
>NZ_JBPPHF010000064.1:0-333 GCF_051294775.1 Bacillus pretiosus
ATTTAGCGGTAGCCCACTATATCAATTAGATTTGAATCAGCGTTTTGGTCATTTAAGAAATGGCTTATCACAGCCTGAACTCGATGATTTCGTACTTGCATCTGCTGTGCATACAATCCAGACGAAGAAGCCTAATGTCATGTTTATACATTTCACCGATTTAGACACTCAAAGACACTATCACGGCTTTGAATCTAACGAAACAATAGCTGCTATCCATAGACATGATGACCGGCTAGGAAAAATTATTCAAGCTTTAAAAGACAGTGACCTATACGAAGAAAGTACAATTATCGCTCTCGGTGATCATAGCGCTTTAAGTTAAAACAAAGC
>NZ_JBPPHF010000683.1:0-278 GCF_051294775.1 Bacillus pretiosus
TATTTCAAGATTCAATATGGATATAGTGATTTCTCTTTTTGAATAAGAATATAGCTGAATGATTTCATGACCAATTTCTCCATCTAGATGAAAGATATTTTCTAAGCAGCCTAAATAATTGGTGATTTCCACTTCTGTGTGAAGCTCTTCTTGAAATTCGCGAATAACGGTATGTGCTGATTTTTCACCAAGTTCAATTGAACCGCCAAGAGGTCGGTATTATGTTTCATCGCCTGTATGATATTCTTGTACGAGAAGTCTACCGTGATGTATATCAA
>NZ_JBPPHF010000684.1:0-278 GCF_051294775.1 Bacillus pretiosus
AAGAAAAAAAGGTACTTCCGATTGCACCTGGAGAGAATGTACTCTTCCGCCATTTTACTCGTATGGAAGACTATCTAGAATTAAATAAACAATTTACAGATCCAATATTATTAACCGCATTACTTTGCTCTCACGAGCATTACTATCTATTACATACAGATCCCTTTTTCCCACTTAGCCCAATACAAGAGAAGGATACACGTTACTTTGGAGAATACTTCCCAAACAACAAGATAGCTAAAAATCTTGATATGTAATTCTTTCTCTAATACACATCT
>NZ_JBPPHF010000685.1:0-278 GCF_051294775.1 Bacillus pretiosus
CCATTACACCTATTGTGTGTATATAACGTTTTTCATGCATTTGTTGTTTGACAATATGAAGTGCTTTCTCACGATTCATACAACCCATTCCTCTCGATATACACCTGTACTTTTACAGGAAGTAAATATTTACATGTTCGCTTCTCTTTATATCTCTGACGCAATAAAGATGAAGAAACTGCAAACTCCGGAATTTCCACAGTGGTGATAGGATAAGGCGTACGCAATGTATAACCAGGTCTTGCAACCCCAACAAACGTCACAAGATCGAGTAACGC
>NZ_JBPPHF010000686.1:0-278 GCF_051294775.1 Bacillus pretiosus
ATCCAATGTATCGTGAACAGCTACGAGCTTATTACGAGGAAGCAAAAACAAGAGGTGGACAACCTCCTCATATTTTAGAAAAAGCTTTTTCTTGGCATACAACCTATGCTAAAAATGGAACAATGCTTGAAGCGGTAGTAGAAACTGTTTAGAAGTGCAAAAATGATTCGTAATATAATATGCCATAAAGGTTAAAAGAAAAAGAACGCCAATTTTCAGGAATGGCGTTTTTTTCTTTTAAAAAATTGTTACCTATTATGTGGAATTATAAAATTAAT
>NZ_JBPPHF010000687.1:0-278 GCF_051294775.1 Bacillus pretiosus
CCAACCAATCGCACTTGTTGGCGGTGGTACTGGTATGATCGGTGACCCAAGTGGTAAAAAAGCAGAACGTACATTAAATACGAAAGATACAGTAGCTTACTACACAGAAAGCATTAAAAACCAACTTTCAAACTTCTTAGAGTTTGAAAACGTGGACAACCCAGCAACAATGGCTAACAACTATGACTGGCTTGGTATCTTAGATGTTATTTCATTCTTACGCGAAATCGGTAAAAACTTCGGGTTAAACTATATGTTAGCAAAAGATACAGTAGNAT
>NZ_JBPPHF010000688.1:0-278 GCF_051294775.1 Bacillus pretiosus
GAGTTATTCACTCCTGAAGCAAAGAAAATTGTTGCTTTTGTAGGCGGAAATGCAGTTCTAATGAAATCAGTTAGCAACGATCTTAAAAGCTATAAAATTCGAAAAGTTGAAGAGAAAAATGAAATTGCTACAGTAACTGTTGATGCTGTATATAAAGAAAATCCAAAAAAAGTAATCGTAATTGAACTAGAGAAAACGGATGATGGTTGGAAAATTAGTAAATCATAAAAAAACGGTCTAGAATTCTAGGCCGTTTTTTTGTTACCTCAATCTTCTTC
>NZ_JBPPHF010000689.1:0-278 GCF_051294775.1 Bacillus pretiosus
ACACAAGGATTAGCGAAGTTTATTGAAAAATTAGGTCAAGAAGCGAAAAAACGCGGTGTTGTTGTAGCGTACGATTCTCGTCATAAATCACCTGAATTTGCAATGGAAGTAGCTGCTACACTTGGTGCACACGGAATCACAACATATGTGTTTGAAAGCTTACGTCCAACGCCAGTGCTTTCTTTCGCAGTTCGTCATTTACATACAGTAAGTGGAATCGTTCCTACGGCAAGCCATAATCCACCGGAATATAACGGTTATAAAGTATATGGTGAAGA
>NZ_JBPPHF010000690.1:0-278 GCF_051294775.1 Bacillus pretiosus
AAGTAGAACTTGGCGTACAGATTATGTTATCTACAAACAAAACGGACAAGTTAGACGAAATCCGGCAGAGTGGCGCTACGAATATGATGACAGAGAAGAGTTTCACGGAGAATGGGTAGAGCTTCGAAACAAAATCCAGGATGGCATTGCAGTTAAAAAAGGAACAAGATGGGGCAGTAACAAATGTTTATTCTTCCTTGATCATAACGACTGGAGACAAAAACTACAGGGGATAGAAATTCTAGATGTTAAGCTTTATATACGCAGAAGAAATACCG
>NZ_JBPPHF010000691.1:0-278 GCF_051294775.1 Bacillus pretiosus
AAAGAAGATGGTATTCCTTTCTCTCAAAAAATTGAACAAGCAAGAGAGTATTGGAAAGGAACTGTAACTAATGAACTTCCGGAATTACTGATTAATGGAAAAAGTGAAGTGGTGGAAATCATTGATGATTTTTCCACAATTCATATTTAATTCCTTACTAAATCATATAGGATGGAGATTACAATGAGGGAAAAAGTGTACTTCAATCATGATGGTGGTGGTGATGATTTAATTTCACTATTTTTATTACTCCAGATGGATAATGTCAAGCTAATAGG
>NZ_JBPPHF010000692.1:0-278 GCF_051294775.1 Bacillus pretiosus
ACACTCAACATACTCTATAACTTGGAATGCTTTTCTTAATGTATTGAGCCCTCGTTCTTTTTCACCTTTACTTTGGAAAATCTCATCAATTTTGGGCGCCGCTACTGGATGATCACGAAGCGCATCACCTAACGAGTCTACAAACTGAACCGGATAAAATAGCGGATCTGCGCTTGATAATACAGTACGTGGAATTAAGTTTGGAGTATTTCTCTCACGATTTCCGATTGAAAACCGTTCATGAGAAATACGGACGTTACAATCGAAGTGCTCTAACA
>NZ_JBPPHF010000065.1:0-333 GCF_051294775.1 Bacillus pretiosus
ATTTGTATGTCGTCTATGATAGTTTAGTGGTTTTGGATTGAAATAAATGTTCCCCTCTTTAAGAATAGAAACATAGAAAAACCAATCACCAGCTACTTTAAACTTTTCTACTTGTTTTTCTGTAGTTTTTATATCTATGTTTTTAAAAACTACACTGGAGACATTAGGTATGGTGTTCTTGATAAGTAATGTATCTTGTATTTCATCTATCCCTTTTCGAAAATAAGAACTTTTCCATTTTTCTTTATCAATATCAGTTGTGTAATCTAAATAATGATTGGCCAGGATATTTCCTTGTTCATCTATTTGTTTTGATTGTGTGTAGCTTAAGGT
>NZ_JBPPHF010000006.1:0-242594 GCF_051294775.1 Bacillus pretiosus
TAAGAAAAGAAGTGGTACTAAAATAACCATTATTAAAGATATTCTTTGATATGGATTCATATAAAGACGCCCCTTTATGGATAAATAGTATTGTATGTATATTTACAATTGAGTAACGTTGAAAGTTCATTATTTATAATGAAAATTTCATTTTAATACAAAAGGGAATGGATATGAAAGAAACAGAACAACTCGAACAACTTAAAAAGAACATTTTGAGCTTGTCAATGTCTATGATTGATGCGCCATTACGTGGATTAAGCGGATCACAGATATGGACAGTTAATAAAACTCTGGAAAATATATTAGGGAAAACAGATATCACGATAGAAAAGTTAATGGATGAAGCAAAAGAATAAGGATGGTTTAAACCAAACAATAAATAAGAGCAGCTAGCAAAAGCTAACTGCTTGGTTCTCCAAGGGGGAACAAGGAGAAAATCTAATGTCATATACAGTATTGACGGAATATTGAGTTTTATTCTATTAAAATCCAAAAAACAAATTTAATAATTACGATGCGATTAAAGATACTTAAAACACACTATTGATATTAAGTACAAAAGTAAGAACAATGTAAGTGTGATTGTAATTATACTTCTAATCGTTGTTTTCGAAGTAGTTGGCGTATTCATTCCTATAAGGCCACCAATGAATGTCCAAGCTGTTAATATTAGTAAAAAAATTATTGGGTCGGTAGAACTCCAATTCATCGCTGTATTAATAGATTCATTTTCAAAGTATAGGATAAGTAAACCAACACAAATAAATGAAAAAATAAAAGACCATAAGTTTATAGTATGCTTCATGATTGCTTCTCTATTAACATGATATTTTTTACTAAATTTTAGCAAAGAGTAAATGGAATTTAAACAAAATAATCCTTTTACGAAGAAAGGACCTGTTGTCTTCAACAGGCCCTTTCCTAAAATGGCAAAGAGTAACTCTTACCTTACTCTTCCGCTATATAATACACAAGACAAGTATAGATGTACAGAACAAGAAATTCCAGTATGATTATTTTAATATATAAAATTAACGTGTTATAAGAGAAATAAACATCAGGAATTAAATTACAAATGTTGGTTTATTAATGAATTTCAATGATAGGATCGAAAGTGATAAATAATAAAGTAATATTATAATAATAAAATATGAAATATTGCATATTTTATTGAAGTAGAAATTTACATGTAGGAAGCGAGGAATAACAATGGGACTAGGAAACCGTGGGGTGGGATGGCATTTGAAATGCTTATCAATTTAGCAAACGAAATGTATCAAAGAGGGGGCGTGGCGCTTATCGACGAGTGTCCGACTCCTGTGAAGGTGTTATTTTCGAATTTCCCCAAAAAAGTACGCTATTCTATGCAAATGACGTCCTACGTGAAAACACCGCATATCATTTTAAGAAAAGGTATTTAGAAAACGAAAAATCAACTCATCCGGCTGACGCGCCATTTCCCCTGTACAAGGATTCTCCCACCACAGAACGATAAAATTATTGAAGAGAATTATGAGCCTTACTTGACGAAACCAATGATAGGAAATTCATGTTGAGATATACATATTCATTATTGAAATTAGTAATAATAAAATGTATTATTGAAAAGCACTATTTATAATTCAAGTAATCAAGGCTATGTATCCACAATAATTTGAACATTCAGAAATTATAATATTATCTAAAAATGAGGTGAGATTAATAGAAAAAGTACATATTAAATGGTATGGATTGTATAGTTTAAATGATTTTTATAGTAGAGAAGAAGCTTTTAAGAAGGGAATATTTGCAATCTCTAGAGTATATGCTAAAAATGAAACATTGATCTATATAGGAAAAACCAAAAGAAGCTTTATACAAAAGATAAGGGAACTTAATAAGGATTGGACTTTTGATGAAAGCGAATTAAAGATTACATTAGGAATAATAGAGTTTCCTAGTGGTGAAAGTTACTCTGAAAAAAAGGTAAAAGAGATAAAATCCCTTCTGATTTTACGACATACCCCAGTAGAAAACAACACATCTTTATTGTACCATAGAGGGCAGTTTAATTTAAAAATTATAAATAAGGGAAGAAGGGGCTTAATTGTTAAAAAGATTTCTACAGGAGATCTAATGTGGACGTAATTGGAATCATCTTTGAATAAAATTGAAGGTTTCTTACGAACAGGAGTTTATCAATTTTTAATGTATTAAAATATTTTTGAATAACATATGTCAGATGCTTGAATCAACACGAATTTTATTATGATATGAAATCTTGTATGGGAATTGTGATTTATTTCCATCGTTTAATAAAAATATTAAGAATTATAAGAATAATGCATAAAGATTAGAAGAGAAAATAAACTCGGGGGTTTAAAAAATGGGACAAGTAAGCAGGTTTCAAGAAAAACAACAAAATCGTCGTAAAAAGGTGGTTTTTAATATTGCATTTACTTTGGTATTAGTGACAGTTGGTATAGTGACATACCAGTTGTTTTCCCCTTCTGATACATCAAAGAAAGCAATTGCTCAAGAAAAGAAAGCAACAAAGATAGAAGAGAAGAAACGTAAAGAGAAAGAAGCAGCGCAGTTAGAAGAGAAGAAACGTAAAGAGAAAGAAGCAGTACAGTTAGAAGAGAAGGAACGTGAGGAGAAGGAAGCAGCGCAGTTAGAAGAGAAGGAACGTGAGGAGAAAGAAGCAGCGCAGTTAGAAGAGAAGGAACGTGAGGAGAAAGAAGCAGCACTGTTAGAAGAGAAACAAAAAGCAGAAAAATCGGTAAAAATGAACGGAAATGAAAATAAAGAGGGAGAAAAAACGGCATCTCAAGAAAAGGGTTCTCAAACTAATCCTTCTTGGAAGCCAATTGGTACAGTGCAAGGAGCAAAACCTGAAATGAAATTTAAAGAAGGAACAGTAGATTGGAGTGAGATGAAACAAGCAATTTCTTATGCTGTTGATGTTCCAGAGAGCCAATTGATTTTCGATTTTATTGGGAATAATGGTGATAATAAAGCCTACGGTAATGTACGAGATAAGCAAAGTAATAAAAAATATAAGGTTGATATTGATTGGGTAGAGAATCAGGGGTGGAAACCAGCATCCGTTCAAGTGGTGAAATAAATAATAGAAATGTAATTATGTGTTTAAAAGTTTACTTTTTTTAAAACTCCAAAAAGAGTCCGTATCAATCAGGACTCTTTTTGTTATGTTGACAGCATTAATTACTTGGACTCATTTGTTAGATCCTGATGTGGATCAACTTTGATAATCAATAAAGTCTCATCTCGTGTGAGCGTTCATCTATTAACCAAAGAACAACAAAAAAACGATTACAGGATTAAGTTGTACAAGAAAATAGAAAGGAAGGAAATATTCTCCTCGTAGTAAACGACTTAGTAGTATCGATCTTTATATGACCAACACTCCTGCACCTAGAGAAAACAATGAAAAGCTCAAGGAAAGAAAACAACAAAGATAGAAGGGAAACACAAAGCAGAAAAATCGGTAGCTACATGTGAATGATTTGAAAAATCTTCATTATAAATTTAGGCTAACTTCACATAGAGCACATATTAATATTTTATTATTTATATGTAATGTAAGAATAAATAAAGTGAATTGTATTTCGTTCTGTTTTTAAAAATTTAAAATTCCTTTATTTTTATATAAAGGTTTTACATCGGATTTTTAAATATTTTGGAAATAGATCAAAATAAAAGGAGTTCATATAAAAGGGGAATGTCCTATGACAACATATACAAGTGAATTGAGAAAAAGTTTAGTTTCAGAAGAAGATGTAGATATTTTGAAAATTATGGCGCATCCAATCCGCTTACAAATTGTAAATGAATTAAGTACGAGAAAAACGTGTAATGTAACACAATTAACAGAATTACTGAATATTCCACAATCGACAGTTTCACAACATTTATCAAAAATGAAGGGTAAAGTGTTACGAGCTGAGCGAAAAGGTTTAGAAATTTATTATCATATTCATAATTTAAAAGCGAGTAAGATTGTAAGTGTTTTAGGATATATAAACTAATGAAGTATTTTCATATAAAATAGCCGCTGCTGGTGAGAAGGGGCTATTTTGTGTTGCTTTATGTATTTGCATTTGAAATTTTATAGTTTTTATGATTTACAATGGTTCGATCAAATTCAAAAGTACACCGCTTACTACAATCATATCCCATAATAATAGTTCCTCCTTTTTAGATAAGGGGGGATTAGAGCTCATTTCATGGAATATAACGGGTTCACTTTACCTTGTGTTTTTAAGGATGAATTGAGCGGGTCTCTGTAAAAATAGAAAAAACATCTTAATGCGCATTTATCTAAAATTTTTTTGTGTCATTAGCCCTTTTTACTACATAGCTTATTATAAATTGTTTTAGGGAGGGGTATAAGTAATGGCATATACTTTAAATGATATTTGTATCGATGTGTGTCTTATAGTTACGTTTACTCCGAGTGGTGGGGTAGAATCAATTGTAAGTGGTGGAGAAGAGTGTGGATCTAGTCCTAGTATAGTGATTAATTCTGATGGCTCAATTACTATTACATTACCATTAGTAGCCTGTTTATCCCTCGTATTAAATAACGACTTAAGTGTTGGGACATCATTAACAAGCTTGTCTTTTAAAACTTCTTAAGTGAGTTACTAATTTTATAATACTTAGATTAATAATATTGTTTACTTATAAATAGAGTACTTTCTTAAAAATCATTTTTATTTCTGCTTTAATAGGGATAGAATTACATGTATTAATGGATTTTATTCCTATAATCGGATGACTGAGTAAAGAGGTATCAAAGTTATTATAGGTTTATTTTAAGAAAATAGATAATTTAGGAAGACCACTTCCTTTATTGAAAGGGGTGGTCTTTTTTAAGTTGAGGTTGTATTCTCGTAAATAACTGTTGTAGTTTTCGAAAAATGTTTGATTAATTTAACGTTATGATCCCTGATAGAAGAACAAAAAGAAAAAGTGCATTCGGAAAAATTTTTTTATTAAAACATGCTTTTTCTAAGTTCAATTTAATTTTGTTTCAAATTCAGCTAAAGTACTTGAAGCGCTACTAAACTTTTGTTCAGAAAGTTGTCTTGATTTTTGAGCTTCCTTCATTCTGTCTTCCATTGGAGCTACACCTCGTGCCCCTTGCAATATAGCATTTGCTGCATTTTCTCTATAATTTGCCGCAAGACCAAACTCTTCTCTAAATTTATTTATTTTTTCTTTTAGAACAGGGTCATTTATTTTATCAGCAGCATTAAAATTGATATTCACTTTTGACAATTCCCTGTATTTAGTTGATACAATCTCCATTTGTTTTTGTAAAGTATTTTGGTCTACAGTTGCTGGAGTTTCTCCCTCTTTGTTGAAAACTGATTTTACTTCTTGATTCCATATATCATTATACTCTTTTATCATGGAATCAATTTTAGGTTTAATTTCATTCTTGTATGTAGCAGCATCCTTGTCTGAAGAAGATTGAGGCTGTTCTTGTTTAGTTGTAGTCTCTGTATAATGCTGATTTATATTAAATCTAATTTTATATTTTTGTGTCTTCGCAATGGTTATTTCAGGACTTTGTTTATTTATTTCAAAAGTAAAATCAATCCACTGTATAGATTCCAAATCTTTTGTTCCGTAATCATTAAATACAATTTTATTATCCTGTGTATCATCTATTTTTTTAGTAGGATTTATAAAATTTTGTTTAATAAATGTGGATGGCTCAAATAGATCACCCTGATTAGTAGTAGCACGTATCCTATTAAAGCTAAAAGAGAAAGTAGAATTTGTTGTATTTTCAATTGTAAATGCAATTCGGAGAGAACCCACATCTTTTCCATTTAAAGTCCTTTCTTTATTAGTTAAAGATAGTTGGTTCATATATACTTTAAGCCCATCAAAATTATCTTCGAATTTTGCATTATCATAAATTATGAAATGCTCATTATTTGTACCATTAGGACTATATTTATAGGGCCCAGCATTAATAGTTGCATTTATTTCTTTTACCGGCACCTCTTCTTTTGTATCTTTTTTCTGTGTATCGCTTGATTTTTTTGAGCTCTCTTGCTTGGATTTTTCCGCTGTGCTAGCAGTATCATTAGATTCACAAGCTGTCATCCCCATAAATAAAGTACTACATGTTAAAGCTACTAATAATTTCTTATTCAAAATTCAATTCCTCCAAATATTCAAATGTAATATTTATTATAAAAAATTTAGTTCCCTATTTTTTTAAAAGTATCCACTTTGGTGTCTTAATTTAAAAAAGTACCCATTTTCTTGTCTTGATATGAGGACAAAAAAATGGGTACTAAATAAAATGTATCTGTTAATAATTCAGTATTTTACACTATAAGATTAGTTCCTACTTTCATGTCTTTGTACACATTGCTATTAAGTTAAAATTTATAAATCTAAAAAAGCGTGGAAAGATTTATTTTCCAGGCTTCTTATTATTAATAAATATTTACTGTTGTTCTAAATTTTTTATATAAGATTTCACAGCTTGCAATAAGAATTCTTCCTGTCCCATACCAGCATTCGTTGCCATTTGCACTATTTTTTGCTTAAATTCATGATCCGCATGAAAAGTTAATGGCTCTACATTACTTTTAAAGTAAACTCCTTCTACATGTGGAAGGATCGTACCTGATTTCATATGAGAATGTAAGTATTTAATCTCTTCTTGAAACTGTAATGGATCAACTTGTAATATGAAAGGTTTAATTTCTAATTTAATAGTATCTGATGAAATACTCAATCGCATATTTGTGACACCTAGCTCTTTGTAAAATAAATTTATTAGATTATAAGTAATGGAATTAAATAGCTGAGGTTTTTTAAATGAAAAAGATAAATACCCTCGTTTTGTAATTACAGCTTGCTTACGGAAAGGTTCAAAGGAGTAATTATGTTCTTTATACGTGGATAGGGGGAAAATTTCTTCGTCTTCTGTAAGAATCTTGCCGTCTGCTCCATTGATTTCTATTACTCTCGCTATTTTTCTGGTATGTTGATGGGTTAATAATTGATATAAATATATATCTTCGTCTTGAATCTTAGCAATGAATGTTTTTCGCTCTTTTGAGGTAGTTTTTTCATAAGTAAGTTGAAAAGTTTCAAGGTCATCTTTATCAATGATATATACTTCTTTTCCGCGCTTTTCAATCTTTGAAGCAGATAGTTTTCCAGATTTGATATATGTAAAGACAGTAGATGTTGCTACATTCAGAATCTCAGCTGCTTCTTTTGTACTATAACCCTCAATCTCTTCGCTATTTTTTAAACGTTCAATATCCTCTAAATAGAAAATCTTACTACCGAATTGCTTCCAGTTATCTTTATATACACATTCTATTAATCCATCTTTTTCTTTCTTTAAAATTGTTTGTACCGTTACTCCTAATAAGTCGGCTGCCTCTTTTGTCGTTACAGTAGGTTTTGTAATGAACAATAAATCTTGTGTCATGAAAGGACACCTCCATAACTATTGTTTACTAGTATTTTAGATATGTATATATCATATCAGAATATGAGATATATTTAAAATGAGAAATAGAATTTATTAAAGTTTTTATAAATATTTATAGTTCAAAAGCGTTTTAAATTTAATTTATCTCTTAATGTATTTTTAAATTTATTTTCTTTATAAAAGGGATTTAAATTCTAAGGTATTAACTATTAAATGATATCTATTTACTAATAAATTATAAAAAAATATAAGTATAAGATAATAGAGAAGAATATAGGGTTCTTACAGAAAGAAAATGATTTATCATTTGTATAATTAATAGAAGTAAAATAAAATGATAAGTAAGGATAATAAAGAGAATTATATTCATAATCTTCAATAGGAGAGGTGAATTCGAAATATGGATAAACAAAATGAAAAAGAGAACTTACCTATAACAATGAATCAAAGTGAAGATATAGATACATATGTAGAAAATATAAGAGATATGGTTCCATTCCTGCATGATAGTCGTTATGTAGATAAGGTGGAAGAAAAGATGGAGGTTGCAGAAAAAGAGGGAAAGAGTAAATATACGTATTTACGTGATCTGGAAGTTATTTATCATTTCGTACATTTACAAAAAGATATGGATGAGAAGAAGAATAGAAAAGAGGATACGAAAAAGAGTTATGTTTCTGAAATCTTATCATTTTGTCAATGCATGGTGCAGCATGCAGAAGAATTCGATTTGAATGGGGAAGAGGTACAGCAAAATGACTCTTTATTAAAAACATTGCAGCCTTGGCATATTCGTAAATATAATGCTTGGTTGAAGCAGGTAGAGAACGGTAGGGATGGGGATACGTACGCGGTCGCAACACTTGCCAAAAAATCAGTACTTATACGTTCTTTTCTAAAACACCTTTATGTATTTGCTTATATTAAAAGACCTCTTCATGAAGAACTGCAGCGTGCAAACGTAAATGAACAGGATCGGCCAAATCGGGACCTATCCTATGATGAAGTAATGAAAATTTTAGGGTTTTATAAAGAACAAGGTCATTTAGTAAACTATACAATTTTACTATCTCTAGCAAGTACCGGTGCAAGAATTCAAGAATTGTGCACCGCGAGAGTGAAAGATTTACATTATGACGGAAAGTATTGGCTAAGGGTTAAGGGAAAAGGGGATAAAGTACGTGAACTTTTCATTCCTGAGCATTTATTCCAATGTATTAGCGAAATGAGACGGAGAAGAGGATTCCAAACGATATTGGATCGGGGAGATGAATGTCCTTTATTCGTAAATCAAAGAGGGAATTTTTATAATCCAAAAACGTTATCGAATCAGGTAACAGATATGATAAAAAAGACAAACTTAGAGTTTCTACTGTATCGCGAAAATCCAGTAACGGCGCATACATTCCGTCATGCTTTTGCAATCATGGCAGTTGAACAAGGAAACGCAGATCTATATCATTTAATGCAAACGTTGGGTCATGAAAATATCCAAACAACAAAGATCTATTTAGAGAAGCATATGAAACGGAAGAATAATGTGGGTACTTCATTTGCGGATATGCTGCAATGAATAAAATAGAAGAAAATAGTTATCTCATGCATAAATATCATAATTAGGCACATGTTATATACAAATATGATGGAGGTGCAATTATGAATATTCAAAGACACGAAAATAATACAAATGAAGTTCTTATTTCTGCCGCTGCAAGTGCTATTGAGCAAATGAAGTATGAAATTGCTCGTGAATTAGGAGTCACACTGGGACCTGATACTTCAGCGCGTGCAAATGGCTCTGTCGGTGGAGAAATTACAAAACGCTTAGTTCGAATGGCTGAAGAACAGTTAACAGGTCAATACAGTTTACACTAAGTTAAAGCAGTAATAAAAAAAAGAATCTGTAATGCGGATTCTTTTTCCCTTTTATTTACAAAAAATAAAAAGTGCAATTGTGAATTTGAAAAAACGAACTCTCAGATTCCTTTGTAAGGGTTTTTACTAACGAGGGTAATACGATAAGTATAGAGTTTTTTTGGGTTTTATAAAAACGAAATGAATAGCGTTTAACGTAATGTTGGTTTATTTCGTAATTTCAAGTGCATAATATATAGCCAATTTTAAAATTGTCATTCCTTACTATATCCCGATTGTTAGGTAAATAAAGGATTATCCTTGAAACAAATAAGTATTTCTAAGCTCTAAACTTTATAAATAAATTATTAAAGACATTTGATAATTTGAGTAGGCACTTCCTTTAATAATTCACCGTGCTATGCATATTAGGGGGTATTTGGTTTAATAGAATAGTTAAGAGCCTCTTTTTAATATATATTATACTTATAATTTATAGTTTAGATAGTCTGTAAAATAAGGCCTTCTTGAAAGCTACGAATAATAGCTAGATGTTGTTTCTTACGGATAGTAATCTGAATAAGACCAAGTTTATTTGTTCGCTCCAAAGCTTCTTTTAATAACAAATATGTCTTTTCATTACCAACGGTAGAACCCATAAAATAAGAGCGATCGAAAAAAATTTCATCAATTTCATCATTTTGGATAAAGGATGAAAGGCGAATTAATCGAGGTTCATGTTTTTTTTGTAGTGTGTTTAATTCTTTATCTTCAACAATTATATATTTATGCGGCGCGTATTCATAAGCTTTTACAACGTCTTCATCGCTTACTTCATTATCTGTACAATCAGGAGAAACCTTTTTATATTTAATGGGAGTAAGACATTCCTTATGAAGACTTAAAAATTTAATATCTTTTTCTTCTACAGAACTATATAACCTGATACCGATGTTTAATAATCCAAGTGAAAGAGAACCTTTCCATACCGTGTGCATTTGAAACTTCTCCTTTCATAAATAAAAAATTCATATGCATTTCTTATATTTTTTATATTTCGGGAGAGACTAAAAAAACTTTGAAAGGGAGGGTTCAAAAATGCAATTAGCTACACATGAGTTACGTGATTTAAGTGAATTAATTGCTGGTTGTTACAATACAATTAATACGATGAGTACATACATTCAGCAAGCACAAGATTTAGAATTAAAACAAATATTACAGCAACATTTTCCGCTCCATGTGGAAGACTATAATTTAAAAGTAGAATTTGTCCAAAGCCAGAGTACGCCCGATATTGAACGTTTTCAGCCCTCTAAGTTAAATCCAGTATTGGTTTCTTATTTAAAAGCACCTATTGAACATTATCCTTCTGTTGCACCTAGTATAAATGGAGCACCTCCGAACGATCGAGCAATTGCTACGGGATATCTCTTAAATCAAAAATCAGCTGCACTAAATTATGCTGGGTCTTTATTAGAGTGTGCAAATCCAAATTTGAGGTCTTTTTTAGAAAAAGCTTTTTTAAATAGTAGTAGACATGCATATGATATTTGGCAATACATGGTGAAAAAGGGTTACTATCCGCTATCTCCAGCACCAGACTCTGAAATACAAGCTATAGCAAGTATTTATCAGCCTGTTAATCAGCCGTTACAATAATATAGGAAATAGTTAGCAGCAAATTTAAAAATATATATTAATTAGATGATACTGGATAAAGCTGAACAGATTAATGATTTTTACTCTGCTCAGCTTTATTTTTTATTCGTCTCTTAGGAAGAAATTCAATAATTTATACATAATTAAAGTGAGTTTTTTCCATAAAAAGGAATAATTATTTTTCCATGATTCGTAGCATATTAAAAATATAGGAGGTGATACAATATGGCAAACACAAATAGCGGAAGTCGTAATGAATTATTGGTTCAAGGCGCTGAGAATGCAATTGATCAAATGAAGTATGAGATTGCACAAGAGTTTGGTGTACAACTTGGTGCAGACACAACAGCTCGTGCAAACGGTTCTGTTGGTGGCGAAATCACAAAACGTTTAGTTGCAATGGCTGAACAACAACTTGGCGGTGGAGTTAATCGCTAAGTTCAATTATAAATAAAAGGGAATTAGTGTAAGAAATATCAAATATTAAAATCAATTTCTTTTGTTCATTCATTAAAAGATAAACCCTTATAGTAAACGATTTCCCATTCAAAGATTATTGATAATCTTACTTAATAATCTTTGAGTATTTTATTTGTAAATTTCTTTACTAGACTACAAACATACATTGTTGGGAAGGTGTTTCCCATGCATGATAAAAAATATTTTGTAGGAAAAAACATACTTAAAAATTTATTTTCAATATTGAAAAATATACTTATAATGATATTTTCGAAAGGGAGGTTTTTTAAAATGGGTGTATTAAGTGGAAACCCTCAAAATGAACCTTTACATTATGGAGAGGTATTTGATATTTGGAGTTATCTTCTTGCCACACAAGGAGCTGTTGCCGGACATCAAGTATTTATGAATCACACAGGTGATGAAGATTTAAAAAATTTTTTACAAAACTTAATTGAGAATGATATGACTCCTGAAATAGAAGAGCTAAAAACCCTTTTAAAAGTAAATGGAGTGGCTTTACCACCAGCACCTCCAGAAAGACCGGTTGCTTCTATTGAAGACATTCCTTCTGGTGCACGCATCAACGATGCAGAAATCGCAGCAGCCGTTGCAGCAGCTCTTGCAGCAGGACTAGTAACTTGTAGCCAAGTTATGGGAAAATGCCTTCGAGAAGATGTAGGCATGCTTTTTGGGCAAATTCACATGAAGAAAGCACAAGCAGGCGTAACATTACTACGTTTAAGCAAAAAGAAGGGGTGGATAGTTCCTCCACCTTTACATGTTCGAAATTCTGAACAAGCTTAACGATAAAAAAGTGGCCAACGGCCACTTTTTTATTTCAATTTATCAGTTTCATCTTCTACTTTTCTAGATGGACTTTCTTTTTTATTCTAGAATAATCTACATACTCGTCAGAAATCTCCATGGCATATTTATCGTGACCAATAGTAGTGGATTCTCGTGAACCCTCATCTGCATGTAAAACAACTTTCTTCATATAGATATGAAAAAATATTTCTGCCACACCAATAAGCAAAGCTGCAAAAAAAGCAGACGCTTCAATATTACGAGTTAAATTTATATTTGTTAAAAAGTAAGTTAATGCCCAAATTCCCACAAAACTCAAACCCAAATCAGCAATGGTAGCAACTATGTTTCCATACTTAGGTAAAATAAATAAATCTTCTATTAAATAGGCCACTCCAGTAATTAATAATGAAATGACCAATATTCTAGGAATCGAAATACCCTGAAAGACCCCTAGTATCATCAATAAAACAGCACTAATAGCGGTATATTTAATTAATAAGGCAACTATATGTTTCATCTGTATTCCTCCAATTCTTTAATTGGTATGTAAGGAGAAAACGTCTTAATAAAAACGGGCTTTGCCTTCATAAAGCACAACCCGTTTCATCGTGTTGTGGAGGTCTGTTTAATACATGATACTCATATGGCAAGCACTTTTCATTTTGCTCTCCTACACATTACTATTTTGTGAAATATATGTATAATTTATACTTTGAAAAAATGAAAAAGTGAATACCAAAAAAGGATTATATATTTCCTATTACTTTTAAACATATTAAAAAGTAAAGGAGGTGACATAACATGTCAAACAATAATAGTGGAAGCAGCAATCAATTATTAGTACATGGCGCTGAACAAGCTCTTGATCAAATGAAATATGAAATCGCTCAAGAATTGGGTATACAACTTGGTGCAGACGCAACAGCTTGTGCAAACGGTTCTGTTGGTGGTGAAATCACAAAACGTCTAGTAGCAATGGCTGAACAACAACTTGGCGGTGGAGTTAATCGTTAACTTTAAATATGCATGGATAAAAAGGAGAGACACATCGTCTCTCCTTTTTTTAAAGTGTAATTTATTAAGGAATAAATTACTTTTCAATTCTTCATTCAGTTTTGATCTATAAAAGTAAGTTCCTTTTTTCATTATTACCTTTAGTATGTAGAGTTACTAAAAATATTATCCTCTAGACAATCCTCATAAATTTCCGTAAATAAGCCTAGATTCACTGATAAAAAGGATCAAAAGGGGCGGGAATTGTTTTTATGGAACGATAGAGCATTTCAGATACCGTTACACATTTATAATCATTGTCTTTTAAATACCTCATGATACTTTCTAATGCTTTAACTGTCTGAGATAATTGAGAAAATTCACTACCATTCCAATCATGGAGTAGAATGATATTACCAGGTTTAACACCTTTGGTTATATATTTAGAAATTTTGCTAGCTGCTGGGTTTCTCCAATCTTGAGGATTCTGATGCCATGACCATAGAATAACGAGTTTCCCATTTTGTATAGCTGTATTAATAATTAAATCGTTGTGAAGGCCTCCGACTGGACGATAGAGAGTTGGTTTATAGCCAGAAATTTGCTTGATAATTTCATCTGTCTGATCTAATTCTGCTGTTAATTTAGCAATAGTAATGTTTTTGTCATATATATGATTATAAGTATGATTAGCAATTTCGTGTCCTTCTTTTACTTGCCTTTTTAAAATAGAAGGAAATCTCTTAACTTTATTACCTGCTACGAAAAAGGTTGCTTTCGCATTGTATTTAGCCAAAATATCAAGTATTTGAGGGGTGAATACAGGGTGAGGCCCATCATCAAATGTTATTGCAACTATTTTTTCCTTTGTATTTACTTCCCAAATTAACTTCCCTGTTTTTTCATACGCCTTACGACTATCTGTAAAAGCATATATGGGTATCTGTGTGGAACAAAAAGAAACGATTAAAAGAATGAGGGCTATCCAATTTTTTTTCACGAATAATACACTCCTATGAGATACAAGTAAGTTTAGTTTATGGAGTTATTATCAAATTATTTAATAAGAAATTTAAAAATTGGATAGTGGTAAGTTGAAGATTAGAACCATCATTTTCTCATCAGTTGAGGGTTCAATTTTATATTGGTGCTATTCATCGTATACACTCCCTTTTAATAGCACACTTCTCATATTTTAAATTCTCTACTTTTTGATTAACCATTTTATCATATCTCGGTTGCCACCACTTAACGTATAGGGGATTATCTGGAAGTGTGTCTAAACGTACAATTTTCTTTTTTGATATGGTGACCCCATAGAGATAAAAATTTCGTTATGGGGGTACTTTAAAATCTTAGCTTGATGGGCATGGAGAGGTACCCCTTTAACTATCTCCATTCTTATTTGTTTATTTTATTTGATGTTTTAGACAACCATTAACAAATAAGTTATCCAAAACTCTAGAACCCATATAAGCAACAATTATCTTCGCAATGATAATCAATATATATACAATTGAACTAACTATAAATACCGCCATGTAGCTAACATTAAAATTAAAACTAATAACCCATGCTACCCCCAACCAAATACTTGACCATCCTGCAAAAGAAATCAAAAATATTAGAAAGAAACCTAAAATAGTAGCTATCATCGTCTTTTTATCCAATTTCCTCATCTCCTATTTAAAATAGAACGCCAACCTAAAGATTGGTAGCATTTAAAATAGTAATTGTTATAAGAATATATACATATTTTCTATTCAAATGCCCATTGTGTCAAAATAAAACCAGTTAATTATAGGTATTTTTCGACGTAATTAACTCATAATTCCTTTTTAGTATACTCTTGACTTCTAAAGATTACAAATGTAATATGATTATCGTATTACATTTGTAATCTTTGAAAGGAGAATCAGTATGAATAGTCTACCCAAGATATCAGAAGCGGAATTAGAAGTCATGAAAGTACTATGGGAAACGAAAGCTTCACTTACTGCAAACGAAGTAATTCAATCCCTTGAAGGAACGAATGATTGGAGTCCTAAAACCGTCCGGACATTGCTCAACAGGTTAGTAAAAAAGAAAGCAATTTCTTCTAATCAAGAAAAGGGGAAAATGTATACATATAACCCATTATTTTCCCAAGATAATTATTTGCAAATAGAAACAAAATCTTTTCTGAAACGTTTTTATGGTGCTGCATTAAAACCATTACTTGTGAATTTTATAAAAGAAGAAAAACTTTCTTTAGAAGAAATTGATGAATTAAGAGAAATTCTAGATGACAAAGCTAAACCTCACCAAAGAAGGAATAAATAATTATGTTTGGTGTATTACACAATGTGTATCTTCCTATAATCTTTGATTGGGTAATAGAAACTTCTATTATGGCAAGCATATTAGTTGGTTTGATCCTATGTTTGAAAATGTTATTAAAAAATCAATTAACACCAAGATGGCAATATGCATTGTGGTTAATTCTTCTTGTAAGACTTATGCTACCTTGGTCACCTAATAGTTCATTTAGTATGTATTCTATGCTTTTACAAGGCTATGAAAATCTAAGTAATCCCATGCAGGAGCAAACCTTAAAAGCGGAAAATGAAGTGAAAGAAGAAGTAATATTTCAGGATGAAGGCAAAAGTTCCGGACATTTATCTATATATGAAATCCTCATGTATGTATGGTTATTAGGTGTACTTTGCTTAAGTTCTTCTACTATAATTGTAAATCGACGTTTGCATATTTATTTACATAAACAACCTGTTATAACGAACGACAGAGTTTTACGTATTTTTGAAAGTTGCAAAGAGCAAATGTCAATTGAACGAGATATCTCATTACTTCTAGCTGGAAAAATTTCAAGTCCAGCACTCCAAGGATATGTAAGGCCTAGAATTTTAATATGTGAGAAACATGTTACGCAATTAGATGATAAACAACTACGATTTATTTTTTATCATGAGTTAGCTCACTTTAAGCGAAAAGATGTGGGAGTCAATTGGATCATGTATAGTTTACTTCTCATAAATTGGTTTAATCCTATTCTGTGGTATGCGTATTATGCAATGCGTGAAGATCAAGAAATCGCCTGTGATGAGTTAGCACTCACTTTTATTGGCTACAAGGAAAAACTAGCATACGGCCATACTATTATTACATTATTAGAACACTTTCCAAAATACAATCAAACGCCAAGTTTAAAGAACTTAAGTAGCAATAAATATGCACTAAAAAGGAGAATTTTGATGATTAAAAAATTTAATAAAAAGTCATACCGCTGGTCAATTTTAGGAATAGCAACAGTCGTTGGTTTGTCTATATTTTCTTTAACGAATGCAAAAACAGCAGAGAATTCTAACAAAAATGAACATAAAGTAGAAAATAGAGAAGCTAATGGTAATCAAGATATTAATAAACCAAAAAGATTTTTATTTATGCTTGAAGAAGCACAAATAAAGAGTCTTAAAGATAGAGGATTACCCACAAAACAAACACGTGAGGAAGCTAAGTCCACAGGGCTGATTTTGGTTCATTCTAGGTTTGATAACCGAGAAGAAGCACCCGGTTTTTGGATTAGTGCTTCAGGTGAAGTAGATGTTATAAAAAAAGAAGAATATCCAACGAAATATGGAATAAGAAGCTATGCGTTTACTGAGGAGTGGTAATAAATTTGTAACGATAGATTTATGTATAGAGGGAGGTACAAAAAATTGAATAAACGACATATTTTTATGGGGGCTGCAATAAGTAGTGCTTTATTATTAGCAGCATGTGGTAATTTAGATACTATTGCATCATCAAAATCAGGAAATTTAACAAAAGAAGAGTTTAATAAGGATTTAAAAGAAAAAGCTGGAAAAGCTATTTTACAGCAAACAATGTTGAACAAAATTTTACTTGATAAATATAAAGTTTCAGATGATGAAGCAAAGAAAAAAGTGGAAGAAATAAAAAAACAAATGGGAAACAATTTTAATATGTATTTAACACAAATGGGTGCTAAAAATGAAGAGGGATTAAAGGATATACTAAAATCACAATTAGCTTTTGAAAAAGCTGTTAAAGCATCTGTTACAGAAAAAGAGATAAGAGATTACTATAAACCAAAATTAAAAGCAAGTCATATTTTGGTGAAAGATGAAAAGACCGCAAAAGAAATAAAGGAAAAATTAAGTAGTGGAGAAGAGTTTGCCGCATTAGCTAAACAATACTCAGAAGATCCTGGTTCAAAAGAAAAGGGTGGAGAATTAGGAGAATTTGGTTCAGGCGAAATGGATTCCAAATTTGAGGAAGCTGCTTATAAATTAGAAGTTGGCCAGGTGAGTGATCCAATTAAATCATCATATGGCTATCATATTATTAAATTAAATGAAAAAAGAGAATTAAAGCCTTTTGATCAAGAAAAAGGAAGTATTCGTAAAGAACTTGAAGCAAAACGTTTAAAAGATCAACAGTGGCAACAAGAATTCTTCAAAGAATTATTCAAACATGCAGATATAAAAGTGACCGATAAAGATTTAAAAGATACTTTTAAGGAATTTGAAGAATAAAGCCTACTTAATCGATTTAATAAACTGTACCCAAAATCATGGACACTTAAGAAAGTCTATGATTTTGGTTTTAGGCATTGTTATTATCCTTATCTTAACTGATATTGAAAAGTTAGGACATGCTATTTCCGGTGCATTTATTGCAACGATTTTCGGTATTTTATCAGGTTACGTATCATGACATCCATTTACAAATAAATTAAAGCAAAAATTTGTCGCTGAATTAGAGAAGAAGCGTTTAATTATTGATTGTTTATTAATGCTACAAAAAGTTGTATATCCGTTTATTATGAAAAATCGTATTTCAGGTGCGTTTTCTGAGACTGAACGTAAGAAGCTAGAAAAAGGAGCGAAAAAATGCGGAGTAAGAAAAATAGAAGAAGCGAGAAGAAAAAACATGAGGAGCACATTGATGAAACTTGGTTAATTCCGTATTCTGATATGCTAACGTTGTTGTTTGCTTTGTTCATTGTTTTATTTGCAATGAGTAGTATAGATACTGCAAAATTTAAACAGATGGCAGTAGCTTTACGAAGTGAACTAGCAGGTGGAACAGGAAATAAAGAATTTTTAAGTAATCAAAAGCCAAACGAGAAAAAAGAATTATCAGCAAGTAACCTTGAGGAAGAACAAGGAAAAAAGCAAGAAGAATCTAGAGATAAAGAAAAAAAAGAAATGGATGAATTGAAAGCATTACAAAAAAAGATTAATCAATATATTAATGAGAAGCAACTATCTGTTTCTTTTCAAACTAAGTTAACTGAAAAGGGATTAATGGTGACGATATTAGAGAATGTACTGTTTGATTCAGGGAAAGCGGATGTTAAATTGGAATCGTTTGGGATTGCAAAGGAAATGTCTAATTTACTTGTTTCAGCAGCTCCACGTGAAATAACTGTATCTGGTCACACTGATAATGTTCCAATTGCCAATGCAAAATTTGCTTCAAACTGGGAATTGAGTTCACAGCGCGCTGTAAACTTTATGCAAGTATTGCTTCAAAATAAGGAGTTGCCAGCAGAAAGTTTTAGTGCAATTGCTCATGGAGAATATCGTCCAATTGAGAAAAATGATACGGAAGAAGGAAAAGCAAAGAATAGGCGTGTGGAAGTGTTTATCTTGCCTTTAACAGAGAAGACAAAATAAAAGGGGATGGTGCGAATGTCATCCTCTTTGCAGAGCGCTGTGTTTGCTTACAATAAAATTGTTTAATTTTAAAACCCTTATATAGAATGAGTTATTTGGAGGAAATTGACTTGAGTGAATACAATATGGTAAGTGTACCTAATCCCTATGTATATCAGACACTACAATCGGTAATTGGTAAACATGTGGTTATTGAAACTGTAAGAGGAAAGTTAAAGAATGTGAAACTTTTCTATTGGAATAGAAATCCCCTTGCTGACTATATATTAAATATAATTTACAAATACGGTGAGTGAAATTTTATAAAGTGTGTAGAGTTGAGATTACATTTAATACAATTAGGGAAGAATGGCATATAAGATGATGGATTAAATACATTTACTTTTATAAAAATGGAGGAGTGTTATGAACGCAGTTTCTAAAGAGTTTAAGCAGACCATAAACGCATTAAGTGCTGCTAACACATATTTAGATTGCTTAGTGCAAACTAAAACGTATCTGCAGTTTCTAATACTTATCATATTTTGTATTATTACTGTTTACATACCTTTTCCATCATTCATGCTTAATTATATAAATGAATTAGATATACTGATGCAATACATAATTAAATCTGTTTATTTTTCTTTTCCTATTTCATTAGTTTTCCTATTTATAATGAGGGATCAAAGATTTTTGTTTTCTAAAAAAATCACTTTCCAGCAACTAAAAATTTCTGTTTTCTGTGCTTTCATTATTTATGCTATTATATTGTTATTTTTAGCCGTACTAATATCTTTTACAACATTCAAAGGAACATCTAATCCTATTGGGAATGAAGGAATTACTAATATGTTTTACAAAACGCCTGGGATTGCAATTCAATTAATCGGAGAGAACATTATGTTTGTATCTATATTGTTCTTTTGGCATAAGATCATACGCTCCTTCAAAATAAGCCCCATAGCTTCAATTACAACCTCTTTAATATTGTCTGGAAGCTCATTTGGATTACTCCATCTCTCTACGTATAACTATAATTGGGTACAATGTTTAACTATCATTGGAATACCAGCTATCGCTCAAATGATTTTCTTTCTAATATTTAAAAATATTCATATGGGATACATACTTCACTTCAATTACAATTTAATCATTATACTTTTTAACTATATAGCTTCTATTTAAAATAATTTATTACTAAAAATAAAAGAAAAGGTACCCCTGCTGCAAGGTACCTTTTCTAAGGGGTATAACTCATTAGCTAAGCGGCCGTTGGTCAAGTATACCGCCTAGACTATTACATGAGTTATGTTTTTATTATACATTGATCATATCAAAAATATTATCATTAGTGAAATTAACTTTTATTATTTTTTAATTTTAAAGCTGCCACCATAATAATAATTTTCTCCAAGTTTCATAACAGCTACATATGATCCTGGATCATAAACTGATGTAATAGGTGTTACAAATCTACCATAATTATGCTCAGTACCAGTATCATAAATTGTTTTATATCTTTGCATATTTACTACTTCATTCTCATCTTCACTTAATCGATATATCTTTACAATACCTTTATCTTTACTACCTGTATAAATTTTAATGTCCAAAGTATCTCCATGTTTTAAATCACCAACAGCTAATTCTTGTAAGAAGTCAGCATTATGATGAAGTAAAAAATAGTTTTGCCATTGCCAGTCATCGAAAACCGGTGATGTTTTTTGTATAAATTGAGATTCAGCAGAAGCAGGTGTAATGCTTCCTGCAGTATAGGAAAATACACTTCCTCCAATAGTTAATGCTCCAATAATAGCTACTTTTCCTAAAAGTTTCATTTTTAAGCCTCCTAGTTTATTAAGAACTATAAAATCTTACTCATGAAAAACAGCTGTCAAATCATTAGATGGTAATATTTTCTATCCAAATTTTAACATATACAGATTTCCCTGCCAATCAATTGATAAAAATATGGGATAAAATAAAGTTGGAGTATAAATACTTTGAAAATTCTTAGTAAATTAGCACTAAAAAGAATCCATTAAAAAAAAAGATTAAACAAATTTGATTCTTTTGAAATTGCTGCTAGCAGCACCTTTCAAAAGAATCGTTATAACAAAAAACACACATTATTGATACAATATACTTATTAATTGAAATACAGAGAAAACAAAATATAAATTTAGGAGGAGAAATACTTTGGAAATAGTTCAAATTAAGAATATCCTAAGAAAAAAAGCAACTCTCTTTCAAACAGGAGGAAAAAGACCTGATTTATCTATAAATGAAAGTTGGATTGGAAGAATTACCTATTCATTACCAAATGAAACTTACCCAATCGACCGCTATCAAGAAAAGATGTATGCGATCATGATGCTTAATTTAACTCAAATACCTTTTGTTCCTGAAGCAGTAAAAGGCACGAAAGCCATCGCAGTGTTTCTTTCTCCAAACTTTGCAAAAGACTTATCCAACTTATCAGGAAATTTTTGTATTAGAGAATATGATTCTATAGAGGAACTAGTGCCGAATGAGATGTCACTTACGTTTCCAGCTCTAAAGCCTTTCCCCTTAATACCAAAGTTAGTAGTTGATGAATTTCCACAATGGGATACGGAAGATTTCCCCAACAACATACAGGATAGAATTTTAGAACTTGAAAACACAATTGAGATTGACTATTACGAGGATATTTTTGAAGAAAATCATTATATACATAAATTAGGGGGCTATGCTTGCTTTGCCCAATCCGGTATCCAATGGCCCGCGGATTATGAATTTATTTTTCAAATAACAGATGATCCAAAAGCACATTTAAAGATTATTCATGGTGGCGGAATTTATTTTGCTAAAAATAGGAAAACAAATGATTGGATCGCACATTGTGATTTCTTATAGGACTAGTATATAAAGTGACGTTTTCTCATATAAAATCTTGCTTAGCGTATATTCTCGTTACAATATTGGCGGTATGCATATAACTATAAGTATTAATGGATTAAAAGGGAAAAGGGGATTTACGATGAAGAAATATGTCAAGTTACAGGTGTTAGGTAGGCCATCCAGTCTCATTATTTAAAAGAACTCGAATAAAGTTCTTTTTTAATTTGTAATTGCCCTCCCATAGTGGTTCCTGATCCCCGGAATCGTTTCCGTACTACATAACCAGGTCTTTTTAGAACAACATTGTCACTTTACTCATAATTTTGCCGTGCGTTAATTATTAACCCATAAGCTTGCCATGAGTTTTATTAATGTAGATTTTGAATAATGAGCAATGCATTTATAATTGTTATAGGAATACTTACTGTTCTAGCAAGTATTAAGTCATTATTCTAATTCACTATTGTTCGTTCGGGTGCAAAAATAGTAGGATTTGAAAAGAGAATGAAAGACTTTTAGCGGAACTGAATTATATATTGTTAAACCATAGAGTTTATAATTTTGGACAAGCTATTCACCTTGGGTAGTTTGTCCTTTTTTGATTATATGTAAAATTTTTATTAATAATTTTTAATATTAATTTATATGAAAACTCATGTAATTCAATATGAAATAATACATTTTATAATAATTTATTAAGATAAAATGTTATATTTTTAGATGGGATATATAAATGGAGGAAATGTTATGAACGAGAATTTAAAATTTACTCAAATGATGATTGGTATTAGTACGATGGCATTATCATTTGGAAGTATACAAACACAGGTTTCAGCAGAAGAAAACGCACCCTATAATACGTTACAGATGAAACCGATCGGGACAGAAACTTTAAAAGATGAAATTGCACATGCTCCAAAAGCAGATGGCACTTTGACTTTTGAAGAGCGTTTAAAAGTAGGCGATTTTTCACAACGACCTACTTCGGTGAAGAAACAGGGTGAAAGGCAATTAAAGCAAAGCTATACTCTGGCAGAACTGAATAAAATGTCTGATAGTGAATTCTTTGATACGTTATCAAGAGTTTCATGGAATCAAATTACAGACTTATTTCAATTCAATCAAGAGACGAAAGCTTTTTATCAAAATAGAGAACGTATGAACGTTATCATTGATGAATTAGGACAAAGAGGGAAATCTTTTACGAAAGAGGACTCAATGGGAATTGAAACTTTCGTTGAAATATTACGTTCTGCTTTTTATGTGGGATATTTTAATAATGAATTGGGTTACTTAAATGAGAGAAGCTTCCATGACAAATGTTTACCAGCATTAAAAGCCATTGCAAAAAATCCAAACTTTAAATTAGGTACAGCTGAGCAAGATAGAGTAGTAGTTGCGTATGGAAAATTAATTAGTAATGCTTCTAGTGATGCTGAAACAGTACAGTATGCAGCAAATATTTTAAAACAGTTTAATGATAACCTTTCTATCTATGCTAATGATTATACGAAAGAACAAGCTGTATATGAAATCGTAAAAGGTATTGATTATGATATACAATCTTATTTGCAGGAAACGAATAAAAAGCCTAATGTAACAATGTGGTATGGAAAGATAGATAACTTTATAAATGAGGTTAGTAGAATTGCTCTCATACGGAATTTAACAACTAAGAATAGTTGGCTAATTAATAATGGGATTTATTATGCAGGACGTTTAGGAAAATTTCATAGCAATCCAAACAAAGGATTGGAAGTTATTACACAAGCGATGAATATGTATCCTCGTCTAAGTGGACCTTATTTTATAGCGGTAGAGCAAATCAAAACAAACTACGGTGGAAAAGATTATGATGGAAATGCAGTAGATTTACAGAAAATACGTGAAGAAGGGAAGCTACAATACTTACCTAAAACATATACATTTGATGATGGATCTATTGTTTTTAAGACAGGCGATAAAGTAACAGAAGAAAAAATTAAAAAGTTATATTGGGCAGCCAAAGAAGTAAAGGCACAATATCACCGTGTAATTGGAAATGATAAAGCACTAGAACCAGGTAACGCAGATGATGTGCTGACAATTGTAATTTATAATAATCCAGATGATTATCAATTAAATAGACAATTATATGGATATGAAACGAACAACGGTGGTATTTATATTGAAGAGAAGGGTACTTTCTTTACATATGAGCGTACACCAAAACAGAGTATTTATAGTCTAGAAGAGTTATTCCGTCACGAATTCACTCATTATTTACAAGGAAGATACGAGGTTCCTGGTTTATTTGGGAGTGGAGAACTATATCAAAATGAACGCTTAACTTGGTTCCAAGAGGGGAATGCAGAATTCTTTGCAGGATCTACACGTACAAATAATGTTGTTCCACGTAAAAGTATTATAAGTGGCTTATCATCTGATCCAGCAAGCCGTTATACTGCAAAGCAAACTTTGTTCGCAAAATATGGATCATGGGATTTTTATAATTATTCCTTTGCACTACAGTCTTATCTATATAATCATCACTTTGAAACCTTTGATAAGATCCAGGATTTAATCCGTGCAAACGATGTGAAAAATTATGACGTGTATCGTGAAGCATTAAGTAAAGATGCACAGCTGAATACAGAATATCAAACGTATATGCAGCAGTTTATTGATAATCAAGATAAATACAATGTACCACAAGTAACAAATGATTATTTAATACAACATGCACCTAAGCTGTTAGCTGAAGTGAAGAAAGAAATTGTAGATATAACTAATATAAAAGATGCAAAAATTACAAAACATGAGTCTCAATTCTTTAACACATTTACTGTGGAAGGTAAGTATATAGGTAGTACATCAAAAGGTGAGTCTGAAGATTGGAAAACGATGAGTAAACAAATCAATCAAACCTTGGAGCAGTTGTCTCAAAAAGGATGGAGCGGCTATAAAACAGTTACAGCCTATTTTGTTAACTATCGTGTGAATGCAGCCAATCAGTTTGAATATGATATTGTTTTCCATGGTGTTGCAACAGAGGAAAAAGAAAAAACAACGACTATAGTAAATATGAATGGACCATATAGCGGGATAGTAAATGAAGGAATTCAATTCCATAGTGATGGCACAAAAAGTGATGATGGAAAAATTATTTCTTATCTATGGAACTTTGGAGATGGTACAACAAGTACTGAAGCCAGCCCTACCCATGTATATGGAGAAAAAGGAACATATACTGTGGAACTAACAGTGAAAGATAGTAGAGGAAAAGAAAGTAAAGAACAAACAAAAGTTACTGTAAAGCAAGATCCGCATACAGGTGGATCCCTTGAAGAGGAAAAGGTACTCCCGTTTAATAAGCTTGTAAAAGGAAATCTGATTGCTCCTGATCAAACAGATGTTTATACGTTTGATGTTACAGTTTCAAAAGAAGTAGATATTTCTGTGGTAAATGAACAAAACATTGGGATGACATGGGTACTTTATCATGAATCAGACATGCAAAATTACGTAGCTTGTGGTGAAGATGAAGGAAATGCTATAAAGGGAAAATTCGTAGCGAAACCAGGAAAATATTATTTGAATGTGTATAAATTTGATGATAACACTGGCGAATATTCATTATTAATAAAATAATTTTATTTTTAATATGTATATAACGGTTGGTTTTTAGGAGGAGTCTGTCACGATAGACTCCTCCTATTTTTTATTTAAAAGCATAAAATTTAAGTGAGTATTTTTATTTATTGAATCATGAAATAACGCTAGCTTTCATAAATACTTGAAAAAGCTAGCGTTTTAAATATACATAATTTGATTAATTAAAGCTAGATACGAAAAATCTCTTATACTATTCTTCAAGTTCTATCCATTCTTGTGACCATTTTTCTATTCCGCGAATAATGGATTCTAAAGCAAATCCTTTTTGAGTTAAAGAATATTCTATACGAACTGGTGTCTCAGGAAAGACCTTACGCTCTACAATTCCTTCTTGTTCTAATTCCTTTAGTCTTTCTGAAAGTAATCTTCCGCTGACAGGAAGAGAGGATTCAAGCGTACAAAAACGCTGAGATCCAGAGAAAAGTTGGAAAATAATTAGTGCTGTCCATCTTTGACTAAAAAATCTCATTCCTTTTTCAAAGTGAGGGCATAATGTAGAATCATTCATTTTACTTCACCTCCTAAAAGAAATTATATAACATCTTACAATTAGTAACAAATTTTTTTATAATTAATTACTTGACGTAAACTGATTGTAAATGTATACTCACTTACATAAAGTAACTAAGTTATTTTATATAACTAACAATTCTTTTCTCTAATTTGCTAAAGATATGATGATACATATTGAATATAAGCTAAGAGAACAAGAATATCATTTGTAAAAATACTTACGTTGTGTAAGTTAAATAATAAAAAATATAAAATGGAAGAGAACTTTTTAGAGATTCTCTAAACTAGGAGGTACCTAATGGTTACAACAGATACAATTCATATGTTAGAAGATAAAATTCAATTAATACATCAAGATGGAAAAGAGATTTATCTTGTTGGCCCTATCAAATTACCAATTAATTTATATGGGGAAACGAAAATTTTCCAATGGTATTCTTGGTTACAAACTAATGAAGTTACGAATGGTATAGAAGGTATTATTGAAAAACTATCATTTCTTAATTTAGCAGATATGCAACAATCTAGTGTACTTGTGTACGGTGATTTTGAGAATGCTGAAGATGCACTGATTCGTATGCATAGTATTTGTCATACGGGTGATATTTTTGGTAGTAAACGTTGTGATTGTGGGTTCCAATTAAAGCAATCCTTACAAATGATTACAGAACATGGCGCAGGCGCTCTATTCTACCTAGCAAATCATGAGGGAAGAGGAATTGGTTTGTTTAGTAAAGCGATGACGTATATCCTGCAAGAAAACGGCTTAGATACAGTAGAAGCTAATTTAAATTTAGGTTTTGATGATGACGTTCGTAATTACGATGATACAATTGAAGTATTAAAAGCATTACGCTTAAAACCTGTAAAGTTGATTACAAATAATCCAAGAAAACTAGAAGCGTTGCAAAAAGCAGGATTAAATGTTACGAGTCGTGAGCCATTATGGGGGGACGTCTCAGAATTCAATGAGAAATATTTACAAACGAAAATCCATCGCTCTGGGCATTTTGAGGGAGGTCATTTACATGGGTGAGCATGAGAAATATATGAGGTTAGCCCTTGAAAATGCTAAGGCTATGAAGGGACAAACTACTCCAAATCCACTGGTTGGATCCGTAATTGTAAATAACAATCGAATTGTAGGAATCGGAGTACATATGAAGGCGGGGGAACCACATGCCGAAATACACGCGATACGTATGGCGGCAGAACAGGCCCGTGGTGGCACGATTTATGTTACCCTAGAGCCTTGTTCTCATCATGGAAGAACAGGTCCTTGTGCAAAAGCAATTGTACAAGCAGGAATTAAAAGAGTAGTAGTTGCTACACTTGATCCTAATCCTCTTGTTTCTGGACGTGGCATTAGAATTCTACAAGATGCTGGTATTGAAGTAATTGTAGGAATCTATGAAGAAGAAGCGAGAAAGATGAATGAAGTCTTTAACAAATATATTATGACAAAACGTCCATTTGTAACGGTTAAATCTGGTGTTACATTAGATGGGAAAATTGCTACGTCTGAATCGGATAGTAAGTGGATTACATCTGAAGAAGCAAGACAGGATGTACATCAGATAAGAAATGAAAATGCAGCTATTTTAGTAGGGGCTAATACAGTACAAAAAGATAACCCTTCATTAACAACGCGTATTCCAAATGGACGAAATCCAATTCGGGTGATAGTAGATTCTACCTTACGGATCTCAATGAAATCAAAAGTTGTTACAGATGGAGAAGCTGCTACCTGGATCTTTACAACAAATAATCATGATGCAGTGAAAAAGCAAGCATTAGAACATGCAGGTGTCAAAGTGTTTGTTACTAGTGGAGAAAAACATATAAATTTACATGAAATGCTTGATATTTTAGGACAAAAAGGGGTTTCTTCTCTTCTTATTGAAGGTGGAGGAGAGGTGAATGCATCGTTTATTGAAAATAAATTAATGGATAAACTTGTATTGTATATCGCACCTAAGATTATTGGGGGAAGAATGGCACCTAGCTTTGTAGAGGGTACAGGCATTACTAAAATGCAAGATGCAATTGAATTTAAGGATATATCATTTACCCAAGTTGGAAAAGATTATAAATTTATTGGTTATCCTGAATGTGGTGAATATGAGGAAGAAGGAAAATAAAAAACTACTTATTTTTTACATTAAATGAAGTACAGAAAGGGGCGATGAAGAGTGAAGTTTGGATTTGATATCGATGATACTTTAATTGATTTAAGACAGCATGCTTTTCATTTATATAACAAAAAATTAAACAAAGAAGTAGGATTGGATGTATTTCATTCTTTAAAAACAATTGAAATTCATGAAGCATTTGGCATGACCTCCGAGGAAGGTGGTCAGATGTGGAACAGTTTGCTTGATGAAATTTATTATACTTCTTGTTTACCGTTTCCATATGCAGTAGAGACATTACAAGAATTAGAAAGACAGGGACATGAAGTATATTATATAACTGCGCGACCTAAAGAACATGGAGAGCAAACAAAAAGATGGTTACTGGAAAAGAATTTTCCAGTACATGAGGATCGCTTTTTCTATGGGATGAAAGATGAAGAGAAAATACATTTCATACAGGAAATAAAGCTAGATTATTTCTTTGATGATAAGCCAGCTGTCTTAGAAACTTTAATAGGACAACCAATTAAAGTGTATGCAAAAAATACTTCTTACAATGATTACCTTAATATTCCCCGCATTACAAGTTGGACTGAATTGATAGATATCGTAAAAAAAGATACATATGTAGATAACTAAAAAGAATTCAAATGGAGTCAAAATTATCTGGGGCTAGATATTTTTAAAAGGAAAGACATATGTGGTATGTCTTTCCTTCTTTTTGTATATCATCATTATTTTACATTTAGTAAATAGGAAATATTTTTACAAAAACGATTAATATCTGATTATTTGTTAAATCTTAATTTAAAATATATAATTGAATTTCATAAAAGTTTGTGATATAAAGCACATATTAATTTTTTTAATACATTATTTATAATTTGAGGTGTATAGAATGGGGAAATCCCGCGAGCAGACGATTGAAAACATCTTAGAAGCGGCTAAGAAAAAATTTGGAGAGCGTGGTTATGATGGTACAAGTATCCAAGAAATCGCAATAGAAGCAAGGGTAAATGTTGCTATGGTTTCATATTATTTTAAAGGGAAAGAGAATCTTTACTTAGAAGTGTTTAAAAAATATGGTTTTGCAAAAAAACTACCCAATTTTCTTGAGGAAACACAGTATAATTCTAGAAATGCTCTTAGACAATATTTAACTTTCTTTATTACACATATAAAACAACATCCTGAAATTGGAGCGCTTGTATATGAAGAAATTCTCAAGGAAAGTTCACGATTAGAAAAAGTTAAACCATATATTATTGGGAATTTCGAACAATTAAAACAAATTTTATTGAAAGGGAAAGAACAAGGCGTTTTTCATTTCTTTTCAACGAATCATGCAATTTATTGGATTACATCTATTGTCTTATTTCCGAAATTCAAAAAATTTATTGATTCCATTGATCAAAAAGATGCTGACGATATGAAAACAGAGTGGATAACAGATGATCTTGTAAACAGAATTATTTCTTCATTAATACATAATCCAACATTGTGAACTACTCGCCACTTAGCAAAGCTTGAAGTGGGAGCTTCTCAGTTCCACGACGAAAGTAACCTTTCGACTCCCTGAGCGTTACTTTAGGGTGTTCCCCCCTAGATGTCCGACGCATGGACATTCTTTTGGTACGGTTGATATGTTATGCAGAGACCGAATGGCTTGTTTTTCGCACTCTATTTTCTTTCTGCAACTTCTTATATCAAACTATCAATGAATTTCATATAGCTCGTTTATCAAGAGTTTCTGGCTATGACAAACCGAAATTCATTTCCGACTTATAATTGAAGTTTCACACCTTCAAAATTTTGAGGAAGGAGTATATTATCAGAAAACAATAAAACCTTATTAATTTTTCAAGTAATAATTACTTTAATCCAATGATATCAATGTTTAAAATATGTTACGATTTAAACGGGGAGGGGAAAATATGAAAATGATACAAGAGGATATGTATAAAGAACTAATAGATACAAAAAGAACGGTTACTATATTTTTGAAAAGTGGTGTTCCGATACGAGGACAAATACTTTCAATGGATACATACTCTGTCCTTGTAATGGCTCATAATAAACACCAATTAATTTATAAACAAGCTATTTCTACTATTACTAAGTAATTTTTCAAAGTTAATAAAATTTTAGTTTTAAGACAATAGATTTTATAAAAAGCAAAAATGATATTGGCTTAATATATTCTATTAAAAAAAGAAAAAGCATAATTCTTCTTTCTCGCAATATAAAGAAGGGTTATACTTTTTCTTTTGATTTAGATGTTCAAATACCCCCAAATGATAAAATTTTACTAAACGCACAAATAGGGACAAGAAAGCGTAGCGTTTGATTAAAATTTAGAGTTTTAAAGATTTCAAGGTTAATTTCATATAAGTATCCATTCGCTGCTCTAGTGAGTACCTACCACCTAAAAGACACCAGTCTAATATAATTCCTCTAGCAATTATAAAAAGATACGTTGTGATTTCTTCTACAGTCATATCATTTATTAATTCTTTTTCCGTTCTTCCTTTATAAACAAGATTATTTAGAGTTCTATAAATTAAAGAAGGTTCATATACAAATATTCTTTTGTTGAAGTCGTTAAGGAGATTTATATGTAACTCTAATTTAGTTGTATATTCTGCTATGCATTGGAAGAAATTCAAAATAGTTTTTCGCACTGTCGTATGTTGATCTATACTTTCTAATTCAACATGTAGGTTTTGTTCAATTTGTTGAAATAATTTTTGATAAATATCTTCTTTGGAAGAAAAATAATGATAAAAAGTGCCTACGGAGATATTTGCCTTTTTACAAATATCCTCAATAGTTAGATTTTCAATTTCTTTTTCTTTCGTTAAATTTAAAAACACAAGAAATATATTGTTCTCTGTTTGTAGAGCTTGTTGTTTTCTTTTCGTTAATTTTTTTTTTTGCACCCCTTATTCCCCCTTACCTATATAGTAACTGATATCTTAAAAGTGAAAAAGTATTTTGAAAATTCGTGTTATTATTGTATAATTCTCAATACACCGAATGAGATTCTATGAATATGATTCGGTGTATTAAGAATTATTTTTTGGAGGGGAGATTGTTATATATGAAAACACCTTATCAATCAATTTTTATGATTCCTACAAATAAGTTGGTAGGAAAAGAGGCTTTAGGAGATCCATATGAACCATTTGCATGGTATAAGGAGATGCGAGAAAAAGAACCTATTTATTTTAATCCTCAGGCTGACATGTGGAATGTTTTTTTGTACGATGATGTAAAAAGGGTTTTAGAGGATAAAGAGTTTTTTTCTAATGTTATGCCAGAGGAAAAAAAGTCTCCATTTCCACAAAGTATTCTTGGGATGGATCCACCAAAACATACGCAAATTCGGTCTATTGTACATCGATCTTTCACTCCTAAAGCAGTAAAGGTATGGGAGCCGAGAATTCAGCAAATCACAAATGATATTCTTATTCAATTATCTAATCGTGAAAATTTTGATATTGTCCAAGAGTTATTTTATCCTTTACCGGTTATAGTAATTGCTGAAATGTTAGGTGTTTCTGTTAATGATATGGAAAGATTCAAGAAGTGGTCTGATATTATAGTAAGTTCACCCAGTCATGATGATCCGGATTATTTGAAAGAATTTTTTCATATACGTTTACAAGCAGAAAATGAATTAGAGGAATTTTTTGAAGAAATCATACAACTCAATCGAGAAAAATCCAAAATAGATTCAAATGACATTATTTCTTTATTGGTTCAAAGTGAAATAGACAAAAATATTTCGGGCAAGGAAATAGTATCATTTTGTAAATTACTATTGGTAGCAGGAAATGAAACTACAACTAACTTACTTGGAAACTCATTATATTGTTTGATAGAACATCCAGATGTTTATAAGCAAATACAACAGGATATATCTCTTGTTCCAAAAGCAATTGAAGAAGTACTGCGGTATCGTTCACCAGCTCAAAGAATTGTACGAAAAGTAAAAAAAGAGGTTCAATTAGGAGGCCAAACTCTACAAGTAGATCAAATCATCTCAGCTTGGCTCGGATCAGCTAATCGTGATTCTCTTCATTTTCAAGATCCTGATAGCTTTAACATACATCGTAGTCGAAATCCCCATCTTGCATTTGGCCATGGAATACACTTTTGCTTAGGTGCTCCCCTAGCTAGATTAGAAGCTAAAATTGTATTGACGGAATTAATGAAAAAATATAAATCATTTTCGTTTATTGACCATAATCTTCCCGTTCCTATCTCAAGTGTTAGTTCTGTATATGGTTTGAAATCTCTCCCTGTTAAAAGTGAAATTATTCATATAAAGTAAATAGTTTGGCTCTGGTACAGGCTGTACTAGAGCCAACTCTATTTATAAACTAGAACTATCAACATCAGACTATCTGTAAAAGAAGGTTTGGCTGTTATATCAATTTTTATCCCTAAGGATTTTGTTATAATTGTTGCGGCGGAAGCTCGATCTAACGTAGCGTTTGAGCCAAAGGTACCATCTGGTAAACCTGATATGGCTTGTTTTTCCAATAAATAATTAACAGATTGCTCTGCCCACTTTGGAACATCAGGAAACTTTTGAGTATCCGCAAAAATACTAGAAGAATAGGATAATATAGCCCCCGCAAGAAGACCTGTTGTAATTAATTTGCGCTTCATAAAAATATACACCTCTACCAATCTATTGTATTACCAAATTGAGATTTTTTATTTTTATATTTATATGTTTGTGATGATGCTGACATCTATAGCAATTCGGTGTAACGATTATAGTTACTTATATGCATAAGTGTCAATGAATAACTTTACTAAAAATGTTTAATATTTACATAAAAAAATTAATATAAATTAATTTTATTCACTAAAAATTAATAATGTGTTGACGTATTAATATATACTTAACTATAATTAATCAATATTAATTGAGATTGATTTTCAAGTTTGTTTACAAGTTTAACAAGTATACAAAAACTAACTTGAATTTAATTAAAAAAGTTGAATATAAACTTATATTTGTTCATTGACACTTATATACAGGTAGCTAAAATCGTTGAACCAAATGTATGTTATGCTTAAAAATTTTTAAAAGATACGTATTGATAGAAAACCTTTTCTCTATATACTCTGTTGGATAAAGAACCTTTATTTATGCAACAGAGTATATATATTGTCCATTAACAATATAGTTAATTATTCAATAATCTCACCAACATTTATTGCAACTTTTCATTATTAATTCTTAATAAAGGGATAATATAAATTAGTTGCATGAAAATGGATAGAAATTAAGATTTAGAAGGAGAATATTTTATGAAATCCAGGTTAATTGCTACAGGAATTATTGCAGGAAGTCTACTATCCTACTCATCTAATATATTTGCAGATATCAAGAAATTCCCTGATGTTCCAAAGTGGGCAGAGCAATCTGTTAATTATTTAGTAGATAAACATGTATTAAGTGGCTACCCAGATGGGATTTTTGGGTCAAATGATTCATTAGACAGAGCTTCTGCGGCGACTATTATGACAAGGGTTTTGGGTATGCAAATTGACTTCAATGCCAAACCTTCCTTTACAGATTCTCAAGACCACTGGGCTACTCCGTATATTGCTGCAGCTGAAAAAGCTGGTATCATTAAAGGAGAAGGGAATGGCATCTTCAATCCATCCGGTAAAGTAACTCGCGCCGCCATGGCGACCATGCTAGTAAATGCTTATAAATTACAGAGTACAACACATGATAATGGCCAAAGTAAATTTGAGGATTTAAAAGGGCATTGGGGAGAAAAATATGCCAATATTTTGATTGACTTAAAAATTTCCGCTGGTACTGATAATGGTTGGCAACCAAATAGGTCTATAACACGCGCCGAGGCCGCTCAACTTACTGCTAAAACAGATATGTTGCAACAAAATCTAAACGATGGTTTAGAAGGAAAAGAAATCATTACTGCTACATCATATGAAGATTTAAACTTAACAGTGGCTTCTAATATTACTGCCCAAGAGATTGATAGTTTTATTGCAAAATACCATTCAGATAGTCCGTTAGTTGGACATGGGCAAGATTTTATTAATGCGCAAAATCAATACGGTGTCAATGCACAGTATTTAACAGCACATGCAATTTTAGAGTCCGGATATGGAAAATCAGAAATTGCATATCGAAAACACAATTTATTTGGATTACGTGCGTATGATAAGGATCCGTTTAAATATGCAAAATATTTACCAACCTACGGCGACAGTATTGCTTATAATGCTAATTATGTACGAGAAAGATATTTAGAAGAAGATGGCATGCATTATAACGGACCAACATTAGCTGGTATGAACGTAAAATATGCATCAGACAAAGGCTGGGCTGGAAAAATTGCAAATATTATGGAACGTATTAAACCTTTCCGTGCGGAAGACTATACATCTGCAAAAAAATTACCAAAGAATCCTGAAACATTAGATGTTGAAGCGTTATCTAATAACACTCCATATAACATGTATGAAGATGGGACAACAGCAAATGTTGTATCAACAGCTGCTTATTACCATGTACCGTATCCATTTAACTTAAAAATTAAAAGTAAATCAGATGTAGCAGTCGAGGAAAATAAAGTTGGTACAGTAACTCGTGGAACAAACATCTTTATTTATCGTGAAGATCCAAATGGATGGGTGGAATTCTCTTTTGAAACTAATGGAGAAAAATACTGGACATTAAAAAGTAAATTAAGTATGTAATTAGAAAGGTCTCTAACTGCTCTTAATCTTTTAGATTTTAATCTCAAATAATTATGAGACAAGTTTTTTACTTTTTTTAAATACAGTTATGTATACAAAAAAGTTAGAGAATTATTTTCTCTAACTTTTATGCGCTAGTATTTGAAATTAAAAAGATGGTGGGGTTACTCCAAATATAACAGTGACTTTATGCAAAGAGGTGTTTTCCCATTTATGTTTTGCATATGGTGGTATTTTAACACTATCACCTGGATTAAGAAGTAGAACCTCATCATTTAGATATAGTTTTACTTGTCCTTCCATAACAAATGCTATTTCTTCACCTTTATGTGCCATAGGCTCCATAGAAGAAGCGGTTTGAGGTAACAGATTCATTAAAGCTAATTCCAGTGATCCATCTAAATTAGGTGATAATAACTCATACGAAACATTGCCACTTTCAGGGAAAGTTATTTTTTTTCTTTGATTAGCTCTTACAACTAATTCTTCTGTATTGGTATCTTCTAAGAAAAAATTAAATAAAGCAATATTTAATGCTGCAGAAATTAGTTTTAGTGTTTGTAAGGATGGATTCGTGATTCCTTTCTCAATCTGACTTAACATGGAAGGTGTTATATCAGCTAATTCAGCTAACCGTTTACTAGTTAATCCGGCACCTTTTCTAAATACCATAATTTTTTCACCGATATTAATATTGTTCATATGCGTAATCCCCTTTAAATAAGTGAATAAAATTAAAATTAATTTTATTCACTTATACTAAACATGTTGTTAATATACTTAATTATAATAAAGTATGATTAATTTTCAAGCACCTGCATAGTTGTGAGAATAGTAAATAAGACGAGAAATGATTGATACTTATTCTTCCATGCGAATTATTAAGTATGATGACCTGATTATATGATTGAATTTCTGTATAAGGTTTTGGGATTGACAATAATGCAATAGCGGATGGACTGGCACTTGGAATATCATCTGGGTTTGTAGGGAAAGCAATAGAACCATTTTTAAGTGGAGCATATACAGTTGATGATAATCATTTATATAAGCTATTAAAAGAAATAGTGGGTAAAGAGGATATTTAGCTAGAACCATCAGCATTAGCAGGAATGATTAGACCTATTAAATTGCATAAAGGGGGGCGAGGCTCTTTACAAAATAATGATTTAAAACATAAATTGAATCAAGGTACACAAATTGTATAGGGAACAGGAGGAAGTATGATTCCAAAAAAAGTAATGGAAGAATACTATCAAACAGATTCTCAGTTAATTAAAAAGAAGTTCTAATACGTAAATGAAAACATATGAGTAAACACTAATGCTTTATTATAAAATTTTTCAGGAAGTGAAAACATTATGAAATCAGCTTTAACTAACATTATGATCTCCTTAATTCTTGCAGTAGGAGGGGTCATTTCGCTTTTGTTTACTTTAATGGGAGGTCAAGATTGGATCTGGGATTGGGTAGGGCTATTACTGGCATATCTATCTTTGGGCATTTTAATAGGCTTATATAATAAAACGGTGGATTACAAAACATTTCCTAGAATACTAAAAAGAATTTTATTTATTTCCTTTAATGCTACAGTATTAGGAATAATAATAGGGATAACATGCCAACTATTAGGAAAGGCGAATCTTACTATAATGATGTATTTTTGGTTGATAATGTTATTACTACATTTTATTACTATAATAACATTAGTTATCCTAGTATTTGTACATCAAAATATCCAAAATCACAGCCTGTCATATACATTTATTGTAATTTTAAACATTTTTCTTACCCTAGGACCAGTATTATATCCTTTGGTTCTAACTATCATAGGAAATGGCATGAATGCTAGTGCAGGACACTAATTTTTACCTATATAGATTATTAAAATAAGTAATCTAAAATTGAGATTGGTTAAGTTAAAGAGCTTTATAAGCTAATAGAATAATATAACTAAACAACATAAATTGGAATAATAGGATAGGAAGAAGATTATAATATGAAAATTAAGCTTAAGAAAAAAAGAATTATAAGTGTATTGTTGGCTATTACATTAGTAGCAATAGGGTATTACATGTTTCAATCTATTACAAATCCTAAGCTGGTAAATGCGGAAGAGATAAACAGTGTTCAACAAGTGAGCAGTCTACCTAAAAATGAATTGAAAAAATCGATACCTAATCGTTTTGATGGTAAAGAAAGAAAAGTTGCATATTTAACTTTTGATGATGGACCAGGAAAATATACAGCTAACCTATTAGATGTATTAAAAAGAAATAATGTGAAAGCAACATTCTTTTTAATTGGCGACAATGTGAAAAGGTTCCCAGATTTAGTGAAACGAGAGCATGTAGAGAGCCATTATGTGGGCATGCATAGTATGACACATGATTTTAAAAAGCTATACACCAATCAGCAATATGTTAAGGAAATGAAAGAGGATCAATCTTTAATTAGAAATGTTATTGGAAACTTACCGAAATTAACACGCCCACCATATGGATCGATGCCCGGGTTAAATGAATCACTTCGAAATGAAGTGGTCGGAAATAATTTAAAAGTATGGGATTGGACAATTGATTCTTTAGATTGGAAATACAATAAATTACCCGTTGATGTAGCAGCAGCAAAAATTGTTCAAAATGTCTTAGCTGGTGCGACGTCTTCAAAAGAAATTATTTTAATGCATGATATTCATCCACAATCTGTCTCGGCAGTTCCAGCAATTATAAAGGGATTAAAAGAAAAAGGTTATGAATTTGAAGCTTATGATGAGAGTAATCATTTTTCAATAAACTTCTGGCATGATAACCGAATATAAAAAGTATTTATTAGTTAAATGAATGGAATAAGAAATTGATATAGGGTTTAAATATATGTAAGAGCGCGTTGACCTAAATATATAACAACACGCTCTTTTAACCATTTATTTTTTATTATTTAAATTTAAGTATAGGGTTTTTTATTGTATGTAAATAATTAAATATCTTTTATTTTTATACAATAAATTACTTAATCATTATATGAAAATGGAGTGAATTTAATTGTCGTTTTTAAAAAACAGTAAAATTGGCACAATACTAAACGCAATGGTAGTTATAGCAAGTGTCTCTTGTATCATATTATCTATACTAGGATTTTGGGGCCTTAAAAAAGGGGAGCATGCTTCTACTACTATGTATGAAGATAGTTTGTTACCTATTCAGTGGATAGGAGCTATAGAGTCTAATTTTTATCTTATTAATATGAATGTAAAAGAAACGATCCTATCAAAAGATGAAAAACGAATAAAAGAACTTTTAATAGAAATAGATGTAGCTCGTGCAGAAACTGATCAGTTATTAAAGAAGTTTGAGACAAGAGTTAGTTCTAATAGAGAAAAGGAATTGTATAACACATTTTATACAATATTCAAGGACTTAAGAACACAACTGAAAAAAGTGCAAGATTTGGGACAATCTAATAATGAAGAAGCATATGCTTATTACCTAAAAGAGGTTGATCCTAATATGAAAAAGTCAATTCAGGTAATTCGCGAACTTATCGAATTTAATAATAATAATGCAGATCAATTACAAAAAAATAATACTGACAGTGCAAAAAATACCATGATGCTGTTTGTTAGTATCTCCATTATAGCAATTGCAATCGTTATTTTTATTGGCTATATCATTAAAAAAGCTATTAATCAACCAATTGTATTATTAGAAACGGATATGGCAGGGGTATCTGCAGGTGATCTAACGATACGTACTTCTTATAAATCAAATAATGAATTGGGGAATATTGTAACGTCTTTTAATAGTATGTTGGATAACTTGCAACAATTAATTGGAGAAGTAAAAAATACAACACAAGAGGTTATTTCTTCTACCAATGGAATGTTAAAAGATACTAAACGAGCATCCCATATTTCAAGAGAAGTTGTTCAAACAATATCTGAGGTTGATAAAAAAATAGAAGGGCAAGTTACAAGTATTCAAGAAAGTTCATCTTCAATGGAAGAAATTACGACTGGAGTTCAAACAGTAGCTGAATCTTCAGCAATGGTTACAGAAGTAGCTGTCACAACAACAGAACAAGTCAATTCTGGCAGTGAAGTGATAAAGCAATCTATACTTCAAATGAATAGTGTTCATGAGGTTGTTGAAGAAACTTCTAAAGTAATTGGGAGGCTTGTTACACGTACGCAACAAATAGATAAAGCTCTGGATGCAATCACTAATATTGCTGAACAAACAAACCTTCTTGCCTTAAACGCATCAATTGAAGCTGCACGTGCTGGAGAAAACGGCAAAGGATTTGCAGTAGTGGCAGCGGAAGTAGGAAATTTAGCTGAGCAGTCTAAAACATCTGCATATGAAATCAATCATTTAATACAAGCCATTCAACAAGATACAAAAGATACAGTTGCTGCAATGCAAAAAGGCCAACAAAAAGCTTCAGAAGGAAAAGAAACAGCTAATAAAGCAGATCAAGCATTCTCATCTATTATGGTGGCGATTAATAAAATCACTAGCCAAATTCAAGAGGTATCTGCAGCGACAGAAGAAATGTCTGCCGGTACAGAAGAAGTCAATGCCTCTATGTCCAGTGTTTCTGAAACTTCAACGCAAGTAGCTAAGGAAACAACTCAAACTGTACAGTCTATCCAATCACAAGCAGCATCAATCGAGGAGATATCGAATCAATCGAACAAAATAAAAGAAAAAGTAGAAGCATTGTCAGCATTAGTTTCAAAATTTACTATCGAGAAGCAAGACAAAGAGCAATCAAATATAATGTAAGAAAAATAAAAAATTGCTATTAAAATAGGGCAATTTTTAGGTCTGGTTAACAGTTAAATTTAAATAGTTAATTATATTGTTGGATTTCCCACTCGGAGTTATTAATAGAAATAACTATTTTTTAATCAAAAGACATTTACTTATGAATTAGAGTAAGTAAATGTCTTTTAAATATAAGTTTTTAATTAATATAATACCTGCATCCTTATGTTTATATGTAAATATTTGTTAATGTGATAATATTAAATTTTACAGAAGCTATTGTTTATAAAATAGTATCCACTTTCTTGTCTCATTAGGAGAACATGATAGTCCAAATTTATGTTAATGGGCATAGGAAAGGATTCTACAAACATTAAATACGATTGACAACACGAGATTACAAGTGTAATATTCAGTTGTAGATTACAAACGTAATACAGGGAGGTGTAATTTTAAACAATGAAAGAATTACCGAAAATTTCGGAAGCTGAATTAGAAGTAATGAAAGTATTATGGTCAAAATCTCCACAAACGGCAAATGAGGTGATCGAAGCGTTAGAGGTGAAAATGGATTGGAAACCCAAAACGATTCGAACGCTGATTAATCGATTAGTTCACAAAGAAGCAGTGGCTTACCATCAAGATAAAGGGCGTTTGTACTCTTATTATCCTTTGGTATCGCAAGATAGTTATTTACAAGTAGAAACGAAATCTTTACTTAAACGTTTCTATGGTGCAGCATTTAAACCTTTACTTGTAAATTTCTTAAAAGAAGAAAAGCTGTCTTCAGAAGATATTAACGAACTTAAACGTATTCTGGATGAGAAAACTGAGGAAAATCAGAGGAAGGATAGATTATAGTGATAGAAAAATTTATAAATATCTATCTACCTGCTTTTTTTGATTGGATGATTGAGACTTCCATTATGGCTAGTATTTTAGTGGGACTAATCTTGTGTATCAAGGTCTTGTTTAGAAATAAGTTAACTCCACGCTGGCAGTATATGCTATGGATCATATTAATTATAAGACTTGTTTTACCTTGGTCGCCAGATAGTTCCTATAGTATCTATTCTGTTCTTACTTACAAGAATGATGATGTATTCATTTCTAGCCGAAATCCTGTAGCTAATTTTCTTATAAAAGAACGTATGCAAGGATTAAAAGATATAGACGATACAAAGATGCTCACAAAAGAAGATACTTATACCTCAAGTTCAACAAAAACTGCTCAGGCAAACAAGACACAAACAAGCATTAATGAAAAGCAGGATGATGAGTCGATTTCATTCTATACAATCTTTATGTACATTTGGTTTACTGGCGTTATCCTTCTAAGTGTTGCTACTTTTATAATGAACAGACGTTTATTACTTTACATAAAAAAAAACCCTATTATTACAGACGAGAAGATTGTCCAGATTTTTGAAAAGTGTAAGCAATCTATGTCTATTCAACGGAATATACCTCTATTTGTATCTGGAAAGGTTTCCAGTCCAACAGTGTTTGGATTTATTCGTCCCAAGTTGCTATTGTCAACTGTACATATGAAAATATTAGATGAGCAACAGTTACGATATATTTTTCATCATGAATTAGCTCACATCAAGCGAAGAGATGTTGGTGTGAACTGGCTTATGCACGGCTTACTAATTTTAAATTGGTTTAATCCAATTCTATGGTATGCCTACTCATGTATGCGGGAAGATCAAGAACTAGCATGCGATGCATTAGCTCTTACATGTATAGATGCAGAGGAACAAATTGCGTATGGACATACTATTATTAGTCTATTAGAACACTACTCAAGTTATTATCAAGTACCAAGTATAGCAAATTTTAGTAAAAACAAGAGAGCGTTAAAAAGGAGAATTCTAATGATTAAAAGATTCCAAAAAAAATCATATCGTTGGTCTGCGATAGGGGCTGTGGCAGTGATTGCAGTATCATCTGTATCCTTATTAAATGCCCGTGCTGATAAGCCGACTAACCCTGAGAAACAACAAATAGAAGTGAAATATAATATGAAAGAAGTAAAAGCACAAACCGATATTTCTATACAGCAAATTGTAGAAAAAATGATTGGTACAAAAGAACGGGCAGATGCAGAATTTTTTGTTTCAGAGGGAGAGTATAATACTTTACTTAAAGAAGTTGGTTTGGCACGAAATCTGTTTACAAAAGAAGAATTTAAACGATTTATTGATTTAGAAACAGAGGCATATACTTTGGGTAAAAAAGTAAAGTTAGTAGGAAGTCCTGAAAAGTTAGATTCAGAAGAACAAAAAAAATATCAGAAAAACAGTGAAGAAATTGGACCATTTAGACAGAAAATCACTTCGGAATTTACATTAACTAAAAAGGAAGCACAGAAATATGTTGATTTTCCAATTAAGACCCCAAGTTATGTGGTAAAAGGGTTTAAATTAACTGGAGAAGGTGTTACAACACCGAAGACTACTGGAAAAATGAATCCCGATTTTATTTATGAATATCAAAATGAAAGTAAAGATAATGTATATATTGTGCACCAATCTGCAGTTACTGATGATGCAAAAAATTTCTCGAATAAAAGAGCGGAGTATAATGAAAAGGTAACAAATTATGAATTAGAAGGTACAAAAATAACCTTAGTTGAAAGTCTTGATCCAGAGGAACCCTCTAAAGCAATGCAAATGATTGTTCCTGCAAAAGGAAAGAATAGCGCTTATCAAGTCTTTATTATTACAGGTGATTTAAGTAAAGAAGAAACAGAGAAAATTATGCTGTCCTTTCTAAAATAAAAATAGGGTCTCAGGATCCCGTTCTTGAGGCTATATTTTTTTAGCTTAAACGAAACCTATAAGTGGGAAGAGAAATTAGTATAGTCTATATAATAAGAAAGTAAAATGATATTTAGTTTTGCTAGCTTGATTGAGGTGGATAAAAAATAACAATTTAAAACATAAATTGAATCTAGGTAGGTATATTGTATGGAGAACAGGAGGGAGTATAATTCAAAAAGAAGTAATGGAAGAATACTAGCAAATGGTGATGTATTTTACCGCTATCACCTGGATTGAGAAGTAAAACCTCATCATTTAGATATAGTTTTACTTGAGATGAAGCGGTTTGAGGTAGCAGATTCATATTAAAGCCAATTCCAGTGATCCATCTAAATTAGGAGAGAATAACTCATACGAAACATTACAGCTTTCAGGGAAAGTTATTTTTTTCTTTGATCCGCTCTTACAACTAATTCTTCTGTATTAGTATCTTTCAAGAAAAAATTAAATAAAGGAATAGTTAATGCTACAGAAATTAACTTTAGTGTTTGTAAGGATGGATTCGTGATCCCTTTCTCAATCTTAATTAACATGGAAGGTGTTATATCAGCTATTTCAGCTAAACGTTTACTAGTTAATCCTGCACCTTTTCGAAATGCCATAATTTTTTGAACAACATTAATATTGTTCATATAAATAATCTCTATTAAATGAGTGAAGTATATTAAATTAAAATTAATTTTATTTACTTATACTTAATATACCGTTAATATATATTTAATTAAAATAAATTATGATTAATTTTCAAACTGTCAACTGATGCGAAAACGTGGAAAAAGGATCTACTTAGAAGTAAAGAGATTACTGTTATTGAATATACAACAGACTATAGTAAAGCGGTAGAAAAAGGGAGTACAAGCTAATAATGTATTCTTAAGTTTTTAAAGGACGTGAAATGAATATGAAACCTGTTTTAAAATATATAATTATTTCCCTTGTTTTTTCAATAGTAGGGGTGTGTTGGGCGCTGTTTGACATCTTTATGTTAGATGCAGACTGGCTATTGATTTGGATAGGTGTATTAATGGCATATCTATCGTTGTATATTGTGATAGATCTATATAGTAGAAAATCGTACGACTCAAAATTGGCTAAATTGCTTCTAAAAACAATAATTACAACCTTTAGTTTTGGAGCATTAGGAATATCATTCGGAGTTGTACACGAGATATTAGGACCATTGAGTCTTACTTTAATGACATGGTATTGGTTTATAATGCTATTTTTATATTTAATACCCATAATATTATTAGTGATTTTAGTATTGGTAAATAGTAAAAATCATAATTTTCCTGGGGTATATAGTATACTTATACTTCTAAATTTACTTCTTACGTTATGGCCGTTATTATGGCCGTTATTTATTAATTTTATGGGATCTGCTATGAATGCAAGTGCAGGATGGTAGCAACTCACAGATTATAAAAGGATTAAAATAAAAAGGTTATGAATTTTAAGCTTATAACCGAATATAAAAAAGTATGAATAAGTTAAATGAATGGAATAAGAAATTAATATAGGGTTTAAATATTTGTAAGAGTGTGTTTAGCTAAATATATAACAACACGCTCTTTTGACTGGCTATTTTTTATTATTTAAATTTTTTAAAATAATATTGATTAAATGTGAAGTGAAAATTCATTTAGAATTTATATTAGTAACGAAAGATATTCAAGAAGTATCTACTTTCGTGTCTAAAAAGTATCCATTTTCATATCTTTCTACAATTTAAGGTAAAAGGGGAGTTCTACTTCCCATCTTCTGAAGTGTTCGTTAAATGAGAATTTAACATAAATTAGAATTATAAGAATCCGTAATTTTTAATCATGTCTAATAAAAAAAGTGTTTATATATACCAATTAATGTAGAATTTAAATTATGTATTTTTTATGTAATAAAAGTAAATTTTAAGCGAATTATATCTAGCTGTTGTTTATAGGAAAGGAAGAAAAAGAATAAGAGTTCAGCAATGCAAAATTGCTAAACTCTTATTCTTTTTCCTATTCTCCCCAAACTATTTTTATAGTTGTTTCCCAAAGTTGCTGCATCACTTATAACGATTCTTGTTCTTCCATCTGTAAAATTATTTGAAGTGAACAAACGATTAGGAATTAATAAGCAGAATAAATCTATGGTTATTCCTGAAAATATATCTTCAAATCATTTTACGGAATAGTGCATTCCAAATCAATTAAATAGTATTTTATATTCAAAGTGGTAGTAATATAAAACTACAAACATTACATGGGATATGCATACACAATTACTATAATAATTTAAAAAAAGTTCATTATTTCGGATAGTCAAAGAAATGTAAGAAACATGATACCCTAAAAGAAGAATTACTCCCACACATTTCACTTTTAAGATCGAAGTTAATTAATATACAATTTTAAAAAAACAGAAAATATAGACAAATATGATTGGTAATGTTATCATAAAGTGGAAGTTATTTGGAAGGTGGTGATAACAATGGAAAATAAAGTATTAGATACTTTAGAAGAATTCGATCAAGAAGTATATGCACGTACTTCTGATAACAACATGCCGTCTCATGGTAGTTCTGAACCCCTTACTGCTGAAGAGAGGGCACAATTAGAATCTGCAATTTCATTCTAATACATAAGCGTACTTGGTTAGGAGATTTATTTACTAATCAGTACGCTTATTCAATATATATTAGGGAGGTAATATTGTGGAAAAAGATATTATTGTAATAGATGATTTTTACAAAGAACCGAATAAAGTAAGAAATTTAGCATTAAATGTTCACGGATGGATTGATGAAAATCTACAAGGTGAGAAAAAACCAAGCATAGAAACAGAAAAAAATTATTATACAAATGAAATTATAAATAAATTTGAGAGTATATTAGGATTTAATATTGATGTTAACCCTAAAAAAATGGGATTTGGTGTTTTTGCTTTTTACCCTGAGTATTCTAGGGTGGATCAAACTACACACTTTGATGATACTGATTGGTCGGGAATTATATATTTAGTTCCTGATAGCTTATGCCAAGGTGGTTTATCTTTATATCGTCACAAGCCAACCGGGCTGACTGGCCCACCTAAAATAAATGAGTTACAAGAACTAGGGTATAGCTCAATGAAGACCTGGTATGAAGATTATCTTAATTGGAAACTTAGTCCAGAAGATTGGGAAGAAACAATGCATCTGGATATGAGATATAATAGATTGGTTTTATTTAAATCGGGTGCATTGTTTCATAGAGCTTCTTCTGGATTTGGAGATTCCCCTAGTAATGGAAGGCTGACCCAAAGATTTTTCTTCAATAGAAAGGCGGGTGTTTTAAATGCATAATAAAATAATTGTTATAGAAAACTTTTATAAAAATCCAGAATTGATTAGGAATTTAGCGCTGAAATCTAATTATTCTTCAGTTGCAAAGTTAAACTACCCAGGTTATCAAAGTGATAAAGAATTTGATGCTAATGGAATTATTGAGGTTTTTGAAAAAATAGTAGGTAATAAAATTGAGGATCCTAAAGGGAGATTTACTTTTGGAGGTTTTCGTTTAATAACAAAAAATACAGGAAAAGTATTAAAAGTTCACGCAGATACAATAATTGATTGGGCAGGATTGGTTTTTCTAACTCCCAACGCTCCACTAGATTCAGGATTAGGAATATATAGGCATAGAGAAACAGGGTTGATAGGTCCTCCTACTGACGAAGAGGCAAGACAGTTGGGGCACGAAGATGCTTCTGAATTCGAGATGAATGTGATTAGAAGGGATATGGATGACCTTTCTAAATGGGAGTTAATAAGCTTCATAGGAAATACATTTAATAGACTAGTATTAATTAAAGGTTGCGAATTATATCACGCACCTATGAAGGGTTTTGGGGAAAACTCTAACGATTGTAGAATTACTCAAAATTTCTTTTTTAAAGAATTAGTAAAACCTGAGTCGCTCTCAAAAATGATTACTATATAAGGATGATAAACATTGACTTTTCTAAATGAAGATATACTAGTTATTGACAATTTTTATAGTGACCCCATGAAAATTAGAAAACTGGCATTAAATACTGATTACAATTTTTTCGAAAATAAAGCTAACTTTCCAGGGGGGGAATCTATAAAGGCATTTTATACGGAGAAACATATTGAAAAATTTGAAGGTTTAGTTAATCGGAGGATACATGTAGATCCAAAAAAATATGTCTTCGGTAAATTCAGATTCTGTACTGCAAATGATAATTCTCGAACTAAAGTGCATTTTGATAAAGTTAGCTGGGCAGCAATTGTTTATTTAAGTTTAAATGAAGATTGTAAAGGTGGCCTTGGTATTTATAAACATGAGGAATTAGATTTGTCTACCGTCCCTTCATCAGATGAATTGGAACATATTGGGTGCAAGGATGTATTTGAATTTGACCAAAGATATGTGTTACCTATTACGAAAGAAAAAGGTTCTTGGAGCTTACTAAGAGAAATACCTTTAAAGTTTAATAGGCTGATATTAATTAGAGGAGAAAAATACTTTCATGGAATTACAGAACAATTTGGAAGTAATATAATTAATTCAAGGCTTTCACAAGTCTTCTTTTTTAATAATGATTAAAGTGGGGATAAAAATGAAATATCAATCTTCATTTTTGATTGCAGAAATAAATAAGAAAATTATTGAACAGGGTGGAATTCCAACGGTTTTAGATAATTTTATTCTTGATGAACTATATTCTAAAGACCAATCTACATTGTTTAAAAAAATAATAAATAGTAAAAATTTATCTAGTCCTAGGTATGAGCAGGTATCAAAAAGAATTGAAAGAATCAAAGCTTCGGAATTACCCCTTTTATGCAGATTATATAGTCAGGGGAAAGATGAAGTGTATTTATGGAAGGGTCAACCACTTTTTAAAAATTTATACGATAAATCTATATATGAATTAATGATTTATGAAATCCGTCCTTTAACAATTTTTGAATTTGGTGCAACTCCCACGAGTCTTAGATGGTTGAAATCAGTCGCAAATGAATATAATTATAAAACAAAAGTGATGGGGGTAAATATTAAAGGTTTTCAAATTGAGGAAAATGTTGACTACTTAAATTTAGATGCAAATGATATTCAAAATATAAAATATAAAAAATTATTAGATAACTTAGAACACCCATTGATAATTATTGAAGACTGTCATGTTAATACAAAAGGGATATTAGAAGTATTTTCTAATTTAATGAGACCTGGGGACTATATGATTATAGAAGATAGTATCTCAAAACAGAAAGAAATTAAAGATTGGGCAATAAATAAAATGAAGTTCTTTGTTGACACCAGATACACAGACTTTTTTGGCATAAACAGTGTATCAGCAGTTAACTCTATTATTACAAAAATGGGGGATTAGATGATTAATCCAATCGATAGAATTAGAGAAGTATATCTGAATAACCAAGGAAGTAAACGAATTTTTCTAGGAAAAGTAGATAAAAATCTTTTTATAGATAATTTATTCCTTCCTAATTTAAAATCTGGAACAGTTGTTGAAAAAAAATATATCAATTTATATGAGGATTTTAGATCAATAGGGAAAATTGAAAGCAAAATACTAGCAATTTTTTCAGAGACAAAAATTAGTACATCCTCAGAAGTTACTTTCGAGGGTTTTTTTAGTGTAGAAGAATTTCTAATAGACTATGGATTCGGCTTAACACTTGATGGTATATACTTCCCTGGTGCGAATCTTTCAAATGCAAACTTAAATGGTTCTACTTTAAGAGATTCAATACTCATAGGAGTCATTATAAAAAATGCAAATTTAAAAAATGTAGATTTTTCAAATGCAAACTTACAAGGTGCAAATTTAGAAAAATCAAATATGCTAGGTTCAACTTTTCAACACACTGACCTAAGAAGATCGAACCTTCGACAATGTGAACTAAGAGACACATTATTTAAGGGAGCCTCTTTAAGAGGAGCTGAGTTATGGGGAGCTTATTTATGGGGAGTTAAATTTGATGAATGCTTTATGGATGGATTAGACATTTCAAGAGCAGATACGCGAGGTTCTAAACATGACTGAATATTCCCTCTATAGTAAAGAACAAATCTTTTTACACAGTGTTGATTCTGTACTAAGGGGAGACCGAATATTTAATGGGTCTCAAACTGATGATTTCGCCTTAGTAAACTTAAAGAATAACAAGAAAATATTATTATTAGGCGGAGGGCAAGGTGGTGCGTTAAGACCCTTTTTAATTAACAATCCTGAAACAGAAGTCTATGTTGTTGATCTTGATGAAAACAATATTGCAATTACGAATGCAATACATAATAAATATATTCCTTTCATATCAAGAAATATAAACTTTTTCAATATAAATGCTGAAAATATTTATGATTTCTTTGAAGGTTATCAGTTTGATTGTATCTGTATTGATCTATATACAAATATTGGTTATCCAGATTTTGTATTTACTATTAACTATTTGAAAAAAATTAAAAGTCTACTCAGTGATAATGGACTTGTAATATTAAATGCCTTTGGTTTACCTGATCATTTGCATCCTTTACAAGGGAACAATCCGCAAATATATATTTTGGGTTTACTTAATCAGGTGTTTAATAATGTTTCTTATATATCAAATAGAAGAAATATGACCATGGTTTCTTCTATGGACGATACTCCCATATCACTTGGGAAACCAAATGTTAAGCTAAATAGTCATGACTTACTAGCATATAAGATGCTTAATCTAAGGTGGAAGTCTAGATTTAAAATAGATAAACCGATTAATCTTGATTATCTAAAATTAGATATACTAACAAAAAAATTTCTTAATGAAGAGATGTTATTAAGATGGGACACTTTATTAAATGTATTAAATAAATATACGATAGATAAACAAGAACCCTTAACAATTCAAAACCTTAGGGATTCTGTTTTAAATAAACGAGAAATATTTTTACAACTTACTATTGATTTATTAAGAGACAAAAGAGTTGAAGCTTCATTTTTACCAATATATCTTGGCAGTTTGTCCTATAATATAAATTATGATTTTTCTTGGTTTATTGAGTGGTTTATTACAAATAAAAGTTTTATAATGAAAAATCACCTGGAGTGGGGTGTTCATTTTGCACTAACTCAAATAGTTTCCATCATAATAAACCAGCATGGAAAATATGACGACTTTATTAATGATATTGATAGTATAATCCAAGAGAAAGGTTTTTGCTATGAGAGCTCGTTATGGAAGTGACTTCATAAAACTTTTGACTGCCGTTTCCTTTTCTACTTTGGGTGACGGATTAACTTTACTCGCACTACCATGGTTAACATCGTCTTTAACATCCAACACATTCTTAGTTTCTTTAGTTTCTGCTTCAATGGTTCTACCATGGTTATTATTCAGTCTACATGTTGGAGTTTTAATAGATTCTGTTTCAAGAAAAAAATTATTAATTTACTCAATAATTAGCAGAATTGTATTACTGATAATACTCATTTTAATAATATTAACTAATAAAGTTAGTATTCCCCTTCTAATTCTTATTGCATTTGGATTAGGCATAACAAAAGTTGTATATGATAGTACTTCTCAAACAGTTGTCCCAAATCTTGTTAAAGCTGAGCATTTAGAGAAAGCAAATGGCTATGTAATGACATCAAGATTGACGATGAGCGATGTCTTGGGAAGAGCTCTAGGAGGAATGATTATACCAATTGGAATAATGCTTCCATTTACAGTGGATTTGATTCTTCTTATAATTACATTGCCGTTTATTTTATTAATAAAAGCCGGCTTAAAAGTTAAACAAACAAACGAGAGGGCAAGAATATCTGAAGGAATTTCATTTGTTTTAACTAATCCTATGTTAAAATATCTTTCATTTTTAGGAGTTGGAATCACTTTGATGTTTTCTGCGACATTAAGCATACAAGTGTTCTTTGTAAGAGAAATATTAAACTTAGATTCCTTTGGATTTGGGATACTAATATCTGTGAGTACTATTGGTAGTATTATTGGTAGCCAAACCATATCCTTTATCAAAAATAGATGGGGGTTTGAGAAGACTATTTTGATATCATTATTAATAATGGGTTTAACTTTTGGAGCGGTTGGATTTGCAAACAATTCTTATTTTGTTATGATAATGTATTTTATAGGAAGTTATTTTATTGTCATTTGGAATGTATCTAATCTTTCTTTCCGACAAAAAGTTACTCCCAATGAAAAATTAGGTAGGGTTGGTAGCGTAATAAGGTTATTATCATGGGGTATGAACCCAATTGGTATGTTATTTGGGGGAAGCCTTGTAACTTTTTTTGAGCCTATAATTGGTAGAGAATTCGCTCTAAGAATACCAAATATCCTGCTAGGAGTAATATTTATATGTTTAACAATGGTATTGTATAGGTTAATCAATAATTTAAACAAAAATGAAGGTTGGAATAATTTAAAATCTGAATCTAATTTATAAAAAAACTATATATTTTTTACATAATAAAATTAGATGTGAAATAGTATTTAAAACATGCTTTTCCATTCATAAAGAATAAAAGTTCAGCAATTATATATCGCTGAACTTTTATTCTTTATTCTTTCCAATTCTCCCTAAACTATCTTTAATAGTTGTTTCTCCAAGCTGAGTGTATAACAAAGCTGTATCTTGACTCGTGTGCCCAAGTTGCTGCATCACTTGTAACGAGTCTTTTTCTTCCATGTATAATTTATTTGCCAATGTGTGTCTTAATTTATGAGGAGACATTTTTTTACCATAGGCTTTAGTATATTTTTCTACTATATCCTGGATAGCTCTAACCGAAAGAGGTTGTGCAGTATGTTTATACCTCGATAAAAACACATTTTGTAATTCTTTTCCTGGAGCATATTTGTTATCTCTAATCTCCATATATTTTTCAAGATCATTTAATGCAATTGGGGTAATCCAAACGGAATCTTCTTTGTTTCCTTTTCGGATTACATCAATTAGTCTTTCTTTTAAGTTTATATCTTCCATGCGGAGATCGGCCAATTCACTTACACGAATACCACTACCAAGAAAGAGGGAGAGGATAGCTACATCACGCTCTTTATCTCTTAGGAAATAGAATAACTGATGTTTTGTTAAAGATTTTTCATGTTCGTACTTAACATAATTCAGAAATTCTTGATCATCATCATTATGGAATATTTTAGATCTCATACGTTTTGCACGAGCATTTAATGTTTCTTTATCTTTATGTATTTCAATTTTAGCCATTACATTTCTATAAAAATAGCATTCTCCATCTTCATTCTCTGATAGGGAGGTGAGGTACTTAAATAAAGACTTTAAGGCCGAAATTTTTCTGTTAACAGAGGAATTCTGCATGTTTTGTTGTAGTTTTAGAAACCTCATAAAGTTCTCAACATCTTTTTTCTTTAAATTCTCCAAATCAGAGAAGGATATGTCTTTAATGGGCTTAAATTCAATAATTTGTTCTGATAATAGCCAATTAAAGAAGACTCTAAAATCATATACATAATTCAGTAGGGTGGAGGGAGAGGCATCATGCAATTCTTTGTACTCCACAAATTCTTCTATGTAAAAGGGCATTTCATTTAAATTCTCGTATAATTTCTTACGATGTACGGATTTTTGACGTTGTTTACTGTAATCCATAAAAATCACCTCATATATACTATAACAGAAAAGATACTCGAACACAAGTTCGCATTAAATTCAATTTTTACACAAACTTATTTACATAATTAAATTATGAGATGCTAAAATATAATCAATAGTGAAAGGAATAATGTATTTACTCAAATAAAAATTATAGATAATTAAGTGAGAAATTCGTATTTAACCATAAAAAATGGTGGAAAAACTACATATAAATGTATTTAAAATAAAACAATTTATATATATAAATTCATGCAAAAAAATCAATATATGAAAACAGTTTAAAATTCGTTATCTAACATGTATTAGTTAATTTAATCATGATTTTGAGGAATTAATTAGATTAACATAAGAAAAAATCCTATATATTAAAAGGTAATTTACTATGAAATTTTTCAATGAATAGTCCAACATTTAATAATTTCTATATAAAATATGAATTATATAGCCACATACCAATATATCAAGACTCATGTAATTGAGCTTGATATCCTTAAATACGGTATTAGATTTTTATTTAACTATCTTATTGTTCGTAAAATTGGTATTTCGTGCGAAGTTATGGAGTGTTTGTTTTTACTTCTTCATATTAACTTTTATGCTCATCTAACACACTACGTCATTCACTTTACCCTTTCATCAGTCTCAGTATCATTTAGTTTCAGCTACATTCCACTATACATATTAATATTCACTATACGATTGCTTATAGGACATATTCAGTATATATACTTAAATACAAAACAATTAACTTTAATCGCTTAACACTAAATAGATTGTATTTTTCACAAAACTTGATTGTCTATGATGTCGAAATAGAGTGTTTCCTTTAGTGCTTTTATATTGTACTTGGTTTAGCTGATCATTCAGCTAAATGTGATATTAATACAGATTTCAAAATATAACTTCTAAAATCCCCTTCGGTCTCAATAACACAAGTATTCTTTTTTATTTGAGATTCATTGAACTCTTTAGTTTACAAACACCTATAAGATAGATTATGTAAACTAAATGACTATGAACTCTTATGGGGCTATTGTCACATGCCCATCAACTTAGGGAAACAAGTTACCCTTAAATGGTGTACATTCGAATGAAAAAGAGATATTAATTTCGCAAACTCCATCCCAATCTAGTCCTTTATCTGGACAAAAAAATCGTTCTAGTCAAAACTTTAAAATTGATAATTTACCTGTAGGTACTAAAGAATTAAAATGGGTTATTGAGCCTTCAGAGAAAGATCATCTTTCTACTATCTCTTTCAATGTAATGATTGATGTTTCCTTAGGTACCGATTCTATTCGTTAGAAAAACATTTCACATGGATCTAGGACTGAGGCTTACACAAATACTAAATATTATATCGCAAGTCCAATTGGTGCCACTAGCAAATTCACTGTGAAAATATACGCTATTACAAATTAGAAAATAAAAGAATCCCATTGGAGTTCCTTTTTGAAGGAATACCGTTGGGATTCTTTTCTGATTTTATTTCGTCAACATTAGGATGGTGAGTAAATTTATTAGCATATCATTTAAACCATTAATAGATTTATATTTGGAACGACCCTTTACTTTCAAAGAAAAATCCATTAATGTTAACTACATTTTCCCGCTTATCATTTATTCAAAACTGGCTTCCAAAGCGATAGGGCAAAAATCCAATTTGTGTCACCATTGCCTTGATAATCTTGAACTGCTTCATACACTTTTCCCTCATGTACTACTCTATCACCTTTTGTATATGCTTTTCTTGCATCCCATTTTTCATATGTGGAATCCTCTGACTTTGTTACTACATTTAATACATCACTGCTACTAGATTCGTTTCCAGCTAAATCAACCGCCGTCACTACATATTTATACGATGTATTAGCCTTTAATTCTTTATCCATAAAGGATGTATTAGCCGTTGTCCCAATTTTATTCATAACTCCAAAGCTTTCTCTATATACAATATAATGGTCTACACCTACATTATCTTCAGACGGACTCCACATCAAATCAACAGTGGTCGCTGTTGTACTCATACTATGTAATCCTTTCGGTTGCGTCGGAGCTTCTATATCTGGGATTTCATTTGTTGTCTTAACCTTTAGTTCCTCACTTTCTTTTGATATGTTTCCAGCAGAGTCTAACGCCTTTATTGTATAGGTATATTCCGTATTTGCTTTTAGTTTTTTATCAATAAATGTTGTACCTGGTACCGTATCAATTACTTCCCCATTGCGTAACACTTGATATTCCTTTACACCTATATTATCCGTAGAAGCCTTCCATGTTAGTGCAACACTATTGGCAGTAACTTTAGACGCATTTAATTCAGTTGGTTGACTTGGAGCTACTGTATCGGGAGTTTCATTATTTACTAGATTTACATCAATTACATTATAAAACGCATTTGACGTATCTGCTACATCCCATACAGCTAAAATAACATGATAACCATTGCGATCAGTTGGTACATTAATTGTATGTGTTAAATTATTTGATGCAGCAGAACCATCATGTTTCACAGTTCCAATTGGTTCTAATTCAGCACGTGTTAATGGTTTATTAGGATCCCATCCCTTTTTTGTAATGTAATAATGCCATTTACTTGTAGGATGTGCAGCTGTATATTTCCATGTAAAGGTATTTGCTCCACCTTTAATCGTGTTTTTGAACCAGCGATTTGATGTTTGTTGGTCAAGAATTCCTCCAAACAGTCCTCCTGCCGAAGCGATTTTTCCATCAATCGGTCCCCCATCTGGGAATCCTTTAGGTGCTTCTAGGCTTTGAGGTTCGTACATTATATTTCCACAATTTAAATTCAACGCTCCATAATTCTGACTACATAAAGCAGCACGACTGCTTGGCTTTTCAACAAATCCATGTGCATAAGCACTTTGAGGAATCATAGTAATAGCCGTCACCCCTGCGGCTAAAACACAAGCACTAATTCCTTTTTTACTTTTTCTTAATCTTTCAAATTTAGATGTAAATTTCAAATTCATTCTTGTCCCCCCAATATATTATTGCTATCGCTAATATAATAGCAATATAGAGATAAACGAACAAATTACTAATAAATATACTAATATCTCTCATACATTGGTACGTTTATTATTATTTTTAATCTCATATAAAAATAAAATAAATACAATAAGTCTATTTTGTAACATTATGTATTAATAGAGCAATGAAAACCCCTCTTATTTTCACAAAAAATTCAAATGTTAATTTAAAGAATTATATTTAACCTTATGTAAAAAAATACAGTTTTAAAGTAAAAAAGTCTGGAAGGAACTGATAATATCAGTTTCTTCCAGACTTCACATTCCTATTATATAACTTGCAAATAAGTCATTTCTAAAGCTAAATTCACACATATTTTCTAAACCTTAAAAAACACAATAAATAATCTACTTATATTCACATGGGGAATGCACACAAATCCTTTAATCTTAGACATTTACTCCTATAACCACATAACTACTGTAATTTATATAGTGATTTGCTTCAGGCAGGATGTTCAAACTCATATATTAAAATTACCAAGCAAAATGAACTACCCACCACTTAGCAAAACATAAAGTGGGTGCTTCTCAGTTACACGACGAAATTAACCTTTCGTTTCCCTGATCGTTTGTCCAACTTAACTTTATAGTCCTTTTTATTAGTCATCTCCTACCCTGTTAATCCTTATTTTAAACAAATCATTAAGAGATTGATTATGTAAGATAAGAAAGAGATTAAAAATCCAATTTCCCCCATAAAGTTCTACCAATTTATTGTATTATTTTTACCTAATAAGGTACAGAAACAAAGGGAAAAACTTCAGTATGTTTGAGGTTTTCACTAACGTTTTTAGGGTGAAACGTTTAAAGGGTACATTACTGAATTTTTATTACATGTTCCTGTACCTAGTATTTAAATTAACTTATGTCATAATATTTTACAATACCAGTATGAAACGTTACATATTTCTATATTTAATGATACATTTCATCAACTTACTCCCCTAATATTTATGCTAAATATAGAAAATTAAGCTCGTTTAGATTTAATTTTAGAATTCTCATAATAGCAAATGAATTGATTAGGCATATAACTGTCACAAATTAATGACTTATCCATTTTCTCAACCATAAAAACTTTATTATCACTTCAATATTTACTCTTAAACTAAAACACATCTATAGCTACAACTACTTAATAATCTTTCAAAAGACTCTATAGTTTTATATTTTTTATTTTTTTATTGTACATTTGTACATTTGATGTTAGGATTATGCCTATTAAAATTGAATCCTAACGATTCTTCTTTATAATTCCTATATTTTTATTATCAAATAAAAATATAGCTTCTAAAACACGATCAAAATCAAAACAAAAAATGTCGTTATTTCACAATGATGTCATGAAATACCTTTAGAATGGAAAGATGTATGCAACAACGTGTTAAGGGGTTACAGGGGGAACAAAAATGAGAGACTTTTTTGATGATAAGTATAAAAATATTGAATTAAAAAGGAGGTTAATCAATTTAATAAGTGAAATTAGCGAGTTCAAAGGAAAATTAGCTGCTTATCAGGAACAAAACCCTGACATATTTAATAGTTTAGAAAAAACTATACCGCTACATTACATAAAAAATTTCACTACTATTTATGAGGATATAAAAGTTCCTCATAAAAGATTAAAAGAACTTATTTTAGATGATATAGTACCTCAAAACATTTCGGAAGATGCTATTTTTTGTTATTATCAAACACTTTCTTTTGTACATAAAAACTCCTGTACTTTATCAATTAATCCAGCAACTATACAGGAATTACATTTTCAGTTAATACATTACATTACCTCTGACAGTGCCAAATGGCGTGAAAAACCCTTTATTATTCCAGGTATTCCTGAGCATGGAATGCACTTGAATAGTTACCGCATTCTTCCACATGAACTAATTCCACAGTTTATGGAGCAATTATGTGATCAATACAACTCATTAAATACTAGTAAGGGGCTACATTCGCTTTTATTAATAGCTCGTTTTATATTAAATTTTTATTGCATAGTCCCTTTCAATCAGGGTAATGGCAGGCTAGCATTTATGTTAATGCAGTTGTTGCTAATTAAGAGTGGACATACATTTGTAAAATATGTATGTTTGGATAAGTATATTAAGAAAAATGAATCTGAATATTACAATTCGATTTATAAATCTTCGGTAAATTGGTACTGCGAGGAACATAATAGTAGCTTTTGGTTAAAAACGTTTTTAACTATTATATTAGAGGCTTACAAAGATCTGCATAACACCGTTCTAGATTCTATATGTAAACATACTAAAGTTGAGAGAATTCAGGATTTTATATTTAAACAAAAACAACCCTTTACTAAGGAAAGTATTCGTAACAGATATCCAGACATTGCAGAGAGTACAATTAGTAAGGCTTTAAATTCCTTGCAATTATTTGGCCATATTAAGCTAGTTACAAAAGGAAGAAACGCAAAGTGGACTAAAGTTTGACCATATTTTTAAAACTCTTACAGCTCAAAAATTCAATTATAACGTTAGCAATCGTTTCAATGATTTTGGGCTCAAATTCATTGAATTATATTTTAAGCTATTATTACTACTTTAATTATTTCTAATTCTTACACAACTTTTTATAGGAAAAGGTACGTTTCCCTCCACCTTTTCCTATAAAAATATTAGATATTAATACAGAAAAAATGTCGAAAAAAGTCGTAATTTAATATTCTTTCTTTATTTTCTGGTTGTAAACGTTTCATTTTCATGTTACCATCTTAATCAAACAATAGATGGTAATACGACTGAAAGTATTTCTTTCCCTTAGAAACATATAAACGTACGGTAATATCAAGAAAGTAAGGCCAAAGAAATATTTGATACCTAACAAAATAACCAATAGGAATTTTGCACATATATTTTTCTGTTAATTCAGAAAAAACATTTTGTCCCTAAACAAAATTTGTTAGCGTGCAAAGTTCAATTACACTAGAACACCCAAATAATTGTAATTTCATTTTTTATCGAGCATTCAGATATGAAAAAAATTCTTCCTAGAAAATTCAGCTGATTGACTTAATGAGATCTAAATCACTGCCTTAAATGCCATCTATTGTTGATAACATATTTACCAACTATAAAAAAGAGCCCATCAAGGGTTCTTTTTTATTATAATCATTCAAATTTCAATTCTAACTCGATACTTAGATTTCCACACAAATCACCTCTACTTTTTTGCTCTCAATTATTAATTTCTATTCCCAATTTGTTTGAATTTGTGAATAAAATTCCATCTTATAAAAATAATAAATACAACTAATCGTTATATATTAAAGAGGTGTCAATTTTGTCCTTAAATGAAGAGACCTTAGAAACTAAAACAGATAAAAATATTGAAAAAATCCAAACAAGTAACTTAAAAGAACTTAAAAATACATTAGATAATATCTTTGATATTAGTGCAGATTTAATTGAACACCCTTTGCAATTAAAAACAAATACGAATATTCTACTATATTACTTTGAAGGCCTTACTGATGGTGTTGCTTTAAAAGGCAATGTTGTTACACCATTATTACAAGAAGTAAATCAAGACAGTCAAATATTTAATTCTAATATTATCGCTACTCATACCAAAATAGTATATACATGGAATGAAATTAAAGAAGGATTACTTGAAGGTCAATGTGTACTATTTATGGAAGGAGAAAATCGTTCACTTCTAATAAATACAAAAGGCTGGGCAGAGAGAGCAATTCAAGAACCAATTTCAGAAGTTACTATTAAAGGATCGCATGATGGATTTATTGAGAATGCCACAAAAAATATAGGCTTAATTCGTCGATATCTTCCTTCTGCAGAGTTAAAAATCAAAAAGCTGACGATTGGAGAACGAGCAACTTCTTTTGTTTATTTAATTTATTTAGGTGACGTTGCGAATGCAGATGTAGTTCAAGAAATAGAAAACAGAATCTGTAGAATTAAAACGGATGCGGTATTAAGCATTGGTGAACTATCTAATTTTACAAAGGATCAAAATTGGTCTCCTTTTCCACAGGCTTATTTAAGTGAACGTCCAGATGCTATTTCAAATCATATACTTGATGGAAAAGTAGCAGTGTTAATGGATAGATCCCCTGGCGCAATGATTGTTCCAATGAATTTAATTGGATTCTTTCAAACTCCAGATGATTATAATATTCATTGGCTCGTTGCATCATTTTTTCGCTTATTACGATTTGCAGGATTTATAATAGCTATTTTTTTACCGGCATTTTATATTGCTGTAGTCTCTTTTCACTTTGAAATCATTCCTATAGATTTATACACTTCTATTGCAACGTCAAGAGTCAAAGTCCCTTTCTCTCCTTTATTGGAAGCTTTTATAATGGAAATCACACTAGAAATGCTACGTGAAGCTGGTATTCGCTTACCACAACCAATTGGACAAACCATTGGAATTGTTGGAGGGATTGTAATTGGACAGGCGGCTGTTCAAGCTGGGCTTGTTAGTAACGTTATGGTTATTATCGTATCTATTACAGCCATTGCCTCATTTATTGTTTCTAATTATGATTTATCGAGTTCTATACGCCTTATTCGTTTTCCAATGATGTTATTGGCTTACTTTTATGGGATTGTAGGTATTGTTAGTGGATTAATGCTCTTATTTGCTCATTTTGTTTCACTAACTTCTTATGGTTCACCATACGGATTGCCAATAGCACCATTTCGTCTCCAAGAGTTAAAAGATTCTTTTGTAAGATTTCCTATTTCTATGCTTACCAGCCGCTCGAGTATAGGTCAGCCGAAACAAAGAAAGAAAAAAGAAGGTGGTTCACATGGGGAATCTTAAGTTTCAAAAATTAACTTTATTCGAATTCATTATTTTCATTCATTCACTGCAACTTGCATCTGGTATGTTAATTATGCCAAGCCCACTTGCTACCACGGCAGGGACAGATGGCTGGATTTCGATCATTCTTGGATGGATAGCTACTTCTATAATTGGCGTGTTTATTATATTAATGTTACAAAAAAATCCTAACAAAAACTTCTCACAAATCTTAAAAACATACTTTGGTAAATGGATAGGGACAATTCTTTTTCTTTTATATGCCTTTTATCTATTTTTTGCTGGCTTCAATACTTTATTAAAGGCAACTAATATTGTAAAAGTGTGGATATTCCCTTCCACTCCTGCTTATCAAATCACCATATTATTACTATTACCTTTTATTATTTTAGCTCTGAGTGGGTTAAGGGCTCTTACTAGTTATTCTATGCTTGTTTTCTTCTTTACTACTTGGATGCCACTATTTCTTCTTTTTTCACTAAAGAGTAACTACAACCCTTTACACCTACTACCTATTTTTAAAGAGGGATTATACCCTATTTTAAAGGCAACAAAAGAAACTATTACTCCTTATGCTGGCTTAGAAATTGCATATTATATATATCCGTTCTTGCAAAAAAAACAAAAGGCCATAAAAGGACTACTAATAGCTAATACTGGAACTATGATTTTCTATCTATATGTGACTATTCTTTCTTATATATACTTTAGTCCCGAGGGGATAAAAGACGTAATTTGGCCCGTATTTCATTTGTTAAAAGGGGTTCGTTTTTCTTTCGTGGAACGTTTAGAAATTATTTATATCGCTTACTATTTAATTGTATTCTCCACTACTTTATATCCGTATTTATTTTTCAGTTTTAAATCTATGACCATATCACTTCAAAAAAACGCCCGAAATTGGGCGCTACTTGCTTTTGTGTTATTTATAGTTGGCCTATTTATTTTCGTAAATCCCGATGTAGATCAATATTTGTTTATTTATTCTCTTATGGATATCTTAAATGTCATTTTCTTTATTCTATTACCGATCTTATTTTTCGTTTACAGTATTCTTTTTACTTGGGTTACTAGGAGGAAACAACTTTGATTCGAAAATGGATATGGATTGTAACTTGTTGTGTATATATAATTGGTTGTAGTCAGAGAATTCCTCTTGAAAAGGTTTCATTAATCCTGTTAATTGGCCTGGATAGAACTTCTAATGGAGACATAAAAGTTGGAACAAGTATACCACTCTTTCATCATAAACAGCCAAAAAGTACTATAGAACATTGGACACAAGCATCAACTGTATATACTGGATTCAGTAAGATAGATACGAAGTTAACGGGCTTTATGACAGCTTCCAAAGCTGAAATCATTTTAATTGGGAAAAAATTAGCGCAAGAAGCAAATTGGTTGCAGGAGCTTGATTCTTCTTACCGTGATCCTTACGCTACCATTAATGCTAAAATAGTACTTGTAGATGGATCTGCAGAAGAAATTTTTAAAATTCACAAGCCTAGTAAACCATCACTTTCATCTTATATAAATGGTGTAATCGAATCCTCCATTCAAAATAACCAATCCGTCTCTTCTACAATTCAACAATTAATGAGAGAACAAAACGAAGAAGGAATGACGCAAACTGTTCCATTTATTAAAAAAACAAAGAATGAAATCGACACGGTAGGAATTGCATTTTTAAATCGCCAAGGGAAATACTTAACTCATATTCCTAAAAAAGATGTTAAATTTTTCAATCTTATAAATAAGCCAAAAAGTAACGGCCGAATGATACTACACCTTGCGCTTCCGCCTAAAAAATCAAACAAAAAAACAAACACTTCTATCTTCATACAGAATGCGACAAGGAAGGTAGATGTTACTTTTCAAAACGGAAAGTTTATATTTAATCTCGATATCAATGCCAATGTAGCTTTAATAGAAAAAACCAATCCGAATTTAAAAAAGGGGCACTATGATAATAAAAAAAATATAAATAATTTAAAAAGTGCTATTGAAAAAGAAATTAATAATAATTTAAAAAGTATATTAAATGAGATACAGCAGAATAAAATTGATCCAATTGGATTATCCCTATACGCTAGAGCCTTTCAATATAAAGAGTGGAAAAAAGTAAAAGGAGATTGGTTACAATCGTTAGCAGAGGCTAAAATAAATGTAAAAACACACGTCAAAATAAAAGATACTGGGACCATTAGAAATTAGTCTAGTATTTAATAGCATTTCTTAATGGAATTTTCCATCTTCAATAATTATTATGTAAAAGATGCTAATTCAAAGAAAAATCTACTGGTTAAATGCTAACCAATAGTTTTTTCTTTTTTATCTAAGGATTTTTTAAAAGGATTAAAATTTTACTGAAGTAAACAAGGACAGGTTTCTAATTTAGGTTGCTGGAGAATATATAACCCTCGTGTAATCTCCCTACCACTTTCATTCCAATGGCAACTCCATGATATAACATCAAGGATTAAATTCCTTAACTTAGGCATTTTGATTTTTTAAGTTTGTATGAATGTATTGGCTTTATCTACTTTGATATATAGGTCCACATCAATATATTATTGCATCATATACTGAAGAGATAATTTAAATTATTCTATAAAAAGGATGATGAGGATGAACCTAGAGGATATACAAAAATCCTATGGCCTAATTGTAAGTTTAGGAGGATTGTGCCAAGTTACTAACCAAATCAAAAGGCACCATTTAAGAACATTTTCTGGACCTTTAGATTGGTTTTATTATCCATCACTTTCAGATGTAAACAGATTACTTCAAAATCGATTTGAAAAATTTATGAAGTTGGAAAATATGGTCATAGAAGGTTCAGAAAGTTACGGTCTTATTGAATCAGAATTTGATAATCAAACTAAATGGGCAGAACGAATTACCCACTGTATAAAGGACACTTATTATAATTGTTTTTCAATGCATGACTTTCCTATTAACTCAGATGAGGATTGGAAAGTAATCTATCCTTCTTTTAAAGCTAAATTAGACACTAAAATTAATCGATTCCTTGAAAAAATAACTAGTAGTGAATCAATTTTATTCATTAGAATTTGGGGAAATCGAGATGAAGCAGTTGAATTAGAAAACGTATTATCCAAAATTACAAATAAAGATTTTAATATTCTTATCGTTAATTTTAAGGAGGGTCTATCTAATATTGTTGAACAAAATTGGGGCATACCGAGGGTTTGTTCAATTGAACTCCCACGTTATCAGGATAGATGGGAAGGTGATGATTCCGATTGGGATTATATTTTAAATAAAATAGCATTAACTTATTAATTTTCTTTTTACTTTTCACATAATTTTGTCTGTAGATTAAAATAGGCGTAGAGAAATAAAATTCCCCTCTAATTGATACACACTTAATTCATTATCCGTTCATATAATAATTCATAAGTCCTTCTTTATAGGATCAATAGTTCTTTACAAAATTAATTTCATGACTAGAGCACCTTTATGCGGTGCTCTTTTTTAGATTTCTAGAATGTAAAATGTAATATTTGTTCACTTTTCCTTTAAATAGTTAATTTCTTTGAAATCATTTATACAATCAGTTTATTCTGCTACGTAATATGTTCATGACTACTTACTTCCATACTTTATCTTATTTTCAGTATAATTTTGTCTTCTTAGATTTTTCATTATAAGATTCTTCAATTCCCCTGATTTCCCTCCCCCTCTTTTATCTTACAAACAAGCAATGTCTTTCATTAGTATTAAATATAACTAAAGCATTAATTTTTAAAATAACCTAATTTACATACAATTGATGATAAACTACAGTGCGTATTCTCCACATTTAATCAGCATTTGAATTATAAATCTAACATATTTTTTTAGTTGATTGTCATTATGGTACAACCGTGTATACATTTATCAAACAAGCTACATAGTTTAAATTAGTAAAATATATAGAGAGGAAGGAAATAGATCTATGAAAGTCATAATTTTGTGTGGCGGAAAAGGGCTTCGGATGCAAGGAATTTTAGAGGACATTCCCAAACCATTAGTTCGAGTTCAAGGAAAGCCTCTCCTCTTGCATATAATGAATTGGTATAGAAAATATGGACATTCTGATTTCATTTTGCCCTTAGGATATAAAGGTGAGAAAATTAAAGAATATTTTATGAATTTTAGCTGGAAAGAGAATGACTTTAGTTTGAATTTTAAAACCAGTCAATATACGCTACTTCAGGAATTAGAAAATTGGAATATACACTTTATAGATACAGGAATTGATACAATGACCGGGGCAAGGCTAAAAAAACTTGAACCCTTTGTACAGGGTGAAACCTTTTTATTAACTTATGGCGATGGATTAGCCAATATAGATATTGATCAACTAATAGCATTCCATAAAGAAAAAGGAAAAATTGCTACATTAACTGGAATTAAAAAGAATAGTCAATATGGCCTATTGGCGGTTGAAAATGGAATTGCTATTGATTTTAAAGAAAAACCCTTACTTGATGAAGTAATTAACGGCGGGTTTTTTGTATTTAACAAAGAAATATTCAATTATTTAGGTAATAGTGATGATTGTGTTCTAGAAGAAGCTCCTCTCCGAAATTTAATAAAAGATAATGAGCTGGCAGTCTATGAACACAATGATTTTTGGGCTAGTGTCGATACACCTAAAGATTTAAAAACCGTAGATGAAAGTTGGAATCCTAATAAATTTTAGTGGAGAGGACTGAATAAACATTGAGCTTTAATGATAAAAAAATAAGTTTACCTCGATTATATATCCCCTCTAATGAGAAAATAATTAACCCGCTTTCAACAGAAATTAAGACTTCAAATCTCTCCCCTAAAAATACTCAAAAACTAATTAACCCTCAATTCTATAATCAACAACATGATCTAAATAATCATTTCTGTGTCATTGTAGGTAGTGAATATGTCTTGAAAATCATTGCCTTACAGCAATCATTAATGCAGTACTCAGAAAAATTTACATTGTGGATTTGTTGTATAGATCCTTTTGCATATTCATTATTAAAAGAAATGAATCTAATTAACGTAAACCTTTTACAAGTTGAAGAATTAGAAGATAGTGAACTAAAAGCAATTAAGAGAAAAAGAAAAGTAAATGAATATTGTTGGACTTTAAAATCTGTCTTGATAGAATATTTATTGGTAAATTACCATTTACCATCTATTCTATATTGTGATGGTGATTTATGCTTTTTCTCTGATCCTAATATTATTTTTGAGGAATGGGGTGAACATTCTATTTTCCTTACTCCCCAAAGAGATCGTGATTGGGTAGAAAAAATGTACGGCAAATATCAGGCTGGTCTAATTGGATTTAAGAATGATCTCTATGGACTAAAGAGTGTAAGTTGGTGGAAAAATAAATGTATAGATTGGTGTAGTGCCGAACCTGAGGAGGGAAAGTTTGGCGACCAAAAGTATTTAGATTATATCCCTATCTATTTTCCAAAAGTAAAAATTTCCAATAACTTAGGTATAAATGCTGCGCCTTGGAACTGTATATATAATAACGATTACAAAATTGACAAGAGTAACAATGATGTATTTATTGAAAATGATAAACTAGTTGTTTACCATTTTGCATGTATTACTATCTTTACTGAAAATGATTTTGATCTATGGTCTTTGGGAGCAATTTCAATACCAAACAATATATTAAACCATATTTACACTCCTTATTTAGAGAGAATCCAATTTGTTTTAAAGCAATTAAAAGAAAAATTTAATAAAAATACGAAACAATTTTTAAGTAAAAAAGATATAAATGAAGCTCAAACCTTATATAAAGATTCACAATTAAGAAGAAAAATGAATCAATCCAACCATTTTATGAACTTTTCTATGATTATAAGTAAAGAACGATTAATTCAAGGATTGACCTCTTATTATTCCTTAGAAAATCTCAACACTAAATTTACTGTATGGATCTGTTGTATGGATGATTTAACTTATCAAATATTGGAGGATTTAAAATTAAAGCACGCCATACTCATTCCGGTAAAAGATCTTGAAAATCATGAACTCCTCAGTATAAAAAATGAGAGAAATTTACAAGAATATTGTTGGACATTAAAAGCACCTCTTTGTCTACATGTCCTTAGTCTTTATCCCGAGGTTGATCACATTATACATTGTGATGCTGATATGTATTTCTTTACAGCACCTAATATCATTCTTGATGAATGGTGGAAATACTCTATATTCCTATGCCCCCAAAGAAGTTCTACTGAAATTGAAAGCATACACGGTATATACCAAGCTGGTTTAGTTGGCTTTAAAAACGATCAAAATAGTAAAGAAATTTTAACATGGTGGAAAGATAAATGCCTAGAATATTGCAAAAATCATTATGATGTTGAAATGAATAGGTGGGGTGACCAAAAATATTTAAATCACATTCCTAACATTTTTTCTAATATAAAAATCATGACTCATAAAGGTATTGATGCAGCACCTTGGAATGTAATTCTAAATAGCAGTTCTATATCAAAAACAGATAATAAAGTTCTTATTGATCAAGATGAATTAATTGCTTTTCATTTTGGAAGTATGCAGATTATTAATCCAAATGAGTTCGACTTGTGGAAACATGAAACTTTAGAATTACCTCCAACGATTTTAGATCATATATATATTCCTTATATTGAACAATTGAACAAGACATGTCATATCCTTCATAACACTTTTCAAAAATCCCCATCCCCTTTATTTGCTGGCCAAATTGATACAAATACAATAAAAAATTATTTTAAATACTCCTCCCCTCATCACAATTAAGACTGATATTCTCCTTATGTTAAAATAAGTGAATTTATTCCATTAACTAAAAATAAATCTTAATAAAGGATAGATTATCACTATGATTACTTCATTTAAAAATAAAACTTTTCTTATTACTGGTGGATATGGTTTTATTGGTTCTCACTTGGTACGAAGACTTTTAAATTTACAAGCAAAAATTGTTCTTTTTATAAGAACATCATCCAATTCTTGGAGACTAAAGGATATTCTAAAAAATATTAAAACCTATGAAATAGATATACGAGACAAAAAACAAGTACAAGATGTAATAAAGAAAGTTAACCCGGATTATATCTTTCACCTGGCAGCCTATGGTGTAAATTCTGCCCATATAGACTACATGCACGCTATAGAAACAAATATTATAGGGACATGTAACATAATTCAGGCAGCAAAATTAGTAAATTGTAAAAAAATTATTCATATGGGTAGTAGTTCTGAATACGGCAATAAAATGGAACCTATTCATGAAAATATGCTACTAACTCCTGTGGATATCTATGGAAGTACCAAAGCTGCTGCTACTATATTAGCCCATCAAATGGCAAGCGAAAACAATATTAATCTTATAACACTAAGACCTTTTGGCATATTCGGAGAGGCTGAGGAGCCACATAAAATATTCAGCTATATTATCTTGCAAGTGTTGCAAAATAAAGATGTAAATTTAACTTTATGCAATCAATTAAGAGATTATTGTTATATAGAAAATATAATAGATGCCTGTATCCTAGCAGTAGAAAATACCACTGTACAAAATGATATCTTTAATATTGGGAGTGGTACCATTCATCCCTTAAAACATTATGTAGAATTATTATTCAAACATTTGAACACCAATTCCAGACCAAATTACGGTGCAATTTCCTCTAGAACAAATGAAAGATGGGTTCCTGAAGCAGATGTTCACAAAATTAAAGAATCTCTTTCTTGGGAACCTAGAATTAATATTGAAGAAGGAATTATTAAAACTATTGATTGGTATAAAAACAATACACATTTATATCTAATCCCCTGAAAATATTGTACTAAAGGAGGTGGATTAATTGTTAAACAAAAACTTTAATAACGCTTTTTACGGAAAGAAAATTTTAATTACAGGACATACTGGTTTTAAAGGTTCTTGGTTATCCCTATGGTTGAAGGAATTAGGTGCCACTGTAATTGGATATTCATTGGATCCTAAAAATAAAAACGACAACTTTAATGTTACCAATCTTCAAAATGATATAATAGACATTCGCGGTGACATAAGAGATTTTAGTAAACTAAATAAAGTTTTTACAGATTATAACCCTGAAATTGTATTCCATTTAGCTGCACAACCGCTAGTTAAGTATTCATATGAATATCCTAGAGAAACATACGAGGTAAACGTTCTAGGAACTATGAATGTACTAGAGGCAATTCGATTACATGAATCAGCTAAAATAGGAATTATGGTGACAAGTGACAAGTGCTATGAAAATAAAGAATGGCCTTGGGGTTATCGTGAAATTGATCCTATGGGCGGTCATGACATATATAGTTCAAGTAAAGGATGCTGTGAGCTTTTAATTTCTTCCTATCGAAATTCTTATTTATCAGAAGAAAAATTTTCTCACCACAAGAAAATAATTGCAAGCGTTCGAGCTGGTAATGTAATTGGTGGTGGTGATTGGTCAATAGATAGGATTATTCCTGATTGTATACGAGCATTAGAATCGAATAAAAAGATTATTATTAGAAATCCTACCGCTATTAGACCCTGGCAACATGTATTAGAACCCTTAAGCGGTTATTTACTCCTCACAGAAAAAATTATTAATAATGATATTATTTTTTCAGGTGCATGGAATTTCGGACCATCCCTAGACAATATTGTTCCAGTAGAAAAATTAGTGACGAGTTTACTAGATATTTGGGGTTGCGGGGATTGGACAACAGAAAATATGGGTCCAATGAATTTCCATGAAGCAAATTTACTAAACCTTGACGTTAGTAAAGCAAAATTCAAGCTTAATTGGCAACCGAGGTGGTCCCTACAACAGACTTTAGAAAATACAATAGAATGGTATAAACATTATACTTCTTACACCAGTACAGAGATGCTAAATTTATGTGTTAACCAAATCAAACAATATTCCGCACTTTAAACTATCCCCCTTACTCATACTCACTGCTTGTTTCTTAAGGAGGGAGTCTTCTTAGCTAAAGAGACATTAACTTTTATAGTCTAAATTGTGAACCTATTATACCTAGAATCCTGTGACTGCCCATTAACAAAGATTTTATTTCTTCGGTTATTTCAAATTACTCATAGACATTATACTTAAGAACCAAGGAATCACATATTGTGCTAGTGATTCCTTGGTTCAGAGAGAATAATGTCTTACTTTAACGACAATACAGTATATGAACTTATCCATTTATTTGTTCTAGTTATGAAAAAAACTTTTTCCTATCAAAAAAGCTTATTTCAAAGAAAAACTTCCTATCTTCTTCAACTTATCCTATTAGAAAAGCAAACAAGGTGAAAATCTCGATAATTATACTAAGCTTTAACAATTTTATAATTATACCTTTCTGGTATATACTCCCCCAAAGTTCTTACTTATATATCGAGTCTCTCATTTACTTTCACCAATGGGGATAATTTCATGAACTATTTATTCTACAGACAAATAACTTTTAGAATCATCTTTTTAGAACGTTTAAAGGAAATTTTCCCTTTTATGCGCCTTTTCCACTACCTTTCTTTAATTTGTCTTAATCACAGCGAGAACAAATCCTTAAAATAGTACATCTTCAGCATAAATTCACATAATTTTCAAACACAAAAATTCTAAATGCTAAAACTCGTTATATAATGAAAGCAAGCCATAAGTAAGATAGTTTCCCTGTTACGAGTAATGAGATAGTCTGTTTCACATTTTTACATTATCTAAAAAAACTTGTAGGAATTCCTACAAGTTTTTTCTTTCTTTATTCTCTTCTTATTTACATACGCAAAGTTTATACATTTGTGTTAAATTCTAAGTACATTCGACATAAATTGATTGTTTTTTATGAATTTTATTGAAAAACATTGTAAAATACCTCCATTTTTTCTTTTATTTTGCTATGATAGTTACAATTATATAGGATTAAGATATTTCTATAGGATGGGGGAGTATATAGTGAGTGTTTCAGTAAAGGGAAATGAGCAATTAACCTCTCTATTGAACGACTGGTATCGATCTATGCTATCTCAACAAGTTATAAAAGCTACTAATCTAAAAAAGAAGATTGATGAAAAAATTAATAAGTTAAGCATTGAGCCAAATCAAGAACGTCAGGATCAAAATTTGTTACTTTATTACTCACTACTTGAATTTCGTTACACGGTCTTAACAGATAGCCTCGGTATTCAACAAAATAGTTTTGATGCTATTAGTGATTATGATATGCCTACAGACCATTTTCTACGCTTCTATTATCACTTTTTTAAATCCATTCATTCCACTTTTATATCAAGTTTTACTGAGGCAGAGGAACATTATAAACTGGCAGAAAAGATATTAGTAAACATTCCAGATGAAATTGAACACGCTGAATTCTACTATAGAATTGCTACTTTTTATCACCATACCTATAACATGCTCGCTTCTATCGAATACGCAAATAAATCAAGGGCAATCTTTTCGAAGTATGAAGGTTATGAAGTAAAAACAGCCTTTTGTAATAGTTTGCTAGGTGGTTGCTGTATCTATTTAAAGCAGTACGAACAAGCAGAAGAATATCTACATTGTGCAATTGAATTACTACAGAATAATAAGGAAGAAGATTCCTTGTTATACGTAAAAAGTACTATGGGGTGGCTGTATTCTGATCAAAGTATGTCTACGTTAGCTATTCGTCACCTTTCAGAAGTAACAGAAAAAATCCCTACACACTTCAAGGCTATCTTCCTACAAGCTAAGGAACATTATAAATTAGGAGAACAATCAGCAGCTAGCAAACTCATTGATAAGGGATTACAGATTTGCAGAGGAATTCATAACGAAGAATACACACACCACTTCTCTATTTTAAAAAGATTAAATGAAAATATTCCACTGGAAGAATTAGAAAAAATCATTCAAGAAGGAATCTTATACTTTGAGGAAGAAGAATTATGGGAATATGTTGTCGAATACGCCGAATTATTTGCCATAAAATGTAGACAATTAGAGAACCACCAAAAGGTAAGTGACTATTTCCATATTTGTTACCAAGCAAGACGAAAATCAATCGAAAAAGGAGTGTTGAAATAATGAAAAAAATCAGCCTATTATTATCGGGTATTGCTTTTATTGGGGTTCTAACGGTGGGAATTTCTCAATTTTCTAAAGCGGATCCGTTTGCTACTCATGGACATTACCCCGCTCCCACATATAGTGTTGGCGATCATGGTGGTGCACCACAACAAACTTAATGTAAGTGTATGTAAAGCCCCTCCATTCGGAGGGGCTTTACATATCAAAATTTATCTCTCACGTATCACCCTGTACAAGCTTAAGGAAGGCGAATCTTTTAGGAAAATCTGTTAAATAATAATGGAAACACTCTAGCTATTATAACTACCGACTCTACATATGCAATTTTACATGTAAATAGCCTTAAATATTTTGTTATACTATTCATGTGGATTTTTCATCCGAAAATCCTTTTAAACGCATATTTATGTATATGCCACCCTAATTGATGAAAGTGAGAAGAATGTTTATCATTTTTCTCACTTTTTTATATTTAAATCTTAATAATTCACACATGTGAATAATACTATAAAAATAAACTTAAAAGAGAATCTAACTTTCAAATTTAATCTTTGGAATCATTTATTTTCTAAAAAAATTCCCACATCTTTATCAACTCATTTTAGAATATTTAAACAATAATTTTATATACATTACTTGCATAAATTATTCATTTTCTTTTATATAAGACCTACTTTTTTACTTCTGATAAATTATTAAACATTGGATTATTATACACAATCCCCAAAAAGATGAGGTATTTTGTAGAATTTTGTCTATCAATATGTATGTACACCCTTTTGTAGTGGATATAGACTGTGAGGTGTAAGGAGATACCTTATAAAATAATGAAAAGGAGATTGTAAAATGAGTAGATTAACAAAATTCTCAAAGTTAGCATTTGCAACATTAATTGTGGGAAGTGGTTTAAGCGTCTTTGTGTCGTCACACAGTGTACAGGCTGACACCTTAGATCATAATTACCAAGACACTGTAAGATTCATACCACCTTCTAGTGCTAGGCAAACATTGGAACAAAAAAACACTATTGTTCCAGAATCAAAAGTTATTAAAAACCATTATGTAAAGTACTCTAAAGCACATTTCCAAACTAAAGAAAGTATACCAAAAGAGATTTATTATTCTTCAGAAGGCTTTAAGGGCTATATACAAGCAAGTACCGTTTGGGATATGGGAGATCATTTCGCAACACTATATTCCGGAACCGTTATTCGATGTTAGACTTTTAATCCCTTCTCTCCCAATGCTTATAATAATCAATAGCTCACTGCCAATACTGTAATATCTATTGTTCAAAAAATAAACCACAAAATCTTTCGATTTCATGGTTTATCAAATATAAAGATAATGCTAAACGAATACTCTAACATTACCTTCCCCAAAGTTAATTATAGAGTATTTCCCCAAAAAAGACACTCTTGTAGTGTCTTTTTTATAATATTTTAGTTTACTCTCATCTTACTTTTGTTAAACTCGGATATGTAATAATGCATATTATTTTGATTATATATTATGATATACTCTCATTGTGAGCTGATACATAATTTCTTTAGATTGGAAAACTAAAACCTCATTTACCCAATTTGGGGGCGCCTTATGGCGTCTTTTTTTATGTTCTTGAAGTAAAAAACAGGATCGTAATATCATTGTTCAAAAAAATTGTATACTTTAATAAGAATTACGCCTACTAATCCTTATTTTTGCGGCTAATTATTTGTTTCAACATAATAATTTTCCATCTCGTATATGCAATAGATAATGATAGCTAAACTCCAACTGACACCATAGTAATCATGTGTGTAGAAGTCATAACCTGCCTTAATACCTTTTTCTATTACAACCAACGTAAATCCTAATGCCATCCATTTGTTAATTTTCATTTTAATAAACGTTTTAGCTATACGTATTAAAAATAAAATATTTATAAGGCAGTTTATCATTAGCTCATACTTTTGAATGTATAATGCTATTATACAAGCAGTGATATTAGTCGTAATACCAAAGGCAACCACGGCTCCCAAAATCCTGTCCGAAATTCCCACTCCTGATTCAGTCCCTTCCCTAATAACATTACATTCTTTTCCTTAATTCGTTCCTACACCCTATTCAAGGTATGCTGTATTATCCTTGTCTGATGAATATCTATTTATCTTTTCATATAGAGCAAACAAAATTTCTACTCATAATTTTTTCTTTATTAGGCATACTAGGTTTAAGCCGTTTGAACTAGCGGCTTCACTCTTCTGGTAATGGGGTAGCAATATATAGTAATTGACTAACTCATTCAGTCCATTGGCACTGGCAGACGACAAAATTGTTGTCTGCCATTTTCATGTATACTTTTGCTAATTTCATTCCAAATCATATGTTTACCGTACTTATTTTGAAAAGAATGAAATTTAATTTTTAAATAAGTAAAAAAGATACGGCTCAGTCCACTTTTGGTATAGGACTTTTTCTTTTTACATATACTATTTTTGAGCCTTTTTACCAATACGTGTTCTATCGGTGTCTTGAATTCCTCCTAAAAGGGGCGGCAGATACGACTGCATGCCCTTTTTATTTATACTGCTTTTCTATACCAATAAATAAATAAATTGAAAACTAAAAATGCAATATTACATATTCTTTTCAGTCCATATTATGTTAAAATTTCTTAAGTTGTTTATTTCATAGTCGAATTATGATTTCGTATCTAATTCAGCAATATGTAAGCTGTATACCAAAAGAAAAGACACCCGAAAGGTGTCTTTTCTACTTTTAATTTAAAAACATTTTTCTTTTTCAGGAAGATCCAATTACCTCAATAACCTAAACCCCTTATTTAAAGAAAGTTTGATCACGATGCTCCAAAGTTTTCATCTATATCAACAGGTAAACAGTTCACTTCCAAACCATATCTCCACCAATATAATTTCTTAAAGATTTTCTGTCTTGTTCTTAATTTTGTCAAAATCCTCATATAGCTACACAAAATATATATGCTATTATGTTTTTAAGAAACTACGCGTTCCCTTAACCCTGTATCCGACCCTGTATTTTTTTACAGGGTCTTTGTTTATTTTATTTACTTTCATTAGCTTATAAGAGTTAATACACACCCCATTTCAATTAAAATCGTTTAAATGTTAGTTAGAATTTGAAATGATAAATCTATTAGCTTTTTTGACAATTATAATCTAATACTAGATTTCTAAATGTATACTACACGAAACATCAGTTAACACTATAAACATAGTGTTAACTATATTAATTGAATATTAGTAATAGTAAGTGTAAACATTATCAATTTACTATATCTTACATTTATGTAAAAATAGATGTATGTTAAGCTTTTTCAAAATCTTTCCCCTAATAAAGATTTGAAGTAGCATTTCATGATTCTCCTTACTGTTAATATGCCTTGAAAAAGAACCCAATAGGGTTCTTTTTCTTCTCATTATATCCTCCGTAATTACTTATTTAACATACAAAAAGGACTGACAATTACTTGCAGTCAGTCCTTTTTACACCTTAATATACACTTGTATTAAGTACTTAACTCTTTATTTAGCATGCATATGAACTAAACCAGTCATTTTTATTTATATATAAAACAATTCAAAATTTAGAAATACACAATAACAAATCTTTCCCAACTTCCAGCTACATAACTATTAGCAGTTAATTCTCTACCACTATTTGCTGATATAAATCTACCATTACTTAACGCTTGTAATACATATATCCTATTGTCTCCACCATTATATAAAATAAATTTTTCCCATGCCCCAATTGATGTACGATCTGCTACTACTCTACCATTTGGCTCAAACGAAACGTACTTGCCATTACTTTTCGCTTTTAAAGCATACGTATATAATTCTCCAGTCGGAATTAATTCGAATTTCTCCCATTCATTAACTGCATTACGATTTGCTACTACATTGCCCGATGGCTCAGCAGAAACATATTGTAAATTTGCAGCTTGTATAGCAACAGTCCAGCTTCCATTAAATAGATTCACACCTTTTAGTGAACTTGCATTTGATTGGTTGGCTGCCAATGCATCATTCGATGGGGTTATCATCATTATCATTAGAACCATTGGTAACACCATTAAAACTAACTTTTTAAAGATATTATTACCATTTGCATGAGCTATGAACCACTTCATTCTCATTCCTCCCTTATTATATAGCACTCATATACATCATACCAAATATGTAAAATATTGTAATACAATAGAGCCTTTATCAACAAATACCTTATTATTCTGTTTCTTTTTTCTCAAATCTATAGCACCTAAACATCACTCAGTCCTCAAACATATTTTTAAAATTAATTTCACTTTATATTAAATAAATGCCAAATAGTCGTTCATAATGAACGACTATTAAGCATCAAACTAAAAATTTGAATGTTTTTCATGTTAATCTATTTTGTTTAATCCCGTTGAAGTAACTTGATAGATTCTTTTTTTGCCTATATATTCTTGTTTATTATTCTCAAGGTTAGTAAGTTTAGCCCGTGTCTTTTCATTTACTGCTTCCCCTTCTATATGGGTAAACTCGATATAATCTCCCACTTTGACCGGCACAGTTTGGCTTTCAGCAGTTTGCTGTCTATTTCCCACTATTTCCTTATTGTACACAACACTACCGGATGAATTCTGTACTTTGATACTCGCATACGTATTATTAAAATAAGAATGTGGTACGCCTGCTTCTAAATTCACCTGCATTTTCTCTGTTACCCTATTATAATTTACTTTTGCAATTTCTCTATCACTATATCCTTTTAAAGACCAACTAAATTGATTTCCATCTAAAACCGTTGTTTCTGGCATTTTTTCTACTTTCTTCAGACCTTCTTTTGTAACTTCGTACATTGCTTTTTTTCCAAAGCTTTCTTGTTTACTATTATCTACATTTGTTAAAGTAGCTCTATGCACACCTTCTTGATGTGTTAACTCAATATAATCTCCTACTTTAACTGGAACTTTTTGCGATTCAGCATTTTGTTGTTTGTTTCCATAAATGTTTTTATTGTATACTACTTTGCCTGATGCATTTTGTACTTTAATACTCGCATATGTTTCATTAAAATAATGATGCGGTACGCCTGCTTTTAAGTCCACTTGCATTTCTTCTGTCGACTTATTGAAATTGATTTTAGCAAACTCAAAATCACTTATTCCTTTTAGTGACCATGCAAATTGATTTCCATCTAAAATTGTTGCTTCTGGCATTTTTTCTACTTTTTTCAGGCCTTCTTTTGTAACTTCGTACATTGCTTTTTTTCCAAAGCTTTCTTGTTTACTGTTATCTACATTTGTTAAAGTAGCTCTATGCACACCTTCTTGATGTGTTAACTCAATATAATCTCCTACTTTGACTGGAACTTTTTGCGATTCAGCATTTTGTTGTTTGTTTCCATAAATGTCTTTATTGTATACTACTTTGCCTGATGCATTTTGTACTTTAATACTCGCATATGTTTCATTAAAATAGTGATGCGGTATTCCTGCTTTTAAGTCCACTTGCATTTCTTCTGCTGACTTACTGAAATTGATTTTAGCAAACTCGAAATCACTAATCCCTTTCATTGACCATGCAAACTGGCTTCCTTCTAAAATATTATTTGTATTAGGGACATCTGGTTTAATCGGATTAGAATCCGTCCCCTTCCAAATCTCTGCTGTTAAAATCGGATATCCTAATGCAGCCACTTTTTGAATGGTATCATTATTTGGACGTAATCCCCACTTCTCAAAGAAAGGCATCAAATTTTGTTTGGCTACTTTTGATGCTGAGATCATAAATAATTGTTTTTTATTTTCATCAGTTTGTGGAAGTTCACTTGAAGGCATGTCTCTATACAATTGATGCAATTTAGGATAGAAGTCCTCTGCATACGCTAACTGTAGTTGCCAAAGCATAACAAGCTTAACAAAAACATCACTAACTTCGTCATAATTTTTATTAGGTTGTTCTAAGTATTGAAATGCCTTAGTATAAGCACCCTCTTGTTGCAATCTAAAGGGTTGATTAGATGTAAATGCTTTTTCTACAGAAAGGCTGTATATATTATTTTGTACTTCTGTCATATTATAAAAATTCCAAGGTGATTGCTGTCTCAAATGCCCTGCCTCATGCCATGGACCCCAACCATCTTTTATAAATTTATTAATATCTAATACATATTGAATTGCATCTCCTACATATGCGGTTCGATAAGTAGTTGCATACATATAATAATCGGGAGAATGATTTTCTTCTACGTAATGAACATAATGTTTATCTACTTGTTCTTCAGATAATCCAGCTACTTTGTCTTGAATTCGAGTAGCTTCATCCATCTTTTTTAAGAGTTGTACAGGATCTGTATTAGAACCCAACAAATATTTCTTAACACGTGCAGGGCTGGCCGTAATTAATACACGTTCTCCTTTTAACTCCACTGCATGTGCATTAGGATACTGGTCCAGCATGTCTATTAAATCTTGTTTCGTATGCTTTCCTAGTTCAAAGAAAGGCGTAGTCGTTCCACCTGTTGTAATTGTTGTTCGAATGGTACCACCTTGTTGTTTATTATAAAAATAAATCATCCCCCCATTTGGAGATTGGATTGTGTTTATACCAGGTTTTAATGTAAATGATTTTATCTTAGAATCTTCTCTCCAAGAAGCATCATACGAATACGTTCCAATATATAACTGAATATCTTGATTACCTTCTACATTAATCGTTATTTGTTCATTTGGCTTTGCATATAAACCAGTTGGTTCATATGGACTAAATGCTATACTTTTTCTTTCCTGTTGTTTCAGTACCTCAACATCCCCTTTTCCTGGGACTGTAAATGTTCTATCTTCTGATTTAACTGATTTTTCACTTTGCAGTAATGTCGATAAATTTTTTTGCTGCTGCGTTTCCTCTGCAATGATATCTGTTGTAGAAATCATTCCAGTTGCAAGCATAGTTACTGTAGCGGTGGCTGCAAGTATTTTTCTAGTTTTATGTTTTGAATTATTCCCCATATTAACTCCCTCATTTTTCCTTAATGCACTTAAGGATTTTTGTTTTTTATGTTTTTACACCCCAAGCTATTCATGCTATCTATGTTGTATCTTTTAATCTATTTTTTCTCATAATAATCTCCTTTTCTTTATTTATCATTGTATACAAATACTATTTGATGACACATTAAATAACAACTTTACGATAAATTCATCAATAACAAACTATTATGTTTTGATTCAACACCCATAACTTCCATCTAATTGTATAAATGTATTCATTTGGCGAAATAAGTAAATAAATTTCAACATTTAAAGCTTATAATCTAGCGAAAAATTCATAAAAGTTTTTTAACTTCAATGGTTTAAATAATTGCAACCACATTTATTTAAACTTCCTTAACTTTTTTTAAACTATTCTCTAAGAATCTTATTGTTTATTCAAGAATTAGTGCGATCAAATTTACTATCTAAAATACAGTAAATAGTATATACGAAGTACTTCGTTAGAAATTTTAGGAGAGTACTTCTTATTCGCCTTTTTCAGGAGATGTACAAAAATACCCCACATGTAAATCCAAATTATTTAATTTATTATCTTCAATAATTAATTGATAACGACCAACATAGATATAATTAAACCTGTTGCACCATTTGGTAAGAGGCCACCGTGACTGTTTAAATTTAAAAACCCCGCAGTATGATGACCAAATAATACAAATAATAATAGAAGTCCAACGAAAATAAAAACCACAATAAATAACTGGTAAATAACGCTAAACATCCCTCTTTATTTAATTCATCCTTATAGTTATTATAATGAGTAATTATTCACCTTACATAATAATTACTTACTATATTATTAACATGGTTACCTTACAAAAATGTAATTCTTTTTTAATTGACACTCATATATATAAGTAACTATACTGGTTACACAAGCTTGGTAAATATATCAAATAGCCCCCTATTATAAGTGTATGCCTATAGATTTTTTTCGAAATAATAATTTAAATTAACTAATTATTATTTACCTGTAATATAACGAAATTGCCAACCTACTCTATTATTTAAACTAATTCATATTACTTATAAGATTCACTATAAATGACAGATTTACCAAGCTATACTATTTTTTAGGAGTGTTACATTTTGAAATACAAATTAATTGCTACAGGAATTCTTGCTGGAAGTCTACTATCCTACTCATCTAGTGCATTTGCAAATACTCATAAATTTCCAGATGTCCCAAATTGGGCAAGCCCTTCTGTAAATTACCTAGTTGAAAAAGGCGCATTACACGGAAAACCCGATGGTACTTTTGCTCCTGCTGAAACAATTGACCGCGGTTCAGCTGCCAAAATAATGGCTATAATGCTTGGATTAGAAATTAATAAGAATGCTAAACCATCTTTCCGAGATGCTCAAAACCACTGGGCAGCACCTTACATTGCAGCTGTTGAAAAAGCAGGTGTTATTAAAGGAGATGGAAATGGTAACTTCCTTCCAACAGGTTTGATTAATCGTGCATCCATGGCTTCAATGGTGGCAAATGCTTATAAATTAGAAAATAAAGTTGCTAAAAATAGTGTAACTACATTTGAGGATTTAAAAGGGCATTGGGGAGAAAGATATGCAAATATTTTAATACAAACAGAAATTTCTAAGGGCACTGAAGACGGAAATAGCTGGTCCCCTAATAGAGCGATTACCCGTGCAGAAGCTGCACAATTTATTGCAAAATCTGATCAAATCCACAAACAAACAAAAGTAGAAGAAAATACTGTAGTTGGTGTAATAAATGATGCAGACCCTTATTATGTGACTGTTGCATATAAAGATGCTAATGGAAATAGTCAAGAAGTGACTATAGACTTCCCAAATGGTAGTAACTCTAACCTTAAAAAAGGTGACAAAGTTAAAGTTGCTAACAAAAATCAATGGAAACATCAAAAAATCTATGGGCAAACTGTATTTTACACTGATGTGAATTCTATTTCTAAAGTAAATGATGAATCTAACAAACAACAAGAAAACCATGTAATTGGGGTAATAAATGATGCAGATCCTTATTATGTGACTGTTGCATATAAAGATGCTAATGGAAATAATCAAGAAGTGACTATAGACTTCCCAAATGGTAGTAACTCTAACTTTAAAAACGGGGACAAAGTTAAAGTTGCTAACAAAGATCAATGGAAACATCAAAAAATCTATGGACAAACTGTATTTTACACTGATGTAAGTTCTATTTCTAAAATAAACGAAGAATCTAACAAACAACAACAAAACCATGTAATGAGTAAAGATAAAGAACAAAAACTCTTAGCACAACTAAAAAAACGTTCTGGTACAGTGACAAAAAAATCCGAAGATAGCTTAGAAATTTCAAGTGAAAATCAAACTATTCTTGCCCATGTTAATCCAAAAGTATTACCAAACATTCAGATAGGTGATACAGTAAATGTTTATGCTCAAGCATTTGAAATGGCCCCTATTCTTCTAATGGACTTACCTTTCGAGGCAAGAAACGCGATTATTCAAAAAGGAAATGAACAAAATATTTTAGAGAATCAATACAAAAAAATTACAGGAAATGTTACAGGGAAATCTGATAATTCAATCTTAGTTTCAAGTAACAACATAACTTATGAAGTTGAAACTTCAACCGAAGTATTACAAGATATTGTAATCGGTGATACGGTGAACGTTTATGCTGCATCTTTTGAGTTTAGCCCTATTTTACTTGCTGGTGTTCCTGTGAAAGCTATTTCTCCTATTGTTGAAAAAACAAACTAATGTTCAACATTCTATAATTTTGTTAACTTCATCCGAAAAGAACTCCTAAGTAACATAGGAGTTCTTTTTATGAAGTTATATATTTTCTATCGTGCTCGTAAGACCTAGTATATTAATCGTGATTTACTATCTGTCCAACAGTAACTATCTTATTTTTATTTCTATAAGTTTTTATCAAGAGACAGAGCTTTATTTCCCCATCTTTCTTTGAACTCCCCCACTCTCACTTCTAAATAAAGTGAACGCGTGTAATTCAACTGTTTTAAAAAAATCTAATTTTATTGCTCAAGGCACCTTCGAACTTTAGAAGGAACAAAAAAAGAAGAGGGATTTCCTCCCTCTTCACCAATAAAATCAAACATATTTACAATTAAGGAAGGGTATACATTCATCAGGGGATGAATGTAATAATAATATTTCACATAGTGAATCATAACACAAATCCACTTCCATTAATAGATAATTTTAACATTTATGGATTATATGTGACAGAACTGTTAAACATCTTAATATTAAAAGGTTTTATATGATAGAACTAGAAAATTGCTGGTGTAGGGATAAAATATAAGGGGGATATGTATTATGTTTACAAAAAAACAAAAATTAGTAACAACCGTAACAGCTTTAACATTAGGATGTGGATTTACTTTCGGATTAACACCGGCATTTGCAGATTCTAATAAGGCGTCTGTAAGCACTGCACCTATTTATTCTATTCATAAACAAGAACAAGATCCTTTTACTGGATATGTCATTTCAGTAGAAAACAATTATTTAGTGGTTGCTTCTACATCTACAAAAGATGAAGCTCTCTCTTACCAAAATGATTGGTGGGAGTTAGTAAATCAAAATAAGATTTTAAGGGTTCCTATTTCAGATGGTGAAAATTACACTATAGGTGAACAGTTAAATGTTTATGCTGCTGCATGGACCAAATCTTTACCACCAATTGCTGTAATGCCTAAAATTGAAACAGTAATTCAATAGATTATGCTAAAAATAACAGGGCATCATTCTAATTAGAATGATGCCCTGTTATTTAGTAAAAAACCGAATACGTAATCTTTATATTCGTTTTCGTTGCTTTCTGATTTCCATCATATATTAACCTAATACTTATCATTCTGCACCTGACGCAAGATCCTACATCTCACATTACTGTAAAGATATTATTCGCCATCTTTCATCTCTAAAATAGTAGTATCGTTTACAAACCATGGTATACCCTTTAAGAGCATTAAGAAATACCTTGTTTCATACCCCTATCTTTTACACTCTTACTGCTATCGCTAGCAAATTTAATTCTTTAATTCTATTTTCACAGATTCATATATTCTTCTAAAGTCAGTTTTTTCTTATATATACTTTCAGCAATATCTCCTACATAGCGAATATGCCACGGTTCATAAGCATATCCAGTAATACCCTCTTTACCTTTTGGATAACGAATAATAAAACCTGCACGATGCGCATTTTCTTTCAGCCATTTTCCTTCTTTCGTATTCGCAAAAGTTAGCTCTAGCTCATTATTTGCACTTTTAGAAGAAACATCCATCGTTAATCCCGTTTGATGTTCACTATGTCCAGGCTTTGCCGAGAAGCGATCCGTATGCTCTTGCCCTTTCTTTTTAACATTGTTGGCATACAGGCCTTTTTGATACTCATAGGAACGAAATCCTGAAACAGCATTCAACTGGATTCCATCCTGCTTAGCTAAAAGGAATAGTTTTTCTAACGCTTCCGCTGCTTCTTTACGAAGATGACTCTTTTCTACCGTTCCACTAAATGAAAACGGTACATTTGGGACAACTAAATCCTCTGGCATATAGTCTTCGGGTAAACCATATTCCTTATTTACTACAGCCTGTACACTAGCAAAAGAACTTGCTATCTTATTTGAAGTCCCATTTTGCTTACTATTTTTTTCTTTATTTATGGAGTTTTCACTAGTTTCATGGTTTGTCTTATATGGTTCTTTACCAATAGATATATTGGTGTAAATGATAAAGATACCTAACATTACTACTATACAAGTTAAGGTTCCTACTAATTTAAGCCTCATCATTCATTTCCTTCCTGCAACTCCTACTGTTACTCATTCATCATACTTCAAGCATATCAAATCCATATTAATTCCCTGTGAACTTTTCTTCATAACGTGTTCCTTAATAGATTGATAGTATATCTTCCCGTTCTTTTGACACCCTTAAAATATCAGTTCTATTCATACATGTAGAAAAATAATCTAAAAATTTGTATAATAAGATAAGAAGTGTAGCATTCTATTATAGAAAGGTCTTGGTATAATGCTAGGTATTGATGTCAAAAAAACAAAAGAAGAGTTAATTATTTCATGGCAATTTGCGGAGGTCACGATTCCATTACGTGATGTGATTGAGGTTACCGAAGATGCTACATATGCGGGTGTTGAAGAACCAAGTGCAATCCGTATCGGAACTGCATATGGGACAACTGATCGTATATTAATTAGAACTGTAAAACAAAATTATGTATTATTTACTACAAACAAAGTGTCGATTTTAAAAGCTATTCTTGCTTAAATATGGTCATATAAATAGACTCAAACAAAGTGCAAATAAAGCAAAGGAGAGAAGTCATAGAATAGACTCCTCTCCTTTATTTAATTGAAATGAATATTATAATCCATACTCATTTCAGTATAGCTTTTACAACATAAGAACGTCTTACTGTTTTGATTCTGGTATTATTAATCAAATTAAGACCAAATCCACACATCATCATTATTTTGAGTGCTATTGTTTACCTCATGCACTTTTTCGATATGATCCACTGTGTTGTAATTAATAGAAATGCCACCCCAGCCTACATACTCCATATCAATTTTCACTTTCTCACCTGTTTTAAATACTTGTCCCTTTGTTAAGAACACGTCAATAACGTCTTTCTCCCCATTTTGTGTTGGATACTCAACTACGACATATTTAGTAGCACTGTCTTCAATCGTACCTACTTCTGATACTTCACCAATCACATAATAAGGTGAGCCATTTTCTTTCAAATGCATACCTAATTTGTTTGTCGTATTCTCAACTTCTGTTGCTACCATATACTCTGTAAAGTTACGCATCATAGATCCAGTCGCTTTTACTTCGTCTCCTACTTTCACATTTGAAAGATTTTCTATATACACACTAACAAGTTCTTCGTATTGTTTAGATTTCACAACAATCACACCATGATCCACTTCTACTACGCGTCCTTCTAACGTCGAGAAATTAGTTTCAATAGAAGCTGCACTCGCTTTTGTTGCTTCTAATCCTGGTAGATTTGTTCCTGATAATGCTGCGAACCCTAAAGCACCTGCTAAGATTAATTTTTTCATACCCATTCGATAACATCTCCATTCATGATGATTGTATTTGTTTGATTGGTATCACCCAACCTGTAATCATTATAGTTACAGGTTGGGTGATATTGCAACCATTTTACACATGCAATCTTGCATATCATTTTCCTAGAATATAAAAATGAGAGCTCGCGGGCTTTAATTTTTATTAATTTATTTTAATAATAAATTGTAGGTGCCTTTCTACATTTAACATTATCAAGACATAAATAAAAAATGGTTAATACATTAAAGGGCATAACATATTATCTATGACCAATATGTTATGCCCTTTGTTATTCAACTAACGCACCCGTAAGTTGAATAACATCACTACGTCTATTACTTCAAATCAGAAGATAATATTCCAAATACAAGACTATCTGTCCATTCATTTTTACTCCAATAATCTTGTTTGAAATGGGCTTCTTTTCTCATGCCTATTCGTTCACACAATTTTTGTGAAGCTATATTACGTGCATCAAGATTAGCTTGTATACGATGTACATTAAATTCCTCAAATAATTTACATACCAAAGTACTTACTGCTTCAGTTGCCAAACCTCTCCCAGATACTTCATTTAAAAAACTATAACCAATCTCAACAGTGTCTTTCATATTTTACTGTTTGTTATATTCGAACTTCGTAAACGAATAAATTTATTTCAAAAGCCGTTATTCCATTAAATGGGTTACAGCTGAGATATACACGTATCTCGGCTGTAACCCAATAAGGGTTGAACCCGTTTTTACAACAGAACCTCTCGCACTCTAGGCTAAATAACTTTTTTAGATGATAAGCTAACTATTAGCTTAATTACTTCTGTACAAAGCGCTTTGTACCAGAGCTTCTATCTCCATTTAAGTTTTGGTACAAAGTTTTAGGCTTATAGCTACGATATAGCAAAATAACAGTTACTTTAGTAAACGTTTTTCGAAAATTTCACTTAAATTTCTGACCACTAAATTACTTTTAAGTATATGATTAATTGTTGCTGTAGCCTCATGTTCATGGTTCCTCGCATACTTTATTTTATGTCCTAAAGCAACTAGTTGAGATCTTGCTAAATCCATGAACAGGTTTCACTTTCATTATCATGTCCCTAATAATTTCAATTGTATTTACTACCGATTTACTTATACCTGATAATCCGGCAATCCTTTCCTTCATCTCATTGGCTGCCTTACGCGTGAATGCTAAAACTAATATTTTTGATACATCTACATCTGCTATACACATTAAATACCCCACTCTACTTGCTAGAACCCTTGTCTGATGAATATCTATTTATCTTTTCATATAGAGCAAACAAAACCTTTACTCATAATTTTTTCTTTATTAGGCAAACTATGTCTAAGCCGTTTGAACTAGCGGCTTCACTCTTCTGGTAATGGGATAGCAATTTTTTGTAATTGACTAACTCATTCAATTCACTGGCACCGGCAGGCAACAAAATAGTTGTCTGCCATTTTCACATATACTATTTTTGAACCTGTTTTCCAATACCTGTCTGGTGTCTTGAATTCCTACTAAAAAGGGCGGCAGATACGACTGCACGCCCTTTTTATTTACATGGCTGTTCTATATTCAATAATGCAAATGAAAACTAAAAATGTCATATTACATATTCTTTTCAGTCAAGGTTATGTTAAGATTTATTTCTTAGTCGAATTATGGTTTCGTATCTAATTCAGTAATATGTGAACTGTATACCTACAGAAAAGACACCCAAAAGGTGTCTTTTCTTCTTTTAATCTAAAAAACATTTTTCCTTTTCAGTAAGATCCAATTATCCCCCTAATCTAAACCACGTATATAAAGGCAATTTGATCACGGTACTCAAGAGTTGTCATCTATATCAACATGCTAATAGTTTAATTCCAAACCGAATTTCCAGCACTATATTCGCTTTCTTAAAGATTTTCTGTCTTGTTCTTAATTTTGTCAAAATCCTCATATGGCTATACAAAAAATAAATGCTATTATGATTTTAAGAAACTATGCGTTCCCTTAACCCTGTATCCGGCTCTGTATTTTTACAGGGTCTTTGTTTATTTTATTTAATTTTATTTGAATTATTAGAGTTGATACACACCCATTTTCAATTAACATGGTTTAGATATTAGATAGGTTTTGAAATGATATATCTATAAGCTTTTTTAATACATGAAATCTAAAATTATACATATATAACCAATTGTGACTATTATTAGATTTCTAAATGTATACTATGCTAAACGATCATTAACACTATACATACAGTGTTAATGATCTTAATTGAATATTAGCAATAGCAAGTATAAATATTATCAATTTGCTATATATTACATTTATGTAAAAATAGATGTATGTTAAGCTTTTTCAAAATCTTTCCCCTAATAAAGATTTGAAGTAGCATTTCATGATTCTCCTTACTGTTAATATGCCTTGAAAAAGAACTGCCAATTACTTGCAGCCCTTTTTGCACATTAATATACACTTGTATTAAGTCCTTAATAACTCCGCTTTTTTAAAAAAAGCATCTAATTCTATTTGAATTAGATGCTTACATTTAGTTCTTAAGCCAAACAATCTAAACTATTTATGTCCCTGTAAATCTTTTTTAATTACATCCCAGAGTGAATTATCTTGACGTATCGTTTTACCCTCTTCGTCCCATTTTATTTTTTCTGTTCCCAATTCATAATTCATTCCTGTCCATGTGTCTTCACGGAATGCATAGAATGATTTATGCCAACCTTTTTGGTTGAATATAGAAATAAGATCTTGCATGTATTGGGTAGCTCCTGGAACAGTACGGTTAATTCCAAACTCCTCTGCAATAATTCGATTAGATGGTACATGGTTTTTCTTAGACCATTGTTGGATTGGCTTCAAAAATTTCTCTAATCCCTGTTTATTCCACATTACTTGTTTCTCTAAATCTCCTACTTTTACTAACCCTGGATATTGATATTCCTTGTTTTGTTTTTCACCTTGGCTCGTTAATTCATATGGTTCATACATATGAAATGCGTATAGTGTTTTATTATCATTTACTGGTTTTAAATATTTAAAGGCCCACGGAGTAGCATATAAACCCGAATCTAAAATAACCGGTGTTTCTTGGTCTACTTCACGTATGGAATTGATCACCTTTTGATAAAATCTGTTTAGATCCGCTGTCGTTCCCTTCACTTTTGCATACCATTTCTCGTAATCTTCCGTCCAAAAATCATTATATCTATTATTTTTAGCTGTTTCTGGATGCGGTTCATTTATAATATTATAACCAACCACTGCGGGATGATCTTTTAGTTCCAGAGCAAGGTCCTTCCAAAATTGACTTGCTTGTTCTTGATACTTCTCATCTTCCCATATTCTGTCGTCATTCTTGTTATTATTAAATTGACGCCATCGATTACCAGGTAAAGATAACATTGTAAGGACAACTTTCATTCCTTGCGATTGGGCAGCATCTAAATCCACTTTTAATTTTTCTAAATCCTCCTTTACTAATCCCTGATAGTTATCTGCATTACCTATCAGAAAATCCTTTCCGGAAGTATCTGGTTTATCCTCAAATAGAAAATCTTTATCTTTTGCCCATTTATCAGGTGCTAAACGAACATATTCAATATTTGCTTCTTTTGCACTTTTATAGTTTTCAGGCAATGATGTACTATTCATGAAATTAGTACCCTTCCTTTTTGAATCCCAAAAATTAATTTTTGAATCGCTCTTGTAATAAGTATCAGCCCTTACATTCATTTCCTGTACTCCAAAACTCATCATGCCTAATAACGCAACAATTGGCAAAAAATTTTTCACAGCTTTTCCTTCTTTCTCTTTATATTTTACACATATAACATACCTTTGTTTTGTTACAGGAATATGGAAATTTCCCAAAAATAAACTTTAAGTTTATAAGGTGATAGTTCATTCATAAAAAAGAAAGAGACAATTAGAACGTTGCTTCATAAAAAAAAACAAAAAAGGAATCCTTTACGGATTCCTTTTTGCAATGCACTCTTTTTCAAATGGTACATTTTGCACCTACTTTTAGTATACATTATAATTCCCTCAAAACAAATAAGATTAAATAGAATTCACTTCATGTATTTTCATAAAAGTATATGAATCTAGAAATTAATACTAATAGGTTCACTTACAAAAGATTTGTGTTCTTTCACTAATAATAAAACATCATACTTCTTTATAATTTTACAAATATAATTACGTATTTTTAAACCTTTCTCTTGAACATTCTATTAGTTGTTCCATAGCAATCTTTTGCGCATGTTCCTCACTATCTATCAAAGTCAATCCTTGTGATATATAACTCCAAAATTCATATCCACAATCCTCCAACCATCTATAAACTTCTGTTGTATATAGACCATCCTTTCTTTTAATGATTTGAACCTTATAGTTTTTACTTGGAGAAAAAAACTCTTGTATAACCCGCTCCATTTATGCAATATCCCCCTAAAATAGGGGCTAGGCTTTTTCACCTAACCCTACTAATATATTTACCCTTGTTTAATTAATCTCATACGGACATCTTCGTCTGCACTAGAAAGTTGTAACGTATTTAAATCATAATTTTGTACCTGATATCTAAAACTCTCAGTTCTCTGAGTCTTATGACCGTTCTCAGTTACGCTTGTTAGTTTTAACGTTAATTGTAAAGAAGGTACGTCTAACTCGTATGTTCCCTTCATTAGATTATCTCTACTTGGGAAATCCCCATACTTATAAAAAGAAAATGTCATATCACCTTTTAAATCAAATATTGTTTTGAATCCGTCTCCTAAATCAATACCATACTTACCTACAATAGACCTTTCATTTTTAATGTACCTAGATGTATTAGAATCGTTTATTCCTAACTCTTCATCAGTACCAACTATACCTTTGAACATACCTGTTTCGGCTTGGCTCTTGTCTGATTGACTTGAGTTAGGTGAAGATGATTTGGGAACAAAACTTGATGAAGCGTCTTCACTAGATGAATCAGAAGAACTTTGTACTCCTTTTGATTCATTCTTTAGTTTTTCAAACACTGGTATCCAAATACGATTACCTTCTGATAGCTTACTGTCTGCCTTTTCAATTACTTCCTTATCAGCTTCCATTGAGAAGTCTTTTTTCTTGAATACCTTTTCTATTTCTTCAAAGGATCCCCTATACTTACTGATTGCTTTAAGGACTTCTTTGTGATCTTCCTTGTATTTAGAAGGGGCATCTATAGATTCTATCTTATCCAGTACTTTCATATAGTCTTTAATGGAAATTAAGACTTCTTCCCTTGATTTACTACCTTTTTGGTAGTATTTTATTGAATCTTTATAAAAAATTAACCGCTTCACTAAATCTTTCTCCATGTCTAACATGTATTGTGGGTAATCCTCTTCTAAAACTCGAATCCTTTGAATATCTTTCTCGTTATCTTTTAAGCTAGTAGACTTTTTATCTTGTTCAGTAGCTTTGCTTGACTCTTCTATCTTTGCTTCTTTCTTTGTGAAATCTTGAATCGTAGCACAGCCCCCTAATAACATAACCGGAATCGCTAATGTGATTAGTTTCTTCGATTTCATACGTCATCCCCCTTTAATAATCGTTGTTATTTTCTTCTCTGCTTACCTTTTTAGGATTTAATTTATGAATACGAAATCTACCTTCTGTATCATCACTTAAATTCCTTTCTACTTTCTTCTCTGTTTTACGTTTCGCATCAGGGAAATCTTTGTCTATTTCATCAAAAATTGGTTTCCATGTACTCAGTACGTCTATAATTATATTATTTGCTTTCTCGAATCCTTCAGGTAGTTTGTTATCATTATATAAAGAATATGAGATTTTACAAGGCCAGATAAGCAGAGCCGAAAGCAATAATGGAACCTTCTCATCCTTTTGAATCGCAAGTATTTTTGGTGCCCATTCACCAACTACAACATATAAGAAATTTGCAGCTATATATTAACAATTTTGGAACGATTACTAAATAAATAATGTTGTTATTTTTTGCTCATGAATTTTCCCATAATTTCATTTTTCTAGCAACCTTTCAACTAAATTCATATTACATTGAAAGACATAGGAATTCGCTTTAATCCTTCTCCCCCTAAATTTTTCACAATAGAAGGTTGCATATTCACGGTAAAAAGGTTTTATTAAGTAAGTAAGTTACCCCGCAAGTTTGTACTTTCACATCTCCCGTGAATTCAAACTTGTTTCATCCTATCTACTTTACCTAATTATTTAAATTCCTCCCTAAACGAAAAAGGCAGCCATCCTAGGCTGTCTTTTTTTTTTACTAAATAAAATAATAATAAACATATTGTTGAAATGCTAAACAATTATATTGAAGCATTAATGCTTCAATTCGTGTAGTTAAGAATAAAAGGGAAAAATGCTTATTCTAGAGATAATTCAAAACTTGATTTAAGGACAGTATAATATATAAATTTTTCTTACTTTAAAAGTATTCTAGCTGATATAATTTATGGGATATCTTAAATTAAGGAGGTACATAAGTAATGATAATAGATATAATAGATATAATAGTATCTTTATTCTTAGTAATTGCCTATTCTATTAAATATCTCTTTTCAAGTGGAGAAAATAAACAAAAAGCAAAAAAAGAGCTAAAAGAAATTATTACTGGTACTGATGGGAAAATGTTAGTAGGTTTTTTTGGAGCGGCATTAGTTACAGGAATATTGTTTGTAGTATTTTACTTATACGATAGATGATTATCCAATAACATATAATCAAGAACACCGTAATTATATCCCTCCTTTTATCTCTGGGGAATGTAAGTATTATGATGGTGTCTGGAAAAATCACAAATTTGTTTTGTTGATGAAAATGATGAACCATTTAATAAATTAAAAGAGAAGGGAGCACACCATTTTGGTTATGCTCCCTTCTCTTTTTAAAGCACTTCTAATTCTTCATGTCGGTAAGGTAATTCAATCTCACGTAAGATTGGTACCTGATCCCCTGCTGTTTTTAAAAGTGTTTTTACATATACAGTTTGAATTGGTTGGAAAATATCTGTTGAAAAATCAAACTTCTCCGTTAGTCCTTCATCAAAGTACAATTCATGTTTTACAGTGTAATCATTAAATGATGGACATCCAACGGGTACTGTTACCTTTGGAGTGTTTACATTTGTAAAACGACGATCTGTCCCTTCTAAAGAGAACTTTGTTGTGAATTCCGCAGTATCTTGGGAATATTCACGGTATTCAACAACGATATCTTGGAATCCATACATAAAAATTCGTTTGTTATCATGCTTAAACCAATAAGGTTGTTTTACTTTAATTTGTAATTCTGTTACTTGTCTTCGTGGGAATGAGAATACTAACTTACCAGATTCAACAATCTCTTCTGGAATTTCTGTATTGTTTACCTTTTTAATTGGGTAGGTTTCAATACGCCTCCACTCTCCATTTTGATTCTTATATTGAATATCAAGAATACTCATAGAGTACTCCGGAGATGGATGAATAGTAATTGTGTTTGTATAAATGTTATTAGAAATATTTTTTGGAATTTTCACATGAATTAATCCATACACTTCTGTTACGCATTTGTTTTCGTTTGATTCAGATTGACGAACCCAGAATGAGTTCTTATCTCCATCAAATGCTTTAGTAATACCACTAGAATCTACTGCATAGAACTTGCGTTGTTTTGTTTCTTCATCAATTGGCTCTACATCTGAGGACTCAAATACACTTACTTCTAGGTTGCTAGGCAATATGTATTCTCCTAAGTCATTCTTATAAGCAATCTTATCATGAGATCTAACAACAACTGGGGTAACAATTCCGTGAAGTGTATCTATATTAATAGGATTATTTGCATTTGAGGAAATAATATTACTTGCATGATAGAAGGATCGAGTTAGGATACTCTCCCCGTCTACACTGTTATTTTGGTAATCCTTTTCTAGCTCATATACCCGTCCTTCTAACTTCTTTAGACGGTTTTGTAAGAAGTAATTTTCACGTAAAATATGATCCATATTTTCAGAGATTGTGCCATCATGACTATTAACAATATCAAACAAATTTGTAATATCAGTCTGGATGTCATTACGTAGTTTATTAAACTCTTCAGAAGAGCTAGGCCCCTTGTTTAGATTCGGGTTTCTTAATGTAATCGGGCGCATGTACTCACCTTCCCTATCGTATCGAATTAATTTTTTCTTCTAGTTCATCAACATTTGGTTTAATAACCATGTCGATAGATGAAGCTTGAATTGGTGTTTCATTAAAGTAATATATCTCAAGATCTTTTATTTCAACATTTTCCGCCTTTAACTCTTTCGGTTTTTCATGAACGTTTATATTAATTGATACCGATTCAGCATATTGGAAACGTAACACGTAATCGATAGTGATAAATTCATTACTTTTCGCTAAAGGAACCTTCCTTGTGTCACCATTCTTATCTGGTCCCATACGCATATTGTTCGAACCAAAGGAAAAGTCTGAAGCACCACCTGTACTTCTTACCCTCATTCGAATATAAAGCTTGTCTCCTGGTTCTACATAAAGAGTACTAAACATTCCTACTGGATCTAGCAATCCATTTGAAGAGAGCTTAATTGCGTCACTCACTGCTGTTTTTGTACAGCCATTTAAAGGACTCCAACTATCTAATTCAGGAATAGGAACTGTTCGTGTGTAATCAATTTTTTGAAGTGTGGAAGCCGTAAATAAACTCGACTTCCCTACTTCCCGATCACCTGTCATGATAGAAATGAAATTATTGTACATTTCTTTTTTGTGTCCATCTTTATGTGTTGCTTCATTTCCTTCTGTAATGTTTCCTAATAATAAAAGGTCGTGGGCAGATTCAAGAACAAAATTCGTATATTGGGAAAGCTCAGTAACACCACGGTAACGAGCATTGGCTTTATGGAAAGAAGGTTTATATTTCTTTTCTATTTTCATCTCTTTGCCATCCCTTTCATTTATTTAAGCTTTAGATAGGTATTTCTCTTTAATACAGTTGTGTAAATTACCAACACATACGTTTTGTCATTTCTAATTGGGACAGTACTTACCTATTTTATTCTAAGACTTGTAACAAGTATGTCTTAGCATTTCTTTACCCATTGATAACTCTTCACTAACTAAATTGTAATGTATATCGACGTAATACAGGTGTTGTATACTGCCCTACTGAGAATTGTTTCATAACGATTTTTAATTGAATATTTCGGTGCTCTACTTCATCCACATAGTCATAGTAAAAATCATATGTTACACCCGGTAGTGAATGATTAACCACAATATAAACCTTTCCATCTTTCTCATAAAGGGCGTACTTAGACCAATCGTTGTTCTTTGTGTTATATCGTAAGTCGAATACAGATACCTTTTCCAGGAACTGACTTGAAGAATAACAATGGGTACTAACACGAATCGGATCAAATCCTAAATCAATCGTACAGTCCTTATTCAAATTCTGTACATACACCAACACAGTTAGATCATTCCATCCCTGTTTAAATTTGTAGTTTACATTAGTTTGAGAAGAAGGGATTCCTTCAAATAACTTTTCTCCATTTAAGAAGATGGCAATCGGTTCTGTAGATGATGGGATTGTAGAAAGCACTTGTTCTTTTCCTTCATAGAAAATACCCATTCCATAATACAGTTGCGTATGTTGTGTGAATTGTTCATCCTGTAGAATCAGTCCTCGATTCCCTTCCTGGATTGGTATTACATTTCGAACGATATCATTTGATGGCTTCTTCCAATCATCAAGAGAAGGGATATGGGTTTCACCAAAATTCTCGACTGTCTTCTGAACACTCCAAGCATCTTTACCCATATACAAACGCTCTGTTCGCGGAACGATTTTACGCTTCTCAATAGAACCTAATGAGTAAAATGCCACTCCATTTGCTTGCAGTTCGATAATCTCAGATCCTTGGCCACCGATATTCTTTCGAATGCCCAAGTTTGTTGGACTAGCATGAACAACATATTTAAAATCAATTAGGTTAGGTGCTTGTGCAGTATCCCTGTTAACAGGAGAAATCTGTTTCCAGCTTTCTTCCCTATCATCTACTCGTACAAAGTACTCGATATCCGTACCGTCCGGAATCTCTTCTTCTGTAACCAATGATACTTTCCCAATAGAGAATGTCTCATCTGTTTTTGGCGTAAGAAATTTTGTAACAACCTCTCCTCTTTCTGGATAACTTAATTGGAAAAATTGAATTTTTTTAACTCCAAACAAGTACTGATATGAATAACCTTCAGGATGGACAATTTCTTTATCACTTTCCTGTTTGCGAATCCAAATTCGCATATTCTTCATTTCTGTTGTCGGGAAATAAAAAGATACATTATTCCCCGTCTGCTTACCATCTGGATAATATGGTAAGTGGAAATAATTCAGTTCATCTAGCGTGAATTCAATATACACAGTAGCACTTTTAATTGTATGTAGGCTTAAATCAATTCGATTCAATACCTGTTTATCATTAAATTTGATATCTATATATCCATCAGCTGGCCCTTCCGTTTTAGACAACCATACTTCTTGGAATGTTTCATTTGTATTTACATTTAATGCTTGTTCAATCTTCCCTGAAATGGGAATCTTCTTAAATGTACTTACAGAACTCTTTGGCATAACGAACTTAATTTCACTAGCAGGATTAATTAAAAATGAGGTATTCTCCTGTTTTTTAAGTGTGATTTGATGATTTTTTATATCGATAGAAACATTGTCTTCTGAATCAATTTTAGATAGGTCATCAAATGTATCAAAGATACTAGCTAAGTAACCTGTCTTTCCATATAGCAAAATTTTCTCTTTTAATTTCGATTCTAATCTTCTAGCTTCATACTCTAATCGATTCTTTTCTACTTCAAACCAATGAAACTTTCCCTTTAGCTGGTTATGAACAGAAATTGTATTTTCGTAAAGAATCATCAAATCTTTTTGAATTCTTTCAACAACTTCATTAAAAAAATCAGACTCAGCTAATTCACCATTACGAATACGCTTAAATGTATACTCTGGAGCACCTAATTCTTGATCTCTTAATAGTTTATTTAAACGAGAAGCGAATTCCTTGGATGTAGGAAGATTTCCCTTTCTCAGTTCTTCTTGAAGGATTTGGTTTACCGCTACAGTAAAACGTTTTTGACGAATATTGATAGACATCCCCTACACCCCTTTCTGTTCGGTAAGAATTTTTAAAGCGAAGTCTTCAACGAGTGGTGTTGTATGAAGAAGAGGTATTTCATCTTCTGTTGTTTTCTCCGGTCTCTTCATAATGATTTTTAACCTTACTTGCTTTGGAAGTTCTTTTAATTGAAGGTTTTGTTTGTAAAGAGCAAACGCATTTTCAATATCAGATTCGTTATCATTAACTGAAAGCACCTTTGCAGGGAACTTATCGTTTACTGGTTGCTGATGTTGTGGGGAAATTCTATGCCAGTCTATATCATCGAAAGAAACAAAGTATTGAATCCAATCATTGGATTCACTTACCTTCTCTTTGTATCTAGCAGGAACTTTTTCATTTGCATATAGAAGTACTTTCTTAATACCATCTTCAAGTAGAAATGGTTTGCTAATATATTCACTCGTTTCAGCGAATTCGAAACTCATAATGTCGATGTCTCGAACTCCTATAGCGTAACGCCAACCTTCAACAGCTTCTAATACCTTTTTAATCTCATAGTCGCTATTAATAGTATGGATGCCGTATTTTTCATCAACAATATTACTTGGCACCTCCTGTTTGCGAATACGTGTAAATGAAGTAGAATCTTTTTTTCTTCTATAGAATGCTTCTTGTCCTAATAATTCTTTATAAGAATTTGGTTGTTCTAGTACGAATTCAATATATTTTGCTTCTCTTGATGGGAAGCTCCAAACACCTTGGCCAGAAAATTTTGTTTTAGCAAAGTTTTCACTACCATCAAATAAATCCTCGGCTCGATAGCTTTGAGGTGTTTTATTGATTTCTTGGTTTAATACAAATTGGTCTTTTTCGAAAAGACCTTGGTATTCAATACCGTCATTAGATGTTCGAATAGAATATACATTAACTGTACCTGGGCTACCTGCAGCATGATAAGGATTTAAATTAATCCAGTTGATTGTCTCGTTCTTAGGTAATTGAACAACAATCTTTACACGTAGTAAGTCACCATGTTCCTTTCCCTTTGCCCATTCAACGTCGTAATAGAATGATTGTTTCTTATAACTTTCTGGGATGTTTACCATTTCATATTCAAATACAGTATCCGGGTTTCCGTCGATTAATGCTTTCGGATCATCATTCTTAATTTGAGAAGAAACATACTGGTAATTTTCGAAATCTGAATCTGATTGAACTTTACGAGATAGAAAATAAGTTCCTGCAATTCCATTACCTTGAATAGCTCGAACTGTACTTCCTATGCTTCTATTTAAAGCATTTGTACGACGCAGCGTTAATACGCCTTCTTGTGTATGAATCATGCTTCTGTTCTCTACTGGAGTTAAAGCAGGATCCACATTATCGTAATTCGTAAACGATTCTTTTAAATAAACCGTGTTAGGGGTTGTTTCTTCAGTTAACATTTGAAGGTCTGATACGACCCCATTAATACTGCGCACGATAGATAAGATTCTATCTTTCTCACTCTGAGAATAATTAAAATAATCTACCAGGTATGTAGCAATGGTATTTAGTTCTGAGAATAAAATACCTAAGTCTTTCTCCATCTCCTTGTTGTTATCATAGTAATCCTCAAGAAAAGGTAGTTCTCCATACACAACTTTACGTGCCTGGAATAAAGGCTTACCTATACAAGATTGATACCTGTAAAAGATTTCATCTGCTAATTGAGATACTTCTTCTTGTGTAGCAGAACTACTTAATCGTATTTTCGCTTGCTCTAAAAGATATTCTCTTTGTTTCTCTAATATTTTAGATTCAATAACAGGGGCATTCATTCTTGCACCTCCCTACTTCATGACTTTAAATTTTAATTGGTAACTATCGACCATTGGCGTTACCACTAGTTCATCACCTACGTTTTTACGCAAAATAACTTTTAATCGAAAGTTTGTCACTAAGTAATCGTAGTGTACAACCACTGTAGCATTACCATGATTTGTTGCTTCATTATAATAAAGATCCGATCGATTAAAGCTTTCGATGAAAATGAGTTTATTCTTCTCTTGCTTATACTCAAATGTATTGTAAACAGAATCCGGAACAATGCTGTACTTATTTAAAAACACATCTTTGTTAGTTTTATAATCTGTACGGTTTTTTGTTGTAAATTCATTTTTGCTTGAATAAGAGATTGGGAAGAACTCTTTTTGTGTCTTTCCCCCTTCTACTACAATTGAACCATTCGTTAGAAATACATCAATTGGTCTGTAATCACTTGTATTCGGATCATAACTCTCTTCACTGTTCACTTGTTTATAATCAACATATGGATACTTAGACAGCTTAATTGTATTGTTATAATCAGTTCCATTTGGGAAAGACTCCACTTTACGAACCCTTTTAGAAAATCGATCTCCTACCTTAACTGTCCAAGGGTCAAATAAGTTTGCGTTTGGTACATAATCAATAGTGTAAATTGAACTATTATCATGAGGCACAGCCAACTGAATAGCAGCTCCTCTTTCTGTAAAGTACCAGTCACTCCTATTCATTAAAATATTATTGCGGTATACTCTTGTATTATCTTCATCACTAATGTCTGCATGGAATCGAAGTCCCGCACTTGAGCCACGGAAGAATAGCTTTTCACACTTCACATTCCTTGTACCTTCAGGAAGGATTGAAACCCAATCATTAAGTGAAGGATTTTCTTCTAATGAGATGTAGTATTCAATAGAAGTGACTCGATCTGTTGCCATCCCATTTAGCTCATTAAACAGCGGATGGTCTTCAAAGGTAGATAATGAAACCTCTACAATATTCCCCTCTACTTCAATTGGTTTTGTAACAAAAATTCCAGCTTGTTCATACAAAGAATGATTTAATTGAAGGTTCTTTATTCCATATTGGTAAACATATTCTGTTGAACTATTTGTACGATTACTTGAACCAATTCCTTCTACGATTGGAGGAAGCGGTCCAGGTGTTGTGCTACTTGTAGTACTTTGACTTTGTAGTAAAGTTGTTTTTGGTTTACTTGCACTTTCAAAACTGTTAACCATCTAAATCCTCCTTTCTATCGTTGTTGGCTATCTAAAGATCTTTTCGCTTGTTCAAAATCACTACGGTATAAATTCATAGGGTCCGATGAAATAGATGAGTGACTTACATTAATGTTTTGGTAACTATCTAAGATTTCTTGATGCAGCTGAATACCAGATTTAGAAGAAAATAATTGGTCTACATATTCTCCAACTGCAGACTCATAAATAGATTGGCTTCTTGTTGAAGCTTGATCCCATAACTCTGTTTTCATTACTTCTTCTTCCTTCTTTGATTGGTCTAGTAATGTATAAGACTCTTGTTTAATGATTAAATAGAATGTCTTTGCAAATACAGGAGAGAAATGAAGATAGATCGATCCATTTGTTTGAACTGCTCTTGAAAGAGGAATTTCGTAAGTAGTCGATTCTTCATTTTGGTCAACTTGATACATCAATGAAAGTAACTCGATTGGATACTCTGTAAAGAAATCAATGAACAAATGATTTACGGTTTTAGGCTTGTCTAACGTGATTTTCAGCTTGGCCATAACACCTTTTCCGCTGACTTTTTCTGTTTCATCTACTACATCTGTTTCTAACGCAGAGAAGAAATTATAAAACTCATTTACTTCTTTAAGGGCGATTTCCGTTAAATCAATATAGGTCAAACTAGTACCTGTAAAGTCTGTTTCAAAATCATATCCATATGAAACAATTTTCTTTCCCGCGAAGTCCCAAGAATAAGGATAGTATTCGATTTTATAAAGTAATCGTTTTAATACTTCCGTTAATCTTGGTCCAGCTTCTACAATCGGGCGATCATCAAGCTCAGCATGTTCATAATCACTATTAGGAGCAACTAGATAGATACTAAAATGCTCTTGTCGATTGTATGGGTGCATAAATGTCATTTCCCATAGTCCTTCAAATTCAGATACGGATAATGAATAATGTTGTTCAATATAAATGGGAGTAGGCATTCTCTTTCCTCCTTTCTATAGTTTTTTTATTTCCGTATAAGCAGGTGCATTCGTTTTAACTGCTTGTGCCCAATACGTTTCAAGTGAATCATCTATTGCATGTTCCAATGGATGGTTTTTATCTGAAATGCTATTTGGTGCTTGATACATAACTTCAATCTTTGCAGTTGTTGCCCCATTTGAATTTTGCATTGTGTTCTCCACTTCTCTGATAGGTAGTGATAAATAGTGTTGATGAAAACTACGATTCAATGATGCGCTTTGTAAAGATTTACCGTCGCGGTCTAAGAATAAATGTGCATATTGATCATGATCTGTTTCCATGTACAAACTCTTTTCTTTTTCTTCAAAACCGTATGTCTTTACGACTAAACCATCTTCTCCTTTTGCTTTGAGGTTTAATTCCTCAACACGAGTAGAAAGTGAGTCCACTTCTCTTTTTACATCATCTAATGTTCCTCGAAGAATTCTGTCGTAATTCGCAATTACTTTCTCAATAATAAGATGTGAGTTATAAAGTCTCTTTAAATCCAGAGCTACATTCGAGTGAATTTGGTTAAAATGTTCGGCATCGACTTTTTCACCCGTTGTCGTAAGAGTCGTAACCTTTTCTTTTCTATTTGCAAGTTGTTGAATAAGTGCTTCGAACTCTTCTTTTGTTATGACTTTTACATCAAACAAATCCATATTTTCTTGTAATAGCTGCTCTACTTCTTTACGATCATAATTAGGTAGAACAGATAAATAATTATTCAAATATTCCATATCTACACCTCCTTATGTTGGATATAAACCCAAGGACCTGCCTGTTCACTATATCGATTTCGTATCCGAATAGCAGGACAAGCACTATCGATGGTTGTTTGTTGAATATAAATCCATTCTCCTTTTTCGTTTCTTATTCTCATAGGAGATTTACTTATCTCTAAAGCAGAAGCTAAAATTGATTCAATTCTTCCATATTGCATTTCGCTGTAATGAAAATGTCCATATTGATTTGTCTTAGTCGTTCGTTTCATAGCAGGTTCCGCTTTCACTTGGAATGCATTTGCTTTTGGAGTTTCCTTTCTGGTCTCTTCTTGAATATAAACCCAGGGGGATTTTTCGTCTGTTGTAATAGAACGAATTCGGATTCGTAGCTGTGTCATTCAGAAACACCTCCAAAATATAATAAGAGGGAGCTATTGCTCCCTCATGAACGTAACCATTCGTATATGACCAGTCAATATATAAGTTATTGTTATGCTACGACTTCAGCTTCTACTATTTCTTTTGTCGGAACCGCAGGTGGCGCAGGGGGTGCTGCATGTCGCATCATTTCTTCCTGAAGCTGCTGTTCTTCGATAGCTTTTTGTTTTAGAAGTGTTTTGTATTTAACATTTTCACTGATTAACGTAGTAATTGTTGATTCATATTCTTTTATTAGTAGATTTACATCTAAATTTGTTGTATTCCCTTGTTGATTCATTTTGTCTTTCCTCCTATTGAATATTTGGAACATATTATTTTCTGAACAAATCATAAGGACTACTTATTAAAATATCAAGCTAGTTGTGTTGGTTTTTCGTCCCACTGAATAGCATTTACTTCTTCAATAGTTGTACATGCCTCTATTCGTGGCTGAAGTACATTTCTTAGTTTAGATATTTTCGCATCCTTTTCTTGGTACGCTACAAATGCAACACTCATAAACTGCTCTCTATTTAAAGTAACTCTATGGGGTGTATCACCTTTCCATGCAGTCCACTCAACTTCTGTCATAAGACCTTCATTAAATAATGCTAAGCTACCAATGAAATTAGACTGTGCTTCTGTATCAAAAGAGAATGTATATGTCTCTGAACCAACAGAAGCATCAAAGTAGCCTAAGATATCTTTATTGCATGCATCATTTAGTTGATTGAATTTAACTGCCTTAACATCTTTTAAAACAACTTCCATATCTGCACCCTCAACCCACTCATTTAAAGTTTCATCAAATCGGGGTTTGTAATAACTTTCTTTCCAGCAAAACTTAATAATTCTTCGTCCTTCAGATAAAGCTTTTTCTATTTTGTCCTCTGACATTAAGTAGTGCTCAATCACATAACCTTCCTCATCTACTTCCCAACATGGTAATCCTACATTTATAGGAGTAAACGGAAAATTATTAACAGGTTCTTCTATAATAGGTTCTTTTGTAATTCCTACCTCACCTACGACTTCAATATTTTCTAAACTTTCCATAACAAACCTCCTTTATTGTCTAGCTAGGAACCTAACTCCATTTAGAGAACAGAAATCAGGAGCGCCACCTTGCATCACAACGGTTCCATCTGCATTTATGTCAAGACGAGAACTACCATTAAAACCATTAATAGCATTAAAAATAAGTGTTGTGTTTGGTCTAAATCCAGCAGGTAATTGGAATGCAGACCCGCTCGTACCGCTATTACCTCTTAACAATCCTTGCAGTACAACAAATCCTGCTGCATCTTTTGTATAGGCAACTCCTCCGAATCCACCATACTGAGCCCATCCATTTGTGAATGCTGTAACCTGCGTGAATGGTCTACTTATGATTTCTGCATAACCACCAGCACTACCCGTGTTAACCCTGATTACTTGGGTACCATTCACATCTGAAACCCACCAGTTTGCAGTCGATCCATGACTTGCAGGATCCCTAGGTTTTATGTTCCCGTATCCGTCCATTGCCATACCTGAGCTATTCATAAATTGAATCTGCTTACCGTTGTATATTCTTAGGTCTCCATAGTTTGATACGTTACCAGCGCCGTCTACTTTCCATCTAACAACATCACCTGTTCCATGTATTTCAAGTCCATTATCTGCACCAGCACCTGATCCGCCAGTACGAATTCTTGCGATATTGTTAAGGAAGTTTAATGAAACTGATGCATTCGTATTGCTAGGATTAATGGTAGCAAAACCACCTGTTGCAGCAACCTCACCGTTTGCTCTTACCGTAGCTCTTCTTGCACCATTTCGAGCGAACTGTAAATCCCCTGTAGCGTTTGAAAGATTATCTGGTGAAACTACAATCTTCCAATTGTTTGTAGGGTCTTTCCATTCTAGCCCTTCTCCACCACCTGGATCAGTGATTGTAATATGGTTTACGTTTTCGATATTCATATTACCCATGTCAATTATTCCACCAACAATTAAGTTTCCAGTAAGTTTTACATTACCACCAACATAAAGTTTTTCAGTAGTTCCTGCAAAACCATTAATACCTACCCCTCTTTGACGGATAGATAATGCAGGTGTAAATGTAGGAATAGTAACTTTCAAGGTAACATCATTTGAACCATTTAATATGTAACCTATTGAATCACGAACTACAACAGAAATTGTCGCAGTATACGAATCAGCAAGAGTTGTACTACTTGTTACTGTGTAAGACTCTGTTCCGGAAGTTATATTTGAAGTTCCTTTTGTATATCCTGATGGCATTGTTGAGGTATTTGTAGCTCCTGCTAATGAAGTATTAGGAGTAATACTAACTTTGAAGGCTGCTTTACCAACTATACGAGATAGTTCACTTGAGGTAACACTTGGTTTTTTGTAGTAGTGAAGATCTACTTTTTGGGTTTTTGCAGAAAGTTTCGATGCGTTACCTATTGTTTTAGCTTCTATAAAGAAGGAAACATTTTTCTTACTAGTTAATAAACCGACTTCAGTGTGGTTGAGAGTTGCTGTAGTTGCGGCAGTAACAATACCTGTATTTTTAAGTACCCATAATGCTTCTCCTTCTTCCATTATTATGTCATAGCTACAATTTCGGCCAAGCATGTCCTTGATTGAGCCGGCAATCGAAAGTGAAAGTGGTTTATATTCAGGGAAGATATAGTTTACTGAATTTATTGAGTAGTAAGAATTGGCTGCTATAGATACGCTAGGAGTTCCATTTACAGGAGCGTCTATTCCTAAATTGAGTGGAATAGCTACTGTTTCAGTTCTCGATGAACCTTTACCATTTGTAGCAGTTACCTGTAAATCAATGGTTCCTTTGTAGGGATTTGTATCTGAATGGGCAGCCCCATTTAGTGCTGCGGCCTTTAGATTATCTAGCGTCATATAAGTACCGCCCGTACCATTGTTTGCATTGATTGTAATGTTCCCTGGAGAAACATTAGTAGTTCCATTAATAGTTGTGTACTTACTTGATATCCCACTAATGGTGTAACTTATTGAAGAACCCAAATTGTCAGAAGCAGCTCCAAGTGTTACAACAAAGGTTCTTGTATTGTAAGTAACATTAGCACTAGAAGTTAATGACGGTGATTTTAATTCATTTTTATTTACTGTTGGAGAGTAAATAAACCCAGACATCATTTCGTCTGTTCCTACACGGTTCTTTGCCAGCACAGCATATCGAACCGAGTTTGCACCTGCTCCTGGAGCATCATTAATAGACGTACCACTTATGGCACTATTTACAATGGTCCAGTTTTGACCATTAATACTTCTTTGTAGTTCATAAACAAGAGTTCCATTTGCCCCTGATGCGCTTGGCCAGCTAATATTAAAGGAGCCTGTCCCAAGATTTTCTCTATAATAAGAAGAAACCACTGTCGAACCATCCTTAATGGTAATTGAGCCACCTAATGAGGGAGTCGTAGCATAAACGGAAACAGGTACGGTTCCCGATTTACCTCCGACATAACCTGTTGTACTACTTGATGTTCCACCAAGTTGTGACGTTGCTGAGAATGTGTATGACAAGCTAGATGTTGCCGCTGATATTCCAGATACAGTTACGCTGATTGTGCTAAATTTAGCTCCTGCTCCTTTTGGGAATTTACCTAAAGCAGCAAAAGAAGCAGTAGTACCACCTATATTAATCTTGGGATAAACAAGTGCGTTAAAATAATCGTAAGTTTGGTTATCTAACCTAGCCCAACATGTAACGCTATATGTAACTGAATTTGCAGAACGACTTGTCTGTTCTGCATAAACTGTATAAAGCATGGTCGGGTATGAACCCGACGCCAATGCTGAAAATAACTCCATATGTTTTACTCCTCTCTTAATTTATTTATCTATTAAATGAATACATAGTCTATACCCTTATTGCCGGAATCTGTAGACTTTTTCATACGTAAGACGTTCGTAATTTCAATATCGTCCCTAGCAATAAAGCTACCATCTACTCGAACCGATGTATCACCAGTTAGGTTTTTAAATACGAAATCATCACCAGATGAACCATCAGATACAAATTCTAAAGCTGTAGTTCCTTTAATAGAGAAGCTTTTCATTTTGATTGTATTGTTCTTATAATCAATTCTGAAATCATTTGCCCCGAAGTCGAGTTTTTGATTGATGATATCTACTGTTAAGAAATTACCAAAAGTCGTTTTCGTATTTAATTCTACTGCGGATTCTCCAAGAACAACTTTCTGAATCTTAGAATCATCAGTAAGAATGATTTTTGCATCGCCTTTTATTGAAGCACTATCTCGAATTGAGATATTTCCTACCACCACTTCACCAGAGAATGTTCCTGTAAAGAACCCTTTCGTCGCTTCCAAAGTACCATCAGAGAAAACTTTGAATGGAGCGGTAGATTTGTTATCTCCTGCCCAGAAACGTAAGTCCTTACCAGTTCCACCAATACTACTTAACAGTCCACCTGTAACAACAAAGCTGTCTTTTTTAGCATCGTAATATCCTAACTCAATATCTCCACGGAATGTAGCGGCATTGAATTCAGCAGAACCATCAGCATCGATCTTCCAACCTTTTTTCTGTCTTTCATATCCAATAGATCGAGATGTACCAGATGTAGAAAGGTTACCGTTCGTGTCGATACGAAAAGTCTGTTGACCTGAATCATTGTATACTTGAACATCTCTAAAGTTAGCGTATTTCGCTTGAATTGTTCCTGTCTTAATATATTTACCATCGATAACTGTAACTCCAGTTGTGTCATCTTTGGCAAATAGGTTCGACATGAAATTCTTTTCATCTGATAATGGTCTGTAGTTTCCGTCCATATCTAGATAAAGTGGATTTGCTGGATCATAACCCGGTTGATCAGAGTTACTAATCTTATTTCCTTTGGAGTCAAGTGCCCATCCAGAAGCAAAATCAGAGAAGGTTACTTTACCTTTTAAGTTGATATTTTTACTTACTACATCAATAGCTCCTGGTGTGACAGACATAGAAGAAGCAATATCAAGTGCTTTAATGTCTCCATTTGGAGTTACTACTTTTCCAATTAATCCATCAATATCTTCATTAGCAGGATTCCAAGCTGTCAACTTTGATCCTTCTTCTAACTTAATACCAGTAAACCAATAGGTTCCATTTGTACCTCCACCACTTCTACCGATGTATACCTGTGCGGTGTTTCCTTTTGCGGTAAAGGTAAAGTACAACTTGACCCATTTATTTTTACCTGCATCACCTGCATCCATAGTTGCGCCTGGATAACCTGATGCACCATCATTCACTTGGATAATTCCTTGCCCAGATGAAGATTTCACATAGCAAGAAGCAGTATATTTCTTACCACTTTCAACAGAAAGCGTTTGGTATAATCCTTGGTTTGCTCCTGTTGTTGTAAATTTAACTGCTTTATCAAAACCAGGCAAGTCTGTAATATCTTCTACCTGTTTTACAGAAGGAGATCCCCAGGTTGTCCAACTTGTTGCATCTGCAGTAGAGAAACGAGAGTTTAAAACAATATTACGTCCACCATCTGTTTTTGATGGGTCGTAACCATCGGCAAACATTGAGCTACTATTAATATAAACTGTACCATTAACAGTTACTTCCCCTGTGTTGGTAATTTCTAATGTAACAGTACCACTATTGTTTGTTACTCTTAAACGTCTTGCATCGACTGATTCCGCTTTTACAGAGTTAGTTTTAAGTTTGCCACCATCAATAACAGTTATTCCGTTTTCAATAGTAGTGATTTCATAAGCATCTATTTCTTGTTGTGTAGGTTCTCTAAACACAAGTCTGTCAAAGACAATGTTCTTAACTTTGTTTGTTGTAGAACCAGAGTAGTTAGCAAGTAAATAACCAGCCATAGCTGAATAGCCAGATAGATTGTCTGTTGGTCTTTTCATAACTGCTCGAACCGTATACCACTTACCTAACGTTGGAGCAGTTACTACATCTGAAAGATGAATTGATGCCCTAGAAGGACTCATACTGTTCCAATCTAATAAGACACATGCTCCTGTTATTGAACCACTAACTAACATAAAGTCTAATTCAACTACGTAGTACTTGTTATTTGGAAGGTTTGGAATAAAGTATCCTGTTGTAATTTGTGCTCCTACTTGTGTAGTATCTGCACCGACATTAAATCTCATTGCACTACCAGTTCTTGTTAAAGTTGTTTCTTTTGAAACCGATGAGCTACTCCATGAAGCGAGTCCAGCTGGGAATGATCCTGTCCAATCAGAGAAAGTTGAGTTTACAACTACCTGTCCCTGCTTCAATGCATTATTTGCATTATTCGCTGCGTTCTGAGCTTTCTTATCTGTATCCGCAATAGCCTTATCGATATCTGCTGGAGCCAACTCCCAAGATGTGGCAACGTTACCCTCTTCGATTTTTAATGAGTTAACACGAATCCACGCATAACCATTAGAACCTGTTAACTCTCGTGTTGTGCCACCAGCAATTAAGATATACGCATTGTCGTCGTCGCGATCGGCTGTAAACGTTAGTTTAACACTGTAATAGTTCGTTAAACTTCCTTCAGCAATTGGTGCGAATTTTGGGAAGTCGGTTGTTTTAATATCACCTAAACGACGGTTACCACCAGCTACTGTATACATTAAGTACATGTAATCTAATGTATCCCCTAGTTCGCTTGTTGCTACGTTCATAGAAAGTGTATACTGTCGTCCACTTTTAACCGCAAACTTCCTTCCATCACTTGCCATCCCGACTTTACTACCTAATGGAACTGGCAATTGTGTTTGTCCGGTTCTTGTTTCCATAAAGAGTGCTTTTCCTGTTGGTAATAGTGGTTGTGCATAATGACCAATAGACCCAATGCTCCCCCAACGATTCCAACCTGAAGCATCTTTAAAGTCTGTTCCAGTCAGCATTTGAGTACCGCCGACTTTCATATCATCATATCTTTTATTTGCGGCATCGATTAAATCATTAATGTCTTGAGTAGCTAAGCTCCAGTCTGTTACCTTATTTCCTCTTTCTAATTGGAATCCAGTAACGAATCCTGCAGTTGCTACTGATGATGAATCTGCCCCAGCATAGACACTTAATGTACTGTCTTTTGCAACGAATGTATGAACTACACGAACCCACTTACCTACTTCCGGTTGAGATTTTGTATACGTCCATTTTACATTCGAATTACCTTCTTGCATCTTAATGACACCAGTTTTAGTTAATTTAAACCAAGCTGAAAGTGTATAGGTTTCTCCTGTAGTTACTTTAACACTGTCTAATGCAAGACCATATTCACCACTTACGACTGATTCGAATTGGAAACCAGTTCCGAATCCTGCCAGGTCAACATCTACACCTACTGTTTTTGTTCCGCCAGAAGTACCGAAACCTCTCCATTTACCCATTGTTTTAAATAAAGAGTTTGGAATGATATTATTTCCGCCAACTTGTATGTCTGTGATCATATCTGAAACATCAAGAGCCGATGGAGACCAGTTAACAATTCTGTTAGCCTCAGAAAACATAACATTCTTAACCCAGTATTTATTAGTGGCTGTTAATTGAGCACCATAGATAAAGGCTTTGAAATAAGCTGCTGAACTAATAGTAGATTTTGTCTTGAAGAGTATCGAAATTCGTGTCCAAGTGTTTGCCTTAGCAACGGTATCACTAGATATCAATGCACTTCTTTCTATTGCATTGTTGTTTCCACCTGTATCAAAGAACCAAAAGTGCATCGGGGTTGTGCTAGCTATTGCTGTATCTTCACTAAACATGATTTCCGTAGTGTATACATATTCTGTTCCTGCTTTAATTACAGGGACATTTACTGTGTTAGTAGAAGTTATAGAACCAACTGCTTCTAGTACAGAAAAACCATCCTTCTGAACAATGTTTAAAGATGTACCACTATTTAATACCCAACCATTTAGATTTCTGAAATCTCCAGAGTTTCTAAGTAAATTGTTACCACTGTTAAGCTGTCCAAGAATTGTATTTTCAATATCTTCTGGAGCAGGAGACCAGTCCATTGGTTTGTTTCCTTTGTATAGAGCAACCCAATCTACAGTAGCCAGTGTTGTATTTTGAGGATAGTTATATAAGCTCAGTTTTCTTTCGTTTCCTGTTGTTGTAGCTATTGCTTTAAACGTTACATAAGTTACTCCATTAACGTATGTAGTTGTAGCTTCCCCTACCTTGTTTGAGCCACCATTTTGCCATATGCCGAATCTTTGCCCCGCAGGAACAGTTCCTTTAATAACAAAAGTGTATTCTTGTCCAGTAATCCAATCCTCGGACAAGCTATACATCTTAATAAGGTAATCTGTTGTTGAGGAGTCTGTATTGGACTCTAACAATAGGTTCTTACCACCGACTTTTAAATTATCGATTTTGTCATTAGCATTATTTGCCGACTTATTAATCGCATCATTAATCGCTTTTTTGATTTTTTCAGATTCATTAAAGTAGGTATTCATCTGTGTTTTGAATAAATCTCTAGCAGTAGTTGAAGCAAATGTATATGTTGTGTTCATGTTCGCTAAAACTTCTGAAGCGATCTTTGGAGATACACTGTCTAAATTTGAATAAGCAGTTGTATATGTAGCAGCTGAAACACTAAGAGAGTTTGCCAGAGCTAATGTTTGTGTGTATTCCGCTTTGATTGACTCCCAATCACGGCTTAGTGTTTGTTTTTCTAGTGGCGTAATCTTCATGTCGCTTGTCATATCAGCAATAGCTAACTTAGATTCATAAGCACTGATTTCTTGCTCGGTTGCAGATCTTGTGATCACAGAATCAAAGTAAATTACATTAGCAGGCATTGTAGCGTCCATCGCACTAAATGAGGCCATTGGATAAACTGAATAGCCACCAAAATCACCAGTTTGGGTAATTTTAACTACTTTAGAAACTGTATACCATTTGTTTAAAACTGGAGCCGGAACTAAGTCTTTAAACTTTAGATAACTGTCCCAATAGATATTTGTCATATCTGCTCTCCAATGTCTAAACAGGACACCAGCACCATTGATAGAACCGCTTTCTAATTTGAATGTAGATTCCAAATAAACATACTCATAGAACGGATTATTCTTAGAAACAATATTCATGTATCCCGCTTGCCCTGCTGCCGTAGTAAATTTAACAGAATTACCATTTCCATTCTCTGAAGCTACTTTGGTTGGAGCAGTACCTACCGCACCTGCATATCCATTAGGTAGTGAACCCGTCCAATCAGCAAAGTTATAGTTCTTATTAATATAAGAAGATTCATTAGATGCAATTACATTCGTGTAATCCTTCGCGTTTTTCTCAGCATCTTCTGCGCGCTTCTTAGCTGTTTCATTAATCTTCTTAATTAATTGTGCTTTCTTATCGTAATAGTCATCAAATGTATTACGGAAAGTTGCACCATTGATATCACTAGTTGTTGTAATATCAGCAGTAATAGGAGAGATTGCTGCACTTAAAGCGTTGTAAGCATTCACATAGTTTGTTTTCTCAGTTGTGATTCCATAAGTAGTAGCAAGTGCTTCGTATTGTGGCTTCTCTGCTGAGATTGTAGCCCACTCTTTTTTCAGCTGTTGTTTTTCCAAAGGTGTCGCTTTATTGTCATTAGACATATCAGCAATAGCACTCTTACTTGCTTCTGCTTTTTTATCAGCTGCAGAAATTAACTTATCAAGATCTTCAGGACTTATTGTGTAATCTGTTGCTCTATTCCCTTCCTCAAGCTTGAAGTTTTTAAGTTTGACTGTCGCCCCGACTGGTGAACTATCAGGAAGAGTTGCAATAGCTAACATTTTTGTAAATGCCCAATCGTATTTAAAGGTTACGGATATTCTATTAAAATCTCCTACTGGAATTTTAGTTTCAACATATTTTGACTTAACATCATCGCGAATCTTAAACATACAGCCATCTATAGATGCACAAGCATCTACACTTAGAGTGTACTCTTTGTTGTCTGGTTTTCTAGTCCAAGATTCATTGAGCCAGTTGTACATGTTGTAATATGGTTTCCCAGCGGTTAAAACTTTAGCTTGAATGTATTTTCCGTTTGCGTCAGTTTGAAACGTTCTTTCAACATCCAAGTTTTGGTCTGAACCCCAACCAGTTAAAACACTAGAACCATTCAAGATATTACGTCCACCAATGGTGATGTTATCAACATTACCTTGTATTGTTTCGTTTATCTTCTTAACTAGTGTCGCTAACTTACTGTAGTAGTCTTCAAATTGACCGCGAAACGTTGCACCATTAATAGTGTCCGTCGTTTGCATATTCTTGAAATAACCAGGGGTTACATTAAGAACTGTGTTTAATGCGTTATAAGCGTTTACGTAGTTCGTTTTCTCTGTATCGATTCCAAATGAATTTGCTAGAGATTCATACTGGGGTTTTTCGGCTACAATTTCTGACCATTCTTTCTTCAATTGCACTTTTTCAATAGGAGTTAGCTTACTATCATTAGACATATCAGCAATTGAGTTCTTTGAATCTTGAGCCTTTATGTCTGCTGCAGATATCATTTCATCAATATCAGCAGGATGGGGTGTCCAACTAGTAGCTTTGCTTCCTTCTTCGAACTGAGGTCTTGCCATTTTTACCATACCGTTTTGAGATAGAGACAACATAAATTCTGCTTTGTCTGTAACATTTTGAGGTAATTCAAATGAAAGAGAAACGTAGACCCATTTGTCCTTAGCCAATTTCGACAAGTCTGTAACTTTCACATCAAACTGCGTACCGCTTGTATCACTTGTAGCTTTTGTGAATCTAACAGAAAGATCATCAGAACCGTTACCAATAAGAGGTACACTACTATCAACATACAACCAAGCACTAGCTGAGTAATTACTACCTTTCTCAATGCTTGGTAAAGGGATATTTCTTTGTGCTACTTGCGCTCTAGGGTTTCCACTTTGATAATTCGTTCTTTGTAAAGTTATAGAATTACTACCTTGAAAATCATTTGTATTGATAGTGACACCCGGCCACCCAGCAAAAGTTGAGGTGTAGCGTAAAAAGTTCACTCCACCAATTTTTAAATTAGCAATTTTGTCATTAGCATCACTTGCTGACTTGTTGATTGCATCATTAATTGCTTTCTTAACTTTTTCGGATTCATTGAAATAAGCACTTATCTTTGATTTAAATGTATCTCTCGTAGATGCTGAAGCGAATGTATAAGTGGTTGTCATAGTAGCTAATACTTCCGCTCCTATTTTCGGAGTAACACCATCTAAGTTTGTATAAGATGTCGTGTAAGTAGAAGTTGTAACACCAAGAGAAGTTGCTTGCGCTAACACTTGTGTGTATTCTGCTTTGATGGCTTCCCATTCTCTGCTCAGCTGTGTTTTTTCCGACGGAGTGACCTTTAAATCACTGGTTAATTCATCAATACCTGCCTTACCTTTTGCAGCGTTATCTGTAACTGTGCCTGCATCAGTTCCAGCGATTTTAGAATCAGAACTAATAATTAAACCATGAGCATAGATTTTACCGTCTATGTTTGTATAGAACATCTTGTTCCACGTACCTGCATTGTTCTTCTCGATAGAAATACCCTCAGTTGCATTAAGGATTGTTCTGAAAAGACCATCCCCTCTTAAAACAACGATACCTTTATCAGTATTGATAGTGACACCATTGTAGTCTTCTCCTGGTCTAATACTGTTTGCTAGATATGTAGATGTTGCTACTGCCAATCTTGAAAGTTTTTCGTAGTAAGCATCCCATTTAGCTGTCCATGTAACGGGGTCAATTGTCGTATCCCCTGTTAACCAAGGTCTCGGAGTTAATGACTCTAAATATGTTTTTAAATTACTATAGGCTGTTTCAAAAGCTGTATAATCCGCATGAGTTATTGGAATACCTGAAGCTCTAGCTTCTGCTCTTGCTAAATAAACTTGTCCGCCCTTTGCCTTATCAATCGTTTCAAGAGTAGGAAGAGTTTGTCCAGAAAGAACATCACCTGTGATTTCCATTAGAATTAATTTAATATTTGCTTTTTCGCCTGAAGAAATGATACCGTCACTTCCTGCTTTATCAGCAAAATCTTTTAGTTTTTCTACGTCTTGATAAAATGATGGATCTAATGAGGAAATAGATAATGATTGTTCAACCCAATTAGTCCCGTCCCAACTACTTAATGTATTAGGATCTTTAGTTGTGTCAATCCAAAGTGCTCCTAATGAAGGGTCAGCGGGCGGTACATCTGATACGATTGCATCGTTAATATCAACAAGTGATATGTGCCCAGTTGCTAATACTTCCATATTGTTCCCTTCTTTCTGATTTATGTTTTATTTAAAAAAGTAATAGACTACTTTGTTTTACCCAATCAAAGTAATCTATTACATTATGGAATCGCAACACCTAATTATTAATAATCTGACATAGAAATGTTGCTCTTTGTTTTAAATCCTGTCTGGTAATTGGTACTTCTTTTAATCCGGCATGTGTCTGATTCCATGCAGTATCCTCATTACCATCTTTATCTACTCTTCTCCATAGAAACTGACTGTTTTGTAACTGGCTTGTTACGTCAGTAGATCCTTTGTACACCTGAGCCTTTAATGTCGTTGAAACAACACCTTGTTTAAAGAACATTCCATTTGTACTTATTATTTCTACACGATAAGGCGTTCGTTTTTCTATTTCTTGAAGAAGTTCACCGGGGCTATAACCTGGTTCGAACTGTGTATCTGGTCCAATCTGAACCATACCAGCTTTAATCTTTCCAGTAGTTATTTGTTCCGCATGTAATTCTCCTGTATAGAAACCATCTTCAGTCATAAATGAACCGTCACCAGTCCACTCTGTTACGATGTTTCCTTTTTGGAGCATTGGTCTACAGAAATAAGAATCTCCGTTTTTAGGATGATAGATTCGTAAACGAACTCTTGTTGTTCCTGCAGGAGCAGTTTCTGTAACACTAATACGTTTCCATATATCATTTCCTGTTAAGATGGATGTGGTGATTTTAGATGTGATACGAGCGGAGTCATTGTGGTATTCGATTTCGACTCTAGGATGTCCACCATCATAACCGGAGAGATTTTTTGTGAGGACATATACAGAAGCGGAGTAGTTTTCCCCTGCACTTGCGGGAACAAACTTAGAATACGCACTTGAATTCTGCAGAGGTTTTCCAGTAGTAAATAAATGAAGACTATTTGTTGTATTTAAACGAACAATTTCACTTACTCCAGAAGTACTAAAATTTGAATCAAGAGTCCAATCAATTGTCCCTTTTCTAAATGTTGCATTCGATACTAAGTTTCTACTCGTCATCTGAATAGAACCAGCAGTCACTTTGTTAGCGCTTAATGTTTTGATATGAGCATCTGTGATACTGGCTTGTGCGATTTCAGCTTCACCAATAGCACCTTTTCCAATAACCCCACTACCTGCAACAATAGAGTTTGCTTGTAAGTGATTAGCATTAACAGACTTTGCTGCTATCTCTCTAGCGGTAATAGCATCAACTACTAGTCGGTCACCTTGCAAGGAATTTTGTAAAACCTTGTCATTGTCTACCGCTCCGTCTTCAATTTTTTTATTAGTAATTGCCCCGTCAGTAATACCCTCTTCCCTTACACCATTATGGTCTAATAGGATAGTAGTTCCATCTGCACCACGAACACGGAAACCAAACTCTGATCCGTCTCCATTGACATCACCAAGAGAGATACGTTCAATTGGAGTTGCTTGGTCATCAAAAACTTGCAATCTGTTATTCGTGATTTTTAATCGCGCACCTGGACCTTGTAAGGTTACTAATGAGGTATCAATTGTACCTGCTTTAATTTTAGCGGCTGTTAAACTAACAATCTTTGCATCTGTAATACTAGCATCTGCGATTTGTACGGAATCAATCGTACCTTCACCAATAATCGCTCCATCAATAAAAGCATGTTCGATACTTGCATTAATTGCTCCAATTACAGAAGCTTGTAATCTATCGAAGTCCGCACTTCCTGCTGAGATTTCTAAAGCTTCGATTAATCCGGCTGAAATGTTTTCAGCTTTTAAGGCACCAATTTGCGCAGCATCGATTTTCGCTTGTCCTGCATAAAGGTTAATAGCCTCAACAACCATACCTTTAATATGACTTGCAGTTAAGGTACCAATCTTTGCAGAGTCAATTACAGCAGTTTCAATAGACGCGTTAATTGCTTCAATTACAGCTGCCTTGATATGGTCTGCATCAAGTTGACCGATCTTTGCTGAATCAATTACAGCCTCTCCTGCATATAAGTTAACAGCTTCAATAACTGCCCCCTTAATTTTATCTGCTGATAGTTCACCAATAACCGCATTATCAATTTTTACTTGTCCAGCAGAAATGTTTGAAGCATAAATATTGATTGCGTCAATAACATTGGCTGCGATATGTTCTGCTGATAACTCACCAATAACAGCAGTATTGATTTTAGCTGTACCAATATAAGCGTTAATCGCTTCAATAATATTGGTCTTGATTGCATCAACGTTAAGTACACCTGATTTAATAGATCCCGCATCAATGTAGTCAATAACACCACCGTGTAAGAAGTCATTTCCTGCTATTGCATCATAACCACCAGGACCATTCTTAGCTACAGCCGCAGGAGAGTTATTGATTGCCCTAATAACTGTATCCTTAATTGAATCCGGAGTTGCCCCGCTCCCAGTTAACCCAGCAATTTTCGAATAATGAATCAGGTGATTATTATCATTAATTGCATCAACAAGAGTTTCAATACCTTCAGAACCATAAATGGCACTTGCGAAATCAATTGCGCTACCAGGAATTTGTTTGTCTTGCCATGTGTAGATCGAAGGGTTTAACCCTACTCCTTTTACGTAGCATTCGTTTTTCACTTTATCGAATACAAGACTTCCTTTAGAGAAAGAACGTGATGTAGCAGTTGCTTCTTCTACATAAACTGGATTCTGCGCTTTCCATTTTCCTAGTTCAAAACCATGAAGGTATCTTTCTACCTTCTCATTTAAAGCGTATCGACTCTGAGGAACGAGGCTGTATCCATCTAAGTTGTATAAAGTAGATAGCATTTTTCCGTATAAATAAAGCTTATTATTATCGTTACTTGCATCTGCTGTATCTTCAACGAAGATTTGAATACCTCTTTCTTTTTGAGCCTTGTTTAAGTTGAAAACAACGGAAGGAATTACAATAGGATTGTTTTTAGCACCATTTAAAACGAATACGTCTTGTGCTAAATAAATGTCATCTTTCGATGTTTTAAGGTTTGCTTGTTGAGGGTTATTTTTATGGGGTTTGTTAAATAACGTAGTTTCTATTTCACCTGTAACAACAGCTGCCATTCCTTTTGCATGAATGTATTGAAGAATTTGGTTTTGTTGCGCTCTGTTCCATCCATTTTCAAATCCAAAATTAGATAGTAAGATTCCATGAAAACCTTTAGATTCAAACCATGTTATATCAGCTTCAATGTTATTTAAAACAACATTTGGGTAATTGATAATACCATATAGTAGCGTTCCACTCTTCTTAACTTCATCTACAAAGAAATTAAAGTTAGTAGATTCTTCTTTATTAATCATGACATGAGGAATGTAACTAAAAGCATTGATTCGTTTTTCGATAGAATCATATGTGTTAATAGATGCACCTCTGTAGCCTACGAATAGAGGGCTACCAAAATCAGATATGGTTGCTTTATCTACTTTTTTATTAAGTTCACCTGAAACTGTGCTTCCTAGCTCTTTAAAGTTAATGACGCGTTCTATCTGTTCAATAGACTCCTGCAGTTCATTAACATCTTCAGACATGACGTAATCACCATTAGGATCTCCGTCATACTGAGCATCCTTTTTACGGACAAACTCAGAATAAGGCACAGGGAAAATCAATTCCTTTTCCATACATTCACCTACTTTGTCTTTAATATGTTTCTTTTATAACCATTACAAATTACTTTTGCTATAAAAAACGGGACGGAATTATCCGCCCCACTGGTTAATAGTTGCTTCCTATTTTCGGTTGCTTTTCTATAATTCCATTTCGTCCATCACACTTCACCCATTTACGTAAGTTTTGATCATAGATTTCAACTTCAAAATGAGTAAGGTTCGGATCATCAACATAGCTCCACTGTAGGTGGGTTGTATCCGTCTCCTTGTCATAGTACTGGAACACTCCTAATGGATAACTCATACTAATCACTCCCATTCAATAATGCAGTACGTTCCGTAAGCTACATACTTATCAATAACTTCTTTTGCGTATTCTTCTGATAAGTTACCGCCGTATTCAGTTAGAATCGATTTAGGAAGTGTGACAATTAGAACACCATTTCGATAGAATGCTTTTCCATCCCAATTACCAATGTCCCAATAACGTTGTCTTCCTTGTACTCTTTCATCAACTGTCTTAGTTGATAACGACTCAGAGATACCGCCACCACGAGTACGTGCATCCATAACAACTACATCTTTAACGCTCGTATGCTCTCTTACTTGAACCTTAGCAAGTAACAAGTACATAGGATTAGATTGCTGAATGCTTCTCCACTCTTCTCTACTGAAACAGTGACGGATTGAGTTTCCGTTTTCAGAATTAGGAACAATGTAAATATGGATAAGCTTATTGAGAAGCTTTGAAGATGGAACCTTCTTGTACTCTACCTTTTGAACACCATTCACATAAGTTGTCATCGGAAGAGTTGAGTAATGTCCTACTGATGGATTGAGGTCTAAATGAAGGAATGTTCGAAGTGTTTCACTATAGAAGCCCTTGTATTCGTAGAAGTTATCAAAATAAGAATACTTAGCAAATAAATCATCTTTAAACGAAATGTTTTCTCTTAAGAAGAAGATTCCGTTTTGGATATCATAATCATTTGCTGCTAGCTCTTTGTTTTCGAAATAACCATAGTCTGCATATACAGGCCCAACTGGTTCAAATTTAAAGACTACTTTTCCTTTTTCATAATCGATTCGATAATTTGTAGCAGGAATCGTATTAGCGAATGTTGCCTTGCCTTTGGTAGTTTTTAGAACTGGCACCGGTTGGATTAACCAGTTTTCTTTTGAACCATACATGATTACTTCTTTCGTAACCGGATCGATACGTTTATTCTCCAATAAGTCGTTAGACATTTTTGTATTTTTATAGATTCGCTTATACAGGCGGAAGTTACGATGTTCATAAGTAGCGTACACTTTACCAGTTATATTTCTACCTGGGAAGAAAACAGTACCCTCGTCATGATTAATCTCGAATGGATACTCTTCGAAAATCTCCAAGATGTTGCCATTGTTTGCAGCATCTATAAAGATGTGAACCTTATCGTTACGAATCCAATCTTTTTGTTTAGCTCGGAACAATGTTCCTGCAGAATTCGCTAAGCCCTCAACTAAAAGCTGTTCTTTTTCTACAGAGCCTTGGCTTACATACAGATTATTGTGAGGTACTTTTACTGTAGAAGGAGTAATGTACTCCATCTCGTTCTCTACTGTCATAATTCCGATAGAAGGATTAAAGATTTGAGAAGCGTATTCGTTGACTTGATACTTCTCTTTTTTCATAACTCGTTCTTTGTATTGATTCATTACAGCAAGATTATTACTAGCATGTAATTCTGACCATTCTTTATATCCAAGGTCATCTTTAATGAACTGTCCGTTATGAATTTTTAAATACCAGTTCTCTTTCGCATCCTTTGTTTGAGGAAGTTCACTATAGATACGACGATCATCAATTAACTTCAATCCAAAGTTTCGTTTAGACGCTCTTATTGTTTCGAATCCAGTTTCAACATGAAGAACAAAACTTGGTTTATCTGTTGCCCAGAAAATATCTTTATGGCCAATAACAAGATCTCCACTGTAGAACCATTCCATGCCTGTTTTACGGTCAAACAGTTTTAGGTTAACTAAATTGTTTTCCTCTAAGTTTTCTGAACCAAGTGAAATCTTGTAGAAGATTTTGTTCTTGTCATACCACTCTTTCCCACTTGGTACTGGAGGAAGCAGCGTATGTAAGTAGCCTAGATTCTTTAATCCTTCTGTTTTACGAATTGATTTAGAATAAGCAACTGGTGGTCCATACATTCGCTCATAACGACCAAACTCTAGTCCTGTTCCTGGGTCTACTCCGTAGGAAATCCACTGATGAATAAATGGCATAATCGTATATGTGAATGGAATTTCCGGTGTAGCTCTAGTGATGTCTGCATTTTCAAAGCCTTCTGCTTGAATATCAATCGTTGTAGCATTCGGTTTAATACTGAATGCATAGAGAGTTTTCTCTCCTTCATTCTGTGCAACACCTCTAACTGCTCCGATTGTATCTAATGTAACATCATCAAAGCTTGCTTTACCAAAACCATTTCCATCTACAAAGCCTAAACGAATCTTAATTTTTTGGGGTTTATCGATGTGGAAATTCGTTTCTAACTTAACCCAATCTTTTTTCCCTGTAATAGAAATAGAAGAAGAAATTTTTTCACCCTGTAAGTTATAAATACCGATTTTCACACCATCTGTTGTAATCCCTCGTACTTGACCAATTTTTGCCCATGCAGTCACCTTGTAATCATCAATAGATAAATAGATATCTTCACTTTCCCAAAAGGCATGAGCTCCTGTTGTTCCGGTTGATGAGTCTAAGGATACCTGACGAACACCGAATAAGCTTTTTGTGGAATCATGTGTGAATGTAACTGTTTGACCAGCTAACTTCTTTGTATTCCATGAAGGGATTGCATTTACTGTATCAGTTGTCCAAGAAGTAATAGGCTGTCCACCTGAATCTACTTGACCACTTTCAAATCCACTGTTGTTAATTGGAATTGATTTATCACCATCTATAGCATGTTCATACACTCCTGTAGCATTATAGAACCAAGGTTTGCAGTAGATTTTCACGTATTCTTTACAGTTCTTATAAAGGATTTTTTTTGCGACAATTTGATTTGCATTGTAATCACTTCTGTCATTAATATAAACATCCGTATTGTTCACTTTGTATTCCTGAGCAAATAAATTATCTCGGTGATATACGAAGTCATTTCTCCAAGGAGTAAACACCCATTGTTCTTCTGAATGATAAAGGATCGAGTTTAAAACAAGGTTTACACTTTCTTTTTGGTTGTGGTAAAATGCTCTGAATATTCCACAGTTAGATACAAGAACAGTACCTTTATCAAACAGTGATTTTTTAATAATTGAAGGGCCACCATTTAAGTGTTTTACAATTGTATCCCACTGGGTACTTTCCTCATCTTGTCCAAATAAGATAGCCGGAGAAATGTCCGCATAGCCTAAAGCTCCAACGTTTTGAATTGGTAGCAAGCGACTAATGTATGGAGAGTCTTTTTTAATTTCCTTAACTCCAAATTCATTGCTACTTGACGAAAACCCGATATCAGAAATAAATGTATTCCCTTTGCTCGTTTTGAAATCAAGAATATTAATTCCACTACCAGCATTATCTATCCAAATCGTACCGCCATTTTTTAAGTAATGCTCAAACTTGTCTTTAAACATAGATAAGTCGGCTTTACCGTAACCAGTTATAACGAGTAAATCATAATCCTCATAATGGTGATCTGGCATATCAAGGTTAACTGCCCAATATCGAACATCTTTTTTCAAAAGATCTACTTCTGTTGGATGGGGGTTTTGTAATTCTATATATTTTGGAAGCGACAGGTGCTCATTGATTGTCTTACCAATAGAAGATAAATTTTCAACATTAACTACCGATTGAACAAAACTAAATCCAATGTTCATCTTACCTGGGTTTGTTTCACTTAATTTGGTTTTCAATTTTGCTTCGACGCGATGTTTAAATAGTTGAGGTGTTCGTGTTTGATAGTTTGCAATCATAACATCAGATGTTGCATAGAAAGAGAAATCATTCCCCTTCTCCTCAATTGCATAGACTTTCAAATGTTTGTATTTATCCGGATTTGATTCCATTTCAGAAACAGTATCTTTAAATTTGTCCATTGTTACTTGTTCGAAGAATGGATATGCGTTTAGGACTTCTTCCTTTAATTCGCTCTCTTTACTGTCATTTTTGTAATTAGGATAAACTACTTTGTATGTAACATCTTTGTTGTTACGGAAATTTGTAAATACAACAATACGGTATACAAAGTTGTCTTCACGAATTAATTGAACCTTAAACACATCACCGTCCTGTAACGGTCCACTGTTTGCTTCTATGCGTATACTATTACCTACATAAATTAAGTCATTTCTTTTGTCTATCACAACTTCTTCTAAGGGTATAGCTTCTTGTTCGGTCTCAGAAGAGAAGCCACCTAGATAAGGAATAACTTGAGCAGTTCTTGCATCGAAACGTCCCTTCAACTCCATTTGATAGAATACTGGTTTTGGAGTATCTTGACGGTTCTTACGAATAGTAAATTCATCGGTTACATAAACTGCATCTGTAGGAAAAATAGCTTGTCCGGATTCTGTTTCCAATAAGAATTTATTGTTTGGATAAACCATGTAATCCTTCTCTATAAAATTAGATAATCCGTTTTCTTTAATTTGAGAAGAAACATCTTCTAATAAGATGTTCTCCTCAGGTGATACAGATTTTGATTGTACATATGCAAGGTTTGCACTATTCTTAGGAACTTTGTTACCAATACGAATAGCATACCCGCGGTTTCTTTGACCACTACGAACAATGTCTTTATGAGGTTGCAGCTGCATGGTTTGTATCCTCCCATTCTTTCAACTTGTTTAAGATAACAGTCAAATCATTATCTTTCTGGTTTGTTTCCAAGACTAAAATCTCATCCATTGTAACGCGACCGTCTTGATTAAAATCTAAGATGGAGAAAAGTACTTCATCTTCATATTTCTCTACACCTTCATACATAAGAAGGTAGTTGATGATTTTTGTTTTTGCAGTTAATAAGTTCTTTTCACTTTTAGTTAATTGAACCTTATCTGGTTTTGATACAGGGCTAAGTAACATCTTGTAACAAACACCGATATTGTTATCTTTATCTGTAATCCAAATATAATCTTCTACAATCTCACCTGCACGCTTCACTTGAATATATGGAGCATGGTATTGATATAGATATTGCCCTGAACGTTTTTGTGCTTCAACTGCATCTCTTGATACATGTCTAGAAACAAATCCTTTAGAAGCAATGATCTCTAAGTTGGAGTGAGATAAGAAGTTTCCTTGATAGTCAAGTGGCTCGATAATGAGTGTTGAGAAGCTCGCGCCATCTGCATGTAATCGGTCTGGCGTAGCCGTAATTCTAAAGCTATCTGTCTTATTTATTGTGTTTGTAATATATAAGAACCCTTCATGATTCTGATTTTGAATTGGATTCATATCGATCATTGTTGCTAGCTTCTTCGGTTCACCATAACGGTTTCCTTCTTGATACACAATTCTTTTCCCGCCATCGTGTTTAGCGAAATCAATTCGATAACCATCAACAGCTTTGATATTGTAGTCAATTGTGTAAGTGTCATTCACTTGGTACGTTGCATAGAGAGTTTTGTTTTTTAGTACTGCCTTCCTGTTTGTGTGGAAAGAGAAGTAAAATCTTTTACCATCTATTCGGTAAGGCTCACCTATTTTTTCTCCATCCTCTGTACGGATAGCAATATCCCTAAATTGTTCATCAAGATTATTGTATGCAACCTCAATGTAATCACTTTTACCGTCATACTGGAATGGTTCTTGATTCCACGTTTGATATGCTCCTGTCTCATGATTAAAGAATGATACTTTTTGTAACGTGTCTCCATTCTCTTTTTGAACTAGAATCGGTGAATGATCAATTGGAGCTACAGGGATTTCAGACCAAGTAACATTCTGGCCACTTATTCCTCCATCAAATAAAGATTGCATAACTGCAAAAGGTAGTTGTGTTTTAATGTTAGAAGTAGCTGGTAATTTGTTATTGAACAGTGCCCATTCTTCTAAGATGACTTCTTCCTGAATAGGTGTTTCTTCATTTGCGAAAATCAATTCTTGAGGAGTTGTAAGTAAAAGTCCTGTATTTAAAGCTTTCGCATTTTCACCATTAATAGTTAACTCAATACCTTCATCATTCCAACTACAAAGGAATTCATATGACTTACTTCCTTCAAGTGTTTTAGGGATAGTAATTGAACTTGCACCAACGGTATAGACTAAATTAGTTCCACGTACTGCAAGTGATAGTTCATTTGTATCTGAACGGAAAAGGGTTTGATCTCTATCAATGCGGTTTTTGGTAGTTAGTTTTAAATAGATACTCCCTGCTTTCTTATCAAATAAGTTCTTTACTGGGAACTTTAATGATGATCCATTGCGAACTACTGAACTAGTAATACTAGGATTCGGTATGTATGGAGTAGGATCTACACGGTCTTCTAATTGGTGTTTTCCCACGATAAGAATTCCGTTTGTTTGGAATAATAGAGTAATTGTTTGTGGGGTTGCTACATTGAAAGTTTGAGAGATGTAAGACAAGTCTCCTTTTGAGATAGCAATCTGTTTTAGAACTGTATCTCCTGACTTAATTAGACATTCACCATTCCCTTGAGCATTGAATGAAAGCGTATGGTCTTTTGCAAGTAGAGAGATAGATTGCGAGAACATCGCTTTCTTAGTTGCAGATCCTAAGAGTTTTATATACTCATGGTCTTCTATTTTAATTGTTTTTACCTCTACTCCCCCACCATTTGCATTACTTGTCCATGCGGTAGATTGAGGTTCTTGTATTTCACAAGAATAAAAGATTTCTCCTGCCTCCCCATACACACGAACTTGTCCATTTACGAATAAAGCAGATTCGAATTTGAAAACCGTTTTATTGTTCAATGTCACTGTAAAGTGAGATCCATTCGAAGAGATTGTTAGAGTATTAGAATCTAAGATATTATCCTTTGTATCTACGACTCCATAAATCTTTTCAGAATCTTTTACAATTCCGCCTATATGTAGCTGGTTTTCTTTATCTAAAGAAGCAAATAAGAAGTTTCCATCACTTAAATATTTAGGGATTAATACCACTTTTTCCATTGGCTTAGGAAATGAGAATACTACTTTACTATCTTCATAAAGTTCATCAGAAATAGAAACGTATCCCGCACTTTGGAATGTAATAGCGTTTGGTATTGTAGCATGTTTAATAATTGTTCCCGGATTAGTGAACATTTCTGCACCACCTTTTTATTGATTTCTTTTGACAATCTAACCTTTATTTCTTATTAATGTCCATAAGAAAAGGAGAGGAATCTCTCCCCTCCTTAACTAAACTAGAATGATGTTGCATTAAAGACTTTAGCCTTTTTCCAACTGTCGTTTTCAAACACTGAATCCTTAACCATGTTGCTACTAGTAGGTAACAACATTGCCCCAATTCCAGTTGGTCCATTTACATATTCGATACCATCAGCTGTTGGTAACTCTTTTTCAGTTAGTACCGTTTTTAATGGTTCTGAATATAGGTAATGCTCTTGTTCTTTTAGGTAGTAGTATCCCTTCTGAATTCCAGGATGCCAATTCTTACTTGGATCTTTTCCATTCAGAGTTCCCACTAAGAACTTCTTACCATTAATATCTTGAACACTCGTTTCTACCCATAAGTCATTGTCTTCGATAATATAACCGATGTTTTTATAAACACCATCATACCCTTCGAAAGACTGAGGATTAGGCAGCTCTAGTTTAAAGTCTTCTGTTGGTGTGCAAACCCCATCAAATACTTTCACTTCAGGTGAGCGCCATACAATGTCAGTTCCCATCTTTTCAAAGTAGTCTGTATCTAAATGAACTTTCACACTGTCTACTTCACGACGCTTGTAAACAACAACATACTCTTCTCCAGCTGCAGGTTCTAATACTCCTGCTTGAGATGGAGACCAGTCAATATAGTTGCTCTTTAATTTGAAGTCGCCTGTTTTTAGAGTGTCGTTCCAAATATGATACGTTACACTTCCAGTTTTCTTTTTACAAGAAACAATCTCAACAACATCACTTAAAGGAAGTGGGTCCATTCCATTAGCATCCCCGCCTCTTACCATTTCAGCTGTAAGTAGTTCAGAGGTTCTGTACGTTACTTCAAGAGGTAGGTGTTTCCCATTCCAGTTAATAGGGATAAAGGACTCATCAATTCTAACTCCATTTTTCTTATGGACAGAATCTTCAATGATAGAAATCTCATAAGGCATTGCATTTTCAAACTCAGCTTCAGGAGCTAATGCAGGAAGAATGATATTTGGAGGAATGATAATAGTGCTTCCTACTTGCAATTCTTCAATTGAGTCATTAGCTATTTTTAGATCTTGTACGTGGATATCGTATTTAGTAGCAATACTTTCCCATGTGTCACCATTTGCAACTACATACTCACGATTAAAATCTGCAAGAGTTGAAAGGTTGAATTGTGTACGAACAAATTCACCACGGATATCATTCGCATTAATTACGCCCGTATAAATTTTTTCTTCTGATGCCCAATCTACATATCCTTTTGGAGGCGTGTTTGGAACCTTAATATTTATTGGTTCACTTGATAAGTCAGTAACGTTTACACCATGATTTTTGTCATATACTGCGTTGTGACTAGATTTTTGTGTATAAGCTGTACCGTTCTTGAACAATAAAGAAACCTTGCTGTTCTTAGATGTGTTTGGCATTGTGATAAGCTGGTCCTTCACTAATGTTCCATCCTCATTCAGTAGAATATCCTTATTGATAGCTTTAATTGCTGTTACCGTTGTGTTGTACATTTCAGCCACATCATTTAATGTTTGTGCATTAACAACCTTATGTAATTCGTTTGGCCATCCATTTTGAATGTAATAACGATACTTAAGATTAGATAGTAAGAACGGTGTGAATGTAGAATCTAGTTCCCTTTCGTAAGGTCTTAAATACTGAACCTTCCCTGCACCATATTGATAATGCATAAGGACTCCTGTTTTTTCTCCAAACTCCAATTTCCTTTGAATAGCTTTTGCAATTACTTCATCAGATGCAGATGTAGACTTACCAGTTCTAGAACCTTTCGCTTCCTCTGATTTAAGATAAATCATAACGTCAGAAGGTCTTCTTGTTTGGTCTGTAAGCTCATACTTTTGTTGAGCAGCAGTAATTTGTTGCTGATTAAACGTAATTTGATTTGAGATGCTAGGATACTTAAACGGATAATCACTAATCTTTTGAAGTGATTTTCTTCCTGTGCTTAAACCATCTACTGCAGAAACATCTTTATTGATTACATTGACTACTTCTTTGTATAAGATGTTTTGGTAAATATCTATAAGGTCAACTACCGGTGTTCCTCTTACTGAAGAACGTGTCATTTCTACAGTTAGGAAATATGGTTGAGGAGAAAACTTCATTGCTCGATCTTTTACATTCATCGGATTATCAATTACCTGAAGAAGATTTCGAGGGTCTTTTTGATTTGTTCTTGTTTTAGAGAAGACATAAGATATCTTAGTGTTACTCGTATCTTTTGGAGGAAACGCTTGTGTGTCCCAATTCAACAGCGCTGTTGTTTTACTAAAGTCAAATTTAGTTCCTTCATTGATTGGGCCTAATGTCACACTATGATTTGTTACTCCGCGCTTTAATCGAAGACGTTTTGTATTTTGGCGATACGGTGCTGTGATTGGACCCCAGAATATATTGTCTCGACTAGAAGAAGAACGAATATTCATTTCAGTACCAGTTGGTTGTTTCTGAATAAAACGTATCTTACTTGCGTACTTGAATGTCTTACCAATACTTGTTGCTACTTGCGTCATATCGATTTTGACAGTGTAATCACCATTCTGGTCATATAGTCCACTATCTTCTGAGCGTAACTCAACCTTATCGATAATTGGAGAAGTAGCATTATCCGAAGATAATAAAATTATTTTACCTTGAACATAGCGAACGTTTTGATACAATGTTACGCTCTGTCCTGTACATAAATAATCCTGTCCTTGAGTAAGTGTTTTGGTTAGAGTAATTGGCTCCCATTGTGACCATGTAGTTTTATTAGCGGAGGTACGAATCTCAATATTGAAATCACTTGTTCTTAATTTACCTCCAACAATGATTGCATCTGCTGTCGTATCAAGCGCTTGGATAACTACTTTATAATCACCAAAACCGTAAGAATCAAAGGCGATTTTATCTACTTTATTTGGATTTGTTAGGGATAGTGTATTGATTGACTTTGTTTGTTTCTCTACCCATTGGTATGTTTCTGATACTAATTCTTCTTTGTACAACTTCGCTTCGATGTTCTGAGTACCCACGTTTTGAAGTCGTACATGAACTTCCAAATTGTCACCTGTAGCTAAGAATTCCACTGGTGTATTAGCAGTTCTTGTTTTAATATTAGTACCCGATACCGTCCATTTGGTTGCATCGGTTCTTGTAAATTCTCTGCTTGTTGCTGCATAAAACGTAGAAGGTAATTGTGCTTGGATTTTCGCATCAATATGATAGCTAAAAGGTTCTTGAGCATCAAATTCTTCTGTTAGATAATCTCCATAAAATGCTTTTAGTCGTCCATATAGCGAACTAGAATAAAAGTTTCTTTGGTACTGTGCCAATCTGTGTCACCACCTTAAAAAAATAAGGGGGAGATCGCTCTCTCCCTATCGATATTTAACGTAAAATTGAAATGTATAAGCATCAAAACGCATATAAGAGTATGGGCCGTAACTAGCTTCTGGATGATAAAAAGCCACACCTTTAATCCAACCATCACGTAAACCTTCACCAAACGATTTGTTAAGAGGAACCCAGTGTCCCTCTCCACGATTAAAGTCTAATCGTTCTATCTTTTGATGATTAAATAATTGAGGACCTTGCCACGCTGGAGGTAGATCCCATTTCCCTCCATAGTTGTGAGCCCACACATGAAGGAATCGACCATCTTCCGGATATCCGTGTTCGGTATTTCTTCTGCGTATATAAAGCTTAACATCTAGAATTTCTTTCCCCTGTAGTTTTTGTCTCCAGTCGTTATGATCAAGGAAGAATAAACATTTGTTACTGCCCCATCTTGTTCCTTTTTTAACTGCAATGCCATCCTGGATTTTGTTTCGAAGCTCTACCCATTCTCCGTGAAACACTTCTCTGTCATCATATTCGTAGCGCCACTCTGCCGGATTTCGTCTAACTTGTCCGTTTTGTTTGTAGATAACATAATCTGTACGCCAAGTTCTACTTCCTACATTATTTTGAACCTTCTCAATAATTGGTCGTGGTTGGGTTTTACCGCTAACAGTAGCCCAAGGTGATGCGCCTGCTCGGTTTACAGCTCTTACTTTCTCGACATATGTTGTATCAGGATTTAACCATTCATGAGGTGAGTCTAAACTATTCGTTCTTTGTATAGATGGGTTTGCCCACCACATAGGTAAATATTCATAATACTCAGCGGTAGGAACAGCATCCCAAATGAAATTCAGTTCATGTTGTGAAGACCACGCCATACGAGGTTTTGGAGCTGCGGGAGGTTTTAGTGGATCAATTTTTATATAATCCAAGATCCAAAACCAATCGCTTACATTTCCATTTATGTCAAATACACGAACAGCATAATGATAAACACCATCTACATTGCCTGTTACATTATGAACATAAGCTGTATTTGGACCGTTGTAAATGTCGTAGTAATACTGGGTGATCCACTGATTTGATAAATCATATTGTTGAACACGTAGGTTATAACTTGCTACACCAAGAGGAACGTTATCTACATTATAATATTTCATAAAGCCAGTTGATTCGTGTTTTCTTTTATCTACGGCAGTAGCCTTTAGCATATATCGAGTTTTCTTAGAGTTAGAAAGATGAGTAAAATTGATGTGATCCATAGGAATATCAATTTTTCTTCCAAAAGAATCTATGTCTTCTACTCGATAAATCAATGTGTATCTACACTGTTTATCTGTGAATCCAGCACCAATTTCAATTATGTAGTAAGAAACATCTTCTGATATCTCATTTAAAAAGTTAACCGTACATGTACCTGGCTTAAGATCTGAGGGCTGCCAGTTAACATCAACAGATAAGTCCTCTTTACCATTATTGTACGCCCTTCCACTTTTTACATAAAGTGGTTCAAGACCTCCAAATGTTAAGTACACATTACTTGGTTCTTTTGGTGGGATTCTAATAAGACGGTCAAAGATTGTATATATCTTATGAATGTCTTGAGCCCCTAGACCATCTTCAATAAGTCTTTGAATTTCATCTCGATATGTATCTTCTTTTTTTGCAATTAACCAAAGGATACTTTCGAGGCTTTCAAAATCGGTACGACTAGGAACAGTTTCACGAGTGAATAAAGCCAAAGCTTTTTCTAAGGCATCGTTTTCTTCTATAGAATCTACTACATAATCCTTTAATACTGAGACAGCATTTTCTCTAATCTCCTCAAAGTATTGACGAGTCCCGATGTATTCATATGCTTCTGGCCCATCTCGCCATAAAAGTCCATCCTGTAAAAATACAGGTCCAAATTTAAATCTTTTTCTTCCACTAAAAGCAGTGGAGTCGTTAGCAGCTGTTACTTTTACTTCCCATTCATAAGTTTGCTCTAGGTCAAGAACACCCTGATGAGCAGTTATATCTACTTGAGTATCTGTTCCTGAATGAAAGGTAATAAGGGCTGTGTTAGAGCCCGTTCTATATACCTTTACTTCTGCATCTTTCTGATAGTCACTAGAGTTTTCTTTAATGAATGTCCATGAAAAAATGAGTGAGGAAGGAACGTCTGGAGTAACGATGGAGTTAAAATTAGGAGATAACCCTTCTGGTCGTTTTGCCATTTATATAACATCCTTTCTTAGCGATCAAACACCGCTGGGTGAACTGGTTCAACAATTGCGTAATCGAAACGAACTTTTACAGAAGAAGTTGTAGCTAGTTTTCGAACACGTAATTTTGTAGAACCATCATGATTAAAGATCAAGTAGAATGTTTTATACTGTCCACTTGTATCGAAGTCTGTTCCGTTTAAAGTAGTTTTGTTAATAACTTGGTTTGTCTTTGAGTTAACTGCAGAAATCTCAACCACTGCATTAGAAGGAAGACTACTTGCTGATAATCTTACAATCGCAACATATCGACCATAATGCATTCCATCTAATGGTGCATTTAACAGATCTGAAGCAGCAGTAGCACCACTCTCAATTGCTTTGTTTAGTAATGTTTTGGAGTCAGCAACTGCAGTGTTACCAGTTGAAGATGCATCATTTGAATCAAACTCTCTTGTCCATCGAGTGTTTGTCTTCCCTAATACTTTTAGCTCTGCATTTTGTGCGATTGTTCCACCTGTTGTCTCAGAAATCTTGTCGTTAATCGCATCAGCTACTTTTGTATTTGAAGTTGATTCTACATAGATATCTGAACCAGTGATTCCTGTAGTAGTCTTTGTTAAATCAACGTTTGCCTTTGGAAGTTTACCCTGCACTTCTTGTGTAAGCATAATCTTCTCCGGCATACCAGGAATCCCTGAAGTACTACCTAAGTGACGGTGTTGCTGAATTGTAGCATTTGTAGTCTTGTCCTTATCGAAAGCCCATGTAGGTCCTCCGTATCGTTTATCGAATTCAGCATACCAATCATGAGTCTCAAGTGCGTCTATACGAGACTTAACGGTAGAAGTTCGTTTAAGGTTTAATAGCACGTTTGGGTCTGTAATAGGTTTCCCGTTTACATCCTTTGGTGCAGCTGGCATTTGAGCTAATTCTCCTAGCATACGTTGCACTGCCATTACAGCATCCTGTAGCGAGTTTACATGCTCGGCCATGTTGTAATCTTTAAGGTTTGTCCATCGAAGCAAGTTGGGATTTGACTTAGAACCACTACGTTCATCGAATAATTCAGGGAAACGAGTAAGAACTAAGTCGGGATAAATATTATTCCCAACTGCATTTTGTACTGATCCAGTTTCAGCCATTATTTATCCACTCCTTGTTATTTTGGTAGGTTAAGAGATAAGGAACCTTCTCGGTTAACTCTTACGGATATACCTTGTGATCCTCTTAAAAATGAACCCTCTGTATCTATTACGGCAGAGAAAGAACCCCTACCAAGAGTTACAGAACCATTGCCAACTTCTACATCAGCTAACGTTGTTTGGGTCATTGTATTGTTTAGAGTAAAGTCCTCATCAGTTGTTAATTTGTAAGACTGTGGTGCGTCACTCTGATCGATCCAGTCCACTATAAGCTCTTCTAAAACAGGTGTCACTGTTCTATCAGCAGTTTTCATTTCTACATGGACTTTAATTTGTGGCTCTTCATTATTGTGAAGAACATCTTCTCCTGTAACAATTTCCATACCAGGAGATGTGTTGTCACTAAAAGTATAACCGTAACGATTATCCCAAGTGATATGAGTTTGATATAGGAATTCACGTAAAGCTACTAATACGTAATGAAGTGGAATGATTTCAGAAGCCATTACTGTATATTTGTAATTCTCTAAATCGTATTCATCATTTGGTATTTTCCCTTTTGCAACTATCTTGTACTTGAATTGAATTTCTGGGTGGTTCTCTTCAATTTGCTCCTCTGTACCATGTAGCCCAACATAGGCTTTAAATTCTCGAACAGGAGATTCTTCTTTTGGAGCAGTTACTAGTAAATCATCACCGCTACCAATTCCTGATTGCACTTCGTTATCTTTCCACGAAGCAGAGAAACCATCCCATATATGAGGTAGGTAATGAAATCCCATGTTGTTTTCTTCAATGCTGCGCCAATAAGCTTCTCCCCAATTCATATGATCCCAAGAGAAACCTAGATTACTATTAATCTGATTTACGTATTGGATATATGTTTCAGAAGGTGTGCCGTCTGTATTCATAAGTTTTGTTTGAACATATTGATCATCAGACAATGAACCTAATTTGACTTGTGACTTATCAATACCTAGTTCTCTACTAATGCCATTCATAAGCCCTTGCTTTGTTGCCCCACCAGGATTCTTAAAGACATCTAAGATACGATTCTTGAAAGCTTCGTTTCTTTCACCTGGTAATCTAAAAATACCTAGCAACATACCAAACTCATCAAATACGTTCCAGATATGATGAAGCATATATTCATAGTGAAGGGTATCGCCTACTTCAATTGCATCGAATGGTTTAAAGATATTATCTTGCATGTAGTAATCCGTTACTTTGATATATACATAACCTTCAATGGTATCAATCATGTAGGCGTTGTCGTCACTCTCAAAAAATAGTCGTAAACTATCCATTGGCATACAGTCTCTTCGCACACCATCAATAACTAAACGAACGTGACGATTTGGTGTTTCAACATCTACAACGTCACGAGTAGCAAGCGGAATCTTATAACAGTAATCTGCTGTTTGTAAGTTTGCTGTACCGATATACATGTTGTTCCAAGCTTGCTCTATGTAACGTTCAATGTCTGATAGTTCAACACCAAATGCATCTAAAAATAGTGCCCCTACAGATTTCTCGTCTTTGGCCATCTTCATCCATTGCGGAAGCATGGACATCATACTTGTTGTATGTTTGTTTAACAATGGTGTCACCTGCTTTCTAAGCTACATTAATTTTTCTTAAGAAGTATCGTTCTTCTAATGAAGGCTCAACATTCTTAATGAAATATTCTTTTTCACCAACAACAAGTTTTTTAAATTCCATATCAAGAATTTGTTCGCTTGTTTCCATTACGCGCTGAATAATTTCATTGATAATAATTGGAGAACCCATGTTTAATTGTTTCATGTACGCTCCGACATTTTGAACGACTTTATTACGGATGTGTTGTCTTTCAAGAGAAGTTGTTTTCGAGTGGAAAATTAAGTTGAGGGTGATATCCACGGGGTTGTACTCACTTGTTTTTACTTCTACATTCATACCATAAGCAGCCACTTCATTTATAACGCTTTCTACACGAGTTAGTAGGTCGTTTTCAATTGGATAAACTTGAGGGGTAACATAGCAAGTAAACGAGCCTGTCCCTCTTGTAAATCTTTTGAATTGAGCATCTGCAACGCCATCAATTCTCAGTGTTTTTAAACGGATAGCAATTAGATTTGCATTCTGTTCAACAGATACCTGATTGGAGATTCTTGCACGATAGTTGTTGTCAGATTCATCTCCATCACGAGTACAGTTTAACAGTTCACCAATAAGGTCTAAGTATCCACCTGTTGATGTTGAAATAAAGCCCATTTGAATAATTAATTCTAATTCATCGTAGAAGGGACTAAACTCTTCTATCATTACCTCTGAAAACATACGAGCAATGGAACCTGGACTTGTTTCAGTAATTCCACCCTCAGTTCGAAGTCGAGTTAAAACGGCTTCGAGCATTTCATCTTTTGATTTTCTCATTAACTGTTCACCTCATATTCTGATAACAAACCATGTTCTAAATTAAATAGAACTGGTAAAACTAGATTCGTTACTTTTCTTCTAACAGTTATATAGAAAAGTATTTCGCTAGAACTAACAGGAACTGGTCTAACACTTAAGTCGCTAGGCAGTATGAACTTGTCACTAGTTAGACTTTTCTCAATTAGAGACTTTCCTAATTCTCCTGTCTCCCTCGTATTAGGAAGACCAATTAATTCAGATAAGTCTGCTCCTATATCTTGATGGATAAACCAATCTGGATTGTCTGTTCTTAATCGATTGAGTATTACCTGCTTCTCACTCAAATAGGATACTTGAAGCGGGATATCTCTAACTAATAACCCTTCTGAGCTGTCTGTCGAGATATTTCCTACTGAATCAATATAGAGTAATTCATCAAAGTCATTGTAACTAGGAGAACCAAGTTCTAAATCTCCTTCCGGTGTAAAACGAAAATCGACTTTCATTCTTATCTCCTTCTTTCTAATACTTTTAGTAGATTCTTGCCTGCATCAAGTCGATGGATAAGGTAGTGACAGTTACCGCACAAAACTGATAGATTAGTGGATCGATTGTTTTTCGATAGCTGTTTTCCATCCCATTCCTCGTAACCTTGTTCTTTTGCGGCTTCCACTAATTCTGTAATGTCTTGGCCCGCCTTTATAGCCTTGCGAATTTGAATCTCCAGCGCTTGTTGTTCTTGATAGTCGATATGATGAACTTCTACTAGAGAGTGCCCACAAATTTCACATCGATGGCCATATGTTTCAAGACCAATTAATCGATAGTCCATGACTAGCCTCCTCTCTTTATCCTTGAAGTTTCTATTCCTAGATCCTCAATCATAGATGTAACTTTTTCATCATAATAATGTTTCCTCTTTTGCTCTTGGAACAACGGGACATTTATGTTACTTGGCCCATCTTGTAACATAGAAACCATTGAAGCTTTTGGAATATGTCTCTTCTCCCCTACCTTGTCACCATAATACAGATAAGGATTTAGGTTGTGATTGTTCCAAATGAATCCATAAGGTTTTGTATGCATTCTCATTTCCTTTGTAGCAAAATGAATACTGTCACCATAAAAGATGATTCCATTATCTTTCGCGTCCAATCGAATACCTGTGTCCTCATTAACAAACATTTCAATTGAACCATCATCACAGAGTTTAAAGGTTGAACCTGTAACTGGATGTTTTAGCGCAATTTCATCTTCACTAATAAATTGCCAGTTCTCTAACTCCTTTTCTAAACTCTTAGTTTTAAAGTTAACGAGTTCGTTTTGCAATACTTGTCGCCAATAAGGATAATGAATATCTTTGTCTCCATCTCCATATGTTTTATTTACATACGCTTCATTCATTAGAATCCTCCTTTCTAAAAAATACGAGATTGGCGAATTGTCCTGCCACCGTATGGACTTAGATAATTCTCGTCACTATGATTTGCTTTGTATACGGTAGATATATAAGGTGACTCCTTAGATTTATTTTTAAAGGATATTGAAACTCTATCGCCATTTTTAACTGCCTGTGTAAATACACCATCTCCATCCTTAGGCAAAGAAACGTCTTTCATTGTTCGTAAAGCATGACTGTTTTCATCGGAGTAAACTACTTCACATGTCAGTTTCGTATAATCCACCTGAATCACATAACCTTCAATTGTTCCTTGTAACCTATTTAAAGATGGTACAACTACCTTACTGTAAATAGATTGGTGAATTGGACTGTTGAAGTTCATCGAATCACCTTCTCTTTAATTCTTTCTTGAGTTAAGAAATCATCTGTCATAGGCTTAGTGATTAATTGCTGCATATATTCATGGGCAAGACCAAATAAATACGGTCCCTTTAGTGATCCATCCTCTTTATGATAAAAAAACAATTCGCCATGTTCATCACTCATACCAACAAATAAACGATTATTCATTTGAATACATGTTGTGCCCTTATGTTGTTCTAAATACTCTTTAATTGTCATGCTGTCACCCACTTTCCTGGTCCACCATAGATAGGAACTCCATCATATTTAATGTCTTTCCCTTTCGGAGCAATATCTATATGAATGAACCCTTTGTTGTTTTCGAAGTCTCCACCAATCGCAATCGATCTCACACCTAATTGCCATGCACAGTCTGCAATTTCCCTTACTTCATCTATGCTTTTAACAAGAATATCAATTGCACAACCTGCTTCATGAGGTGAAAGTTGACCGGGGTTACTAAAGCGGAAACCACTAATAACCTCAAAATAAGGTTTTTGTGTTTTCAAAAGCAAGCTTTCAAATAACCTTTTTGCATCTGGTGAATAAAGGTTCCCTTCATGACCATCGTACTTTTCACTATGAATAAATCTTTCCTTATTTAGGGGAACCATTTTTTCATACTTGGTAGTTCTAGCCCAACCAACGCGGTTAAGAAGAAAGTACTCTCTTGTCATGTCACTTTTCTTAATAGAATCCCCAATAAACTGAACTGGTAGGTATGGGAAAGAACTTCTGTATGTCTGATCAATTAGTTTTTCTTCTTCTGATAATTCTGCTCCATCTTTCTCATAAAGAGCATGCATTGGTTTTTCATTGCCTTCTTCTTTCTCATCTGCTTTTGCTGAGAAGCTAGCCTTAGGTGCAATAGAATTTACTTGAATAGCTGAAGCGCTGCCTCGAATATCAACATAGTCTTCAGGGTTCTTTGTAGTTCCTCTTCTGTTATTAACAAAGTCTGTACAAACCTCAAAGTGTAAATGGACACCCGTTGACTGCCCCTGCATACCCATATTTGCAATATGTTGTCCTCTTTTTACTGTGTCTCCGGTTTTTACTTTTAATGTATTAGGAGGCATGTGACCATAAATCGTATATAAGTCATCCTTATGCTTAATAACTATCCAAGTACCAAATCCACCTACTCCACTTCTAGCTTGAAGAACAACTCCATCACCTGCAGAAAGTATCTTACAGTTGGTATCTCCAGGTGTGTTTGGAGCTAAATCCACTCCATTATGATTTGTTCCCCAACGTGCTCCCATAACAGAAGTGAATCTATACGATTTTGGTTCTGCCGGAACGCCTAGTTCACCCGAACCTGTGAAGCTACCAACTCCTCCCTCAGGTTCTTTTACGGCGTTACCTTGGTCTTCAGACTTTTTACTATCATCGGAAGTTTCTTCTACTTCCTCTTCATCATCAGTTTTAGGAAGTTCAAATTTAGCAAGATACTCTTTTCTTTTTTGATACTCTTCCTTACCTGCTTTAATTTTCTTCTTATATGATTCGAGATTATAGGTTTCTTTGTTTGTAGCCATAACTAAACTCACCCGCCCTTAACGTACCTGGTCCTTGATAAAGAGGTAGATTATCATATCCCCAAGCTGATTCAGGACCAATATCAACATGAACAAACTTAGGACCAACCGCAATAGCTCGGAATCCTGTCAACCATGCAGTATCAGCTATATAGATTGCTTCTTCTGTTGAATCAGCATATATGTCCATAGAAATACCAATAGAATGAGAAGACTCTCCATCAGAAGGATCAAACCCTCTAGCTATTCTTAAAGTTTTATATCCAAGTCGATCTTTAAGAAGACGGAAAGCTTGTCTTGCTTCACTTGTGTAGAAATTCTCTTGAGGGCCATTTAGATGAATAAACTCATTTGGAGGTAATGGGGAGTAATTTTTCTTCATGTCATAACTGGATGACAGTTTAAAGTCTTCCACATAGTTTGACCTTGGGTACTTTGGAGCAATAATTCTGCTCTCTTTTAATTGTGCAGTAGGGATACTTATCTTAAGTGCAAAACTTCTAGCGTGTGCTAATTCATCTTCTGTTGGTGGTAGCCTGAATGGTGTGTCCATGACATCTTCTTGTATCGGATCTTGATAAAGGTCACAGCCTGCTGCATAACTTGCTTCAATATCTGAATCTGATACAGGTACTGATTGAGCAGAAAATGCACTTACTTTTGCCTTACCTGTAACTAGATTCATAAACCATGTTTTATCTACTCCAGTACCAGGACAACTCTTCGGTTCTTTACCATTAATTAACCCTTCACGGTGGAACTTCACACCATTTGGTCTGCCAGCAAAATACTTGGCGATAGCAACAGCTGATTCCAACTGTTTACCTTGCAAAGTATCTTTGCCTTTATCAAAGTTTCCAATCATTTCATACATTGCTGGATGATTATCAGCTGTACCATTATAATTTTTCGCACTACATGGTACGGATGAAATATTGCGTCCAAGAATTACTTGACCATCTACACCAATAGTAAAGTGCTGCGCTATATCGTCCCAACCTTGAGTTTTTGTATGAAATCTTCTCATGTCGTCGTTTAGTTTTGCTAGTGTCTGTCCTTTAGCCTTTGTATGGTCTGGGTCCCAAGTATGGTGGACATAGATTCCATTAATCATACTTGTATCGACAGTGTTTAAGAACTTAACTACTTCATCACCATTTGCAAATGTTTTTCCGTACTCCCATTTTCCACCGGTTCCTTTACCACCAGCTTGTCCAGCTGCAGTGCCGCCACCACCACTACCGCCACCAGATAACACATCCAGAGTTAACATTGTATCTGTGTATGCGTCTCTTCCAAAACCTTTATACATTGCAACTATTTGGTTCGCATAAACATATCCACCACTATAAACCTTGTTTTTCCCGTCAAAAGGCACACTGAAACCGTTATATAACCAAGAAACCCCATGACCGTTTTGTTTTAACTCAAATCCTTTACTCTTAAATTCTGCATATGGATTTTTACCCCTAGAGATAACGCCTCCAGCATAATTATGTTTTTCTTTAAGAATCATGCATCCTACATAGATATTATAGACTGGATCACTGCATGCTCTTCCAAAGTCTAACTTTAGATTGCCAGTAATATCCTTTTCCGTTTGCATTAACCCAACACAGTTAGAAGAGTTTGGGGTCGAATCGTGTACTCCACCGGATTCCGTTGCCATAATTACTTTAACCAAGAGAGGGTTTACGCCGGCTTTTGCTGCTTGTTCTTTAATATGTTGATTCCATTGATCAGTACCAGCTATTTTACCTTTAAGTCCATTTTGGTATACTCCTCCATTTAGGAGTTTGTCGGTGTAAACATCTGGTCCAGTGTACTGAGCAACCGTAGGCATTTCTCCATTGAAGTTTACTGAACCTCCACCACCTGATGCTGCGACTTCTCCGCCACCTTCTTTTGGCTTCTCTTTTTTCTTTTTAAGTGAGAAACTCTGCAGGAATTTCTTACGTTCTTCATACACTTCTTTTGCTGCTTTTATTTTCTTTATATACATCTCCGTGTTATAGGTTTGTTTGTCTTTTTGTGCCATAAAGTTATACCTCCTTATTTTGATAAGCTAACCATTTATTTTGATTTTCGCTATAGTTAACACAAAAAAAAGAAGAGGCGTTAGCCTCTTCTGTAATTGTTATTGCTGCCTCTTGTTTAATTCATTTAATTGATGAGCTTTTTCAGTTTTTGCATACACACCATCTTCTCCTCCGGAACCGGTAAAGAAGTTAGCTATTTCTATGAATGCATTACCGAAGAATTCTGCATCCTCATCATCATGGAACAACGTTGCACTGAACATTTTATCGTATCGACCTGGTGCATCACCATAAATCATACCTGCATGGTTGTTAATACCTGCCGTCAACTCCTTCCCTCTATACGTTAATGGTATCGCCACAACGCACTGAAGGTTTTCTTTAAATCGACGATAGTGTTCAAACAGCATTTCTGTACCAATCCATATTCCTGCATTGACAATGAATCCGACTGGTGTGAAGGAAGCTGCTCCTCTAACCATGTTTAATGCTCCTTTACCAATCTTCGCTATATCATCAGAGCTTGATAGAGCTTTTGCAAGAGCAGTTCCTGATTGCAGAATAGCCTTTTTACTTGTGTTCTTAAGGAAACCTGATTTTCCAGTAGCTTTGGTCATGTTTTTAGCTGCGTCTTCGAACTCAGTTACTAACCTTTGTTGTAGAGCCTTAACATCCCCATCTCCTTTTGAGACGATCTCATCAAGAGTTTTTAGGATTTTATCCATGTCCCCACCACTATTTGCCATACTTATTGTATGCCTCAATCCTTTAGTAGACACCCATTTACCTACACTAGCAGGGACCCCTTTTATCCATTTAGTTAAGTTTCTTCCAGCTTTATTGGCTGCAGCACGTATTGCAGCTGTAGCAGCTAATGACTTTCCAAAACTTATGTACCACTTACTCATTTCAAGAATTACTTGGTCATCGTTTACAACTAGTAAATCCGGTTCAATAGAAGTGATGAATCCTGTCTCCATGCTGAAGTGATGTGTTACTGATTTAATTAACGCGTTACCTTGAAGGTCATTAATTTCATCATTGATATACATCATGTCATGAGGCTTCGCAGTAGGATCTCCTAATACCAACAGATTTCCTTTGTACATATCTTTCATGCTATCTCTAAGAGTAGACTGTCCAAAGTATGTAGCCATTACTTCTGAAGTGTAGAAGTCAGCAAACTTTGCTACAATGTCAGCTTCTACTACTCTTGTTTTCTGTTTGTCGAAACGAATATCCGCATCCGCATACAATACCGGTGTTTGTTTTCCGTCATAGTTTACGATAACGTTTGTGAAAACATTATCCTCACTAGCTTTAATATTGTTTTCTATAATATCATAAGCCGACATGTAGAATTTGTTTTGCATGTATGGGCGTCTTGGTTGTCCTGTGAGATATCTTGACCATGTTTTCTGTATAGGGTCAAACTCATATCGAGAATCGTACTCGAATGCACAACGCCAGTACGGTTTACCGAAGAATAGTGTCGATCGTAATTCAAACGGATGAACAGCTGCTATATAGTCCGGAGTTGAATAGGTAATCGTTTGTATAATATCCCAAACTGTGTTGTTGTAGAATTTAACAACTACATTGTCTGCATCTCCTGGGTTAAAGATTTTAAACTTATTTTCCCATAGACGTTTCCAGCTAAAATCTTCGAAAATATTATTTCGTTCTCCGTTAGGATGCAACCATTCCGAAAATGTAGGAGTCCCATTTGAAGAGTAGATATTTTGAGCAACTTCTCCATATTCATCATTAAACCAAATTAGATTACCCATGGGTTTTGAATCCTTTGAACTGTTAACGTCAAATGGTTGGCCAAAATGCATAATCCCTAGAGGGTTGTCTTTGAATAACCGCTCATCTACTACACCGTTCATGAAGTCTTTAAACCAACTTCCTTTTGAACTCATAAGACTACAAATTAGGTCTCGTGGTTCAGTTACACTGAAGATTCCATCGTTGTCATCATCAGGGTCACCAGATACTACGTTTCCTAATTCAACTCCGTCACCTTGAGCAACAATCTCAATTACATCACCAATCTCAAGTTCTGAAATTGTACCATTAAAGACAATTGGTAACGCACTAGCTGTAGCACCATAACCCATTCTTAAATGAATACGTGCTCCTGTTTCTAGGAAAAGGTTCTTGTGAATTTCGTTTTCCTTCTTATCAATTAAGTCCTGAGGGATTTCATTCCAGATATAGTTATCCCACCATTTTAACTCACGGTCTACGTAATCAACATCGGTACGACGAGTTGTTAAGTTTGAGTAAACATTAGTCATAGAGATTACTGCCGTATCTGCAGCAATTTTACGAGAACGGTGAACGTCTATACTCTGAATAGCGTTGAATCCGTACATATTATCCCAAAACTTGTACTTACCAAAGTAATCACCTTCATGGATAATAAACATCTGGAACCCTGGGAATGCACGAAGCATTCTTCCACGTTGGTCATGATATCTTAAGTCGTAGAACATTTCCTCATACAGTACGCGTGGATCAACATCATTATACAAACGAAGGTCTGTTGATGCTGTTGACGATTCAGCTGTTTTATCAACATCGTGAATTGTTTCGTACAGCTTCGCACCTTTTTCATAGATTTTTTGCGAATACTCGTATCCATTCTTATCTTTTTTACTACCTGCGAATTTGTCTGTTAGTTTATCGGTGGCTTTTCCAAGTGCACCAAATGTAGCAAGGTTACCTGGATTGTATTTCCCAAGAAAGTCTATACCTTTTTCAACCCATCCATCTGTCTTACTTAATTCATATAGCATTTTTAAATGCTTCTCATAAATCGAGTACAGTGATTGTTTATCCAGGGTTTCTAGATGCTTTTTCATGACCTTCTTGATATTTTTCTTATCAGAATCAACTTTTAAATTATTCGCTTTTAATACTGATAAGTCGTAGTATTCTAGCTCTAAGAGTTGATCAACATAGTCATCTTTGTTTCCATCACCCATCGTAATGCCCTCATCTAGAGTTAATCCGGCATATCCTTTATAGACATCCTTATTGTAACCACTAAATGTATTAAATGGCTTAGTCGCATAATGGTTGAAACGGTTCATAACGCCGCTTGCAAAACTATTGTCTTCAATATCCTTAGAAAATTTAATTTTAGCATCTGGCTTTTCATATAGGGCGAACATTCCATCCCAAGGACGACAATAAGATTCATAGTTCTCACGATCCTTGTCTAACTTATCTAGCTTCTCGTAGTGTTCCGCAAGTTGCTTAACTGCTGTTTGTAAATTGTATCTCCAGTTGTACATTAAACGTTTTACTTCATCAACCTTTATATCAGCTGAAGAAACATCTACTTGCGCTAACCCTACACGTCCAGCCTTACTAACGTTAGGTTTTGTCCCTTTAAAATGCTTCCACTGACTTGTCTTATCAAGGAATGCTTTCATAAGCGTCATGAATCGTTCTTTTGTGATTTTTGATTCTGTTTTAGCGAAGTCCATATGATCCATACCATTCGGTTTTTTAGGCTCTTTAATGACTTCTTTCTTGATTAAATCACCAATCGCAGTAGTATCTGGGCCTCTCATCTTACTTCTTCTTACTTTGAAACTTGCATAATAAATATCTTCCGCAGGTTGATAAGAGACTACCTTTTTAGTTTTGTCCGCCTCTTTTAAATCCCCGCGACACTCTTCAATGAAATCAGGAGCTGAATAATATTTCTTAAAGTACTTATCAACTAGACTATTAAGCTCTTGATAGATAAGTGCTTCATCCCCACTAGGTTTTTGAGATAATGTACCATAATCATTTCCTCCATCAGGGAAGAGTGTTTTCCATTCTTCCATAGTCGGGAAAGTTTCATAAGCAAATTTATCATCTTTTTTATCTGTTAAAAACTTTTGAACGTCTGCATTCTTTACCGTTGCAGCACCGCCTTGGTCAGCCATAACAGGTCCTGCTGATGTATTTGGAGCGTCAGATTTCTTAGCTTCTTCCTGTTTGCCCCAACTAAAATTCCAGCCAAGAGGCCCTACACCTTCAGTTTTTTCTAACTTTTTAAGCTTCTCCCAGTCTGCTTCAGTTGTATCAAATAGTTTTTCTGATTTGTTACTTGTGAAAGCAGCTACACCTGTAGCATCAAACATGTTTAACTGATGGTTTCCAAGGTATGATTCTTCAATTAATTGTCTTAACGTGTTACCTGTAGAGAAATAGAAGTCGGGATCGAGATATGTTCCATTTGTTATGTTCGGATACTCTTTTACTCCTGCATCCAGCTCTGGCAATACGGCATTAATTTGAGCGTAAGTAGGAAGTTCCATATCAGGATAAACTTCTAGCTTGTGAAGTCTAGCTTCAATCATACGGTCATTCATAAATGCTATCTTGTTGATCTTTAACTTCTCAAGATCCATTTGTTTACTGTTACCAGGTAGTGCAGTTAATTCTTCACGTTGACGTTGCGTTTTATCAAACCCAATACCTTGTAACATGATTTGGTATCTTCCTGGGAAGTTAGGAACTGTATTTACAGAGATACTTTCAAACATTACATATCGAATACCAAATAACTGAGAAAGATCATTTTCAATACCGATATATCCATTTGTAATACCTTGATTAAATTTCTTAGCGTATTGGTCAGAAGTCGCAATAAGGTTATTGAAATCTCTTGCACCATCTTCATCTACCTCCAAGAGTAAATCAATGTATGGATCTCCACCACCCATATATTGTAGAGTTGCAGCTTCACTAGATTGAACATGAGATATACTAAACTCATTTGAAAAACGAGCATTGATAGAGATTGGTATAGCCTTACCGGAGATTGGGTATTCCCTCATTGGAATCATACGCTCACTAGCTTCAATAACTCTCATGTATTCATCAAATTCATCTTTGTATTTAGCTACTTCATCTTCCATTTTCTTTGCACCGTCTGCAATGTTTTTAATTGCCTTTATCCCAGCATCATTAGCAGGAATACGGAATAGTCCTTTCTCATAATACTTCTTAAATTCCTTTTCAAGTGCTTTTTGGTTACCAGAATCTTTAAGTTCCTTTATAAGGATAAGACCATATTCCTCTTTCCCTTTGTATGGTTCTTTTGAGTAATCTACTGGAGGATCTTCGTCATAGTAATTAAGCCCGGCAGATATACCTGACCAATCAAATCGAGCCTTAAAGTACAAACGAGACTGGTATGGAATGAAGATTTCTTGATTACGCAGATTAGTAAAGGAGCCCTTGTGTTTACCATCGTAAATTTTATCAAACAATTCCGCTCCTTCACGTAGAACGTTTTCTGCTTCTTCTCTTTTTAATTTGGGGTACTTACTTTTAAGTTCGCTAACCATGTACCAATAGTTACTATCAGCAAACCCCATTCGAAGATCATCAATAATTGTTTCTGGCTTAATCGTAGAATCTTTATAGCGTTTATATTGATCCAAGATTTCATTAGCAACAGAAGCATCTTCTTTTTTGTATTTGTACTCATCATTCTTTGTCTCTAATTCGATTTTTCTTAGTTCCGGAGAATCTGCATTCTTCATGTAGTTGATAGCGTCTCTTCGAGCTGTAAGGAATGATTCATCAGCAAGGGTAAATTTGATATCACTTTTAAGTTGACCTTCTAATCCTTTGAAGTAACGGTACTTATCTCCGCGAGGTGCTAGGGATTGGTTGTAATACCATCTTAGCATCGGATAGTTTACAGAATCGCCTAGTGTGCTTTTATCCATCAAGTATGCTTCTGAATTAAATTCAACAAGCGTTAATTTGGCAGTTAAGGACTCTGGGAAATTAGGAACTGTTGTTACTTCAATATTCATTAAAGCTACATCACGAATACCTAACACATCATTAATGTAATAGTTATCAATAGGGAGAAACGGCGCTTTAGCGAATTGTGCAAGTAGTGGTCTAAGTCCATCCACATAAAAATACTTAGCCTCTTCTCCTTTTCCGTATTCTTTCTTCCAAGGGTATTTCTTACCATTAATTGATTCTAGATCGTGGAAATAAAGATCCATGCTTAACGTAGTAAGTGTTTGGCCGCGGTTAACTAATACAGAGGATTTTGTACGAAGTGTTTTTATTTTGGAGATGTTCGAAGTTTTATTTACATCAATAGCAGTAGGTGGAATTGTAAGAATTACATCACCAATCCTAACTTTGGAATGTTTTTTTAAATCTTCGACTGAAGTTATACCTTCTGCAAAAATCGAAACCCTATCGTCATAAGGGCTAAAAAAGTCTAAAGCGTTGTGTGCAGGAGTTGTTGTTCCTTTTATGTTTGTCGTTTCAGGATTGATATCTTCATCGTAGGGTTCGTCACTACCCATATCAGGCGTACTCTCTGCATCATTTCCACCTGTTGAAGGCGCACCAACACCTGAGTCATGCGCTTCTAAATTTAATTCCTGAATCCAACTCAAGGGATTAAGAACTGTTAAAGTATTTGCATACTCAAATGGGAAAAGACCAAGAGGGACTTGAGGGAATTTCTTAGATTTTGTTACTAAAAGAGATTTGTTTACGTGTACAAATTTATTATCCTTTTTGTTAATGATCTTATCGAAAACAATATCAGCACTTTTTTCATTGGTTGCATAAACATCTGCAATGTAGCGACCATATTTTTCATCAGTCAGAGGTGCTTCTCCCATTTTTCTACGATCAAAGTGAATAATAACAAGTGGCTTCTGATTGTCTTTACAACCTAAGAGTTCCTTATTATAGTTGTGAGCTTCTTCTCCTACCTCATACATGTCTTGCATAGTAACACCATATGTTTTTCCAAACTTAGTGTTTTTAGGGTCTTTGTACGATTCCTCTCCAGGCTGAAGTGTTTCTGGTGTGTCTACACCGTTGTATCTTATTGTGATTGTTTGTTCTTTGTTTAGCTTAGAAGACAAGAAATCAGATAGCTTCACCAATTTCACATCAATTGTATCACCATCTGTAACTTTCTCTACTCTTCCAATCGCAATGTAATCAGAAGTCTCAACTTGTTCTGCATGTTCTTCCATCACACTAAAGAATCCATTGTTTTCTTCTTCTGGTTTTTGTTGCGCTATCTCTAATGGATTACCAAGTACTTCTTTTTCGTAGTAGAATTTAGCGCTTGATAATAGTCTATGAGAATTGTAGCCACAATCTAAATAGATGATTTGGTTACGCATCGTAGTAACTTCCATTTCTCTGTTATCCGCTATTGAATAAAAACTAATGTCTACAGGATAACGAGACACTTTTTTTTCCACTTCTGCAAGGAACATATTAAATCTTGGGCTAGTAGCCACATTCCCTTTGCTCCCTACATTAATGAACGTGTAGTTCTGATTTATGTATATACCAACACGCCAAGGCGCATCTTTTCTAACTCTAGTTAGAGAGGTAATTAATATTTTCTCTTTCATTCCGGTCACCTCTTTTGTTGTAGTAAAACAAAAAGAGCTAACAAAACGTTAACTCTCATTTGTCTATTAATATGCATAACCCTTATTCATCGCATTTGCAATAGCGCTCTCTAACCACTTGCTGTCAATTTTTTTCGAATTATCATTTACGTTAACACTCGTGTTCATTTTGACATTCGACATTGCCATGATTTCATTGTTTATCATCACTGCTAGGTTATTATGATTCATTCTATTACTAGCTGATGCCTTTACAGAGATGTTAATGTACTCACCATTTTGATTAGGTGTTATACGGGCCGTAGGGGACCCTAAAGTTTCAGGTGCTACTGGTGCCATCTCTTGCAGGCCTTCTGGTGTTGGTGTACCTTTCATTAGAGCGCTTGTCGCCCATAATTCATCAAATCCTATAGTCCCCATCCCAGCTAAACTTGTAGCACTTCCACTGAATACTTTCTTACCAACAGTCGCAATATCTGATAGTGATTCATTCATCCCATTATGCATTGCTTCATTCAAGAAAAATTCTGGCTCAACAGCTATTCTTTTATCCATTACTTCTTCTACGTTTTGACCTGAACCTTCTGCCTCATCAAATGGCTCTTTTTTTGATTTTGTCATCTTCATAAACTCTGCAGATATCCTCATACTTGTATTATCTATACTGCCAATTGTAGAAAAGATAGCACGAGCTAGAATTGATTTTTCTTGTTCGGCTTTACCAACCCCAGGTTCATCATTCTTAGCTGTTCTCCAATCATTATATACACCCGTACCTTTACGATTTTTTTCGTATGCTCCAGCACCATATAGATTTCCAAGAGTGAGGTTCTCAGCACTATTTTCTGAGAAGAATGCTTCAGAAGCATTGATTACATCAACTGCTAATTTGTTATTTTCCTTATCAGAATCACGCAATCTTATGATATCATTCACCACAGTATTTCTTTGTTTCTCATCATTTATTCCAGAAGGAGTTAAAAACACCGCTAAGTTATCTCCACTAAAATTCCCAGAAATACGCTTAACCATACTCGTTTTTGAAGTTGAATCACTAAAATTTGCAATAAGTCGAGAAATTTCTCTATTAATTTCCGTTTCTAGAACTCCACGTCGCGTCACTGTATCGCTTGCGGAAAACTTATCTGTTGTAAACAAGTCATTGTACTCTTCTGTTTTTCTAATAATAGAAGTATAGTAGCCTTTTAATGTATCAAGAAATTCTGTTTTCTCAACAAAATTAACATTACCAGGTAGTTTCATTGAGTTAATATCCAAAAGAGGAATGTATTGATTTGCTGCAAATTCTGGAAGCTTCAAGTATGCCGTTCCTTTTGTTCTAAGTAAGTGTTCTAGGATTTTCTTACCTTTAACACCAGGATCTAAATTAAATTCCATCAATCCAGCGTTAATAACAGTTTTTCTGTAATCCTCAACATTGAAAGGTTGGGTATAATCAAACTTTTGTGGAATTGCTTCAAATGAATCCTTACTTACATGAAGTACACCATCTTTCATCTTTGCATTTACATCAGTCATTAGCCTCGTACTATTAGGAGTGTAATCAATAACTACATCTCCTGTTTTAGGTTCCCAATTATTTTCATAGTTACCACCAAACTTAACCATTTCATTAAATACTTTTTGTTGTGCTTTAATTTCTGGCTTTACTTTAGAACTATAAACCATATCATGCATAAAGTTAGAATATATAGAGGATTCTCCCGGAACATATAACCCTGTTCGAAAATCAGAATCATCTAATACCCCAGGCTCTTTAACCGTGTTCTTACTATGATTAATTCCACCCTGACGATCCCAAGCCTCATAGGCCATTGTGATGTCAGCAAATACTTCACGGTTAAGACCTAACTTCCTCATCCACTTAGATGAAAGCTTCTCACGTCCTTTATAGTCTAGCTGTTTTCCATTTAAACCAAAACTAGAATCCACTACATACTGGCCATCTTTATTAGTTGTTTTAATGCCAAGCATTTGTTCAACATCCTTATAAAATGAAGATAACGCTCTTTCTTCAGTAGCATAGTCATTAGTGATTTTCTTATTCATTACAGAACCACTGAATTGTTGACGAATTTGAGTATCGTAACCACGAATTAAGGCCGGTAAATCAGTAGAACCGTCCTTTTCCACTTGATGAGAAATCACCTGTTCTACCCCTTCTACGCCGTATAAATCACCCATAATATCACCAAGTATTGGGGTCATAGTAGCACGGAAACCACCCTCAGTTACCACTTTAAATTCGTGTCCTGTTTCACGTTGTCTACCTAATACAAGCGATTTTTTATTGATGTCATCTACGTTGAAGCCAAGGATAGATACTGTATCACCTTTCTTAAAACGTTTTTTATCAATAATTTTATTTTTGATATTGTTAAGTTCATATTTTCCAAGAGTAAGATGATTTCTCTCATTGAACATAGAATTGATATCAATCTCTAATGGTTTATTAAAAGCGATTCCTTTCTCTTTCCATAAACCATTACCAAGACCTTGTTTTTCAGCTTCTTTTTCAATAGCTACCTCAATATAGTTGTTGAACATTACTTTTTCGGCGTTCATATTAATACTAACCTCATCCATTCCATCAAAAGCCTTCATTAACTTGTAATCCATAAATGCGTAACCTTCACTATTAGAAAGCATCCTTATGTCTAAAGACTCCTTCATTTGTCTTGCTTCTACAGGAGAGATTTGTTTTTTTAATTGAGCTGTGTCAATCATACTCTTATATTTCATAATAGTGTTAGCATCTTCCAGCTTTAATGCAATTTCTTCATTCGTCATATAACCAGTTTGCATTGTAATACCACGAACCTCATTTGCATCATCAAGAGCTTTAAATAAAGCTGATGAAATAAAACTATTTTTCGTACGGAACGATTGATCTTTACCCAAGTTACGTAACACTTTTGATGCAACTTCGTGGTCTACCTTCCGGTAATTGATTGGCTTATGTGGACTCTCTATTGTTTTAGCATAGTAGTTACCTAGTGCCATGTAAGTACGAGCGTTTACATTTGTAGTCCCAACAAGCTCTTTTGAAGCTGACCGGTTATTAATCCCAACCACACTTCCTTTTAGTCCAGAAGCACCTTTTGCAAAATCAAGAAGTTCTCCGGCAATAGCGTAATCTTTTGCCCTCTGTCCCATCGCTTCAAAGAATGTAATTCCTTTTTCAATTGCATTTTGAGCAATAATGTCGGCAGAAGCACTAATTCCTAATCGTTTAGAATTTGCACGATACCATGACTCTGCATATCCTGTGATATCCCATTTGCTTGAAAGGAATTCGTCACTCATAACTGATTTGCTATCAAACATTTCCCTATCATCGAAGTGTAATTTACGACTTGCATCAGTAGGCACTGAATTTATTTGTCTTCCAATACGGTAACGTAGCCCTTGTCTTATTTGAACAAATGCATTCTTGCCACCTATACTTTCAGCTCTCTCAGACAGCTCTTTGGCTTTCTTAGAATAATCAAGAATCATATTAAGAGCATCTGTTACCGATGTACTATGATAAGCACCTTTTACACCAATACCAGAACGAATAACAGAAGCTTTTTGGTTTCCACCGTATTTCACCTTCATGTTCTTATCAAAGGATGGAAGCTCAATAGTTGCTAATCTAGGGTTTCGAACCAATTCTTCATATGTCTTTACTTTGCTTAAATCCATAATACTCTTCTTACTTGCTAAGATAAGTATAGGATTTCCACCGTCCATAAATCGAATTTGAGTGTTGAAGTATTCGCTGTAAGCTGACATGATTTTCTCAACAAGTTCTTCGTACTTAGCAGCCATACCACTTGTCCTACTAATTACGTTTAGATCATTTATTCCATGTGTACCAAATTTCTTCTCAAATAATCTCTTAATACGGTTATCTTGCTCTTTTAAAAATTTATTTAATGAACTATTACCGTTTAATAATACGTTAGTATTGTTGTATGAACGAGCATTTTCAATACTTTCACGCATAACATTTGGTAGATTCTTCATCAAATCTTTAATTGCAGTTACACGGCTATCTGTCATCTGATTGGTTACTTCACGAACAAAATTGTCTGTACCCATGTTTTCTATCTTTTCACGAACGAGGTTTGTCATCTCAATCAGAGCTATTTCAGTTTTATTTCCCGACATAACTTCTTTCTTCATCTGATTCACAAGATATTTCACATCATTAGAGGCTTTTCTATCTTGTGAAAGTTTGAAATTTTTAATGATTATTTTTTGCAATTCATCAATACGAGCTAACTTATATGACCTTTCCAAATTCCCAATACGATTCCCTCTTCTGTCGTTAATATAAGAACTAAAAGAAGCTTTAATTGAATTCGTGTCTTTTGCATTAAATATTGTATTGTCTTCTTTATCAAAATTAAAATTAAAAAATTTATTTCCTTTAGCAGTTATTTGAGCTTTATTATCTCCTTTCTCATCTAACTTGCTTTTAATGTGGCGTAATGCAATTAACTTCTGTTCGTCATTTAATCCTGAATCTTTGAGAGTACTAATAGCTGTTCTCCAGACATCTCTTTCTCCCTCTAATCGTGCGACCATATAAGGGAATTTCATAGCTAATTCTTCTGTCCCACCATTTTTGATAATGTGTAATCTCCAGTCAAAATCTTCTTCAACACTACCTGCTTTATCTAGATAGTTATAGTACTCCTTCATTTTTTTCCATCCATTAGTGTCGAACATTCGTTCATATTCACGAAAAGAAGCGTCATATTTTATCTTTAAGTCACGCAAATTTCTAGAAATTGCATCATCCATTGGCATGAAAGAACTATGAATTTGCTGTGCTAATCCCTCCTGCGTTTCGGACATTAATAAAAGGACTTTCCCCTTTATATCTTTAGAATCAAGCCTTAGGCCAAAACCTTTTTTATCTGCACCTGTTAACGCTACATCTTTGAGGAATTCTTGAATTATGAAGGTTTCATTTGAAGGGAGTAATGTCTTTAAATTTTCTAACCGAGGTACTATGTTTTTCTTATTTTTACCAATTTTACCCACAAGATTGTATTTGTGTTTATCTTTGTCAAAGTAACCACTTTGATAAGAAAACAATTCCTTACCTATTTCTAGAGTATTTTGCTTTATTGCTGATGAAGAAAAATCATAAGTAGCAGACTTTTCTGCTCCCTCAATAAATGATTTGATTTTTTTGTGAGTAAACCCAGCAATATCAATATTTGCTTGAATATCATTTTTTGCTAAATGATATAGATATGAAGGGCTTTTCCCGTCAATTGCTACTTTACCCGTGTTAATTTTTCTTTTCGCTAAAATAGCTTGGTAAATATGTTCTTGACGTAAACTAGCACCAGTTAATGAATATGGATTTTCAACTGTTGCAGAGTATCCATGAAAAAAGTCTAGTGAACTTTTCGCTGCATCTGCAAAGAATTTTTTTATACTTGTGTCCTTTATTATTCCAAGAATAGCTGGTAAATCGTAGTGATGGATATTATATCCTCCTAATTTTGCATTACTAGACATAATATGACCTTGAAAAATAGATAAGGCATCTTCAAGTTTTGTCCCTTTATGAAACAGGTTATTAAGACCACGTTCAATTACTTCTATTGTATTTCTTGTAAAAGCTGTGTCTGTAGGAAGAACACGTGAATGCCCTAATAGAGATATATAGGATTTCCCATTACTTGTTGCACCCTTAAATTTACTTGCATCAGAATACTTAGTCAGATCCATTAATATTCGATGTATATCTTGTGAAACTGACATCATGGGATTTTGCTTTAATTTATTAATTTGCTGTTTTAATTGGGAATACGCATCTTTTTCAGGAGCGACTGCCATTGAAACAATAGCCCCGTTCTTTTTAACAAAGTCTTTTCCATTAAACTTAGTTCCACCAAAAGATAGCCCAGTTATAGCAAACAGGTCTAATCCTTTACTACTTCTCATGTGTTCAGGCGTTCCAATTGCTTCTATATCAAAGAATACTACATTGTCTTCATTTTTTAATTTTATAAAAGGGTCTAATGCTTGTTGAGCATTTACATTAAAACTATTTGGAGTACGAGCCAACTCCCAAATACCTAACGAACTTATACGATTATCTTTTGTTAATTCGTTATATGTTTGAGCTATTGCACTTTGTCTGTATTCAAACGCTGCACGTTCAGTTTGATTTTCTATTCTAATTTCACCAAAATCTTCTGCTGATTCATAATCTGGTATTAACACCCTGTTTTTAATAGGCACTCTTTTAATATCTTCCATAATACCCTCCTAATAAATAACGGCGCTCGTCTAAAAAGACTGAACGCCGCTCAATGTATTCTAGAATAATGAGGAATGTACTCCTGCATTAAGACCATCTAAAATTTCATTTTTCACATCTTTCATGATGTCGATGGAAGTATTGATTCCACCTGGTCCTTCACCATAAGAAGTAGTTAATTGAACATCTACATCTGATAGTCCCATTCCTAATAACACATCACGCAAGCGACCGATATTAATCAAACTACTTAAAGAGTGTATTGGAATTACTTTTTCTCCTGTTTTTTCCGCTCTAGTTTGATCCTTACTCCAATCACCAGAAGTAGCGGGATTTCCTCCCGTCTTCTGCATAACCTTGATTTTTATACCATCAAGATTTGTGCTTGCGTTCCATCCAGTCCAATTTTCAGTTGGTAGATAATGAGTATTAAAATAATCTTCAATACCTTCTTGTTTATCTACTCTAAGCCCCCAACTGTCCTGTGAAATTCCTTTTGTGTCTTCAGGAACATATCGTAGAATCTCTTGACCTTCTTTACTGCTATTCGTCTCAAAGAATCGAGGAATATATTTTTGCCCTTTTGGTGTTAAGGCTCCCATTAACGATGTGCTATCAGAGCCTTCAGTCTCACCCATACTATAAAAAATACCTTCATATTCTTGTCGATACTTTATAGCCAACGGTATGTACTTACCTGCTTGATTAGGTTCTTTTGTAGACGAAATATCTTCTAGTCCATCGAAAAGTTCATTAATTTGTGATTTAACGGCTTCGGTGTCACCATAACCCATTTTTTTAGCCCAGGACAATGTTTTCTTCTTATCTGTTGAGTAGCCTTTTAATCCTTTGTTTTTTCGCTCTTTTCCATCTGCATCATCAAAGAACGCTTCTAACCTTACACTTTCTTTACTTTGAACAGATTCACTAGATTCCCTATAAATGTCAAAATACTGATTAATTTCTCGTTCGCCTTCACGCACTTGAGGAACAAAAACATTATTTAGTCGAGAAATAATTCTTCGTGCACCCATATTTGTCATTTCCTCGCCAGTAATAATTTGATTTTGAGAAACAACCGTATTACCTTCGTATAGCTGGGGCCAAAGTCTCCAATCTGAATCTTTTGTATTAAATGTTAGATCACATTCAACATCAATGGCTCCAGAACTCTTTAAGTCGTTAATATTAATCTCTGATACAATTGCTTTTCCAACTTTACTTATGCCACTATCTGAAACTAATTTAGTACTAATAAAACTAACTTTATCTTTATCGTTATTTATAACATCTTCAAGGAATACCCTTGCTTCACGAGGCTTTACATCAATAGTATGGATATTGTCAAAACCCAGAAACTCGTTTAATGTTTCTAAACCCTTTATATTCTTTATATCTAATTCAGATAAAATCCCCTTATTTTTTGCATACTCCTTCACGACATCCGGTGAAAAAACTCCAGTTTCATTATCTAATGCTCTTAAATCGAATTGATGGAATGAACGTCTAAGTTTTTCGATTGCAGAGATACGTACTACGTCGTCATCAAATGTCGGAATCATGAATTCCATTAAGGTTGATAAACTTTTATCCACTGCTGCTTCATTTAAAGATATAAATCCCTTAGATGGATTTATATACTTCAATGTCCTTCTTACGAATTTTTCAACAGAATTATCCTCGTAAACTTGCGAGGCATCCCTATCTGTTACCTCTTCTTTATACCCAGAACGAGCATAAGACTTATCCATACGCGAGAACGCACCGAATTGTAATGGTGTTAGATAAAATCCTTCATTAATTAAATCTCCCACGCCAGATTCTGTATAACGAAAAACATTTCCACTAGTATAAAAATGGCCATTATTATTTAATGGATTGCGAATATCCCCTTCTTGAATCGTTTTAGTTACACTATCAAATCCTTTATCGCCTAAGTTGCTTGCGAATTTATGAACTTGTCCTGAAACTAATACCTGTAATTCTTCTTTAGATAGACTCGAGTAAAAAGCTTGCCAAGATGTTAAATCCGTCGAATCATTAATAAATAATGGAGCTTCAACACGTTCCTGAAAAGAATCTATTGCGCTAATAGCACCAGCTTTTAAATACCTGTTATCAATCATTTCACCTGTTTTAGCATGCGTGTATAAATTACTATCAAGAATTATATTTTCAAAGTCGAAAGATATTCCCTTTTTATCTAACAATGTATTTAAATCGTCATTGCATTTATTGTTATCTAAGAATTTTCGTAACTTCCCAGTAATATCAATAGATTTTTCATTTCCTTTTTCATCAATGTCATTAATGATTAACCCATACCTACGCTTGGTAGCTATATCAACTTTTTCAGCATCTTTTAATGTAGTGTAATTAAAGCCTGTTTTCTTTAAATAAGTCATTAATATGTCAGTCTGATTAATTGCATCTTTGATAAATTCGTAAGCATACGCAGTTTCAATTGCCTTAGCTTGGGGTAATATTGTACCTTTATTTTCTTCAAATATTTTTTTTATATCCTTGTACCGCCCAAGAGTTTGAAGCATTTGCTTCTGAAATACATTTCGTTGCGTATCACTTAGGAATTTAACTTTATGAGCGTATTTTCCATTTTCCAGTTGCTTTATAAAATCATTAATGTAAACGGCAGGACTATTGAAAATACCTTTATTCTGATTGTAGTATTGGATAAGGGCTTTAAGGATCTTGTCCCCACCATTGTTTTTAATAGAAGATAGTTTTTGAAGTTTTTCAAGAATTTTATTTTGACGGAATAATTGAGTAGCTTCGTATTCGAATTTGTTGAGACCCCACATATTTCTTTTGTGAAATTCGTTATAATAACGGGTAGTGAATTCCATATTCTTTTGACTTAGACGCTTATTAAGTGTCTGCTTCTTTTTAATATTTCTACGGATATAATTTTCTAATTTTTTATACTTCTTCTCCTGTATATAATCATCAAAACCACCGCGTAACTTTCTACTAACATAAGCATTTTTACCAAGACCATTAGATTGCTTCTGCATAAATGCTCCTGCATCGGATACAGTACTGTGTTTATAATTATCTTTACTTAAAGCAACACTACCTGTAACTGCTGTGTTACTAGATAAATTAGATACGGACTTACCTATCATTGAAAAATCGCGATATTCCATTACCCCTTCCCCTATAAGAGAACCAATTTTGGCTATATTTTTAAGCACATGATTTTTCTTTTTCTCTTTCTCTTCACCCATGTAACGTTTATTGACCATACGTCTTCACCACCTTACGGCTACTGTTGTTGAATTTCTTCTTCACCCAATAATTTTAATCCTCGTATATTTTCTAATAACCATTTAGCTTTTACATAATATTCTGCTGTTTTAGCCATTGTCCATGATTCAATTTCGCTTAATGGGATATCTTGGAATGCTTCTTTTATTACTAACGGAAGTTGATTTTCTACTTCTTCCATATGTTTTTCCCATCTAGCTATCATAATTTTAACTTTTTGAGCTTTTGTATAACCTGACTCCTCTAAGATAGAAAGACAAAGAATTTCTGGAACACCTGCAAAAATATCTAACGAGTAGTCTTCAATAATTGGCTCTATAACGCAAGTTTTACATATATACTCAGTTCTTTCAAAGTCATCATTGTATACTTCCTGTGCAATTTTCAATTCTTCTTTGCTTAATGCACGAAAGAAAAATATGACATCGTTTATTTCTTGCATAAAGATATGCCCATATTTCTCATGCCAAATACGCAATTGTTCCTTGAAATCTACCTCTTCTTCATATGTTTCAAATTCAATAGGTAATTCTTTTACCTTGTCATCTAATAAACTAGGATCGATTAGCATGTTTTTTCCTCCCTACAATAAAAATAGGAGGCGATTATACGCCTCCTCCGCTCTTAGCTTAAGCGCATTGCGCCTGTTTTCGCTGCGAATCCTGACTTCTCTAGTACCAATTCGTGTAATAGTGTCGGGATACCAGCTTTACCATTTGTCATTTGCATGAAACCATAGTTAGCAGGGAAAAGAACTGCTTTTTCGCAGATACGCTCTTCTTTATAGAAATTATCTGCATTTGGAATTTTAGCAATATCTTTGTATTCTTTACGCTTAATTGGTCGCCATACAAAAATGTTTTCCTCATCAAACTCAGTTAAGTATACTTCTCCTGCATACATAGACTTCCATTTTTCAAGTTCGTTATAAGTCGGGCCACCTGGGAAGATTTCTTGTTCTGCTTTTGAAACGTCATCTTCATCGAATTTGTCTCCTACTTTAACAACCGAAGTTTCTTCTTGAGTACCCTCCATTAAAGCTTCTTCTTTTTTAATATGTTTTGTCATTATACTTCCTCCTCTTTCTCTCGTTAATATAAAAATTTAAAAGTTAAAATCATTTAGTCATATAAATCCCATAATTAAAACTAGTACGCTTTTTGTACATTCCCCGAGATATCTTTTGCTATAAAAGTATATACTTCAGAAATAGGGTTCCCAGACGGATCTACTCTTTGAGAAACACCTGTTAATTGCACTCCAACTATTGTTTGAACGGTCTTGTAGCTTCCAGTCCCTCTAACAGCACAAGGATTATTTCCATAAGTTAGTAAGATATTAAAACCATGTTCTTTCAAATTCCTATTTTTTTCATTTTCATTTGTGCTATAAAAGAATGTATCAGTTCTACGGCTATCTATTAACTTTGAAGAGTTAGAGTTTGTTCCCCATAGTGCATTTTCATAATCATCTGCTAATGCTTGAAAATTACCTATAAGGTCTTCAACCTTTGTATTTTTATGGGCGCTTTGACCATTTTCACCATTAAATTCTGCCAGGCTAAACCACTCATTTTCCTCTGTCATTTCAGAACTTAAACTATTAAGTACCGTTTGTAAATAACCAGCTTCTTTGAAGTTAATAGAAAAAGAACCTTGAACCAACCTGTTCCCTCTAGCTACCTTATCCCAGGTATAAGAAGCATATCCGTAGATTGGTGCTAATTGTTCCTGCATTGTCCATTCTATTTCTACAATTTCATCTATCCAGTTATCTCCAAAGTAAATTCGGATATCTGTTCCTGAGTAATAATTCGCATAACCTCTTTTAGATTTACCTGCCGATGTATAAGCCCCATTGCTCATATCTCTTACCACCCTTCATCAAAAACATCTGGTTTCATTGTTTCGATATCTAGAGCAATGAATTCCATTGTATTTTCTGTAATCATGTCTTCAACTGACATTGTTTGACCTTCTGAGATAAGATTAACTCCATATATCACCAATTTTGAAGATTGCCCATATTCATTCATAAAGTTAATTGTTATGTCAAATGGTGGTAGCTCGTCACTTTTATTGATAGGACAACTGTTCCCATTCACATTATGATCTTTCATAACTTCGTATAATACATGGCGGTCAAACACCGTAAAGATTAAGCTTCCTGCTACTGTTCTTGCACCACGGACAACACCTTTAGCTGCAATTTGTCCTAAAGCAAATACTGGAGCTGTCGGTCTATAAACAGAATAAGAAATCGTTTGCAATTGACCTAGCACTACAGATTTACCACCTTCAGGGGTTACGACAGCAACAATATCTGTACCAGCAAAACTCGTATAAGTCTTCTGATATCTACTACTCATGAAGACACCTGCCTTTCTATTTTTCTATAAATAGAACATAACCACTCGATTATATTTTTGCTACCAAATACAAAAAGAGATGCCGAAGCACCTCTTTAAGTTTTATTATTCTACTTCCCAATCATCTTGTGGACGCATCTCAACAATATTACGAGCAATGAAAGTACAAGCTTTTTCTGTAGTGTTGTCATCTACACTTAAGCCCATTCCTTCGTTAAGAATCTCTACACCGTAGATTTCCATTTTACTAGCTTGTCCATATTCGTTAAGGAAGTTGATTGTAATATCAAATGGAGGGATTTCGTCGATGAAGTTGGCTTTACGTTTTGTCTGCCATCCCTGAACTAAGTCATTACGCTGAGTTAAAGCTGCAGCATTTGCATCAGCATCTAATACCTGAGTAGAGCTACTAGCAAGTGCATCCGTTTGATTTAAGCCATGACGGTGAACAGTAGCTTGTTGCTTAAGATTAAATAGTGCATCACGGTCGAAGATAGTAAATACTAAACTTCCTGCAATACCACGTTTCGTTTACACCGTCTCTTTCGAGATATTTTAACTCTGTTTTACAGACGGACTAGACTATATCTTCAAGTTGATAACACACCTCTAAATACTTTTCTTTTTTCCTTTTTAAAAACATTTTTTAAAACACTAAGCCATCATGGTGTTGTAAAAATTTTAATTTTTTGCTTGGGAGTTCTGTTTCAATCGGTTATCCGGACAAAGGATGTCTCTTACATCTGAGGCTTGCATTTCTGCAATATACCAGTATTCTGGTGAATTGATGTTTTTAATAAGGTTATTTTTGTAATTATATTTTGGTGTGAATTCACCCATTAAAACATTGTCATTTTACATGGGCTTTCAACTCGCTCCGCACTAATAAGTCTCATTACCATTTCAGGTAGTACACTCTAGTCGTTGAACCTTCTCCATCCTTTCGGAACAGGAGCTTGGCTGCTGATTGCCCATTATTTTCTACGCCATAAATTTTTCAATTCATAACATGAATATAATTATCTTTTGTTTTTTTAACATTCACGCTTACCATTTCTAGTTACGTTGTAGTAACAAAAGCTTTAGGGGTTTCCAGCAGTTCACGGAGTTTGTCATTCTATGTCACCATAGAAAGGTGGCTACATCTTAACCACGAGAGAAAGATTTTGGGTTTGGATCACCCATTACATACACAGGTCCTTTTTCACGAGTAACTGAGTAAGTAATAGCTTGTAATTGGCCAACTACCTGTCCATTAAATGTACATACGATGTCAGAGCCACCGTAAGTAGTGAAAGTTTTACTATAGCGAGAAGCTGTTGTACTCATAGGTTAATAACCTCCTGTTATTCTTTTATATAAGAGAGGGGGCCTTTGATCCCCTCTTCTCATTAATAGTTCTTACTGGCTAAGTCCTTGTAGCATATACTCAGGAGGAGTTAAGTTAACTTGAACTTGTACACGACGTAATTCAAATGCCGGGATAATTTCTAAAGTTACAGTTACCTCATCTAAGTATACTCCAAGGTTTTCAATTGAGAATTTGTATCCTTGAATAGCGCCTGCTTCGCGTATTTTCTCTAATGCAGACTTGATAGCAGTGTTCATTGCGTTGTATTGTGGCATTTCATTTGCTTCACCAATAAATGGTTCTACTGCTTCACGAACAACTTGGATAGCAAGCTGGGTAATACGAAGAGTAGATAAACGAGCAAAGTCACTTTCACGTACTTTTCCAGCCATTACAATAGATGGCGCAGTTGTGATTCCGTCTGTAACAACTAATTGATTTGAATCTTTTAAACGGAATGTAACGATTTTCTTACTAGTTAGTTTAGAAAGTTGGCGCAGAGAGTAATCAAAACGGATAGCTTTAATACCTTTGATTGGTTTATTTGTAGGTGCACTTTCTTTTCGAAGAGTTGAAAGTAGTGCAGCGTAGTGAGTCGCACCATTTACATAGTGGATTGAATTTGTTGTTGGCATGATTACTCCCACTTCAGATCCCACTACTTGAAGATAAGGAGAGATTTCTGTATCAATCTTAGATAGTTCTTCCACATATTTTCGGATTGTAGAAACCTTTGTATCTACTGGAGATTTAACTCCAATGTATCCAATCGCAGCTGATTTCATTAAAGTTTTCATTGAACAATAATCAGCAACTGTTTGAGCGAATGAACCACGGTGAATTACACCAAAGCTTGTTTTCTTCCATGTTGCTACTTGCTTATCTAATTGAAGACCAGCCGCTGTTGTACCAGCTTGGATAGAAGCAGGAGCATCGAAGTAAAGGACAATTTTACCACTGTCTTCTCTCACATTAACTTTAATACCAGTTGCATCTTCATCGATAACAGCCTTCAAGTCTTTTACCAAGTCAGCTATTGTTAATGAACTACCATTGTAAGTTTTAGCAGGAAGCGTAAACGTTACATCTTTGCCATCAACCTTTACTACTAGCGTATCGCTTGTACCAGTTTTGATTTCTACTGGGTAATTAATAGCGTGAGACTCCATTACATAAGAAGAAGTAACCATTCCACTAATATAAGGGAAATCCTCAGAGTTTGGAACTTCAGGGAAAAACTCACCAACTAAGTTAGTAGCTTCGTCCTCAAGTGTAACCCCTTTAAGAACTACGTGATCCACAGTGAAATCAAGTAGGTCACTCATTAGCATGTCGTAGAAATAGATGAATTTTCGGCGCATACGAACAGCTTCTGTAGAGCCAACTAAAACGTCTTTGAATTTAGCTTGGGCTTCTACTAGTTGGTTTCCTGCAGCCACATAGGCATCAATTGCATATTTCTCAAGTTCAGCAGCACGCTCTAAGCTGATTTCTTTAAGGGCTACTAAGTAAACCATTCTAGCTCCTGCATCAGTAGCAGCTTTCCATTCTGCAGCAATTGGGTTAACTTCTCCTGCAACATAGAAGTCACCGAATCCAGCTTGTACAAGTTCAGTTGAACTACGAATTAATACTGGTTCTTCAGGAGCATCTTTCGCAAGAGATGGAGCAATGATTAGGATCGATTCTGATCCGCCTCGTTCTGGGACAATTAAGCCACCATCTTTTAGTGTGACATTAATGCCAGGAAGATTTTCATAAAGCATAGGTTTGCCTCCTCTTTATTTTGTTATATTTGAAAAGCGACAAGCGCTATTCATCCAGTTGGATTTTTTTGTTTCTTAAAGTTTTTGTGGTTTCCTGAAGTTTCTGTTCTACGACATCTATCACACGAAGGATATCTACAGGAACTTCTGTTAATTCTTCAAATTTAGCAAAATAAACAAGTCTACGAACCTTACTAACATTACTTATATTTGCTTTTGATAAGTCTGTTTCCATCTTTACGAATTGAAGTTCTTTAAGCCCCTTCTCTTTAAGGAATCCCGTGAATGTTGCAAGCGTTTGACGAAACTCCTTTGTGAGCTTGTCTACTCGCGCATTGGTTTCTTCCCAAATCTCAAAAACAACTTCTGCATCAAATACCTGACCATAAACCTTAGTTGCAGGTGGTAGAGTTCCTTTAGGATCTTCATTAAAAGCAAGGTAACGTTGACGAGGTTTAATTTCTCTGATGCTTTTACCAATTAGTCCTGGTTGCATTAACTTAAGGTAATGAATGATAACTGGATATGCTACAGGCTTGTCAACTGTCACAGTTGGTTCTTCCGCGGTAAAGCTTCCCCACTGAGTTCCCCAAGCAGCATCTAGTAAATGCTTTATTGTCTTTGTCATGTCTTCATAGTCCATAGAACCATTTGCTTGGGTTGGCTTATTGATTTCTACTGACATGAAACACTCACCTCACTTGACGAAATATAAGTAAAGGAAGTTCTAACCGTTTCAATCTCACCATATAACTCAAATGAAATAGATAGAGTAAGATTTTCTTGATCATAATGTAGGACTTCCATTTTTATATCCCTGTAGATTGGATGATCTTCTGCAAGACTATCAATAAAGGCATCAACTTGTGTAATGATAGATTGAAGTAATACGAAGCTTAATGGTTCTCCAATGTATTGATTAAAGAATCCAGCAATTCGATTAACATCGTAACCTATACTCCGGAGATAATGAGGTTTTGAATAAAATTTGTTTTGAGGGTAAAGATTTCTTGAGGAATAAGGAACAAATCCTTTTTTAATTGATGGTACTATACATATATAACCACTACTTGTTAATTTAGCAACTTCTACCTTTTTGAGTTCTCTATTTTGTAATGTATTTATGTTTAGTAGTTGTTTATTTGTAGCTGAATTATAGAAATTCGGCAGTTTATATCGCATACAAGCATAATTTGCTGCAACTGGCATAGAGAAATATTTAGGGTTCTCAGAGTTTTGTATACCAACTACAACTTCTATGTGCTCTAAATGACGATGTTCTTCTGTATTAATAGAGGCTTTTTCTACAAGTGATTGTACTTGAGTCTCGTATGTATCTTCTCCTGTTACCGTATAACGACTTTTAGAGAATAGATCAGAGCATAAAACAACTGAGCAGAAAATAGATTGTTCATTTGTCTTAGTCTTGGCAAATTCCCCGAATATAGAGGATAGCTGACCAGGTGCTTTCTCGTAAGGTATATCTGTAAATAGGAGTGTATCTACTTGAAAACTACTTAATTCTCCTGTAAAGAAAACCTCACTTCCATCTTCAGCAATAAAACTATCTTTTAATAGCTGTAGTTGCATTTGAATCTTATCTTCTGAGTCTAGATTGCTATGATTACTTACATAATGGAAGCCATCATCCGCTCCAATAAATCTAACGTATTTCTCAGAAGTACATAATCCTTTTATTGGAATTTGATTAATAACTTCTACATCTACTTCTCCCGACCCAAAATAAAGATCTTGTTTGATAGCAAAAGCTAGGTCATCTACTCCTTTATAATCAGCGAACAGGTATGAATAACTAGTGTTTATGCCTTTAATAATCATATACGTTGGAAATAAGTGAATAACTATGTTATTTGACTCATCTGTTGCTTCTAATGTTTTAAATCGGAAAACTGGAATATTAAGTTCATCATGATTAACAACGCATTCTCCATGAGACCCATTTAACCGAAGGATTAGTGGGGTGATTCCGTATTTTTTTGCCATTCTTACGTTTTCCGTCAGGCGACAATCACCAAGAATATAAGATGGCTCTATGTTATCTCGAATAATAAAAGGTGTCCCTACTGGCCCATTTAAAGAAAAGCCCGCTAATACTAGAAAACGAGTATTCTTTTCCATATGAGAAGGGAAAATAAGTTGATTGTACGTATACATTCTTACCCCTCCATTAAAAAATTGTATTGTTTAAAATCTTGTATTTCTGAAATGCAGAAAGCACGCATCTTACTTCTTACAGGTTCTACCTTAGTATAGTAGATTTTGTAGATAGTTTATTACTTTCCTAGATCTTGAGTATGATCCACATTTGTTATTTCCATATACCTTCATTTTCATAAGAAGGTTGTCCGAATTTATCCCAATCTGCTTCTAGATTTAATTGTTTTACTAATTATTAAGTTTTGTTGCAAAAACACCTTCTACTTACTTTTAGTACATCCCAATGGTATGTTTTTCAACGATGAAAAAATAATTCATCTCGAGATAAACTGAACAATCCGGATTCACCTCTTAGGTCACTTTATTTTCTTTGTCTAATGTCACCATATTCAAAAGGAATAGAGCCTCCTATAAGTTAGCCAGCGTTTTCTCATCTACCCTTATATGGATTAGGATGAAGTAAACCTCTTTTATAGGTACTCTGATACCAAAGAATAACCTGCTCTTGCATTTTCCTTGTTTAATGTTTTATCAATTTTTTCCTTTCTTACTTCGTATTCAGACATATACATTGCATATACATCTTGCAGAAATGAGTCATACTGTTCTTGTACAAGACTTAATCCCCCGGCCATTTGATTTAGGAATGATTCCACACCAGGTGCCTTGCTTGGAGATTCTAAATGTTGCAATGAATCATACATGTTTAGGTACATCGTATTTCGAAGTTCCAATGCCATTAATAATTCATCATGCGCACGCTTTTTACGAGAAAGATTGTTAATGTTTTTTAACACGTCTCGATATTGTTTCTTATCTTCAATTTGTTGATTAAGTTGTAACTTCAATGATAGCTGAGTTAATTTGAGCAAATCGGTAAGTTGTTCTTTTGTAGAAGCCTGATTTTCTAATAAATTCATAACCCCTTCACCATCAATCTCGCTACCTATAGCTAATCCAAATTTAATAGATTCAGAACAATCTTGTGAACCTATAAGAAGACCATCTATAAGAGAACTCACCTCATTAAGTGTCTTTTCTTTACGAACCACAACGTCATAAGGGCGCTTTGTTTTTGTATATTCCTCACTCATCTTGAAGAATTCAGGTGAACCGTACTGTGTTCTTAGGGCATCATAATATTTACGCTCGTTGTTCCTATAGAGGTTTGTAACTTGATCAAACCATTGTTTTTGCTTCTTAACTGCTTTTTCAATTTGCTCAGTAAAACTGTTATTCTTTTCTGGTGTCTTAGGAATATTTCCATCAAGATAATTCTTTAAAACAGTTTCTTTAAATAGGAAATATCCTTCCTCTACTATCGAATGCAACTCTTTTAGATCTTCATAAAATTCTAACTCTAAGCTGCCCTCCACATCTTCTGCGTACGAATGAACAATATCTTGAATAAGTGAATTTGCAGGTGCTTCTGGATTTTCAAATGTTTTCTGATATGTTTCAAAGTCAATGAAACCTTCGTCCCCTATATCTTGTTCAAAAGATGGTTGTGACTCATATACCTTCTCAAGTTCTTCTATAGAAATTGGAACTTGTAAGCCTTTCATTTTCTTCTCAATATATTCAATAAGTTCATTAATAAGCTCTAGTGTACCTACAAATTTATCATATTGTTTAGCTGGCTTTTCTTCCGGAATAAACGAACCATCTTCATCAAATTCCTTTTGATCTTCCTCTATGATTTCTTCTGTTGGTAAATTAACAGTAAAAGGTTTATTTGGTTCATACTTTACGCGTGGTCTATATTCAATAATGGAGCGCTCTAATTCGGTATCCAGTTCAACTTTTTTTCCTAATACTTCATCCATATTGTTGTCCTCCTTCGTATAAAAAAAGCAACAGGCTCACTGCGGATACCTATCGCCTTTATTACCATACTCCGCGGGAAGTCATATTCATATCGGAACCATGAATACCTCAATCCCAAACTTCGCAAGCTCTTTTTTAAATTAGGTGGGTTTGCTTTATCTATTTGTTCTATATCATTAGAACTAACTGAACGTTCCTGCTGTTTACACGAATTGATAGATATTTTCCTTACCTTCGTTATTTTCATAGTGTTTGATATATTAATAAAAATTATAAATTTAGGGTATTTATTAATGAACACTAATAATCCGAACACTAATCCATTTAAAACATGTTCGTCTAAGTAAATGCGGACTTACCTACTTTATAATCTCCTTAGCTGAATTACCTGATGTAAACTTCTCTTTAGAAATTTTAACACGGCTAATAAATTGAAATTCCCCAAATAATATATCTATTTTCCAAAACTATAGTCTTGTATGACGAAAATCGTAAAGATAGTATTGAGTAACAACAACTTATGTAACTACTCAATTTTTATCCATTCAATAACTATAGCAACTGGACTATTATGAGTTAGTAATATAGTGTAGTTGTAACCAATGCTTGCTGCTCCGTCAATATATTTTTATTAAACACTTAAAATCCAGCAAGTACCTCATGTTCATAAGCAACCCTAGTAAGGTAGTATGTCCTCAGATTCTAAACGTTTTTTATTCCTTTTTACGTCTTTATGCATTTTCATTTAAGTCTATGTTTTGAGGAATATCCCTCTTCGGCATATTGGAGTAAATAGGATGATAGATGCTTCTTTGATAATGATGAAAATAGATTCAAAATTTTTATCACTCATGTAATCTACTTCTGCTATTTTCTTAAAAAACGCTACTATTTTATTATTTCCTCATGAACTGTTCATACTCTTACATGATGCGTGACTCTATCATCTCCCCTAGATATCATAATGCTCTGAATCAAGATACTTCAATTACCCGTATGAACTCATTTTTGTTGCCGTATTTCACATCCAATGGAATAGTCATTGCACCTTGTTATTTATATTAGGAACGCACTCTATATAGCCTCAGATCAGGGGGTTATTTCCTTTAAAAAATTAGAGTTTCCCTATGTTCACCACGTTACCAGCAGGAATGATTACCTGAAGGGGCGTTACAAAGTTGTTATATATCGTAAAGATGTTAGAAATTGTAGTAGCAACACTTACGCTTTTTTTCATTTTTTTATTCAATTTCTATCTATGCTAAACATTTGTACATGGACTAAATACAAGAATATCTTCAACTACTAAGTTATGAGTCTCTGGAACAAAGACATCATAAGTCTGTCTCTTACCATAAGGAATGATTTCTACTACTTCTTCCCATAATACATGAGAATTAATTAAATAATGTAACATTGCAAATTGTAAGTTCTCCGCATATTCACGAGCATTACTTAAAGAAATACCTTTTTCTGTACGATAACGACGATTACCCTTTCCTACCACTTCAGCTTTTGTCATTCCTTTAACAATTCGTTCCTTTTCAATGTATTTCCATACTTCTTTAGGGAGAGTTGGTTCAGAAGAATTCATTTTCATTGCTCTTTGTCGGACTTCTTCATAATTACGCTCTGGTGTAGCTAAATGTTCAAGGAATAATAAAATAGAGGAACAGTGATAAACCATAAGATGGTAATAAACAGAACCGTTCATATCTTTTTGAAGTAAATTCGTTTGGATACCAAAACGTAATAGTAAGTGTTTTAGGTCTAATGCAAATTGCCGACACTTAGTAGCATACCCGATTTCACTAATACGCCCGGCGTAAAACCAACCACCTGCAGAATACAGACTTCCTAAGAAGAACGCTAAGTGATCCCTATCCAACTCGTAAATAAATGAAGGGATTTTTTTTTCTTCTATCTCCCTATAAAACTCAAAACTTCTAAAGTCCATTAGATAGACTGTCGCCTTCTTATGATGCTCATGATACGTTGTAATACCAATTGCCTCACAAGATTTCTGCAACGACTCACCAACACCTTCATAACGTACTTGGAAGCTAATGCTATTCTTATTTAAACGTCCCGCAGCGAGCATATATGCAAGAATTCGAAGTTTATTCTTTTCTACTTGTTTTGTGCCATACACAGTTAAGAACTTAGGTGTAGCAATTCTTTCACCGATACGGAGTGCATCTACTTCTTTCCATCCATCGACTGTTAGTACTAGATGATTTCTTGTAAGGGTAACTCGTGCTCCATGTTTGGTTACAACAGCGAACGTATCTTGAACACCGTTATCTTCAATGGAAAAAGCTTTACTGTTCTTTAATTGGTAGAACTCATTCAATGTTAATAATGGTGTAGCGATACCATCTAGTTGGGACTGATAAAGCTCTCCTATCGACTTATATTCTCCCGTGTTAGGATTCATAATTCGTTGGTTTTCTTCTATACATTTGCCGACACGCTCACCATAACGTAAACCTTCGCGATGATGTGACTGTCGAATAATTTGCTCTTGATACCAACTTGGACTCTCCCCTAGGTGATGTTCTCTCCTTTGAACAGGATCATGAATAATTTGGAGCATTTCACGTTCAAGATTAATAATTCCACTCATATTTCCAATCCTCCTCTCTAATACCTTCTAGATGTGTAGCAACTTAGTAAGGGCTTAATATTTTAGCTTCTCCACCAAGTGCACTTCTTGCATTCATCTTACTTCCTTGGATAGCCTGTACAGCTGCTTGTCTCATTGTTTGAGCCCCTCGCGTATCTACAAAATTACCCCCAACTACGTTACTTGTTGCATACTGTGCATTCCACCATTGTTTCCTTTGGTGATTGAATTCTAATAAACCCCAGTAACGTTTTTTTACTAAGCTTCCCCAACCTACCGCCGCAGATAAAACAGGGTTAGAAGCTTTTAAAACCCCTTTAATAGATGCTTTAGCCAATGATGTACCTAAGCCGTCACCTCCATATAAGCTAACCGCAACATCTTTCCCAAAAGTGAATTTAGGTGCTGCTTCTCTTATTTTTTTTAACACCATCTATGTTACCCCCTTCTATTATTATGAAGATCAAATACAATACTTCCATCAACATTTTAATTTTTAGAAACTCTTTCTTGCCCTACACCGTCGTACATCATAATTTCTGGCGATCCAATATACTGATAGTCATTCATGGTCGCTCGTTTAAGAGGTTCCATTTGATATTCAAAGCTCATCTTAGCTTGATTAAAAGCAAGATATCCCCCTCCAACAACAGCAAAGTGTTTTGGGTTTATTCTTTTACCAGTGTAGAGGTTACCCAATGTCTTTTTCTTATCTTTTGTATCAATAAAAGTACTCTTAATAATATTATTTGGAGCACTTTTAACACCATTTACGGCCTTTTTTGTATTTAGAACACCTATTTTAGCAAAATTTTTGATTGAATTTAAAATAGCCATTATTTATCCTCCTATTTATTAGATTAAAAAATTCCTTTTGTTACTGGAGACATTTGTTTTTGAGGTAATGCTCATTTTTATTGGGTAGACACGTCACCTTATAGCGGTGTTTCTTGCTTTTGTATAAATTCTACATAATTTCTTAGTAGTAGGATCCATGTCTTTGGAATCCACCATTTGCGTATGTACACGCATTTAATCATTAATTTCAAGCAACCACTAAAGAACTACGTATAGCACCCGTTTGTACTAATCGCTACTTGTCATCACTTTACCTGTTGCTTGAAGAGTATCTATATCAGCCTGTTTTATAGCCCCTACCGAAGAAATATTTTCTAATTTTTCTTCTCTAAAAATTTTCAACTGGTGAATTTCTTGAATTATTTACTCTTGCTTCTAGATGGATAAATTTCAAGATTTTTTATACCAACTTTTAACTTCTAGGTAACCATTATATTCGATACTCAATTATTGGCATCCGCATATCCAATAGTAGACATACTTAAACAAGTTGTTTTAGTACGAATAATCTTCTCTACATCAATTACTTTTTTAAGAAGTTTATTAATATTTTTCAGGGTTCCTAACAAGTTATCTGCAATTGAAAACATACACTGCTCCACTCTAATTAAATTTAGCATTCCCCATCTTATGATGACCTGTTCTGGATTCAAAAAGATTAAATACGACTTCTCCTTGATTTATGTTCCCATATAAATTTCTATTCTTCTCTCTTTGCTTCTTCATTTTTTTCCTAAGTTGAAATTCTTGTTCTCCTTTAATTTCTTCTGTATCATCATATCCTTCAATTCGGCGTCCTACATCTAAAACAGTAGCAGGAGTAACAGCATAATGTCCCTTACCCATAGCAGTTCCAAGCTTCTTTCCCGAAAATTGCATTCTACTTCCCTTGTTAGCTTTCTTGGAAATTCCTTTTTCTTCATCAAAAATTTCACTTTTTACTAAACCTTGCACAGGTTGAGTTTGTATTAAGTGTTTCGCTCCATAGGCAAAACCACCAACTGCACCCATTGCAACCTTTAACCTGTTCTTTTGTAGAAAACTAGATGTATCGTAAGTTTCAATTTCACGCTCTTTAGTAGCCATAGTTAGTACCTACTTTCTGTGTATGATAAAAATGATTTGACTAAGCATTACTAACCAGCAAATGATCTAACGTCTGCTGTAATGGATTCTCCTCATCAAGGAAATTTGCCTACGACACAATTAACACTATTCTTAAAGTTTTTTGCCAAAGCTAAAATTAATACTTTCCGAAATTCATTTTGATTCCTCATGTAGGTGAGTTACTTAAATAAATGTTATTTCAAGGTTTTTAAGTATGGTTCATTTTGAAAAGGTTAAAACACTTAAGAGCATAGATTATCCATCACGCGCTTCTCGTTTAACTTAACACCTAAAAGGTACCTTCATGTTCAATGTAAGCTACAATATCAGCGATTCTTTTAAGCGCGTCTTTTGTAGCGTAATAGACACCTAGTTCATAGTCGTACTCATCTGGATTCATACAAGCTGATTGTCCAACTACTTCAAATCCATTGTTCATTTGAAGACAAACAACAGTAGTCTTTAGTCCCACCTTTGCTGACTCCTTACGTTTCACCCAATGATCAAGTAAGTTTTGTTCAAATCGTTCATACCTAAGCCCTTCCATGTCCACGCCCTCCTTTCATGACTTCAGGCATAACCTAACCAATTTGTCATATTTTCTCAATCAAATACTGTTAGCTTCATCACCAAATCTCCTATACCTAACTTGGTACACAGGCGAATCTTTTGTACTTTTTGAATTACAAAATGGTATACGGAATTTGCACTGAACAAGTTCACGACTATGAATCCACAACAAAGAATGCATCCTCAACAGATTGCATTCTTTTTATTTTCAACTTAATTATATAAAGCAGAAATCCCATTAGAGGATAACTCTCGGGTAGAACTTTTAAGGAAGATATTGAAACAATTAAACAGATGTTGACTAAGCTAACGTCTGGTGTGAAACAAAATTAAGATTTAAAGAATAACCACTCTCTTTTTTTAATACATAACTACCAATTCCCATGTCAGTATCACATTCCCAACCATATTACAAGTCTATAAATTTTCCAGTCAGAGGGTTAGGTTAAGTCGTCTATTAAATAGAAGGAGATTATCATGAACGAATTCATTACTGTCACTATGAAAAATAACAAATTGTCATACAAACACATAGAAAGATGATTACATGAAAAACTATCCAACGAGAGTATCCGTTATCAAAGTGGATGATAGTTCCTATTACATAGGACTACAATTCTATCACTCTGATACATGGATGACATTAAAATATATATCTCATCGCTACTCCTCCAATGAAAAGGCTACGGCATCTTATAGAAAACTTGAACGACTTGGTTACATGGATCCGGTCCTATATAAATATGAATTATATAGGTAACATTAAGATTGTCAGCATGAACCTGAATTGGATAAACGTATCCGTCGTCACTTCAAACAAATGACTCTTGGAGAATGAAAGAAACATATGTCAAAGTGAAAGTTTAATAGATATATTTGTTTGATATTTTTAATTCGAAAGGAAATACAATTAATTTTTTCCTAAACAACACAACGAATTAAAAGGCTGCAAAGCGCTTTTTCAGGAAAGCTTTGCAGCCTTTTCATATTTCAAATCCATAACACATCGTAGAACACGATATTTCCTTTATAAAGAAGTAATTCCGTTTATATTAGGATTCAAATATTTTTACACAGCTGTATCCATTCTTTCTAGAGTAGAAACTGTACATATGATAAAAAAAGAACAGCTTAATTTACGAGATCAGCCTATCAAAAACGACCAAGAGTGCAGCAATAAATTATTTAGACTTCTACCATAAGGTGAGATTCCGTTAGGAATATATACAATTTTTTCTTTTATTTTCACACTAAAACTATATCTCTTATGATATATGGTAATTTTGAGATAACATAAAACGGTTCATAAAAAATCTAGAAATAAATTTTAAAAATAAAAAAGGAGCCGGAGCCCCCTCTTTTCAACTAATTTTCATTAATTCACAAACATTTACTAGTCCATTACCAAACATATCATCGACACCTTTTTCTCCAAGGTCAACCGAATGCTCACGAATTAGTTGCATGATTTGATCAGGAGTTAACTTTTTGCCAATATCACGATAGTAAGCTAGAATAAGGGCGATTACCCCCGCTACCATTGGTGTAGCCATAGACGTACCAGATAGTTTTGCATAGCGATTGACAGGATATGTACTATAAATATCTACACCCGGAGCAGCTACATCTGTTTCACTGCCAAAGTTAGAGAAGGTGGCTCTATCAAGATTTCTATTAATCGCTCCCACTGCAATTACCTCATCATATGATGCTGGCCACCCAACATGAGTATTTTCATTACCAGTAGCAGCAACAATAATAATACCTGCCTCATGGGCACGTTTAATTGCATCATGTAGGACAGGACCAGGATCATTCGAAGAACCTAGACTCATAGAAATGATATCTACTTGTTCAGAAATAGCCCAATCAATTCCCTTTACAATTGCCTCAACTGAACCAGAACCATCGTCTGCTAATACCTTAGCAATGTAAAGTCCAGCTTTAGGAGCAACCCCAACGATACCAATTGAATTGTCACACCCAGCAATTATACCTGCACAGTGCGTGCCGTGCCCCTTCCTATCCATTATGTCAGTAAAATTATTTGTAGTAAAATTCATTCCTTTTTTGTAATTGGCAGCAAGATCCGGATGGGTAGCATCAATACCGGTATCTAATATAGCTACCCTAATCCCCTCTCCTTTTGTAATTGACCACATTTGAGGAGCTTGAATCAAATTAACACCCCAATCAATTACTTGTATAGGTGCCACTGATTGAATATCAATTACATCTGATTGGATTTTAAACTTCATTGAAATCCCCCTATAATTATAATAGTTACTAAAGATAACCATTTTTTTTAGAAGGTTCAATAGGAAAATATTTTATCTCCTAACTACTTCATTACAAGATAAAAGTATAAATAGGAGCACCTTGAAATTGATGGTCTTCTTGTCATTAACATTAAGAAAGTAACACCAAAAGTAAGAATAAAACATAAATAGTTAGCAACTTACAGGTCAACTACTTGGGTAAAAAGATTCAGTTAGCCTTTTTATAACTTGACCATTTAACTTTATTCAACGCTATTAATTGTTCACAAGTGAGGTAGTCATGAGGGAAAATATCCCCACCTTGGTTTGGAAAAAGATCAATACCTGCTTCTTTTAAAATCTCATCCACCAGTTCTGTACAAATAAATTTATTCCTTCTATCTAGTTTATCTATTAGTTTGCTATTTGGAAATTTCGACTTTAAATATAGAGAAATTAATCGGAGCCAATCATATTGAAAACCTTTTCTCTGATATGAAACCGCTGTAGAGATAATAATTTCTTGTTGTTCTTTCGTTAACGCATTCTTATTTCTTAACACCATGCATTCTAAATTACTAATAGAATATGTCTCCCTTACTATAGAGGATTTAGTATTCCAATCTATCTCTATGATATATCCTCCACCAATATACAAAGCTACATGTGTCCACTTGGAACCTGCCACCTTTTGAATCATCTTTGAGATAAGAGACTTTCCACTTACGGCAATAATATCGCCTACTATCATATTGCAAACCACCTTTCCAATTTTAGCAAAAAAATAGGGACCTCTAATTAGAGGCCCCCAAGAAAAGAGAGAAGTAAAAAGGAGTAAATAACATAACAAGCACATATGAAGATTAAAATTATATGATGAACGCTACATTATATATAAGCTATTGCTATATAACACTCAATCCTCTAAACCACGAGCTCTCGACTGGATAACGTCGACAATATTATCCCAGTAAGAAGGGTTCTCTTCCCTTTTCCATCAGCAACTAAACCTATGCAAATTAAAGTGATGATATTTTTCTTCATCATATATTCTTTTTATTTCCTTTTTAGGTCACCCATTAAACACCCATTTAAAAATTCAAAAACCTTCCAAGTAATGTGCATATGCACCACTGCGGTATAGAATTACTCTTTTTTTCTTAACAAAGATGCCATTTTTCTTTCTTGGAATCTTTTCAATCCCAATGCATGTATATAAAGATGGCCTGGAAATTCTTTTATCTTGTTATAGTTCCTCTACAGTACTTCTTTGCCTGCCTCACAAATCAGCTTTTGTTACATAAATGATTCCATTGTCTTGATATCAGAATTAACATTAAACAATAGATTCAACCAGATCCTACCTCATTTTTCTCTCCATAAGCCAATGGGAGAAGAAACAAAATTATGGCTGCGGTTATACGAAGAAGCACTCCATATTCATCTATCTCACCAATTTTGTAAAAATAAGCCGTACCTATAACTCCCCCCAATGCCCATCCATAAAAGAAATATCTTAATTTCCATAAAGGTTGCTTGCAGCAGTCAAGAATTTCTTTTATTTCTTTTTTTAATGACTCAATAAATTTCTTCATATTTCATTTCTTCCTCTCTCTCCATTTACCATTTGAGCATAGTACTTATCTCCTGCTCCAGAAACTCCCCTCAAATATGCCATTTTAGCTATGAATTCGAAGAAAAGTCTCTCTCCAAAACTACTTAAATTATTTTTAATAATATGAACCTCATAAACTGATTGTTTATTTTGGATGTCAGGTCGTAGCTAATAATCTGTTGATTGTTGGCCACGTAGCAAGACACTTCTTTGTAGCAAAACATTACAAATTTTACTTCATATAGAATCTTTACGGATTCCACTATCTTGAGGTAGATTCACTACATCTAACCCGCACCATTACGTGTAGCCACATTTCACTACACAAATTGAGACTATATCACGCTTTTAAAGAGAAAAATGCCTCCTATTCGAATTTAAGAAACGCTCACCTGCTCACTTGAACCCTACTCATTTTGCCGAATTTCAATATCATTAATAACTTATTTTTCATAATTAGAGTCATAGTTGTTTTTTATGTGAGGATTTTCAAATTTACAATTTCATCCATAACCATTAGAGCAAGGACAATCATTTGATTATTCATTTTAGTCTCACGTCTTGCTTCTCTCACAGGAGCGTTTGTAACATAACCTTTTTTAGAAGAAAGTCAAGATAAAAAAACAAGCCAAAACTCTTATCCGCTTGTTTTTTCATAAATATAGAATTATGCTGACTCAACGTCTTCTTGAACCTTTTCTCCTTGAGTCACTTCTTCTTGAATTTTTTCTTCTAACACAGTCTCATCCACTGGTTCTTTAACAACTGGTACTAAGTCAGCATTCGTTAAAATAGCTTTGTACATTTTCAATTCTTCTTCATCAATATGACGAAGTACGTAATCAAAGACATATGCATTTAGCTTTTTGCCTTCTAACTTATCAATAGCATTAACAAAGCTAACATAATTCCTTAAACGTTTATTGCTGTCATTCTTAGTAATGGACGGCAACAAATTCAGAGCTGGAAGATATAACGTTTTATTCTTTAAAAGAACTAAAAGTTTATCAGCAATCTCGTTGTCCTGGTTAGTTGCAAGAACAGCCGACTTTGCTTCATTTGTAGTTGCACTAATTAAATTTTTGAATAACTCAATCGCTTCATCAATCTTCTTCATATAATTCATTTTCAACACCACCTCTCTACAATAACTTATTACAACCTTTCCTTTATTAAAAAATCAATACTAAACATGAACTACAGTTAGGAATTGTCCAAACAAGAAATTGACAATATACATTACTAAAGGTTGTTGTATACGTGTAAGAGAGGTGATAAAAATTGAAAAGTCAAAGAAAAGAATATGAATTTTCAGAAAAATGGGTAGAATGCTTAAACTGTTCCCAAGAGTACGTAATTGAGTATGTAATTGATGAGCGAGATACAAAAGGGTGCCCCGTTTGTGGTTCTTATGCTCATGAAGATCCCGCAAGTGAATATAGCAATTGGAGCGCTTAAAAAATGATCGAATACATTGAAAACAATAATTCAGATAAACCACAAGTTAATATATATATTGGAGAAGACGAATGGGCGAACTATTCTTTTCAAAACAAAGTTCGATTATTGTATCGACTCAAAAACTCCGACAATTTACTAGCTAAAAAATTGGTAAAATCTATTTCTTTATTAATAGAAGAAGAACAAAAGATGAGCGAGATTGATTACGAAGCAACAGTAAAACAATGTGAAGATACGATTGAATAGTTTGAATAAAAAATACGTACCAATATTACTTAATTTTTGAAGTAATTAGACACTTCTTACCTTCACGTATATAAATAAACCAACAACAAACATCACAGATTTTAAATCCGGGTATAGAAATTATCTATGTTTTCTACAAAGAAAACATAGATATCCCGAAATAACTATTCCCATTTAAGACAACCTATTCCTAACAGACGAATTTAAACTGATTGGAAAGTTCATCAATTGAATCACACAATTATTGCTTGATTCAAATTATTAATTTTAAAATCAACAATAACAAAACAGATACTTCCTCTAAATTTCCCCTCAAACATAGTCTACGAGTAACTACTATTATCCTTTTTATGAACTATTCTAATCCAAGCTTGATTAATTTTTTTATTTTTACATTGCACAGATAAACATTTGTCTTTATATAGAGACGAGAATAAAGCAAAACGCCTTAAGGGCGTACTAAAAGGAGTTCGTACCGAAAAAAAGCAGGTGAAGTTTCATGTGCAAACCTTGCCCCATGATGAACTACTGCGACGGATTACAAATTTAGCTCCAGATAAGGAGGTAGTCGCTGCATGACTCCGGATGAAATTGGCATTATCGAAAAGATTTTTGTTAGCATTACTGAGGGTGATAAACCTTTTATGGTTCTCTTTGCGATTATCATGCTATTTGTTATCTTTATGTCCATAAAGGTTATGGGATATGTCCGTAGTGTTAGTGATAGTCACAAGGAACAAATCACCTCTATGAATGAAAACATGAAAGAACAGCGTGAAGACCATTATAAAATGATAGCGGCAGATCGGCTTCGCTCTGACAATCGTGAAAGAGAATTATTCGTAAACTTAGAGAAGAACACCCAACAGCTTGAAGGTATTGCTACAACATTAAAAGAGGTACAATTCAATTTCACTAGCTTAGAAAACAAAGTCACTCAAAACTTTGATTATCTAGAGAAAGAAATTGAAAGTGTTAAGATTAAAGTTAGTAAAAAAGAAAACTACGAGTAATCGTGGTTTTTTATTATGCCTAAATTATAAAATGCTTTAATACCAAATGGTTTGTGTTCATTTTTCACCCCTTCTGGTATTACATTTTTTTAAGGTAATTAGAATAATAATTCGGGCAACCAATTATATTCATATGAAATTAAATATCTTCTTTTCCAAAATTACCTTGAATATGATCGTGTCCGCAAATTCAACGGCCTGCATTTATACAAAGAATTTTAATACTATATTAAGGATTTAGCTCAAATCCTATAAACAGGTTATATACTATTGTAAGATACGAAAGAAATACATCATCACCAGCATCATTAATCGATATGTAGATTGGAATCATTTAATAGGTTCTTAAAAAATCCCCAAATACCTCGTATCTTGAGAAGATATCATCTGGCATCTACTGTATACACCTGAAATAATTAATATCATTAGATTAACCATAATATGTTTTTAATTGACGTGTTTTCTTTTTATATGATACTCATATAGTACCACGTCAAATACACGTCTATATGTTATTTATGCTATGTTGGAACATAAACTTCTTCATCGAATTCAAAAATTTTAGTAACTGCACCAAAATGAGTTTGTTATCCATTACGGTTACATTTTATTTCGAAACCTCAAAGTCACTTCAATACACAAAGTTAATGTGCTTTAAACAAGCAAGTGTTATCAACTGAAAAGTATAAGTCAAATTCCTTTTCTAATTGTTCTTATCCCCACAATTTAATTTCCTTTTGATTAAACCTAGTATTTCTAGGCTGTCATTTCCCTAAATTTATTAACTCCGACGACCGCATCAATAACTATTTAATTAATACTTTTTATCTATTTAAGTAAAATTAATAAAAATGTTAGCGTTAAACACCAACAGCTGATAATCTTGTACCAACTCTATATGAAATCTGTATTTTTTCCACATCTTTCTTACTCTCCATAGCTAATTTATTTCTTATGAGCTCTTCTTGATCAAGTAATCTATTCAATTCAGAACGTTGCTTGTCAGTAAGTTTATCCAAATTCTCATTTATCCATATAGATTGCTTATTAGATAATGGGTGGAATAGACTTTTAAAAACGTGGCAACCACTACACCCCTCTTTACTTGACCAAGGATATGTGCCAAATTTTAAAAATTCTCCTCTAGTTGCAATTTCGTTATAGTTCGTTTTATTTTTTATTTTATATTTTTCAATAAGCTCATTGGCAAGTTCGCTATGCTTACCGTAATCACATTCATAGAAAATACCATCCGGTGCTAAATATCCCGATAACCCATATCTCATTTCTCTCATTTTCCTATTCCCTCTTGTTCTGTTAGTTTATGATTTTTCTACCCTTCACGAACTGATGTTCTTATTATATAAAAAATAATAAGAAATTAAAACAAAATTTTGATATTTTTTACCAAATAAATAAAAATTTAAATTTCTTTTCTCTCTTTAATTTTAAGATGTTCTAAAAAAGGGAAAAACTCTATGAATACAAATTTTCTTAATCCTTTTGAAGCATAGTCTTCTTTACTGTGTCCACTATTTTAATTTCACAATGAGTAAAATATTTAAACCTACTACCTAAACATTTCATTACAACACACTCTGTTGGACTTGATTATAAAACTCTGTGCTTTCTTCTAGTAAATTAACTTGTTCGCCTAACTTTTCAATTTAATAATTAAGAGGAACAAGCTCTTTTTGATTTTAAAACGTTACATTCTAACTTAGAGTTATACCAGAAATTCGCAAACCTTATATTTTCCTCAAAATAAAAGAGAGACGTAAATACGTCTCTTCCTTTCAAGTATAGTTCATTTATAGTGAGGTACATATCAAGAAAGATAAGTCTTATACTCCTATAATAGGACTCAATAATTAAATTTTGAGACTTTCAAAAAGAGTTATGTAATAATTAACCCCCTTCTCTTAGGTACCTCTACTCTCCAAAAAATTCTCTGCTGGTGCAAATCTTGCCTCCAACAGTATGTCATTGATAACAAATCCAATATTGAATTCATCGTTTTCAAAATCTAAATAAATGGGTTTAGCTTTTAATTCTTTTTTAATATAGAGTTCATCCATATCTTCAATATTATCCTCTGTAAGTAAGTGTCTTCGATCTTTATTAGGTTCTAACACTGCTATGCCTATAGATGGAAAATATAAAAGAACATTAATTGAACCCACTTTAACATTTTCTTCGAACATTAAATGATAAAAAGAATTCTTAATGATCTCTATCGCTTCTTGCTTATTCATGACTAATTCCTCCCTCAAGCACTCCATCTTCCTTTATACCACATTTGCTAAAAAGCTAAAAGGTACCTTTTCTTATAATTGCTAAATTGAGCTAACTCACCTTTAAATATTTTAGATAATACTTTACACCCTCATTTCTAATGGTTCAAATTCTTAAAATAAGTTAGTCCAGGAAGGAATTATTGTGCTTAAATTTATTAAAGTTTGAGGTGAAAAGTTATAGAAATGACAAATAACGACGATATAACCGTTTTGAATTAAGATTTAAAAATTCTCTTCTTAAAAACTCTCTAAAAAGAAAATACAGAAGAATTGAGTGAATTGAAACTCTTTTTGAGAATATAAAATTTCTAAACCCTTTATAAGGACTAAACCATTAATTTAAACATTAATACATTAAAAAACTAACAAAAGCTTTGGACACAATACTTTATCTTATAAAAAAATATAGGACTGAGATAGAACCTATCTACACGATTAGTTAGTGTAAAATCTTTTATAGTACCGGTAAAGTAAAGAAATAAGACACTTCCTATAAATCATTTTCATCTATAAATTAAGAGATACAATGATTTCAGAGATGCTGTCTATGTTAGGTATTTATAGACTTACATAAGGGAGGTGTGGTTGCTTGAAGATTTACCGTGGTAATATAGGGGTAGATTTATCTCTTGAAGAATTCTCCAGACTTATAGTAGATGAAGAGAAAATTGATGACTTGCTCAACCTCATATATACATTGGAGATGGATGAAATAATGAACTATAATAGAGATGACATTCAAGCTCTTGAAGAAAGCCTATTCCAAGAAATTGCAGTGTACCAACGCAAACAAAATTCAAATGACTCAACTGCAAAAATGGAGTATATCTTAGCCCACTTAAAAAAATACGAGCGTTAAAGCTCCACAAGATGAATACATTCAATCTCTATTGTTTGAATGTACAGCAAGTTTGAAGTAGATTGGGGTAGAAATAGTCCAGCCCCTAGTTATAATCCCAAAAAATTATTTTTCAAATTACTCCAACAAATACTTTGCCACCTAAGATTAATGTATCTATATAATTATTATTTCTCACCATCAAAATAAAAAGACTCAGGATAAATTTCCTGAGTCTTCTCTTCTAATGGCCTTTGGAAAACTTAATATAAAAGATGTTACTCCATCTGCTGTGCCATGAACAGTTATTCTACCTTTATACAGATCCATTACTTCTTTAGCTATGGTCAACCCTAAACCAGATCCTTGTTTTGAATTCCCCAAATTTTTCCCACGATAATAACGATCGAAGAGAAAAGGAATCTCTTTTTGATCAATAACAACCCCCTTATTGGTGATAGAAATATATACCATATTATCAGTTCTTTTAGAAATAGTATCTATTTTAACTATATTTGAATTCATTGAATACTTAACAGCATTATCAAGAATTGGATTCATCATTAAGAAAAAATGGTTCCTGTCTATAAATATCTCAACTTCTTCAGAATCATAGTCTGTCTCAAAAATAAAACTCGGATAGGTTGCTTGCTTAAATCTTAACAAGAAATTTACTAAATATTTCACGTCATAGTAATTGGCACTATCAATATTTGGGATTTGTTTCAAACGGGCTAGTTCCAGCGTAGTTGATATAATGGCCGTTCCCCTAATTATATTATCTTCAATAGCATTTAGTTTTTCAGCAACTAGTTTTTCATCACTTTTTCCATATATTTTAATAACATCAACAGATTGTTTGATTGCCGTAAGATATGTCTTTATCTCATGCGATACATCTTGCATGGAATTAAGATTGTTTTGTACAAGCTCATGCATCCTGTCTAATACTGCATTAAAACGATGAACAATTTTTGATATTTCTTCTCCATACAAAGGATCTTCAATCCTTGTTTGATAATTATTATCTACTACATTTTCAAAACTTGAATCGATTGCACTTTGTAATGGTTTAAAAATAAATTTTAAACATACTAATACTGACACAACTGAAAAGAAGAAAAACCAAATGAACATATATAGGAAGTTTTCCATGCTATTAACCATTTGCATCTTCAAATTAGGTGTTATATCTTTTTTTATGATTATCGTGTCATAATGACCTTTATGTTTAAAAGAATGTAAAATCTCACCATATGCTTTATTTTTTTCATCAATATAAAAACTATAACTATCTTTATCAGCAGTAGCATCTAGTGATCTCATATGTGCTTTAATAGAATCAAAAAAGGTTGGGACGAATAAGGTCAGTATTTGAGCTTCAAACATACCAAATTTATCATTCTGTTCATACTCAGCTGCATAATGATAATCTTGTGCTCCTTGTTCACCCATGCGAATTTTCATTGATTCACCTGAATAGCTAATCTGCTTAAAGAACTCAGAATCAAGTTCCTGGGATGCACCTATTCCTGATGAAACTATTTTGTCCTGTATTTTCTCTACCCTGGAAAACATAGATTCAAATTCTCTTTGAGTTGTTAGTTGTAGCTCATTATAAATAGAAAATAAATTGACTGGTATTGCTGAAACAAGAACAAGTATAAGGGTTAATAAAACTACTTGCACACGTAGTTTATCACGTTTCACAAAATTATTGAGAAATTTCCTAATCTTATTTCCCATTAGGTATCACCTCTCGATTCCTGATGCAAGGGTATGATTAATGTAAAAATGTTTTTGCCATCTTCATAACTCTTTACATGAATTTTCCCCTTATATAAATGCATCACTTTTTTGGATATTGTTAAACCCATTCCGAACCCTTTCATTGAATTTTCAATATTCTTCCCTCTGTAATATCTATTAAATAACTGTGGGATTTCCTCTTTTTCGATTTTAATACCCCAATTAATAATATCAATATATACATAGTTTGAATATTTACCTTCTCGAATATGAATGACTATCTCATTACTATGCAATGAATACCTAACTGCATTTTCAATGATAGGATTTAAGGCTAATACAAAATGTTCTTTATTAAAATGAATAATTGGCGAGCTTACATCATATTTACCAATAAAATCAAAATCAGGAAAAACCTTTTTTATATATTGTAGGTAATTCTCAATCATTTCTTTTACATCCCGAGATTTTGTAGCATCCATATAAATTCCCTGGTCTAATTTTGCAAGATCGAGAAATGTAGACATAACTTTTGTAATTTGTTCAATATTATCATCTATTGACTTTAATTTTTGTTCTACAATTAGTTTATTATTTGTTCCGTAAAATCGTAGCACATCAATAGATTGTTTAATTGAGGTTAACTTATTGTTTACCTCATGTGAAGCATCCTGCATGGACTCTATATTAACTTCAATATTATTTTGCATTTGCTCGAGAATATCATTAATTTGATGCTGGACATTGCTTATTTCTTTTCCATAACTATCCTTTATGTCTATTCTAGCCTTGTAATCCTTTTCTTTTAACTCCACAAATGATTTATCAAGAGCTTTCCCAAAGAAGCGAAATACTAGGCCAAGCCCAAAATAGATAAATATGCCTATAGCAATAATGAAATACAATAAGTAAATAAAAAATTCTTTTTGATATTTCTCTATTAGCTTTATAACAATTGGTGTTACGTTTCTTTTTACTATAATTGTTTCATTAGTATCTCCATGTTTAAAAGTATGCTTATAAGTCATATAATAAAGGCCGTTTGTTTCATCGTTACGAATTGATATGTTACCTAATTTATTTATTTCTTTTTGATGTCTTTTAACTAAAGTTTCTATTAAAAAGGCTGCAAAGTATTTATCTACACTACTTATTGCTTCTTCGTTTTGTTTAATGTAGAAAGTGTATTCAGTGTTTTTTGCTGCAGATGAAACTTTTATTTCTTCACCTTTTAATAGAATTCCATCAAAAAATTCCTGATGTATCTTATCAACCCCGCCAATTCTCCAAGCTTCATTTTCAATCTGAATCGCCCTGTACTTGATATGACTAAACGCTTCTTCCCCATTTTTTAAAACAACAGAAACAAAAAATAGTAGCTGAATGGGTATTGTAATTAAGGTAACAGCAATGACTGCCACCGCCATTATCTTCATATGTAATTTATTATTTTTTATCCTTCTAGCAACTAGAGACTTCAAGAACATAACCCTTACCTCGAACTGTTTTGATTATATCAACATCAAGTGAATTTCTTAACCTACGGATATTTACTTCCAGAGTATTTGTTTCTTGAAGTTCTGAAGGATCATATCCCCAAATATTTTTATATAATTCTTCTTTAGAAATAATTTGTCCCTTATGAATGATGAAGTAATGTAATAATTCGAAAAGTTGTTTAGTTAAATGAACATGCTTACCCTCAACAATTACTTTGTGCGTTAATAAATTAATCTCAATATTACCGCATCGAGTAATTCCTCCGTTAGAAATATCGTTACTACAACTTCTTCTTAAAACTGTTCGGATTCTCGCAAGCAACACCGTTAAGTCATATGGTTTTGTTATATAGTCTTCTGCTCCCATATCTAAGCCTTGCATAATATCTAGCGGTTCGCTTCTTGATGTCAGGAGTAAATATGGAATTTTCTTTTTTTGATTCACTAACCTTGCAACTTCAAGGCCATTTGAAATACGAGTATTTAACTCTCCCACTGTTTTCTTTAACATGACATCTAATATCATTAAGTCATAATCATTAGATACAGCAGCATTGACTGCTTCATCACCAGTAGTAAACCAATCAATATGATAATTTTCGCTTCTTAAAATCATTTCAAGTGTGCTACCGATTTCAACTTCATCTTCAAGTAATAATAATCTGTACAATTTTCTCCCTCCCACAGGTCTTTTAAGTGCGAAATGTTTGAAAACAACGAAAAAAATCCCCTGTTAGAAGGCGAAATTAAGCAGTGAATTCGTTTATCTTTCCATAATTTTTTTGTACATAATGCAATTAATGTCTGTAAAAGGTACTACTTACGAGTAACGTCCAATCTTGTAAGTATCGTCCAAATTCCTCATATTATTTTTTAACCTTTATACGTGAAACACTTTTTATAAATACATGTACATTAACTTTTCTGCTTAAATCCTCTTTTAAAACTTAGAGTAATTCTACATTGTGCTTCATTTTCTCACTTTTGTCGTGTTCCTAAAATTCTGCCCTACCTATTCAAGATTGAAAGCATACTTATAAATGTTTACACACTTCAATCATCTTTCACGACATATTTGCCACGAATGAATTTAATCCTACATTTAAGTACGTCATCGTATAGAAAAAATCTAATTAATTCAGTATTTCTGCCAATATAATCGATAGCTTTTTCTTATTTACATACCAATCTGAAATAGAAGCAATACTTTCATAATCCATTCTTAGTCAAACACCTAGCATACTCGGCATTTCAACTACCTGTTTTAAATGTTGGTTTAGGTCAAGTTCCATTTTATCTTTCAATTCTTCTGATGTATAGACTTTTATTTCATTTAGTCGAAAAACGTTTTCCTTCCTATTTATATTACATACTATACTCAACTGCCTACACTTTCACTTCGTTTAGAAGAGAAAATTCCTAAATAAAGATTTCTCTGGAATTCTAATTTATTAGACCATCTTCACAGTCCATGCGGTTAGAAACCTTATCGCTTCATTCTTTAATTTGAGACTTTGTCCAAATAATTTTCCATATATTAATGAATTCTAGCTACCTTTACTAGCTGTTTATTTTAATGAGAAGATTCCTTCGTTCTTATTAGATTTGAAACCCAGGATACTGTTTAGTTTTTGAAAAAAAGTGTATATGCATCCGCAATGTTGCAAATAGACGACTGAATCGCAATACTATCCACTTCTTTTTGCAAAATAAACACTTTCTTCATGGCAGAAAGTTTGTGAAAGCATATACCATATGTCAAACCTTTCCCTGTATCTTTGTATACGTTATCCCAAAGAGAATAGAAAGTGATTGAATATAACATGTAAATAGCCAACTATTTTATTAGTTACCAGTGCCTGTGCTTAATTTGGTTAGATACAAAATTTAGATACTTTATTGCGCCTCATTTCTTTCACCTCCATTTCGATATACGTCTATTATACACCAAACATACATTCGGTATATAGTACCACTTTATGTATGTGGAAAAATTAATATGGCTCCTGTCATCTCTTGTCCGAAACAAACTCATCTTCTCCTACTTACTTCGCGTTCTTTGAGGAATGCATAAAAATGGCCCATCAAATAATACAATGGGCCATTTTTATAAAACTTTTTTAATTCTATTTTTCTTAATATAAAGTATTACGCTATTCATTGTACTTCTTTCAGTTTGTTTACCTAAATAATAGTTATACCAAAATTGCTTTTCCTTCTAATGTTCTCCTGATTTTCTCAGCAACCGTGCCCAATGATATCCATATCATCAACTAGTTAAGAAATTCTATCTTGATATCTCTTCGTCCAAAGTCATTCATTCTGTCAGCATCTGTCATATAAATGTCTACTATGTTTCCTTTTATAGCACCACCTCGATCTTCGACAGTGTAAATTCCGTTAATATATGGATAAGAATCACATATAATTCTTACTCTTGTTCCCATTGGAACCGAGCGATCCATTGCAATCATACCTGGTTGTATTGTCTTACCTGAAGTTGTTATACCTGTAACTCCTGGCTCGTTTAATGTATAAGCAGTACCAATCCCCATAATCGTTCTAGAAACACTAGTATCTTTAGCAGTAGGAGGATCAGATTTGTCTGATGATGGTTTTTCAGGCATCACTGGCCTGGCAGATTCCTTCGCTTCGCGCAATTGCTTAGCTAAATCTGCATTCTCTGCTTGAAGTTTCTGATTCTCTTCTTGAGACTGATGTTTCCCCTCATTAATAGCTTCGTTTTCATTTTTTATTTCTTCTAATTCAATAGAAAGCTGTTCTGTATTAGCTGCAATTTGTTTTTTTTGTTCTTCTAATACTTTGTTGTTTTCATTCGCGGTTTTTAATTTTAGAACAGTTTGTTTATGGTTTTTCTCTAAGGATTTCACTTCTTTGTTTAACTCTTGAATCTCATAAAATTGAAATCCTACACCGCTAGCCAATACGGTTGCTGCCGTGACTTTTAAACAGTTCTGTATTATTTTTCCCTTTTTGATTTTTGTTTTCATTTTGAATCAAGTCCTCTCATTATTATATTTCTGTTGTTACAGTAGTGAGAAGGTTAGAAGTTTTTATAGAGAAGTAAAATAAAAAAGAGCCCTCCTAAAAGAACGGACTCTTTATACATTATTTTTATTCTTTAACTTCAGGAAACTCTTTCTTTTCGAACCACTGATGACGGCAAGCACGCTTTAAGCATGTATACTTAATCCTTGTTTTCCATTCATCTTTATATGCACGAGGATTTTGGCACTCCGGGCATGTATTCTCGACGTAACGTTCTTTGTATGTATTCCCCTTTGTCTTATGACCTCTTGATTGTGCATTATATGATACGATTTGTTTGTTCTCCATATAAACTACCTCATCCCTATGCAAAATTTGTAACAGTTGTTTTACCTTAAAAATCATTTACACCATAATATAAAATGTCCAAACAGAATATAAGCACTTACACTTGATTTTACAAGTCTTTATTGTAATTTTTTATTATTTTGATATTCTAAAAAATCATAGAGGATTGACAGCCGCTTTCCTTCGAGTGTTTGAACGAGTTTAAAATCATTTTTCACTGCCTCTACATTATAAATATCTCCAATAATGAAACGCTCGATATCTTCCATTATTGTGGCTAATTCCTTATGAGCAGTGCCGAATTTATCTTCAAAGTCTTTTGCAAACAGAATTGGAAATGAAGCATAAATTCGATTAAATTCATTAATCATATAACGATGAATATACAGCATATACTCCTTCATTTCCCGAATTTCTTGTAAACCAATAGATACAGCCCTTGATTCTTGTTCTCTATTAATAGGAGGTAATGGCATTTCACCTACAAACTCTTCCAATTTTTCATCTTTAATGGAAGGAGAAATATACCCCTCAGTTGATTTTTCCCTATCTTCATACGATAAGATTTTTTTCCCTTCTGCTCTTAACAAGACATCTTCTAATTTATCTCTCGATTGATAAATCATCGCATCATTCTTTTCTTTGTTGTTTTCTAGTAGTTCACCAAATGTTTTTTCAAATATATTTGATTTATCTTTGTTTGACATTTTATTTACTACTCCCTTGTTATATGAATAAGTATGGTGAATTCGGCTTCTTTCAGTAATATTATTAAAACCTACTACTCTTCCAACTGAATCTTGTCTAAAAATTATAAGTACATGGACATCTTTTTTAGATAGACATTCCCGCTTACACTTCTTGTAAAATTATTCCCTGAATATAATTACTGATACAACTTAATTTTCCTATATTATACATAAAAAAACTAATTAAATTAGAATGAAGATTCTATGACATTTTATTTATTTACAAATAAATCTGATTATTACCTATAAAAAGAAAGCCATCATCACAAAGATGCCTGCCCTCTTCATTAATTATCTATTCCCACCACCAAGAAATACTACTAGTAATAGACATCTTAGTTGCAGCCATTGAAAGATTAAACATCATTTTTTTGAGCATTCGTTTTTACCTCCTTAATTGTTTTGTCAAACTGTTTTTCTGTCCGTTCTTTTCTTATAGAAAATATTAAAAGTAGAATAAATACTAAAGTTGAGCTAATAGTTAAAAATATTAAATTCAAATCAGTACCTTTTACATGTGTCATAAACATTGAAGCAGGTAGAACAATTGCCGCAACAAGAGAAATTCCTATCACTATATATTTCTCATATTTAAAACGTATTTTTTCGAAATCAAATTTAAAAGTCCACTCTTGAGAATAAAGAACAAATGCTAATAAGGCATAGCTAAAACCAGATGTAATATCCATTGCATAATTCCTCCAAATATGCTCTTTCAATTCAGAAGGACTAAAAAATCCAAGTGAAGCAAATATGATCATAATTTGAATAATAAGAGGTATAATGACACCTCCTGCAACAGTCACTACAAGTGCCCAAATAATAGAAAGCTTCTCTATAGCAGCTAAATAAAGGAAAGTTATCAGTATTCCTATAATCGGTACTAAATAACCAATACCTTCTTGTTTATTAAAGTAGATGGAGTAATTAATAATACTAGTCAAAAATGAAAGTAGAGAAATTATCGTAATGTTTCGATGGAACCTTAAACAGAATATAGCGCACATAATTGCATAACTGCCAATTCCCAAAATTGTTTGAGATAAAATAAACCAACCCAAGTTTGCTGAATTCAAATTTTTCACCCCTAAGATATAAAAACATATGCATTACACTCTAATAATTTTGCCATACTCCATTTTAAGATACCAATTAACTTTACATAAACATTCAATGAAATCATTGTCATCTTTCTAAACATTCTCACTAATGCATCCTTTCATTTTCCTCTTAGATTTTCTTATTTCTTAATTGAATGATCTCACTAGATAAATAAAGTAGATATTTTTCATCAAACGAAATAACGGAGTGGGGTCAATTTTCTCAAAACGCTTCAAATGTATATTTAAAAACAAATACTTAGAATTAATAATTATTTTTTAAAATGTGTATTTATAGCCTTTTTATCTTTTACCATTAAGTGATCCCGGATTTTAAATCTCTATTTTTCTAAACGACATTCCCAGCCGTTTGCTTTTCTTTCTAGTTTCTAATTTCTAGGCCCTTCCTTTAGTATTCTTATAAAGCCGAATCTCTTTACATAATTTACAAATTGCTGTATTCTCATATTTTCCATTTGTTTCTTGCTACACTTATGCAACAAGACTCAACTCCTGATCACAACGATTGGTATACCTGTAGTTGGTAATATCCTCTTTCAGACCAGTGATGGTAACAACTCTAGATTTGTAACAAACAGCTTGGTATCTAGATGTTACTAATATATAATGATTCTTAACCTTAGAAGGTTTGCGGTATTTTACATCACGAGCAAGATCTCGATTAATTTGCATTACAACACGTTTCTTAGAAGCAGTTCTTTTTCCAACACGTTGCTTATACCTCCTGACAGCATGTTCTGTAATTATCATCTTGAGCTTCCCCTTTCGGTTATACAAAAATATTTTCTATCTAATTGGTTATCTATTAAATTTTCTTCACAATTCTCAACTTCTTCAAATGGATTTAGCGCCTAACTTTCGCATTTATTATAGTTGGTGGCTACAATTTAAATGCTGTATTTTCATTTGGTAATGTAAGTACTCATAAATGCAAATCCCCCCTATTCACAACTCTCAATAGAAACGTAAGCAGTTAATTTGAAAACGTCAATAAGTCGGTAAAAAATAAGACGAGCATTTAAGCCCGTCTTACAAGATGACATTATTCCTTAAGTTCTTTTGTCTTTGACGTTACCTTGTTATCATTTATCAATGTCAGCACTGATGCGATAAATGTAACAACAGCAGCAACTTCTGCTTCACCTAATACAGGTAAAGGTTGATAGCCTTTAGAAGTCAAATACTGATTCAACCAAGCTAGTACAAAGACAATAATTCGAATTAATGCCCCCTTATTATCCATTAAAACATCTTTAAACATATGCAACACCCCAAAAAAAGAAGATATGGTACTTAATCACCATAACGAATTACAGAGATTAGAGCCATATCCTACTTTTTCTTCTCCCAACTTAAATCACATTTACAAAATCATGTTCTTAAGGGAGAGTAAACAAGTTCTATTATTGTTGCTATTTAGCTTTCACACATTGGTGCATACAATTATCATAATTTACCTTAACCACATATCCAAGTTCTACAATTTTTAAATCCACTATTTTTCTCAAGGCTAGTAGGAATTTTTAATTGCCCGTAAGCTTCTATTAACTTATGAACTATATCCTCTGATACAGCTTCATCCCTTAATTTGAAATCCCTCTTTCAAACATCTCTTTAGAGTATTAATGGAGGGATTTCAATGTAGCGGTTTTTAATATTGCTGTTGTTAATAATTTTAGGAAGCCAGGTTAGACTCTTTCTTGTTCCTTATCATCATAATCAACTGGTAAATTTAAACTTTTATACATATATAAACTAAATAAGTGACTTACAAACATCTTTACCTTAGTACATTTACCTTTCTCCTACTTTAGTTACGGGTATTAACTCTAAAAAAAGGGAGCCTCTTTCAAGGAGCTTTTGAACTAATTGGCTAAGACTTAACAATCATTCATGATGTTTGAAAATTGCTCCGGAGTCGTATGCTTAGAAATAGCGCGGATAAGACATGATAAGTTAGGTTGTTTTTTTGCAGCAAACACTGCTTGATCAATTACTTCCATATACCCTTTCCCTTTACACATACAGCAAAACCCTTTCTCCGTAATACCGGTGCTATCACACCATGAACATGAACGATTCTTTAGCATAGCTAACCCTTCCTTTCAAAAAATATATACTGAACGAATGGTCGTAATCCTCACTTTTTTATAGCAGAAATGTATTTTAGTTGACCATTCCGAACTGTCTAACATAGGAAAGTATGAATCTACTTCATTATGTGTATTATGAATGCGCGTAGAATAAAGATGAGAAACTATTGGTAGGAACAATTTATATGTTTGCTGACTAACAATAACAACAATATCTTTATCCTTTAATTGTTCACCCCTAAATTGAATATAATCAAATCCTCAAAAAACAAATTTTACATCTATTAAATAGAAATAATCTATTTTCAAAGGTATTGGATTCTCTTATAGGAAGTACTGTATTAAATCAATCTTTAATGTTTTGTGACTGAGTAAAAAAATTTTTATAATTCATAATAAATTTATCTTTCTTTGTTGATATGAAATGGGTCATATCATCTTTTAATCGACAAAACATTCTATTATCAAAACCAAAACTTATTAATTGTAGACATTAATTTTGCAATATTCATTTATTATCCTTCCCCGTTTCGTATTTTGTAACAAGTTCCTGTGCACGCAATAGACTTTCCACATCTTCATACAACTCAAACTGTTTTACGGGGTCCTTTTCATCCTTAGCACGTTTTTCCACCTTTTCAACAAGGCTTCCAAGATTAAAAGTTTTTTCTTGTTTCATAACTTGTTTAGTTAAATATTCATACTCTTCTATTAAACAGTTGGATATTTGTTCTACAGATTTATCATGCGATAAAGTTTGTCTATAAGAATTATAAAGGGTCATCGTAAATTGATGGAGCCCTTGTTTTAACTCCGACCGTAACCTTCTCTGATCACTCATATAATCACCTCCACCAATAAATAACCTACTTTAAAATGGTAAATCATCATCACTGATATTTATGTCACCAGTGAACATTTCAAAGTTATTTTGTTGTTGATTACTATTATTATCAAAGGTAAAAAATACAATGTTATTTGCGCGTAATTCCCAGTACGTAGTTTTATCCTTCTTAGAAGATTTCATTTTACCGATTACTTGCACAACAGAACCTTTCTTTTGGTATCTTTGTACCTTTTCACCCATTTTCCCCCAAACAGATACATTAAAGAAATCAGTAGTTTTTTTATCTCCATGCCCATCATCTACTGCTACAGCAAAACGACAAACTGTCTTTTCACCATACGTATTACTCTCAGGATCACGAGTTAAGCGACCTGTAATTGTAATAATTTGATGCATAATAAATTACCTCCAACTAATGTTTAATTAATTTGGTAAAAATGTTTCATTTGCCACATAGTCATGAAGCTGTTTTAACAACAGAAATACAGCCAATTTAGTGGAGATTTTACCTTTCTTTAAAATCCTGTATAAAAACTTTACTTCTATTTATGACACGTGAAGATTACATTTCTCCCCCATTTTTCTCTATAAGTTTATGAAAAGGAGATTGCTGATAGTTTATTTACTATCTTTTTGAAAGAAGTACCTACATATTTCTATTAAAATATGATTATCATTAGTAGTGTCATGATTTATGAAAATAGAAGTACTTCTTAAACATTTCATGTTATAGTAAAATGTTTTTAATGAAACAACATCAAACTGCTTTTATGAGTTGTTAATAAATAACTTCTCTCAAAACGTAAGCACTTAAAAATTAAAAATCAAGGTAAAAAAAGAGCTTTCCCACGTAGTTTTTTTCTACACAAGTAAACTCTTTACATTAGGCGTATATAGTATTTTAAATATATCTAATCTGTTAATAGTACGAGTGAGAGAATAATCATAAGTTACCAGAAAGAACAGGTTACAAAATCGCGTAAACCTTACCAACTACTACCCACCTAGCTAGTAATCCTCTTCGACCATTAGTATATCTATCTGTAGTATTATCGTTACATTAGTTACCTAGTACTAATTCATAACCTAGCCAATAAATAATTATTGTATTTCTAGTCTTATAAACCCTTGGGACTAAGTTGCTTAAAAATGTTTTCAACTAATATCAAACTCCTTTTCGTTTTATTAAAAACAAACGACCCAAACGGTATTTTAATCCGTGCTACCGCATAGGTTATGCAGAGCTATAGAACTATAATTTTTTAAAATGACAAACTTGAACCTGTAACTCTATGTGTGTAAGATAAGCGCTCTAACAGCTAAGCGAAGAAGAAATAATATTTAAAATCATAAGTACTTCTCTTTTATTTTCCGGTATTTACTTTTTATATTTAAATTAAGGGCCCCTACCACTCCCCTAATCTAGTATTGAATACTAGGGTCTTCTTCCTCACAGCGAAGACCATCCTAAAATCTATTAATTTAATTTTAAATATATTTGCTAGATTATTAATAAAACCCTATGATCAAATAAATTCAATAATAACTTTTAAATTATCTAAATAAAAAAGCAGACACAACATGTGCCTACTTTTTGGAAATTAATATCTTGTTAGATTTGCATAAGATAGAGAAACCCAACCATCATGCACTCTCGCCCATCCATCACTAATATCGTAGATATTCCACGTTTCTCCATTAGGGATAGTACGAATAATATCCCCATCTGTAGAAGATTGTGTACGAACGTTTAGATTTGCAGTAGTTGTAATTTTCCCAATTGGATCACGTTTTCCCGCTAAATTTTCTGGATTTCCATTAGAACTTCCTGCAGGAGTAAACTTAACATAAGCAGGACCTGCTGACACCCACTGGTTTCCTCCAACATTGTATAGACCATTAGATAGTCCCCAAGTTTGATACATTTCACCTTTTTTCACTGTCTTAACAACTCGTGAATCAAAGCTAGCAAATTCCCTTACATTAAGTTCTGGAACAAGAATCTCAACAACACCAATACCATCTGAAGATGGGGGTTGAGTTACTGGTGGTGCTATAGTTGCACCCGTACCAGTAAGTTCAGCTTGTACTGCTGCTAAGAAACTATTCCAGCGCCCTTCATCTAAGATACGGTGTGGGCAATTCTTAACTGCTCTAGAATTACCGTTTCGAACACCAATCTCTGTCCAACTCTTATGAGTACGCACACGATCAATTCCCCATCCGCGTTCTCGTAACAGTTGAGCGACGAATTTAATTGCTAAACTTTCAGCTTTTTCGTATCTTGGACCACCAGACAACGAGTAACAGATTTCAACACCGATAGATTTTCGGTTTCCATTCCCACCGCCATCTCCACAATGCCAAGCATTACGATTAACTGGAATACCCTGAATAACTTCAATATCATCTACTGCAAAATGAAATGAAACCTCATTGTTATTTCCAATCATATAATTTATTTCATTTTTTGCAGGAGCATCATTATACGTATTATGCACTGTAATATACTCTGCGTTCATAGAATAAGGAGCTTTGATTGGATATTTACTTGCAGCCACAAGATTTTGTATAACTGGAATGGCCATAGTCGTACACCTCCGTATAGATTAAAATGCACGACTAAATTAACCACTTCCTATGTTTAGTTCAAGGTTAAACTTAATCTACTTTATTGAGTGCTCCTAAATGAAGAGAACTGATATGTCTATTTTTTTCTGTACCGCACTGTTTTTACCATTTGTCTACTACACTATTTCCAGAAAACAAGGGTAGCCTTTTCCATCCTATATTCTCTTTAATACCAGGCTATTAAGCTAAACCTGCTACTACCTTATCTTCTACCACCTCAAAGGATAGTTTAAAGCCTTTTTCTTCAACTAAATAAGTAGCAAGTTCACTTAGGATATATGCTGTGTATTCGTGCTTGTACTCTACAGACTCTTTAAAACCTAACATATTTGCCTTTTTATAGAAAGCAGAAGAAAATAGAATTTCGTAAACCTTAATTCCACTAGGGTCTAAGCAAACTGTTTGACTAGCAGCTCCGTCTTCAATAATTTCGTTAACAACTTCATCAAGGATACTTTTTATTTTTCCCTCAGTAGTCTTAGCAGGTCTTTGTTGTTCTACTTGATTTTTAATATTTGCAGCAAAATCTTCTTTGGTATTCACTTCGGATTGAGCCTTTATATCTTCTACAAGTTTTTTGAAAGCAGCTTGTTCCTTGATGAAAGCTGCAAGATTAGCCTTTGGTTCTAATTTCATGTAAGGAATCATTACTGAAGAATCCATATCTACTTTCGCTACTTGTTCACGAATTTGTTTAGAAAGTTGTTGAGTTGAAATTTGAGAAGCTAATAAGCTAGCAAGAATTGGTTCTTGTATTGTTTTCTCTTCAGATTCAATTCCTACAATAGATAAGAGTTCTGTCAATAATGGATCAGTGAAAATACGAGAAATTACTTCGTTTATCCCTGCATGAGTTTCATTACCTTGTGGGTGTGAATTTAATACTGTTTTAAATTCTATTACCTCTCTTGGAGATGTTTCTAATAAAGCCTTTGCTACAGATTCAATGTATTCTTTAGCTAATGTTTTTTGCATAGTTAAAATCCTCCTGTATTGTCTTAGTTTGCTTAGTTATTTGTTACTCGATTTATATAGCGTTCGCTATCTGCAATTTCAAAAATATGAAAATCCACTCTAGTTAAGAGGTGTTCATTAGTGTTTAAGAAATCTTCTTTTGTTTTTAATGTAATGCAATCTAATGTATAATTCCTCTAACTAGAAAACCAGATACGTGAGGAACAACTACATCTGGTACTGCATCCAGAACACTACCTTAATTCTTCTGTTGTCAATCTGTTCATATTCCTTTTGAATTCTTTAAGACTACAGACTGTATTTTATGAAGTGCATCAGCCCACCTCATCTTACCTCTTATTTTGAGTCGCTTTAAGAGGATTCGACGTTATATTTTTTTGCATGTACAAACAAAACCATTTGAGAACAAAAAGTCAATAGGTCAGAAGAAAATTGTACACTTGTAATTTTCATTAAATCAATAAGACGTTATCCAACGATTTATTCTGGTAATAATTTAATTTCTCTCACTAACACACGAAAAGGTTCAAATCCATGTGAAACAATAATATCTGTATTTGCCCTTGATTTGAATTTACAATCTCTTTTTAAGGCAAACATTTTCCCACTTGCAATTACAACATCATCTTTTTTAGCACTGAGTTTCTGCCATAAAGATATTGGTACTACAATTAGTAGCTCACCAAAACCATCATTAAGTGTTACATAAACAATATTAGCACTCGCAGTATCACTTAGATTATTCATGTTTACAATACTCTGAATCTGCCCACCACAAACAATTTCCTTCTCCTGCATTCCACTAGATTGTAAATTGTAGGAGAATTCGCTAATATGAGATTGTAGTCTCTTCATTAGTTTTGCTGCTTCTAACACCTCCGTATTAGTGTCTACTAGTACATCTAGTTCGTTATTCACATAAATTTCTTTTAGTATATTTGTCATTTAAAAAATCCTTTATCACATAGTTTTTTGTTTTTTCAATAGATTAGATTATATTTTTATAGAGGCATACAGTAGAATCCACTAAAAATATTAAAAAAAGATCGCTGATTCGATAAGTTCATTCTCATCCAATCAAAACAGGACCTTTACGATCTATTACTCCGATTAATAACTTCAAATATGCATTGAAAATTGCGGACAAATACTAAATATGCCTTAATAATCAAGTATGTAATTACAGTCTACTTACTACATTAGTCAATCCCTCAATCACAGCAAGTTCGTTACTACACATAATATGTCCCGGAGTACCATATGTTCTTTTACCATTGAAATATTTTCTAACATCCGTTCGTAACTCATTCAGCTTACCCTATCAATAATAAAGACCTAATAGAACATTCCTATTAGGTAATGACTTCAATTCTGTATAGATAATTAGAAAACTTTCACATACTAAGGATTGGTTAAAATCTTTATTGACAATACAATGCAAAACAATATTGCAATTGTTTCTAAAAATTTGGTATATTCTTCAAGAATTCGCCATACTAATTTTCACACTTAACTTGTCCCTTATGAATTCTTAATGTATGTAATGTTGTATAACTAACAAGGTAATTAATTATATCTTTAACCCTACTAGTAGTATTAGGAATACACTAAAAGATTTTAGTTAAGTAAAAATCATTTTCAAATTGCTACACATGATTAGCAACTTTTATATTCAACTAGCTTTCTCGTACTCGATTTGCGCTTCTGGTTTTAAGTACATCTTCCGTTGTTCTTGCTTTCTTAAATGTCGTGGAAGGAACATCTTCGTACCGTTTAGCCCAAATGCAATCCTGTTCCAGTCTGTCAAGATAGTTGTTTTTAGCAACTTTGGATTTTGAAGAATGACATTGTATGCTTCACGTAACGTTAAGTCATCAAGATCAATCCCTTGTTCAGTAAGAAAATCAATTGTACTACCACGTTGAGTTAATAAGTCATCTAAACCGTTGTCTGTTAACGCTAACAAAGCTTTGAACTCAGTAAAAGTAAAACGATCTCGTACAATGTGTTTATTTGTCGCTATTAAATCGTACTTGGCCAATTTTTCTGCAACCCTTTCTCCTTCCGCACTGTTAATTGTATAAATAGTAATATTAAGGCTTTTCAAAAATAATTCCTCCTAATGCTTTCTTAATATAGGTAACATAAACACTTGATTTAAAAAATGCTAGTAATTTTATCAAAAGCACCACTTCATTTCAGAAAAAAATTACAAACTTTAAAAACACAAAAAAGTAGGAGCTTTAGCCCCTACTTAATTACAAAAACCATATCTCGCTTAATTTTCCTATCTTTCAGATAAATGACATTATCGACATATTTCATTCATGTAACAAATGAAAATATATCCTATTTTGTTGAATAAACACTAGATTAACAAAGTTAATATTGTTTTTTAGTGAAAATAACATTTTTGTCATTAAATAACTAAAGTTAGTAATTGTAAAAAAGGTGATTGCAATCGCTATTTGTCCCTTGTATGATAAAACCAAGAAAAACAAACATCGTTGAATTTGATTTGTCAATACCTTTTTTTGAAATATTTTATGAAAATTAACCTAAAAAACAGGCTGCGATGTTCGCCACATCGAGCCTAGGACAAAATTTAAAAGTAAGAACACTTATATTTTCATTTTGAGCCTAAATTGGAATGCGTAAAATAATATTTCAGTTTGTATTTATTCTATTATGAAAATCTACAATCTTTAATAATACAACAATACTGTTCTTTACTTTTTTAATCTTTTGCCCTTTGCAAACTATTATACTACCAATGAACCTGGAGGCTTTTTTTATGTTAAAAAAGAGAATTAATATAAAGGATATAACAAACGAAGAGTTCTACAAACTACCTAAAGTTTTCATTTGGAAAAAACAATATCGTGAGAATTTAAGTATCGGTGCGAAATTACTATACATGTTAATAAGAGATCGATTTAATTTATCTATATATACAACACAAATTTCAGTTGATAACGGAAACGACACGCCTGCCTTCGTAGATGAAAAAGGTGATATTTATTGTATTTTAGATAATCAAGAAATCGAATTCTCATTAAATATTTCAAACAAAACTGTTACGAAGTTCATGGAAGAGCTTATAGCTGAAGAACTTGTGTCCACAGAATCAGTAGATGGAGGCGCTAATCGAATCTACTTGAATGAACCCGATCCTAGTGGAGCGTCATTAGCACATTTCCTAGGTGAAAAAGAATACTACAAACATGTTAAGATGCGTAAGAAAAAGAAGAAAGAACCATTAAAAACATTAGAAGAGTGTATAGCTACTGCTATAGATAAATACGGTGTGAAAAAAGTAGATAAGAAAAATTCCATTACTAGGGAAGGAGAAATTCCGGTACCTAGTGACAGAAAAAGTACACCCCTTAGTGAGGGGAAAACTCCACCCCCAGGGGAGGAAAAAGTACATCCTAATAATATTTATTCTAGTTATCTTGACCTTAGTGAGATTTATCCCAACGAGAATGATACAAACCCAAATAAATCTTCTAAATCAAAAATAGATGAAGAACCAATAGAAGAACTTAAAAATAATATTGTTTTACAAAAAAATAATTATGCCTTATTAAACCCTATCCTTGAACAAGTTGGAATCTGTCCCGATCTAAAGGCACTTAATGTTGTGAAGAAAACACTTGCAGAAGCTGGAATTACAACATTCCACAAGGTAGATGTATTAAATGCAATAGGTAAACATGCTATGAACGTCAAAAAGTATTTATCCCAAGGCGAAGTAATTGAATACGAACCCGCATTTTTCGCTAATAATCTTGTAGACCGTATTAGAGAGAATACTCTTAAGCGTCAAAACGAAGTGAAAAAACTGAAAAATATAGAAAACCAACAAAATCATGAAACCACTTTTCATTTTTCTTCTTACAATTGGCTTGAAGCAAATTAAAAAAGGTTCAGTTGCAAAAAACATTTGCTAGAAATATAGACCCAATAAAGCCTATTTAATGACAGGTTATGACGCACGTCAAATAACTTATGTATGTACTTAACTTCATTTTAAGTAGATTCCACCTATAAGTTAATTTGGCCTTCATTACTTGCTTAACTTCAACACCGTTCAATATACAAGTGGCTGGTTCATACATCTTAAATTTCAAATCAGAACATACACATTTCTTAATGAAATGGAGATCCTATTTAACTATATTATTATAATATTTAACTTTAATTATTTGCATACTTTTCTCTCCTCTTAACTCATGAATTGCTATAGGAAGAGTCCTTGTTCTATAGCAATTCAACGGTTGAGAAAATAAAAAGACACTTTGTTACAATTTTTAAGTGAAATTCTGTATTTTAGACATACATATATAGAACTTCCCTTAGTTCATTTTTTATGAAGTCACTGGAAGTTGCTTCGTTGATTTATTATTCCTCATTCAATTTTAAATACATTTTTAAAGCCTGCATTTCAAAATTGAACTTTTGTTCTTTATCAGAACAAAATATTATCTTTCCTTTATGTACAATTTGGACCTAAAGAACTGTTGAACTCTTTGATAAATCAACACATCAATATCTATATGAATCATATCTACCAACTCCTGAACTCATAAAACGTTTAAAAATCCCTAAAGTTATGTCTCTTAAATATGTTATATCAATAACATTATCTCTCCACTACCTTTTTTTATTGTTAGGGATTTTATCCCTTTGTTACATATTCTTCTTAATAAAAAAATTTTATTTTAAGAAATTTTTAAAACCTCTTTATAAAAGAACTAATGTTCGTGTATAATAAGAACGAATGTTCTTTTGTTTTTAAAAAGAATCACAATGTACAATTATTTAATCCTACTGAATAGGATCATCTTATATGTCGATTTTCACATTTTTATCATTTTAACCAAGATGACTCCTTCTAAAGAATGCAACGATAAGTCTTCTAACCGCAAGGACTGTGGAACTAGCCTAATAAATTAGAGTTCGATAGAACTCTTTACTTAGGAATTCCTTCTTCTAAAGGAAGTGAAAATGGGATAGTTCAAATCAGCAATATACTGACGAAACCATTCGTAGCACAAACATATCCTTAACAAACCTACTTCAAGAAGGAGAAGAACAAATTTCACTTTTTGATAATGTCACGCAAAGAGGACAAGAAATAAAGCTAACGAAAGTAACGAATGAAATACGCACAAAATTTGGAGAGAATAGCATATTAAGAGGAATTTCGTATACAAATAATGCAACAGCAAGATACAGAAACACACTGTTAGGGGGACACAAAGCATGAACAACGCTAATATGCAACAAGGCCGAGGAATGGTAAAATGGGCGCGATTCGCCGGAATTCGTGAAATAATCAAAGAGAAAAATAAAGTAGCATATCCCATTTTAACCTCTGAAGAAAAAGAACTGATTAAGAACATGCTTTTATGTTCCTTATTGTCCGAAGAAGAAATACTAATTACATATTATGAAGGCGGCTATTTACTTACTAACTATATGACCATCATCGATATAGATCCGTTAAATAGCGCTATCATATGCACGGATGCTTTTTATAATAAGTTGACACTACAATTTTCGGATATACTGGATGTAAAATAGAATAGATTTAAACGTTTGGATTGTTATAAAGGAGTGTATAAAATGCAAGGGAATCAGATAAGAAAGAATACAGCAAGAACAGTTATTCATAATGATATAAATAACTATCCCTATTTAAATATACCTATGATTATCAATGAGAATGATGGAATAATTTACGAGGTTTTAAGCGCTGGTTTTCATAATAATGATGCAGTAGCAATGATAACAACTGACGGTTTCACTACAACTAGAGTAAATACACCAATCGTAACAGTAAAAAACGATGATAGTAGTATCCAAGTATTCCGTTTACCTTTAGAATTGGATTATTGGGTACTTTCATGTATGCATGCTGCTTCAACAGGAAAAAATCCGTTCCCATGTAAAGTTGCCTTTGGAATCATTGATACTAAATGTCATGTGGAATTCAAGTGAAAAAGGAGTAAATTCATTTGTTCCTTTTATCTTTTTTGGGACATTTATTTTTCTTAAGTTGATGGGCATGTAGCGGTATCCCTCACTATTATATCGTGTTTGCCGGGAAAACAGATGCTTATAATTCATACTTAAGAGAATGGAAAAAACTCGACGAATTGCAGGTAGATAAATATAAAAACGCGAAGTCTGAAGCATTAAATAGTAAGTATCAACTATACAATGACATTCATGGTCTATTCAGCGGACTTATGTTTATAGGCTTCTTCGTTGGAATTGCGTTCTTAGCGAGGAAGAGCTGCAAAAAGATTTTGAAGCAGCAAAGACGACCTTAGCAATTGAGGGATTAACTGTTACAAAGGAAATGGAGAAAGTCATAAAAGATAAGTTACGAGGAAAGATTACTATGGAGGAATTGATTAAACTAGCAGATGATATTGCCAGACGCAAATAAATAATCTTTTACTTTAATATCTGTACCTTGAAACCAGCTTTCATAAAAATAGTAAAAACCATTTTGAAATGAGATTTAACTGAAGTGAACCCGAATAGTGGTACCTGAAAAAAGCACCTCCTGAATTCGCATACTAAGTATGCAATTTCAATGGAGGTGTTTTTCGTTTGAAGACAAGAGTTCATTACCCAGAAGAAACAAAGTGGAAAGTCATTGAAATGAAGAAAGACGGTTATTCAAATCGTACAATTATGGAGAAACTTGGAATTAAAATGTTTCCCAAATTAAGACATGGATGAAATGGTATCGTACAGATCAAACGTATCGTTTTCAACAACCTGTAGGAAAACAATATTCTTATAGAAAAGGACCAAAAGAGCTCAGTGAATTAGAACAGCTACGTTTAGAAAATAAACATCTAAAACAAAATTACTTGTATGGGGAAAGTATCTGGAAATCGAAAGGGGCTGAAACCAGAAACTGTAATTACTTTATGGAGAAATGTAAAAACAAAAATAACGGTAAAAGAATTGTGTAACGTATTAGAATTACCCCGTTCTACATTTTATCGTTGGTTACAACGAACGGAAGATTTGAAAGATGATATAGTAAAAACCATTTTGAATAGAAGAAAAAGTAAAGGACGTCTGTCTTAGGCATAAATTCCGGTATGGATATCGAAGAGTGACCGCTACTCTTCGAAAAATGGGACTGTGTGTCAATCATAAAAAAGTATTACGAATCATGAGACAAAATCACATTCTTTCAAAAGTACGTCGAAAGAAAAAGAAATATATCAATGGTACGGAACCAATGGTAGCCCCTCATCGATTGGAGAGCGTACCTTGTATTTATCAACGATCATGGATGCCTTTAATCGTGAAATTATTAGTTGTGTCATCAGCGAATCACAAACACTGACATTAGCGATGAAAACATTGAAACAAGCAATGAGAGGGCGAAAAGTAAAAGATGCCCTTCTTCACTCGGATCAAGGAAGTATTTATACAGCAAAAGAATTTCAATCGTATGCCAAAGAAAACGGCATTATCACCAGCATGTCCCGGAGAGGAAATTGCCATGATAATGCCGTCATGGAAAGCTTCTTGGTCATTTAAAAAGTGAAGCTTTCTATTCACAAAAGATAACAAAAGTATCCAACACAACTGTGCGAAAGATTGTGCTAGAATACATTCATTACTACAATTGTGTGCGAATTCAAGAAAAATTAAACCACCTATCCCCTAAAGAATTTAGGGAACAAGTGGTTTAGGTGTTTTGATTGGTGCCCCGTTTTCGGGGTTCACTTCAAGTTTTTCAGCTTTTTATTACTTATCACTTCAGAAGCAATAGCCTTTCCTTATTCATCTTTAATGATTTTAATGAATTCTACTTCTTGAATACCTCCTTCTTCATTAGGATTATCCAATAATATAAAACCAGATATGCCTTCTCTTATAAGGTCATCAATTGCTGCTTCCATAGAGTCTAAATAACTTGTTGTCCATTATCCCATTTTGCCCTTATAGTTAAGCTAGTTGTCTATAAGTATTTAACTTGCCCCCACCAAAACCTTGCTTTTTGATTGTACTAAAACTTAATAACTATGTTTGAAACTGATGATCCTATTAAGAATTTATCTGTCACTCTTTATTCTATAGATACTGTTCTTTAGCTTAGGCTTCTTGTGTAACCGTACTTTAGTCCCATTAATATCTAAGTCGATTTTTTCTTCCTCTAAAGCCTCCATTTTCTCTTTATGTTCTTTTTCAATTTTATCTCTTTCTTCTTTATTCTTAGTCGCTTTAGGACCAATTACGAACAGAATTAAGAATATACTCACCATGACAACAAAAGTAGTCACTAGCAACTCTCCCCCCTTTGCCAAAACTTCGTACAACAAAATTCCTTTTAATGTCCAAGACTTAATTCAGAAAATTAGAGGAGAACAAGTGCTAGTATAATTACACAGAGAAATAATAGAAATTATCTGCACTATTCCCTCCTTCCCCTAGATAAACACAGATTATAAATGGCGCAGCAAGGCCGGTACTATCAATGTCATTACGAAAATAAAAATTGAGCTATATCTCAAACTCGAACTCCATTTCCCATATTTCAGATGTTCAAATTTCTTATAAAGCATACCTAGGGCTAGAGATATTAAAAACATTAATACAGCTGTCCCTAAAATTATAGAAGTGATTAAACCCACCATATTACTCATAAAAGTTTGAAAATCAAAAGAATGTGTTGTCAACATTAACACCGGTAGAATCCTTATTAATAGTATGAGAATGAATGACCCTACTCCAAAATATATAGATCTTTTTTTCCACTTTATATGTTTAAACCGTAAAGAAGCTCCAAAAACTAATAATGATATTAAAATTACTACAGAAAGAATAAGGAAAATAACATCAAAGAATGCAGGCACACTCGCATGGACTGCACCATCTATTTTATCTCCCCCATCTTTTATTACATCACTGCCACCATTAAACAAAGAACCAAACCAATCTACAATCCAATCGGTCATCCAAGAAATATCAAATGGTAAATCTTCATTTTTTGTTTGTGCAGGAGCAGCTGAGTTAAATACCTCCAAATTATCATCCCCCTTAAATGAATTAAGCCCTTTACTTTAAGTATATAAACTTACATAACCAAAACTAAGAAAATATCAAATCATATCTTATTAGATAGAAGAACCACATTTTCGAATTTCAATTCTGTACCTCTTTATTCACCACTAACATTTTTTTATTAGTTAACTTTGCAATATAAGTTTGTATATAATTCCTTTCAAAGACACAAAATATCGGAGTGTCTATTAATAATTCCACTGTTTTTTATCTCATTCCAAAAAGGAGCTGTATAATATGGACAAAGAAAATCTATTAAGCGAACAGATTAATCGCGTCCTATCGGATGCCCTGAATACCCCTAGTAAGGAACAAGAACAAATGCTAAAAACATCATCTCAAGTGAAACATAATTCAAACAATAACAATAATGCTAGCAATAAAGATAGTAATAAAGATAGTAACCAAGACCTATACAGCACAGACTCACCCATTTCAGATGTAGATAGAACAACAAACAACAAATAAATTACAAAGAAAAAACTTAATAACCAGTAAACTAATTTTTTCCCCATAAAAAAATAATTATCAGGTCAGAAGCAAACGCCAAAATGAAGGATTATTTCTACATACTTACTGAAAGTATTCTCCTTCTTCAAATGTGTGCAGGACGATAGCCCGACGGTAACAGTAAGAAGGATTTTCCTTTCTGCGCATAAATAGAAAAACGAGCACCCTATCACTATAAATAGGAGTGCTCGTATTTATTTTCATCTATTCTTTTTCTGGCCAAATTTTCGCATTTGGTTCTAATAACCAGTTGTGTTCTTCCTCCATGATACGATCATTCCATGGTTTATTCTCTAGATGTCGAATCATCCAACAAAAATACATTGCATATCCAGGTGCCGTTGCTTGCGGGTGGTCTAGTTCACCTGGAATTGTAATAAAGCTATTATGTACAACGCGATAAGCATCCTCACCTATCATTGCACATCCAAACCCCTGTGGCTTGTTAAAGCGATAATAATATACCTCCGACTGGTCATGGTGATGTGGTGGATAACTGGACCATCGCCCTGGATAAGAAATAACTTCTCCTACTACCATATTAGAATATACCGCATTATTATAGTCAAAAATTGTACGAATAACACGCTGCGCTGTTTCCTCCCATACTCCATCTCCAGCTACAACACTCTGACACTCATTTGGAGTATACAACTTAGACACAAATTCTTGATCATTATCTGTTTTTTGAACAAGCACTTCACTATCTGACAGAGCAGTAATTGTAACCTTCACATTTTTAGCCACATGCAAACATCAAGGGTTTTCTTCAAAAACAAACTGCCTTAGGTTCTGGTGCAAAAATAAAATAAAAGAGAATAACGCGCATATATTCCTAATAGAATCGTATCTTATGCTGCAAGTCCAATCAATTGATGGATGAATTCTTTCTGATTTTGGACAGACTGGTTCCGTAAATCAAGCTGTTCTTTTTTAATCATATGCATGGCTTCTACTCCAGAAAGAATGGATTTAGCTGTGTCAAAATATTTGAACCCTAGCATAGAACGGATTCGCTTCTTTATAAAGCGATGATCTTGTTCTACTATGTTATTCAAGTACTTTTGTTGTCTAAGTTGCATACCATCAGGTATGCTTTTTTCTTTTTTCAACTGTTCAATTGCTATCGGATAAGCTGGATTCTTATCGACTGTTATCACACGTGGCTTTGAAACATGAAAAGACCGCAAAGCTTTCTTGAAAAAGCGCTTTGCAGCCTTCTGGTCTCTTGTTTTGTTTAGGAAAAAATCAATTGTGTTTCCTTTCGAATCAACAGCACGATACAGATACATCCATTGACCTTTTACTTTGATATATTTTTCATCGACTCTCCAAGAGTCATTTGTTTGTTTGAGGTGACGGCGGATTCGTTTGTCCAATTCAGGACCATACTGATCAACCCAACGCATAATCGTTGTATGAGAAATGGATAAACCCCGTTCTTCTAGCATTTCCACCAAATTACGAAAACTGAGTTTGTACCGTAGGTACCATCTTACCGTTAACAAAATAATATCAGGCTGATAATGCTTCCATTTGAATACATTTTCCTTTTCCATAACAATTACGCACCCTTTTTAAAGTAATAGTAACAGTATGTCCAAGATTTATAGATTCATTGCAATTGTCCTTAAGTTTTTGCACCAGAACCAAAAATATTAAATGGATGGAAATAAATCATTTAGAAATAGATACTCATAAAATGGTAGTTTTTTGAGTACAGGATATCCAGAAAGATATAGGTGAGTTTACATGAAAGATAATTACATACAATATGAAGAATTAGGTGATTTTTTAGCAGGAACTTTCCATCAAGATATTGAATCACTCCAATTTGCCATAAACGAATTTATCACTGAAGTTACTAATATATGTTTAGAGAATACTATTGAAGACATTACAGCATTCCTACAAAGTGGTTTATCCGTTCATGAAAAAGAAGAATTCATCATATATAATACCGAAATTTATTTTCCTGCTTTAAACCTTACTCCTATAGAATGGCTAGAACAAATAATTGAACTCTTAAAAAGAGCATTAAAAAATAAATAGTAAGACCGATTTTCAACCGCCCTTTACAGGTTATTTTTTACTTTTTCTACTTCACATATACAAAAGGTTCATTTGTCGTAACATAATATATCCCCCTCCTTTTCATTCATGATTTTTTACTTCTTTTCTCTCCCTTGCCAATGAATATAGTATATAATTCAGCACCTCCCAAAACTGTTTTTCTTCCACATTACGAGAAAAATCCCCTCAAGGTATCTCAAAGGCAGGACAATTATTTAATATTCCTATACTCTCCAACATACAACAAAATACATCGTAAAATATATCTTAAGATGTATTTTAAAAGGGAAATCGGCATCAGTTTTCTAACCCATATATTTATGAGGAGCTTTACCCATAAGTTGGTCTTGTGTTAATTATTAACCTATAAACTGGCCATTATTTTATGCGAAATTTTATACATATGGAGTAAAGGAAATAAAGATAATGATTGCTTTTAACCACTGATATAATGGAATGAATAAGAAACTGCATACGTAGGTGAATAGGATGTTTCACGAATATTAATTATTCGGGGATTGTTGATAAGGAGAACTTCTGATAATGAGACGTTACGTTAACCGAACATGTATAGGATATACACTGTTCCTTATTCAACCAAATGGCATTTTAGTTCAAGAATGACAGTAGAAGGTTTCAAGTAAGTTAATAGAGAAAATTGTTGGTATGAGAGTTTAGAAAGGGGAATTTAGTAAATGGTTAAAATTAAAGACTCATGGTTTACAGTAAATCAAATAGATAATACAACTTTCGCTATTAGTGAGTATGGACATTGGGAACAAGTTCACTCTTATTTATTAATCGGTGAGGAGAAAGCTGCATTAATTGATACGGGTCTTGGGATTGATAACATAAAAAGGATTACAGACCAGCTTACAAATTTACCGATTATTGTTTTAACAACACACGTCCATTGGGATCATATTGGAAGTCATGGTGAATTTAAGAATATTTATGTACATAAGGATGAAGAAGACTGGCTAGTCAATGGTATTAAGAAACTTTCTATCGAACAAATCAGAAAAGATGTAAGTCGTGATATTACAATTCCTACACCAAAAACGTTTAATCCAGACACCTATAAACCCTTTCAGGGTAATCCTACAGGTTTGTTAAATGACGGTGATGAAATAGAGATAGGCAATAGAAAATTGACTATCTACCATACTCCAGGACATTCTCCGGGACATATTTCAATTTTAGATAATAGTAAAGGTTATTTATTTACAGGTGATTTGCTTTATGATGAGACTCCAGTGTATGCTTTTTTCCCTACGACTAACCCTATGGATTTAACGCAATCGTTAAAGAAAATATCCAAAATCCCCAATGTTACGAAGATTTATGGAGGACATAATACAATAGGTCTTGATGCAAGCCTTTTACAAGAAGTGGGAAATGCAGTTGAGGAACTTAAAGAAAAAGATCAAGTAAGATTCGGAACTGGAATTCATAAATTCAAAGGATTTAGTTTGCAATTTTAATTATGTTTATTAAACTAATTGGGGCTTTAATTGAGCAAGAAACTAAAAACTTTTAACTTTCTCTTTCGAATTTCACGTCAACTAGTACCTCTTACGAGGGGCTAGTTGTTATTTTTGTTGTATACATATTAGAAGCATAAGCTGATCAAAACGGCCATCTTATGCTTCGTGTTACAGTTTTAAACATACAGTATACAAATTATCACACTTACTTTTCTTCACCGCTTGTTTGCATGGAATTAAACGTCCAATTTAATTTCAATGCATCTCCCTGAAATACATTTTGGTCTTCACCACTATCTACAAATGTGAACATTACATAAAATGTGTCATCATCACCAGGAGCAAGTCCATTTCCTTCTCGATCTACAATACCTTTCTTTACAAGGTCAGGAATACTTCCATTTTGCGTATCTACCTTTAATTCAGATAATGTAGTAGACCAAATTGGAACCTCATTTTTATCCAAATTCCACAAGAAATCAACACGGATATGATCACCAAAATCAGCATTTCCATTATCCCCTTTTGCATCGATTACACTGTAATCTGTCAGGAGTTTCACATCTCCTATTGCTAAGGTTCCTTTGTTAACTAATTGAAAACCGCGCTCCATTTCATCACCTGGTTTCAGATTGTCGACATTAATAACAACTTCAGGATTTACACTCAAATCTAAAGTACCTGCTGCAAACGTGTTTTGTGATACTTCCTTATCACTAAAATACGCATATGTTCCCCCGCCAATTAAAGATAAGCCCAGTGCTGCAGTTATGACACCCATACCAAGTTTTTTCTTCATACCCATTTCACAAGTCCCCCTATTTTTAAAGTTCAAACTACAAACTACAAACCTTATTTCCATCCCACAAACAATAATAATTAAACAACTACCTTGTCCCATAACGAAAGCGAACTTAGTTTAAACTAATTACTTCATGTACTCAAACAACTATTACTTTTAAAATAACCGGTAATGTTACCGTAAATCATTACCGGTCATTTGTTAGCCAATCTCATTTCATTTGCTATTCATGGTCTGATTGCTTTATTTTCTCTAGAAGTTTGCCCACTTATTTTTTTGGTTCTAAACCGATAGAGCGTAAGATTTTATCTAATGTCACTGGCCCTACATTTTCTTTCGGTTTCTGATTTCCTTTAGCATCTGGGCCCTTTTTCAAGAAGTTTTTCTCAATAAAACGAATATCCGTTTCATCTACAACACCATCTTGATTTATATCTCCATCTTTTACAGATACTTTTCCTTTTCCATATGACAAAGCTACTATTCTAGCATCTTGAATATCCACCATTTTATCGCCGTTTACATCACCTGCAAGGTTATCATCCATGTCAGCTCTAAAGTTTTGTCCCACTAATTCTCCATCCTGCATTTTCCCTATTTTTGTTGTTAATTTACTATTTAAATGACCTGGTATTTCTACGAAAATATCATATTCTTTATCGCTCACTGGGACACTATGAATTTCAAATTGCCCGTTATCATTAATCGTTCCTGTATATTTCTTTCCGTCCTTGCCAACTGCATACACTTTTGCTCCTAGTTTTGTATAGTCTTTCTTACCTAAATACCCCTCTTCATTCAAGAAAGCTTCCGGACCAATATAACCTGTAACCGTTGAATGTTTCGAAACAATAGCAAAAGATTTATCTTTAAATACAGGAATCTCATTGCCTTCTGATGCACCAGCTTTTGTATAAGAGAACTTATCTACTCCAAATGCAGTTAAATCATTAAAGTATTCATCGCTCGTCATCTCGAATGTAACATCTAAAAATGGTGTATCTCCATCTAATCCTTTAAATTCTTTTCCTTCCAATGACGCGCCAACTTTCACCTTGTTTTCCCAAGTTCCTTCTTCACTTATCTTCGGATCTTCTAATTTAAGGTTCAGTCCTTGTTGTTTTACATATTCCGTAAGTGCTGGATTTGGTTTCACATCTGTAAATTTAAAGAGCTGCTTGTAATAAGGAATTTCAAATGTACCTGACATAAGCTGTTTTACATTATTGAGATTCAAAGTTAACGTAATTTTTTCACCTAATTTTATTTTATCTTTGTCATAACTTGGAACAGCGTATTCTGTCCCTTCTTTTACAAAGACATAATCTTTATATCCAGTTGCCATATTCCCTGCAGTGGCAAGGTCATATCCAAATAATTTTAAATTTAATGGCTCATTTATTTCCTCTGGAAGTACTCCAAATTTAAAATCACCATTTGCTTGAATTGTATTCAACCAACCTGATGGGAAGGCTGAGTTTTGATAATATACGATTTGATTCGCTTTTTGATCATACTGCAGGCCTTTTGCCTTTAATGCATCTACTGTAGAATCATAAATATTACCATGCACCCATAATGCATGTTGACCGTCTTCTTCTTTAAACATGGAATCATTGACTTCGTGTATACCAGGTTCTACATCCTTAAATTTCATTTCAGGTATTACATTATCAATGATTATGCTATCGCCTTTTGTATACGATTTTCCTTCTTTATCATATCCAACGAAGTTCAATTCGTAATCTCCATCAGGCAACATAACAGGTTTATTTCCAATTGGATGAGCTGGATCTCCTGTGAATGGAAGTACATACCCTCCCATACCAGAAAACATCATATACTCAACATTTGGTGTTAGACTACTTGCATTAAGTGTACCAACGACTCCTAGTGCCTTACCTGTCTTTCGGTCCTTCACAACTGCATCAATGGTTTCAAGGGGACTATTTAATTTAAATGTCAACGGCGAACTTGGTCTTTCCATAAATGGATGGAATTTAGAAGCATCTGTTGCCATTGCATCTCTTAGTAAATCCACAGACGCAATCCCTTTTTCTGTGAATTTAACTGCGAATGGTACTTGATATACTTCTTTTTCATTGTTTTTATTTGAAATATGAATATAGCCCTCATATCTGCCAAATTCAGCGTTTTCCGGAATTATAATTTCAGGACTAATTTCCCCTGATGTACCAGGAGCTACTTTAATAGAATCTGGTACGTTTAGCTTCACACCATTCTTCGCTGCATCTTGCACACCTACACTTGTAGGTGAAAACTCTACTTCTAATTTAAATTCTTTCCCATCTGTTTTACTACTGTTCTTAATTAACACTTTTCGGCTATCTTTAATAGGCCCAGTTTCAATTTGATTTTTATACCCAAATGCAATAGAACCTGTTTTTTCTTCAATTTCTACTTCTTCATCATCTACAACGTTTGATGTTTTATCGATAACCTCGATAGATGTATCTGCATGAACTGCACGATATGCATCAATTCTTCCTGATCCCACCTCAAATACAGAACGCTCTTCTTTTAAGTCAACTGCGGTATTCATAAGTGCTTCTTTTACTTCAAATGGACTATAATTTGGATGTTCTTGTAAAATGAGTGCCGCTACCCCTGCAGTATGAGGAGTTGCCATAGAAGTACCTGACATACGTCCATACGCTACCGGATAATTTTCTCCATCTTTTGGATCATTAATATATTCAGGAACAGTTGAGAAAATAGACACACCTGGCGCTATAATATCTGGCTTAATATCATCTGTTTTAGTTGCAGGACCACGGGAGCTGAAATCAGCTAAGTGATCTCCCTCTGTTTTTATATTACTAAGTTCTCCAAACGCTAACGACACATCTCCTTGTACAGCTTTTGCTTGTAATTTCTCACCATCTACTTTTGTTAAGCGGAACGATGGAATAGATGAAGTACTTTCCCCAAGATAACTTGTAATTTCCCCATCTACATTGTTATATACAATTACTGCCTTTGCGCCTGCATCCTTAGCATTTTTAATTTTTTCATCAAATGTAATCTCACCTCGTTGGATAAGAACTAACTTCCCTTTTACATCTTTCCCTGTAAAATCACCTAATTTCCCAAGCCCCGCATATACAACCGATAAGGATTGTCCTTTCAAATCTTCAATCTTATCAGTAAAGCTTTTTCCAAGTAGCATCATCTTATCTACATGTACATCACCTGCATCGGCGGAAAACGTTGGAATAGTCATTGCAGCGTCACTGGCTCCAACTGTAATGGGAAGTGCTGCTGCACTAGGAGATCCAATGGTACCTTCTTCCGGACCACTATTACCAGCTGCTACTACTGTAATAACACCAGCCAACATCGCATTGTTCACTGCGACAGAAGTAGGATATAAAGGATCATTAATAGACGCTCCTAGTGATAAATTGATAACATCCATATCGTCTTTCACTGCTTTATCAATCGCAGCAAGAATACCACTTGTTTGTCCACTTCCATATGGACCTAATACGCGGTATGAATATAAATCTACATCCGGGGCTACGCCCTTCACTGCATAATCCACACTATTCTGTTTGTCTGCAGCAATTGTCCCAGCTACATGCGTACCATGGGATGTATAATATGCACTTCCATCATAAATCTCAGGATATCCCCCAGAATTTTGCCAATCCTTATACGTTGTCTCCATTGGATCAGCATCATTATTAACAAAGTCCCATCCTTTTATGGAGTTCGGATCTATTTTGCTTGAATCCTCACCTTGTTTTGCACGATACCCTTTATATGCATCTTTCAAATCCGGGTGGTTGTAATCAATACCTGTGTCCAGTACACCTACCTTAATTCCTTTACCTGTTATTTTTTCATCATGCAGCTTGTCCACACCAATTTGCGGTACACTATCTGCCATTTTCGGTTCAACAGCAGTCTTAGCTGTTTCTTTCGGCAAATCAATTTTAACCTCATGATCTTCCCATACACGCTTAACCATACCGGTACGAACTAAATCTTCAATCATGTTCGCAGGTATAGAAATCGCTACACCATTAAAAGCATTCTTATATTCTCTTGTTATTTTGGCAGCTTTTAAATTTGTCCCTTTCTCTTTATTCTTTTGAAGCTGTTCAAGCTCTGCTTTAAATCCTTTATGTGATGCTTCTACCTTTTGTTCCGCATTTGAAAGAGCTACCTTTTTCCCTTTAGCCGCTTGTTTTAATACTTCAATTTTGCTAGGTGCTTGCTTAAATTCTATAATCACATTCACATTATTAGGACTTGCGGTATTGATACCTGGCGAAATAACAAAACCCGGTTTTGTATCTAACGTTTTTAAGGCATTACGTTGTTCCTTTGTAAGGCCTTTTAAGATAGCATTTGCATCATCAATTCCAGTTAAAGTAGATGTATTTACCTCTTCCGCTAATACGTTATATGGAATTCCTTGAGACAATAACATTCCAGCTGTTAACGTTCCAATAAGAATCTTTCCAAATTTCCCTCGTTTCATATTGCATCTCCCCATTTTTAATATTATTTTTTGAAACAAATTGATTCTTAAATTCCCATTTAGCATTGGAAATTCTATTAATCTTAATCTTTTGTATCATGAAAGATTTCCAACAATACTACCATCCCCATACCTCATATAGCTAATCACTCACTTTACTCTTTCTATAAGAGCCCCCCATCATTTATTTTCAACAAAATATTTTTACAAAATGAATTATTAACAAGGTTAAAATGTAATTCTATTTTTATTATTCCACATTTAGATTGTTCTGAAAATTGAACAAAAGGAGTATCTTTTCTCTAAGGATTCTATGCCTACATAGTACAAAAGAACTATCTTGCCTTTATTCTTTGTGATACAGAATAAAGCAACACGATAGTTCTTTGAAAGATTTCTTATTTAATCTAGCGGAACCAATTGATTTCGGACTGCATAAATCACTGCTTGCGATCGACTTTTCACATTTAGCTTTTTAAAAATTTTATTGATGTGAATTTTAACTGTTTTATCACTAATATATAAAACTTCAGCAATCTCTTTATTACTAAGTCCTTTTACTAGTTCAAAGAGAATTTCCTTTTCACGTTCCGTCAGTTCATTTTCATTTGATTCTACTTTCATTTTTTGCTGATGATATGTAATTAATTTTTTAGTCATACGCGGATGAATAACGGAATCGCCTCGATATAACATTCGAATTGCTGCTACTAGCTGCTCTGATGAGGAATCCTTCAATAAATAGCCATCAGCACCGGCCTGGAGTGCATCCATTAAATACTCATCATGCTCATACATTGTAAACACAAGTACTCGGCAATTTGGATATTTTTTTTCACTAACTCGGTAGCTTCAATCCCATTTTTCCCTGGAAGGTTAATATCCATCAAAATACAATCTGGTCCGAATTCTTCTACTTTTCCCAATACTCCATCCCCAGAGCTAGCTTCTCCAACCACTTTCATATCAGATTCATCCTCTAGTATGCTCCGAATTGCGTCCCGTAAAAAAGCATGATCATCTACTACTAATATTTTAATCATTTTACGCACCCCTTGTTTGTGAATCTGGAATTAACAGTGTAATTTCTGTCCCTTTCCCTACAGAACTATCAATCTGTAAAGTAGCCCCTAATTGTTCAGCTTGTTCATTCATATGTAATATACCATAATGTGGCTCATTCTTCGTTTTAACCATAGACTCAAATAGTGAAAAACCAACTCCATTATCCTTAACCCTTAAAAGCACGTGCTCACTTTGATAGCTGAGTAAAACATCGGTCTTTTCTGCTTTTGCATGTTTTACAATGTTTTGCAAACTCTCTTGTAATGTATCAAAAATAACTCTTTCTTTTGAAAAACTAAGCGCACGTGCATAACCTCTTTCATGATATGTAATATCTAGTCCGTATTCTTGTTTTAAAGATTTTATTTTACTTGCTATCGCCTGCTTAAAACCTAATTGTTGTGTCGGATATGGTTTTAAAGCATAAATAGAATAGCGAACTTCTCCTAGGCTTCCTCTTAAATCTTTTATGCTTTTCTCAACTACTTGCTGCATATCTTTTGGTTTATCACGGTATTTTTTCTGCGCGGATTCTAGTTGGAATATCACCCCGGCTAATGTTTGCGCAATACCATCGTGAATTTCACGGGCGATTCTATTTCTTTCTTCTAGGATCATTCTTTTTTCCTGTTCAGAAATCAATATCCTTGTTTTAACAACGTTAGCTAATTGGTTAGAAAATGTAGCTAACGACTGTACATCTTCCGGAAAGAAACCCGCATTTCTACTTTTCCCTGCAACAAACATTCCGACTAATTCATCATTTACTATAAGAGGAAAATATACAAGTGAGCGTATAACACTATCAAATATTTCATCTCCAGGAGCCGTACCAACTTTCCAATCATTAAATACAAGATTTTTAGAGATTCCTTCAAACGCCCTAAATTTTTCTGAATCATCAGATATATAGGAGCGGACTTTCCCATCTTTTAATAGAATATTCCAGTTCCCATCATCTTTTGTCCATATTACATATGCTTGTATGCCAAAAAAACCTTTGAGTGCTTGTTTAATATGTTTCAAGTTTCCTCCGGTTAATCCTCGACTAATTTCGGTCGTAATAAGAAATAACTCATATAATCGTTCCTTTTCCATCCTTATCCGTACAGAAAAAGAACTTATCACTGAAGTTGCTACAAGTGGAAAAAAGAAAAACAGTACTGTAATCTCGTTTACTTCCACACTATATGTACTAATTAATACGTGCATCAGTGCCGCATAAGAGAAACCAAAAGTTTCGCAAAGAAATACCGTTACAGTTTTTTTATACCACTGATAAATTGAATATGGCTGCGGAAGAAGTATCATTAACAAATCGTAAAAGCGATTGTTGAAAAAACAAAAAAATACACAAAATAATAATAAAGATATTAAATTTCCATACAGAACCGACATATCTATTTTATTAATTAATAAGGACATACATTTGTTTGAGAGCCATTCGGCCAAGATCAAACTAAGTGCATGCTGAGTACTATTAAATAACATTCTTTGTATCGGTGAACGGCGATGCAGATGAATAATTAGCGTAACGAGTACAATAGCAACAATAGTTATATGGATTCCAAACTGCCAATTCATTGCGTAAATGATCGGAAAGGTAAGCGAGCTAGTTCCTCTCCAAAATCTTACAGGAAAATACTCTGCGATCCCCATAAATAGTAACAACAATATTAGTATTGTTGGATGAGAAGGAATTTTAATTTCAAGTAAAGATATAGTTATAGTAACCAAACCAAGAAAAGAAATAAAATAAAGATAAGAACTAGCAATCTTTTCTCTCATAAAGATAGAATTTACATCTTTCAAAACAACCCCTTCTTTCTTTATAAAAACTTTATTTTCTCTATTATCCAATAAAAAACCGGCACTGGCAAAATGGAAGAGCATCCACTAGCCAATCACCGGCTGTGTACTGCACCTAAAAAGGCAAGACACAATACTAGTATAAATCAGTTCATAAAATTTACCCACTAGCCAAATGGTGTAATTGTACATATTTTTAGACTTATATCTACTAGTACAAAAGATATATACAAAAATAGAATTTTGATTCACTAAATCAATTCTAAAAAAAAAATAGAAAGGCAACCGTAAATACCTACCTATTGATTTTATCCAAGTCTAATTAATATATCGTTTGATTATTGGTAGCAAAATCAAAGATGCCCCCTAATTTCAGAAAGAAACCTCCTTTTTCTTTTAGTTATTTGCGTGTCCCGAATGTAACAGCAAGGAATTTATATATCCGCGTTTTGGTGTACTTTCATTTGAAATGCAAATACCAATACATTGCAACTTCATCGCTTTCTTCATGTATTCCTTTATAGATAAAAAAGTCGAACCCACCTATTACAAACCCACATTTTTCATAGAACTTACATGCTGCTACATTATTATTTTGTGTTTCAAGCATTAAACCTGGCATATTATTTTCTTTTGCCCACTGTGTTGCTTGCTCAATTAACCTTCTACCAACTCCAAGTGAACGATATTTTTTATCCACCTTTATATCTTCTATGTAAGCATAGTGATTCCAATTCTTTTTCAATACCATTACTCCTATAATTTGATCATGTAAAATTGCAATGTAAATTACTTGATTAGGATTATTTATATATTCAGTGTACGCTAGTTCATCATCATATTGATCTTGTAAATAACTTTTCTCATAAATTGGAACGTCTTCTACTGTATATTCTATTTGCTTATTTATTTTTGAAAGAGAAAGAATTAACCTAGAGTTCACTATGAAACTATCATCAATCTCCGGTAAATTGTCTAAATCATTTACTTCTAATTCTCTAATTAAAAGGTTCATCGTATTCTCCTTTACTGGGTACCTCCAATTCAAATTATTTCCCCCAGTTCTTTCTATGGTCCTTATTTGATTCTAATTTACTAACTGACTAACGTTATGGCAAATCAAAATAATAAAACCGCATCTCCAATTCTTAGATAACTATCTAATACATTGGAGGTGCGGTTCACTTAGTTCGTTGAGGGTTTATCTAACCTCTTTATTTAAAAATTACATCTATCATACTAATTTAATAATATATTCCTGAAGCCAACTATTAACTTGAAGTAAATAATCTATTATACTTCGTGCATCATTACCATAAATTACCTTATATTTCCCTTCTGCAATAGCACGAACTCTTTCTATATTAATTAATGGCAAAATAGATGATTGAGAATTGTTCAACACATGTAACATCCAATCACTAAAACCTTGTAGATAAGAGGCATCCTTTGTGCTTGAATATGCACTTTTTTGCGATAACGTGCATCCTCTGGAAGTACATTTTCAAAAGCTCGACGTAAAACCTTTTTCAATATTGTCTACGCTTTTCATTTCGAATGGGACATTCCATAAGTATTATACAAGCCAGTAATCACAAAATTGAACTCGTCTTTCAAAGCCAGCCATCATACTTGTAAGATTTTTTTATTCTAGCATAAATGGCAAGAATAGAAGAAAACTACACATTTTAAAAAACTTTATCAAAATGTAAAGGTATCAATTTTGGATTCCTTAAGTTTTTATAAAAAAGATTGATTATTTTATGTGATTCACTTAAATAAACGCAGCTGTCATTTTAACTATAATCCTTTATAATCAGTATATAAATTTCACTTTTTATAAGAAACATTTTATCCAAACGCCTAACAGGACGAGAGAAAAAGCCTAACTCATATTAGTAATTTTTCCTGTTTCTGTTGATAAATATAAAAATACAGCCTAGCACACTTAATGCCAGCACAAAATATAACAATAAATCTGGTAAAAATTCTAAAGGAACAATATCTATCGATTGAAAAATAATAATAGCAATGATACCTAAATATAGGATGTTGTACAACACATTATTTGTTTTATATTGAATTTCTCTCCCTCTTTCATCTTGGCTTCATCACTTGATTGAAATTTTATTACATACATCTGACTGATGAATATTATAACTAAAGATAAAGATGTTAACCATAACATAAGTCTCACTCCTCCTGATAATCAAACACGTCAGTTATTGACTTTTCAAATATATTTGCAATTTTAAAAGCAAGAATTAGAGAAGGATTATATTTGTTTTTTTCAAGAGTAGCGATAGTTTGACGACTAACCCCCACTCTTTTTGCCAGTTCTTCTTGAGTCCAACCTTTTTCCGCTCGACAAACTACAATTTTATTATGTAACAATAGCAACACCTCTTAAAAAGTTTGTAATTTATTTCTTACAATTCGTAAAGTATTTTTGACAAAAGGTTTCTCGAAATTTAAAATACTGATGAAAAATATCCCTTTATATAAAGAGATAACGTGATGCAACTTTTTTTATAAATAGTTAATTTTTTTAAAAATCCACAGTAGAAAGCATAAATGTTTCACAAGCTTTGCGTAAAACTTCAAAAATTTTTATTTGATTGCTTCCAAATCCACTTGTATCTGCAAATGCCAACCTTTCTTGTTTACTATCAATCAATTTAAAAAAGAAAAATTTTCGTTTAAGGTCTACTTTAAAATTTTAAGTTGATGGGCATGTAGCGGATCCCTACTAATGTTCTTGCTTTTAAATTATTTTCAGTATATTATATTCATATGTTAATATTGAAATTATGGTATACAAAAAGGAATCAAATCTATTAGTAAGATTTAAATCCTTTTCAAAGATAAAAAGATTTTACCAAAACGTAATATAACTTATGCTTATTTTTTTAATAGAAGTTTATTTACTTTCTATGATAGGAGCTAGCCGTTCTAAAGCATAGAGAAATAAGGCACTATACATAGCATCTGACAAACTTGAGAGGTTTTGTATGTAGTTTGCTCATCACAGATAAAAACAAAAGAGTCTTACCTATCTAGGCAAGACTCTACTAGTTTAGTTATATAATATTTACATAACAACTAAGAAACTAAAAACGTATAACACCAAGTAGCAGAACCCTAATATTCCTCCTACAGCTAATACCTGTTTAGCCCAACTTTTAATTTTCAGATTACTGTAAATCACTTGTACTCTTTCCATATTTCCTCCTATTAGGGAAAACCCTTAAAGACTCACACCTCGCTATGGTACCATTAAAGAATGACTAATAGGGCCTAATTTTTGTCCAAACGTATAAATATGCAATATTGCATACAAAAATGTATTGTTATAAATGTAAGCGCTTACTATAATAAGGTTATAAAGATTCAACATCTTAATACAAAAACAAAGGAGAGAATACTATGGAAATCGCAATGGCAGTTTTAAAATTTATTGGTGGAGCAATCCCATTAATTCAAGAACTTCTAAAAGCATTTATGTAATTTCATTCTTTAGCAATTCTTTATAAATATTATCATACAAATGATCTGTATATCAAAAATGAATTGATTTACAGATCATTTGCGTGAGTAAGGTCCCTTTAACATGATTGAGGGGCTTTTTTAAATTTTTAAACACTGACGGTTCCGTCACATCAAAATCAAGTTAGCAAAATAAAAATATGCCACCCATTCCTAGGAAGTAACTCGTTCATTTCTTCTTCGAATAGCTTTTTACATAGAAAAAAGACCGCACATAACAGTCGGTCTTTTTCAAAAAATCTCTAAGCTCTTGTCCATACTTCACTGTACGAAAATCAATACACTACTTAAATATTTACTTTTCTTGTACAGAAACGTGTAATACACGGTAATCGGGATTTATAGTAACTACAGACTCTCCAGGGATTATCGAATGTAGAGGACTTACATCTATTACTACGCTATGATTATCTTTTTCAAAACGATTGATATAATCCTTATTATTTTTTACAAAACTATCAATTTCTTTTTTTAATTCTGGATTTGGATTTACTAATCTATCAATCTCTTTATCAAGTGTGAAATTCGGATTTATCATATGCATCCAGTTTTCAGCTAGCTCAACAGTTGATTTGTCAATGACAAACACGAAATAGAAATTATCTTTATCCTTCCCAACAAACGAAAATGAACCATGAGAATCAATCATTCTTGGCAAATTAGGAGTATATAGATCAATTTCTGATGCTACGTATCTATATCTGAAATCCGCATTATATTTCTTATTTACTTCAGTAACAAGATTTTGACCTTGTTTAGAAATAGATTTCTCTCTTACAGGTGAAATTTCAATTGAATATCTATCAAAGAAAAAATCATCTGTCACTAACGCATTGGGAATACCTATTGGCGTTACTCCTGGTTTTGTTTCTGGTTTTGTCTCTGGTTTTGTCTCTGGTTTTGTCTCTGGTTTTGTCTCTGGTTTTGTCTCTGGTTTTGTCTCTGGTTTTGTCTCTGGTTTTGTCTCTGGTTTTGTCTCTGGTTTTGTCTCTGGTTTGTTTACACTTTTAATTCCATTGTATAGAAACTGTGCATATTGCTCACGTGTTACAACTCTTTTTGGCTCAAATAAGTTACTTCCTGTACCAACAGCAATTTTACTTTCCTGCACTGCACTGATTGCCTTCGTAGCCCAATAATTCTTGTCAACATCTGTGAAAGTTGTGACAGTTGTCGCTTCTAATTGAAATGCTTGTGTTAGAACAGCTGCTAATTGTTCACGATTTAAGACCTCATTTGGCCCGAACTTTCCATCACCATATCCGCGCATAATCCCTGCTTTTGTAATTGCTAAGATTTCTTTTTCGAACATAGAACCTTTTATATCCATAAATGGATTTTGAAAATTAGCATCTACATCTGCCGGTTTCAAGTATACATAAAGCAATCTAGCAACTTGACCACGTGTAATACTATCACCGAAACCAAAAATGCCATTTCCATAACCAGCTACGATATTTTTCTCTTTTAGATCCATAATTGCTTGATATGACCAATGATCAGTAGGAACATCTTTAAATGTTGTATCTGCCTGTACATTTGTTAAAGCTGTTAAAGTTGTTGCTGCAAGTACTGCACCTGTTAAAATCATTTTTTTCATTTTCATGCTATTTCCCCTTCTTATCCTAATTATTTTTGCGAACAAAAATATACTTTATTTCCCAACATAAACATAATAACATAAATGCGTTATATTTATATATAATTATTTAATGTTATTAATGATAAAAATACTAATTCACCCCAGAATGCTATAGAAGAGTTTTTACTACGATGTGACTCATACATCAAGAGTATTATCAATTTTATTGCGTATAAATTAAACCTCATTAAAACAAATGTTGATTTGAAATAACGTATAATCAAAAAGGCTCCACAAACCCATGTTATATTGAAAATAAGAAGACCCCATTTTGAAAAAGGTTAATCAAAATGGAGTCATTTGTTAGAAATCTAAATTTAGTTTATATATATCTTCTATCTAAAACATCGTATTATTATTAGCTGCCTCATTTGGAATCTCTTGAATTACATCCCAATGTTCAACAATCTTTCCATCCTTTATACGAAAAATATCGACTATAGCAACTCCCTTATCTTGAGAATTAGTACGAGAATGTACATGGAGGGCAACTGTATCTCCTTCAGCTACTACACGTTTAATCTCTGCAGAGGAATTAGGGTTTTTAACAAAATCCTCCTTAAAGAAATCCATGAAGGCTTTTCGTCCATCAGCAACAAAAGGATTATGTTGTTTATACTCTTTCACCTACATATTTAGGGATAATATCAATATTATGTTTGTTAAAAACTTCATTATAGAACTCAACTACCATCTTTTTATTCTTTTCTTTTTCTGTCATATTATCTTTCGATACTGGTGCAACATTCTCGCTCTTTATTGAGTGACCTTTGGTATTACCAGTTGAAGCTTGAAATATCAAAGTCGACACAATTCCTAAAATAAACACAGAAATAATTATTACTATTAAACTTTTCTCTACTTTCATATATACCTACCTCTTCTAATTTTATAATTCATCTTCGTTAACACGCTTAATAAAGGAAAAATCTTTCCCAGAATGTGATGTAAGAGATATTGTTAGGAAAACCCATTTATCCTAACAATACTCCTTATACGAGGCATGTTAGAAACTAATAACACTAATTTAGTACCTCATTAACAGTTGCACTGTCCACAATTTGAATAAACTTCTTAACCTTATCGTTCTCATCTAACTCATAAAGATGACAAATTACATACATCAATATTAACAAATGAAATATTTACTTAATCATAGAAAATCATTTAAAAGATTACTAACTGAACCAATACATTATCTTGTAAGAAAAATATAAGTAGCCCGTTAAAGAACCCTACAGAACAGGTTTATTAACATGTAAAGTGACAACCACTTTTTCAAAACCACAGAAATTCAACATTTTCGTAATGCTGTATGTATAGTAAAAGGCATCGACACCATTCATGTCCCATACAAAAAAGCGAAGTCTTCAACTCAACTTCGCTTTTCAATGTATTATGAATTACAGGAATTATTGCTAAATACCAAAAATTTATTTCTCCAAACATAGATCTTTTTTAATTCAGCTAACTTTGCAAAAGAATTTGATCAAATATAATTAATTATTGATTAACCGCTTTAGCCACAAGGACTGCGTATGCTTCTGCACCTACATTGGTTAAATGCACACCATCAGGTGCAAAGTAGTCTTTCTTTCCAGCACTTGCTGCATACCAATCAACTAGAGTTACATTAGGATATTTAGTTACTGTTACTTTCAGTCTCTCGTTCACAATTGATTCCCACGGACGTGGCACTCTCGTATTAATAAATATTATTTTACGTTCGTTTCCAATTAATTTTATTAATGAAACAAGTTGCTCAGTAGTAAAGGCTCCATTTGTACCTAATCCGATAATGACATTGTTTCCTAAATTCCCTTCATTTTTTAACTGTTCAACTACTGGAATCGCTTTTGACAGCTGACGGCCAATTTGCGCATCAATCCTAATATCAGGAAAAGTATTTTTTAAATATGGAGTAATATCAATCATAACGGAATCGCCTATCGCAGTAACTGTGAGCGGATTTTTAGTTTGTGCAGAATTTACTTCTTTTGATTCCCCTTGATTTAGAGGCGTTTCTTGATTTGGATTTTCCCAAACAGCAACTGGATGTGGCGCCTGTTGTGTTTGTACTGCTTCCACCTTCTCTTGTTGATAATTCTCCTTAGCCTTACTAGCATTTGATAACCCTAAGACTGCTATTGACGAAAAGAATAATGAACAAACTAAAGCTAACCTAACACCTAAAGTGACATTTTGAAGTCTTAAGTTCTTAAACTGAATGTTCCGGAGCGCACCTTGTCGGATTGGTTTTTCGATAAACTTCCATGAAATTTGCGCGATCAATATTATTAAAAGAAATTGAAGGATTGCTCTTATTATTGAAAAATCCCCCGTATTTACTTTTGGAGTCGTTAATGTGAGAATTGGATAATGCCAGAGATATATGCCATACGATCTTACCCCTACCCAACGTAAAGGTCTAAATCGTAAAAATTGAGCAATGCGACTAGCTGGATGAGCTAGATTTGCCACTAACAATGCTGTTGCAATTGATAAGAGAACCATTCCTCCCTTGTATAGAAATGGATCATATTGATTGGTCTTCCAAAACATAACCAAAATAATAATAAGAGCAATGCCCCCCACTACATCAAGGATGAAACGCGCCTTCGGGATAATTTTATTAGCAAGCCTATTGCTTGGCCAAACTAAAGCAAGTACCGCTCCGATAAGTAAGGAAAAGGCCCTCGTATCTGTACCATAATATATTCTACTCGGATCAACTCCAGGTTCATACAAAATTGCCATTGCCAAAGCTGAAGCAAATGCTCCTAGACAAATCAATAAAATCATACGAGATTGTTTTTTTATGTAGTAAAGTCCTAAACTAATAATAAACGGCCAGACAACATAGAATTGTTCCTCGACTGCTAACGACCAAAAATGATTTAATGGAGAAATCTGGTTAAAATTATCAAAGTACGATAATTTATGATAAATATACCACCAGTTACTAACATAAAATAATGCCGCTAATGAATCTCCACGCATTTTTTCAAGTAAAGAGCTATGAAAAATCGTAATCCATGCCAATGTTATAACGAGCATAACAAGCATTCCTGGAAGCAATCTTCTTGCCCTACTAAGCCAGAACTTTTTCAAATCAATTCTCTTATTTCTCTTCCACTCCATGGCTAGAATATCTGTAATTAAATAACCTGAAAGTACAAAAAATACTGTAACTCCTAAAAACCCTCCAGGCATCCAATTAAAATTAATATGATACAAAATAACACCTAGTATAGCTAGACCCCTTAGACTGTCCAACCCTACCATATAACGACTATTTTTTTTAAAAGGTTTAGTCATCCTACATTCACCTCTATTTCTTGGAGACTAGGTTAATAATAACGTCATAAAATGCTATTAATTTCCTAAAATCGTATAAGCTAAACCATTACAAACATCATTTTGTAAGGCTTTTTTTGATATTTACATGCACAGCAATACATACTTTATCACGTTATTTGGCTCTGTTGTGCAAATTTTTATAGTAGGTGTTTTTCCTCTTCCTAAAAAAGAGGAATATGCCTAATCAAAAATTTATATACTGTGTGTCTTAAAATAAAATTTTGATACGTTTTTACAGACATATCAAGGCCTTTGACATTTTGAATATAATCGATAACCCATATGTAAGAGGTTTTATATATAAAAACATTATAAAAAAAGGATATGTATAATTACATATTTCTCTTACTGATAAAGCGTCTCCATTTTGGAAAAATCCTTCTTTAATATTTTTAGTCTCTTTGTTAGCTTGATAGCGAAATGGTATGGCAAACAAACCATTGTCGTATCGGAAACATTTGTTTCAAATCAATTATGTTCTTGTTATGGATATCAAAACCAAGACGTTACTAATCTAAACCTACGAAAATGGGACTACCCTTCTTGTTGTACACACCATAATCGGGATATTAACGCAAGTATCAATTGGAAGAATGAAGCGATAAGGCTTCTAACCACAATAACTATGGTGATAACCTACTAATAAGTTAGAATTCGATTGAGCCCCTTACTTATTAATTTTCCTCGTCTATACGAGATAACAGTGGGAGTAGTTCAATAAGGGGGTAGTCTTGATAAAGTAAAATTACTGGGAGTAAAGAAGGGGATTTTCGTGTTTATAAGAGCAACAAAAAGAACTTGTAGGAATCTCTACAAGTTCTTTTCAGTTTAAGGTGAATATACGAGATAAACAAACTACCTTGAAAATTTATCATAAATACTACAGGGGTAATGCTTTGATAAGTATATTATATAACAAATATTAACATCCAAAGGTTTTAATTTTGAAAATTATGTGAATTGAGAACAAAGTATCTTATTTTATGATTTTACCGCTAAATTATTTATAAAACTCTCTATAGAATTTGCTTGGAATATACGGAAATACGGAGATTGAACATCGTAATGTTTGTCAGTAATGATAAGGATTGATGGAAAAAATTTAGAAGCTTTCGGTTGCCAATATTCATTATGCCATTCTTGGCTATGGAAGTATAATTCATATCTATTTATCTTATCTTGCATTATTTTTTTACTGTATACTGACTTTTGAACTTCAATAAAGAATGGAGATCTACGCCAAATTGTAAATGCATCGGGTTCCATGAATTCTTTCCCATACTTTGGTTCAACATCGAATAGTTCAGGATTTTCATAATGAACGAGTTGTTTATATGCGTCCACAATACCAAGGAAATGAGGGATTTTTTGACTCGTTTTTCTGATAGGATTGGGTCGCGGAAAATAAATGTATGGGTGTTGCAATACGTTAGCATCAACATGACCGTCTCTTCTTAATCGTTTCATAACCGTATTACAGCAGGTTATCGTATTCTTTAAGCCTTGAAAATGCAAGTCAATAATATCGTCTCGGGACATACATCTAAATTGCTTCAAATCATTCAGAATTCCTTTATCTCTACTCTTCATCATCTAACACCCCAAATAACGGAATTTCTACTTGCGATGAATACTTGAGTACCCTCTCCTCTTTAGACATGCAATATGGTTCAACAATTTGTTTCGCCTTACTTAATTCCAAATAAGGAGCTTGCACTTTCATTAATCCATTTCGTTTAAAAATCATTTGTCCAGATTGCTCTAAATACTCTGAACCAGAGGTACCCATAATATTACTATTAATCACACTATCACATTTAAAGCCCATTCTTACAGTCATATTAAGTTTTAACTTACCATCTAACACCTTGGCATCTGGCCTCTGCATACTAAGCAAAAGAAAAACCCCTAGTGATCTCCCGACTGCTGAAATCTTTTCAATCGTAGTCATGCACTCTTTTTCATCTTTAAGCATAGCCACTTCATCAATAGCAAGTAGGATATATGGCTTTGGATGATTTGGATTTAATTTGTTGTACGCATCAATATGATCAACTTCATATTTCTCCATAAGTTTTCTTCGTTCCCTGATTTCCTTCCATAACTTTTGAAGCATTATTTTCATTTCGATTTCTTCCATACAAACTTCTTTTACATGCTTCACTCTACGTAAAAAATGAAATTCAGAGTTTTTTAAATCACCAAGATACAAATGCAACGTATTAGGAGACATATATTGAATGAGTGTGGATAGCACAACACGTACCATACTACTTTTCCCACTTCCTGTTTCTCCTGCGATTAATAAGTGCGGTGAATTGGAACCAATCATGTCGTACGCAATCATTTTTCCGTATTGGTCCCTGCCGACCACAACAGGTAAACCGTAACCTTCTAATTGTGTCTGCCATTCTCTAAAACAATAAATATACGGCTTTAGCCCAGCATTCGAATGAAATACATGTAGGACAAACTTTTTCACATCCCCTTCAATTGTAATATTCCGTCCTAATATTTGCTGGAAACAAAACCACTTCTTTTCAATCTTCTGTGGATCTAATCCGTTTGGTAGGGTAAACACATATCTCACACTTTCTTTTGAAGAAGAAATATTATGTACCTTTGGATAAATAGGCACTTTTCCCCCGCGTGTTTGATGTTCCGTATATAAACCTGCTTTTCCGAACACCTCCATAAGCTGATTCCTTAACCTTTGCATACGAAGCCACTCCTTTATAATCCCCATAACTCCCTTCCCTCCTTAAAACATCATTAAGATGCGAATAAATACATATCCAATCAGACATACTCCACCAATTCGCATACCGTGATAAATTCCTTCACTCACAAATTTAGCTGCGGATATATAGTCATTTCGCACCAAATACTTTTCTAACATGACTGCTCCGATTGAAATCGTTCCCATAACTCCTAATGCAATGTAAATATGTAATACCTGATCCGACATATGAAGGAATGCGAAAGGACTTAATGAATTGTATTTACGTATTTTTTTTTCTTTATCTTTGTATGACCGATCCATAAACTCGCGAAAAGGAATTGTTTCTTTACTAGCACGCATTTAAATGCCCCCTCTATAAACAAAATGAACAAACTAGATAAAATATAGGGTTTATACGCCTATTACCTTGATAACATTATCTTGCCTGTTAACTTGGTAGATACTTCTCTAGTACAAAGGCTAGTTAATTTGGTATCTACTCTGGTAATAAGTTTGCTATATACCATAGTGGCTACCTTGATACATCATATTACGTGGGGCTTGTACATTATTAACACTTTTGTTTAAAAAAATCAGGCTTTGGTAAAGATGTGATTAATAGAGGATTTAAGAATAGGAGTGTTCACAATGTTTGGCTTGGGGAAACCATTATCAAAGTTTGGTAAGTTTTTAAGGAGAAATAATATTACTCAAACCGAATTAAAGGAATGGAGTGGAGTAAATCAAAATACAATTAGTCGTATCTCTCGCTCCAATCAATACCAGCCCTCATTAGGGAATGGTCAAAAGATAATAAGAGCCTTAAAAAGAAAAGGATACGGCGTAGACTTTGAAGATTTTTGGATGTGATAATTTGCTCGATAAATACTACTGTATCAACCCTACACTTTAATGAAAGATATATTCAAAAATGAATATAAAAAAAGATCAACTACCATTTAAAGTAGTTGATCTGCATTTGCAATCTCTATAAAAAATACATATATTTATTTGCTACATTATAAGGTTTTTAACTTCTTTCCTTAAACATACTATCTAGGATTCTATCCTAGAATCTGAACCTATATCTTAAATCCACCAATTAATTCTTGAAGTTCTTCGGCCATCTGTGCTAATTGTATTGCTGAAGAATTTATCTCTTCCATAGAAGCATGTTGCTCCTCAGATGAACCGGCTATCGTTTGCATACTTGAAGAATTCTCTTTCACAGCCATAGATATTTGATTAATTGATGTATCCACTTCCATTGCATCACTTGTCATTTTATTTGATAATTCCACCATACCATGTACTTTTGACACGATATCATTTGCAGATTTTGAGATTTCATAAAAACTTTGTTTTGTATCATTCGCAACCTGAATCCCCGACTGCACTTCAACGCCTACTTCATTCATAGCTTTTACAGTCTCATGTACATCTGCTTGTATTTCATTAATTAAACTTCCAATTTCCATTGAAGATTCGGATGATTGCTCCGCTAACTTCCTGACTTCATCGGCAACAATTGCAAATCCACGCCCTTGTTCTCCTGCTCTAGCCGCTTCAATCGCCGCATTCAATGCTAATAAATTAGTTTGTTCTGCAATATTTTGAATTGCTTCTAATATACTTCCGATTTGTTGCGATTTCTGATCTAATAATTTAATTACATTATCGGATTGAGAAACAGAATGATGGATTGACTGCATTTGCGTTACAGTTTGTTCTACTAATTGTTCACCCTCATTAGCTTTTTGTTTTGTGTATAAGGATGAAGTCGATACTTCAGAAGCATTATCAGCTACGTATTGAATATTACGCGTGACCTCACCAATTAATTTCGCTCCAGACGCCACTTCACTATTTTGAACTTCTGCGCTATTCGATATTTCTTCCATTTCTTTTGTAATTTGTTCTGTCGCAACACTTGCTTGCTCTACGCTAGCAGTTAGTTCCTCAGACGAAGCAGCCACATGTCCTGCAGATGTGTTAATTTGAGAAATAATATTACGTAACGACTCTGCCATTGTATTGAAACTACCACCTAATTGACCAAGTTCATCCTTTGAACGAATATCTATTTTCTCAGTTAAATCTCCCTGACTAATTTTTTGAGCTGAAATAACTAATTGTTTTAGTGGACTAATAATGGATTTAAGGACGAAGAAAATTACAATTCCACCTAACAACAATGAAGCCCCTATTATTGTGAGCGTTTTATAAAAAATAGGATTAGTGGCCTCTTCAATTTCTTTAATAGGCATTACACCAGCTATTTTCCAACCTGTTTTTTTGTTTGTTTTAAAGCTTATGTTTCGATCCTCACCATTAAGGCTATAAGTAATTACTCCATCTTCTTTCTTGTATAGTTCATCTGCTAATGATTTCTCTAACTTCTCACCTGGCTTAAGTGTAGGATGAACAACGATAGTCTTATCTTGACTTACTATAGATACAAAGCCTTGTTTTCCTATTTTTATCATTTTAGAAGTTTTTACGATATCATCAATATTCAAGTCCACACCAATGACACCACTTTTATCAGCATTTTGCTTTGCAATTGCTATTACCATATTTCCTGTAGCCTTTGATTTATAGGGAGACGAAACAATAATCTCTCCATTAGATTTTACTGCATCCTTATACCAACTACTTTCTAACGGATTAAATCCTTCTGGTATTTTTCCAACAGGTGCATGGATAAATTGATTATTACTAGATGTAGTATAAATCGTTTCTATCTCTGGATGTAACTGTATATATTGATCAAATTTACTTTGTACATTTTGCAATTGGTCAGCATTATAATCACCTTGTGTAAGTATCTTTGCAAAATGAGTTACATCTACATGTTTATTTTCTAATTCATCATCAACTATCTTATTTAAAATACTCACATTATCTTTCGCGGTTTGTAGAATTGTTTCATTAAGATCTGTTCTTGCTTTATCATAAGACGATACCCCTACGACAAGACTTGGTATAATTAATATTGCAATAAATGCCATAGACAACTTCGTTTTAAGCTTCATTTGTTCCAATCTTTCTTTTATTTTAAACACTATCTACTTCTCCCTTTCATTCTTACAACTGATATAGTTTATTTAATTGTTTGCTCCTTTATTTTTTCTACGTTGATTTATGGTATTATTCGAAATGAAATTACCGTTCCATCCCTTTACGCACATCTTCTCATATAGCGATTTATTTTTTACAAGTGAAGTTGTATCTATCCCCCTTTCAACTATGTAATTTTTTTATAGTAAGCAATGTTAAAACTACAAATTATTCTACATTAACTGTAGAAACATAGACTTCATTTAAAAGATGATTTTTGGCTTTGATTGAATCAAAAGTTTAATTTCGAACGATTCACATTAGATGAAATCCTTAACATACTAAATTCCTTTTAACTTAACTAAGTGAATTTATTCTTTGAATAACTATATTTAACAGCCTTATCCTTTTAACCACTCTGACCGCTTCGCTTTATTCATTTATCTATTTACTACAGCTACTTTTATTTTATCGGATACTAAACCATAAATTCTAAATAGGAGAATAAAATAAATTGGAGGACTTCATTGTAACACGTATACATAAGTTTTAAATATTAAAATTAAGAAATATTTTTTATATCATAAAAGATCATTTTTCACTTATTTATTCTTATAAGTTTCTGGAATATCAAAAACACCTTGCCCTTCTGCATGCTGTTGTATTCTTTTTTGTACGGTTTGGGCAGGTCTCGAATCATTTATTGTTTGGTTAGTACTGCTACATGCTGCTATTTGAGAAACGAATGCTGTTATACAAGCGATCTTAATCCATGATTTCATCGTAATATCTTCCTTCTACTAAAGGCGTGTAAAGTACTATCTTCATTTTATTCCCGATATTTTTAAATCGTAAAAAGGCAATTGATTTTTTTTACAAAAGGTCAATTGCCTTAAATAATATAGAAAAAGCACTGCTAAAATCTTCAGCAATGCTTTCCCATTAACCGTATATGATAATGAACGTCTAATTTTTCTACTCATGAGTTCTGTATACTCACATATATTTATTTTAGATTTAAGATACGTTCTATTTCCTTCACACTCAACTTACTTGCTTTTGCAATAGTTTCAAGTGGTACACCAATTTCATGCATTCCTCGGATCATCTGCATCTTACCTTGCTCAATCCCTTTTTCCATGCCCTCTTGTTCTGCATGCGCTAACTTAGCTTGTTCATCTAAAAGCAATTTCTCTCGAGCTTCGTACGCTGTTCTAAAAGAAGAATCATGGCTCATATTTTCCCATTTATTTATTGCCTTTTGTAAAATTGGATCTTGATTCATCGCAATCTCCTCCAATGTTTGAGTTAAATGTTCATCTTCATGTGCTGGTAATAATAACATCCAACGAACAAATGTATTTTCCCACGGGTTGACTTTTTCTTCACGCCATTGTTTTACCAATTTCGGTATCTCTACAAAATGGATTTCAATGTCGTCACTTAGGAGTTGCTGCATTTTAGTATTCCATAATTGTCCGATGGTATGAAATGCATCATCCTGAGAAAATAAAATAAAATCTAGTAAGTTAATGGTAATAGTTTTCCGAAGTGAACGATATGGCATTCCTTCTTGCATTTGGGATGTATAAAGTTTACTCCAGTAATATAATGATCTCTTTACCATATCATGTGTATTTCGAAGCTGAATTTCAATATTCACTTGCGTTCCGTTATCTAGCGTTGCTAATAGGTCTAAAATCGATAACTTGTCATCTTCATAAGATTTATGGAGATGTGGATCATCTAATTGTAGTGACGTAATAGGCGCATCTAAAGATTCCTCTAAAATTGCATTTAGGAAACCCGTTAAAATTTCCTCATTTCCTTTTGTTCCAAATAACTGTTTAAAAGCAAAATCAATGCGTAAATTTACTAATTTAGTGGACATGGATTTCCTCTCCCTGTCTATATCATCTCTTATTCTTATTGTACATAAAAAAAGGTAGAACATGCAAACAGACTCTTATGTTATCAGCTTGCCTAAACCCATAAAAACTTGTGATTCCGACTAAAAGCGATTGCAAATAACATCGTTTTGTGCCACAACCTTTATTATTCGTCTCTTCCTTGATTACTCTTTTACTATCAAAATGAAAATGCTAAATTTTCTATGTTTAACATATCCAGTTATCTTTTGCTAGCTGCTCTTTAATTTATGAAAAAAAGATAAGATTCTTTATAATGATTATTCTTTATTTCTCAACATATAGAGTATTGGATTTTCGCTAACAATCCTTTATTATATGAACAAAGAGTAAGGTAAGAGTTACTCTTTGCCATTTTAGGAAAGGTTCTGCCGGAAACAGCAGAGCCTTTTTTCACGGTTTAAAAGTATTAGTACAAAATGAAATTTTCATTAAATCAAAAAAATTCAATAATCTCAACGAGAACAATTATTAAAAAAACATTTAATCGCTAGGGAATTTCTCCCTCAACATTAAATAAGATTTGCATCAAAAATGTAAATCATCATTTCCCTGATATTGTCCTTTATCAAGTCTTTGTCTTATAAATAATTCTGCAATAATTAAATTTGGTACCCACGCTAACCAAGCAATAACAGCGTAACTAAGCTCAAACTGCTCTAATCCAAATAGCAATACAAACAAAGGTAGCCAAATTCTTAATGTAACTGCCGCAAAGGTTAAGGAATAATTTCTGATCATCCAATTCCGATGATCTTGAATTTTTTTATTCTTAACTCTATTTAATGCTTGATATGCTGATGTTAGCCAAAATACGGCTAACAAACCGAAACCAAGCTTTGCTACCAATCCCCCCATAGCGTAAAAGGATAAGTACAGTCCTGAAACGCCGCCTAATAATATACCAGCCATATAGATTCTCCCAACTATTCGATGACGGTTGATATTCTTTCCTCTAAATTTTGTGGATAATGTAAACGGACCAATTACTAATGCTACTATACTAGTTGTAATATGTATAAATAACATAATGTACCAAAAACTACTTAATTTAGATACAGACATAACCTTCATTTTGACAAGTCCTGTTTGAAATCCATCCATAATAAAATATTGGATAACAACATAACCAGCTACTAAAACGGCCAAAAAAGTAAATATAAACCAAATTATTTCATTCAAATTTCCCCCCCTCCTTGCTACATTTAAGGAAATTAGATTATACATTACTGTTCATTCTAGAGAAAAATAGAAAAGCCTTTTGTAATTATCTACTCAATACATTGCTTTTTCATAAAAAAAAAATCTAATTGCTATCTATAAAAGATGAGATTAGATATATTGCAAATAAGGGTTGAGTTGTGAACGTCGATTCATCGTTATTACAACAAAAAGCTGCTTCAGCATATTTACCTGAAGCAGCTCTTGTTATCTCAAAAATGGTAATGGTGCTTGCTGAATTCCGTATTGAGTTGAAATATAAAAAGATTTTGCGAATCCCTCACTGTGAATACATTCGTCTATTACGAGCATGATAGGAATCTTTCGTAAGTCTAACATTAGCTCCTTTCTAACATGTTCTGCTAAAGCGAGGTTTGATATAGATAAAATAAAAATACCTGGTAAACTCTTCGTATTTTCGAAGTACAATAAATTATTTGGTCCATTTTGAATTTGATCTTCCCAAATTTTCAATCGCGATTTTAAGTGCTGTGCATATCGCTGTCCCTGTTGCACCCTTTCAAATATGAAGTTTTGATTTCTCCAACAGCAATGGGATTATATCCATTACCAGTACCTTTTAGCTTTGGATACCAACACCAGTTTTTTAATAACTGTTGGCCTATTGCAAACTCATATTTTATTTGATTCATAGTGACAAATCTTTGTACCCCTGCTACTCCAAGTTTTAACCATTGTTCTGGCTTTAAAGAATAGCTTGTATTACGGTTATGATAAGCCCACATCATCAAATGATCGGCAGTATTTAAAGTGATTGGAGCAGAGGTTTTGGGCTGATCCGGAAATAGCTCCGATTTTATCTCCCATCGACTAACAAATCCATACAGTACCAGTTTTTTCAGCGATTCTGAAACCTGTGACCTACTAATTTTAGATTCCACAAAATTTTTAATTTGAGCTTCAGTAATCGCTAATGAATCCCAAATAAGCTTTAGTATTAAATTGTCTTTTTCATTTATAAAACCTGAATTAATTCTGTCATAAATACTACGTAGATCTGTGAGTGGTTTGAATTTATCTGGAAGAATTGGTCCCCCCTGTAAAGAGGGGTCATCCCAAAGTGATAAAGATTGGTCCCTATTAAGCCAATATTGAACCGCCTTTCCATTCTCTTGTACGGAAACCTGCGGCGCACTCATTAGTTATATAAAAACGCCGTTGGGTCGTTAACTTTTTTACGTCCAAAAGGAAACTTGAAGATAACCCCCGACCCTCTCTCTTTGTCTACATCCACATTCACAATTCTCATACTTACTACTTCATCCAATACTGGCTGTTCGATTGTTTTAGGGACAATTCCTTTAATTGTGCAGCCTTGGTCCAATTCAACAAAAACTCCAAAACGCGGGTCAACATTTACAACTCTCCCTACAATTGTATCCCCTTCAGCTAATTCAGATAATAACTGATAAGGATTTTCCACTGCCGCTTTCCTAGAAACGTGAATTAGTCGTTGCTCAGGATTAAATTGTAGGACCTTAACCGGGATGCGTTCACCAATAGGTGCGTAGCGATCCACAGCGTTTTTATATACTCTTCCATAGTTTAGTTCATGTAATTTCATGAAGCATTCTGCACCATTAATGCGTAAGAATATAGTAGGAACCTGAGCATTCATGTTGTACCCAGTTACTTCTGCTTCGTATGTTAGTTCTTGCAGTCTTTCATCTTGCTCCAATTCTATTAATTCACGAATTAAAGCGTCTGCAGATCTCCTACTTGCTTCTTTTACTGAAACCTGAACTTTATTTACATCTAGTTCATCAGACATTTGAGTAATTACTACGTTAAAAATATTACCTGTGAATTGTGTAATACTTCTAAAAGAGTAATCAGAGAAGTCCTCTTTTTTACAAACACCTATAATCTTACCGTTTTCAAGGGCAAACTCAGCATATTCAGTATCTGGATCGTCTTTATCGTGTCTTTTAACCGTTCTCAATACCGCTTGAATTGGCTCTTTATATCTACGTAGTGCCTGGAGTTTTTCATAAGTTTTTGAATCCATAAAAATATCTCCTCTCTCTTGTTCAATATTTATAAAGTTCAAAAATAATACTTCTACTTGAATTATTGTTACTTTTAGCTAAGAAACTAAGTTTTTTAGAAATATTTTCTAAGTTTTTTAATTCTCTTTATTCTAGACCTGCCCCTTACCTTCCCTAAAGCCCTCGCTAGTGTAGATTCATTCCTTCACATCCGATCGTGACAAATAAAAAAGAGCTACCTTAGTAGCCCTTAATAAAGTAATTAAAAATGAAATTAAAGTTTCTCACCATTTGTTGCAATTACGTTTTTATACCAGAAGAATGACTTTTTCTTCTTTCTTTCTAATGTACCGCTACCATCGTCATGCTTATCCACATAAATAAAGCCGTAGCGCTTACTCATCTCACCAGTAGATGCGCTTATTAAATCGATACATCCCCATGGAGTATAACCCATAACTTCGATTCCATCTTCAATAGCTTCACCAATCGCTTGAATGTGTTCACGAAGATAGTCAATTCTGTAATCATCATTGATTGAACCATCCTCTTCTACCTTATCGATGGCTCCAAGTCCATTTTCCACTATAAATAACGGTTTTTGATAGCGATCATACAGTAGGTTTAATGAGGTTTGAAGACCAACAGGATCAATTTCCCATCCCCATTCACTTGCTTTTAAAAATGGGTTTTTAATTCCACCTATAATATTCCCTGCATTTACCTCATTGGCTTCTTTTTCCTTCTTCTCCGTACGGGACATATAGTAACTAAATGCGATATAATCAACAGTATTTTCCTTGATTAATTCAAGATCACCTTTTTGAATTTCAAGCTTTATTCCATGTTCTCTCCAGTATCGTTTAATAAATGTAGGGTACTCACCCCTTACTTGCACATCGCCGCAGAAGTAGTTAAATAACTGATCTTCCTTTAAAGCATAAAGCACATTTTCAGGATTGCAGTCAGCAGCATAAGTTGGAATATAAACGAGCATGCATCCAATCTGAGCGCCAGGTATCATCTCATGGCAAAGCTGAACCGCTCTTGCACTAGCAACAAATTGGTGATGATACGATTGGAAAGTTGGTTGATAACGATCTTCTTCTTTTTGAATCGCAAACCCTAGTCCTAAAATCGGCATGTGAAGACTACTGTTGATTTCATTAAATGTCATCCAGTACTTCACTTTATTTTTATATCGGTCGAAGAGTGATGTTACATATCTTTCAAAAAATGTAACCACTTCACGGCTTCTCCAGCCCCCATATTCTTTCACAAGATGAATTGGCATCTCGTAGTGAGAGATCGTTACAACTGGTTCAATATTGTATTTATGCAGTTCATCAAACACTCGGTCGTAGAATGCTAGCCCTTCTTCATTTGGAACTAGCTCATCACCTTTAGGGAAAATACGTGACCATGAAATTGACATACGAAATACTTTAAAGCCCATTTCTGCAAAAAGTGCAATATCCTCTTTATAACGATGATAAAAATCAATTGCTTCGTGATTTGGATACGTATACTTTTCTGGATTCAACTCAAAATCAAAACCAGGATCTTTCAGTACACTTAGTCTTACTTTCCCCCCTGGTAATACATCAGGAGTATTTAATCCTTTACCACCTTCAAGATACGATCCTTCTAATTGATTGGCCGCTGTTGCCCCTCCCCATAAAAATCCTTCTGGAAAACGTTTTTCTTCAAAATTCATTATTTTTTCCTCCTTTATATTCATCTAGAACACCTCTAAAATATGTGGAAAATCAATCTTGCTCCTTCCCAGACTTCCTAAATAGACAGTTACATAATTACTGTCAATAAGCCTTCTTTAGAGCGAACAGTGTCTTTACCATTTTCAACAACCTCCACATAGCGGTCGGTGTTTGTAATAATAATAGGGGTAGTAACTGGATACCCTGCTTCTTTAATTTTTTCAATATCAAAATTAACTAATAAATCACCTTGCTTGACCTGGTCTCCTTGTTTAACGACCGATGAATAGTATTTGCCTTCTAATTGGACTGTATTGATTCCGATATGGATTAATATTTCCGCCCCTTCTTCTGACGTGATACCTATTGCATGACCCGTAGGAAAAACAGTGGAAACAACACCATTAACTGGTGATACAGCTTGACCGACAGTTGGCTCAATCGCGATTCCTTTTCCCATTGCTTCTGATGCGAATACTGGATCATTTACTTCTGCTAGTGGCTTAATTTCTCCTGTTAATGGGCTAATAATAACTTCCCTTTTTGCCAATGGCTTACTTGTTTCTGCTTTGTTATCAGCCTCTTTTTCTATGAGCGACTGACTTACTTCTACTTTGTTATCAGATACTACTTTCTTTTGCTTTTTGTCTTCAAATCCAAATATTAAAGTCATTAATGTTGCACCTGCAAAGGCAACACCAATCGCGATGATGTAAATTCCCATGGGTGTGAAAGCCGGTATAGACAACATACTTGGGAATACATACACAAGTGCTTTTACTCCAAGCATGCCATTAATTGCGCCACCAACAGCGGCAGAGATAATAACATACGGAATTGTTTTTTTATAGCGCATCATTAAACCGTATAGGATTGGTTCAGTTACACCGGATAGTAAGGCTGGTATTAATGTTGATCCACTAAGTGTTTTTAAGGATTTGTCCCTTGTGCGTAAAAAAACACCAAATGCTACACCTGCTTGTGCGAGCGGAGCAGCTGCAAGCATTGCAAAGAGCGTACTACCTCCGTGTGCAAGCTGATCTAAAATAAGGGGTACGAGTCCCCAATGCAGACCAAACAGTGTCAAGAATGTCCACCCTGCCCCTACAACAGCACCTGTTAAAATACCACTTTTTGTGCTCAAGAAGTCAATACCTGCGCCAATTGCATTCCCGGCATATACTCCCAATGGTCCAAATGCAATAACTGTAAGTGGAACAATAATCATCAACGATAACATCGGAACTAAAAACATTTGTAAATCTTTATGAATAGTTCTCTTTAGGAATTTGTCTAAAAGAGCATACATACTTACTGCTATAAATACTGGGAAAACAGATGAAGAATACTCCATTAGAACAACTGGAATACCTAAAAAATTAGAGATATCACCAGTTTTGGTTAGCAGACTTGTAAAATTAGGTTCTAACAACGCGGCCCCGATGGTTCCACCAACATAAGGGTTTGCTCCCAACTTTGTCGCAAGTGTAATCCCTAAAAAGATTGGGAGGAAGTAAAAGACAGCGTTTCCAGCCGCAGATAAAATAAGATAAGTTCCACTTTTAGCTGATAGTAACCCAGTCATTGTCAAAATCGTTAACAATGCTTTCAGCATACCCGCTCCCGCCATTGCCCCTAACAATGGGGAAAAACTGCGTGAAATAACTTCAAAAATACGAGCTCCAATACTTCCTTTTGACTCATCTGGTGAATGAGCTTCCATATCCGCATTTGAAATTTTTGTAATTTCTTTATATACCTCCGAAACATGGCTTCCTATCACTACCTGAAATTGTCCTCCGTTCTCCACAACACTTAAAACCCCATCCAAATTCTGTAGGGCTGACTTATTTGCTTTAGTCTTATCTTTTAATTTAAAACGTAAACGAGTAGCACAATGAACAAGATTGGAGATGTTTTGTTCTCCACCAACTAATTCGACTATGGTTTTTGCAAATTTACTGTAACTCAAATCGAACACTCCTTTTTTAGCAATATTCATTGCTAGGTTATTATTTATTGCTAAGTTGCTACAAATGAAAAATGAGAATACAAAAAACCTAAACCAAACAATCAATTTTGAATGCTTGATTTAGGTTTTGCCCGTAAGGTTACAACCCTATTATCTTTCGTTATTTTTGACCACTCTTTCAATATGAATGGTTAAATAAATTACTTCTTCTTCCGTTAACTCATAGGTATAGTTATTTTCAATAAACTTCTTTATTTTTTGTGAACAACTAAATGCCTCTGGATATTTTTTCTTAATTACAAAATATAAATCATCATCAGTTGAACTATTATAATGATTTCCTTTAACCAACCGCTGTGCGAAAAACTTTAGATGTGTAATAAAACGATAATATGTTAATGCATCTTCATTAAATTCAATCTTAAAATGGTATCTTACTATCGTTAATATTTCTTGCATCACTTTAGTCATGCTTTGTACAACTGGCATCTCTTCATTTAATTCAGCATTAACAATATGAAGGGCTAAAAAACCAGCTTCATCCTCTGGTAAAATAACACCAGCATGTTCACAAATGATGTTTAAAGCTTCTAATCCAATTTCATATTCATCTTTGTATAATTGCCTCGTTTCCCAAAGCAATCCATTCTTTATAGGCAGATTTTTTTTGTAACGCTCAATAGCAAAATGAATGTGATCCGTTAAATGAATATAAATACTATCGTTTAACTTTTTACCTAATTTCGTTTTTGCATATGAGATAATTTTCTCGGATAATTCCATATACTCAATTGGCATATCAGAAATTAAAGTTTTGAACTTTTTCATGATATCTTCGTTTTCTAAAGTGAAAATTTTATCTATCTGTTGTTCGTTAATTTCATGACCAATGCGTTTATTAAAAGCTATTCCACGGCCGACAATGATAACTTCCTGATTGTCTTTTATTGATATGACTGCATTATTGTTTAGTATTTTTTCGATTTTCACTTTATCACCTCTGACATAGAAAAAGGCAAAACCCTACCTTTTTCTAAGGTAATCGGTTTTGCCTGATCTAACAGTTACAATCCGTTCTGTATGCGCTTACCTCAAGATACCATGTTTTTTTTATAGTTGCAATAATTTTTTTTGTTATTATTAAGCATTTCTTTTGTCTTAAATTTTTATTCTAAATTACCCGCGTTTGCCTCCTTTTTAGTTTAAGGAAAACATTCAATCTTTATAGTTTGATGAACATACATTTCTAAAAAATTCACCCTACCTCTAATAAACATAAAAAGAAAAGATGGCTGTAATCAGATTTTATTCTAAATAATAGTACTTTGATTTACGGCATCTGATCCCTTAAATCAGCTAGTGGGATAACCTTGTCAACAAGCCATAACTTCTTATTTCCATCATAGATAAGATTTATTTGCATTAATGACATATTATCAGATGAAACACCATTAACTGTAATTTTACTTTTCACTTTTGCTAATACATTTGCTTTTGTAGTATCCAAAAATGCATAATACAACTCACCACCTGTGTATTCAGATTGAAATGAAACTTTCTTCTTTTCTTTCTCATCTCCAGTTCCAGGAGCAGATTGCGTTGGTCCACCTGGTGGTGTTAATTCTTTCTTTGCATTTGGTGTTATATATGCATCAATATTGGCAAGGTATGATTCGCCTTTACCAGTATCATAAGTACGAAAAGCTTTAAGAAATCGTTCTGCAGCTTCTTTTACTTGTTGTTGATTGTTACTCTTTAGAGCTGACAATTCCTTTTTCGTATCGTTGTATTGTGCCTCCACCTTTTCCACTTTTTTCGTTAATTCTATATTATCAGTTTTAAGTTTTTCATTATCAGATTGATATTTTATTAAAAACCCTACACTAGCTATTAATAAAATTGCTATTATAATGATGATTTTCTTCATGATTTACCTCCTTTTCGCAGTTTCATAAGTTGCTAGATGTTACATGCATTATTATCTAACTACACGACCATATTCCGCAAAATGCTGTTGAAAATATGGTTTACCTAAATCAGCATAGCCAATCGGATCGCCAGCATGATACATTGTATTATTTCCTACATAAATGCCAACATGCGTAATGTAGTTACTTGTAGCATAAGTACTATGGAAAAACACTAAATCTCCTGGCTTAGGATCTGTTATACGTTGGGTTTTATCCCATTGGGTTTGTGCAGTACCAAATAAATTAATACCAACTCTTGAATACGTATACTCAATAATTCCACTACAGTCAAATGACGTATTTGGTGTTCGCCCTCCAAACACATATGGCCATCCTTGATACTTTAGTGCTTCTGTCATAATTGCTTGGAATACATCATCACCTAAAACGCTACCACCAGCAATTCCACCAGAACCACCAGGGGTTTGACCAGGTTGATAGTATCTCATAATATGTGGGACATAGTCTGGATCACCATAACACCAATTATTAGCTACTGCCTCTTCACTTCGCCACAAACCACATTTATACCCATTTTTAGCTGATTGCTCTGCAGAAAATGCCCTTGCATTCTCGTGAGTATATCCACCTTTTGAAACTGCATAGTTAGCGTAGCCAGTTCCGTATAGTGATAGGTAAGGATTTGAAGTTATCTTCACCTTTTCCCCCACTTCACACCGTACGTGAGAGTTTCCCCTCATACGGCGTTCCATCTGATTCAATTGACCTAACTTTTATATTAAAGAGAAGATAGGTGCTCGATTCGCAAGTATTCTTAGCTTATCGAACCTTTTCTTCTTTTCTTCTTCTATTTCATAGTTAGCTAAGATGGATTTTGCCTTCTCTGAATCATCATGATGAATTGCGACATGTATATCTTCTAGCACAATTATCAGGTTTTCAAAGTCGTCTTTCCCGCCAAATTCCAACGGAATTTTATGGTGGCAGTGCCAACCAATTAGACCCAATTCCTGTTTTGTAATTGCACATCTTCCATACTGTGCTACAAATTTTGAAATACGATTGTCGTTATATTCTACGGTTCGATGATTCATATAAAATCGTTGCACATGTCTAAGGGTTTCTTTATCAATAGCTTTCAAGGTATCGTGAATTTCCGCCCTACCTTCTTCGGTATAATTTGAAATAGATTGGGTAAAATTCCTTGCTGATTTATGCTTTTGTGCGTGAATCGGGATTAGTACAATATCTTGAATTTTATAGAGTTTCGGATTATAGTTTCGATACCTTTTTCTCAAAGTGGATGACATATCGTGCTTAGTGGCTCTTTTCCAATCTCGCCTCAGTCGGTTATAGAGTGTTCTTATGAGATGGCAACTCATTTGGTCTAAATCTTTATTAATATGGG
>NZ_JBPPHF010000693.1:0-278 GCF_051294775.1 Bacillus pretiosus
CGTCTGTTGTGTATAAGAGTCAGGAAGGGTATTATCAATTGAAACCACATGAAAAAGTACCTATTCACTCTATAAAATCTTTGCAGGAAGTAATGCAATTGCTAAAAAAATCTAAAGATTTTATAACATTGGAGATCGCTTCAAAGAATTCCGCTATTGTCATTTCATATTTTAGAACATTAATCGATATAAATATATTTCATGAAGAGGTTTTAACTTATATAAAAGAGGTCTCTTATACACATCTCCGAGCCCACGAGACGCTCATGAATCTCGTT
>NZ_JBPPHF010000694.1:0-278 GCF_051294775.1 Bacillus pretiosus
AAACCAGCTTCCCTCAAATTATCTTTCACTACTTTTCCATCACTAATTAATGAAATTGGTAAGTATACAGGCTTATGTTTTAAACTAAAATCATTTATAGTAGGAGATTCATATTTGCTCTTTTTCAGAACGCTTATGTTTCCGTTAGGTTCCAAAATCATATATTCAACTTCTCGAATTGAAAAAATATCTTTTTGCTGCCTAAGCATTTGTTGTAATTGAGTAATATCTAAATGATTTGAACTTAATTGTACTCTGTCAATCTTTCCATTACGGAT
>NZ_JBPPHF010000695.1:0-278 GCF_051294775.1 Bacillus pretiosus
AAATATACCTGATAGTACATATCTTCACGCCGAAATGAAGGAATGGCTAAAAAAAGTAGTAGAAAATGAATTGTCACTTCATAACGGTATATGGCGCGACCCGAAAACGTTAGCCATTTATCGATGTCAAAAAGAAAAAAGCTAGCAAATGCTAGCTTTTATACATTCTCATGTAAAAGGTTGTCCATCATCATATTGCCCTTTCCGCCATAAAAATTTATATTATGTTCGTTCGCTACTCCAAAATAAGAAGCAACTGCTATTCCGAATGGTACGAA
>NZ_JBPPHF010000696.1:0-278 GCF_051294775.1 Bacillus pretiosus
CCTTTATGCTGATACACGTGAATGGATACAAAAAGGTTATATTGATTACATTACACCGCAAATATATTGGAATATTGATTTCACACCAGCTGCTTATGACATATTAGTAGATTGGTGGGTAAAAGAAACACATAATAAACCGATTCACCTATACATCGGTCAGGCAGCCTATAAAATTTATAATAATTCTGTCCCCGCTTGGTCTGATCCTGAAGAATATCCAAGACAAATTACATTAACCCGGTTATCTCCTGAGATAAAAGGTAGTTTGCATTTCA
>NZ_JBPPHF010000697.1:0-278 GCF_051294775.1 Bacillus pretiosus
GTAAATATCTTTTCAGTTGGCATATAACAGAAAAGTAATAATGTATAATTTAGTAAAGCGTGTATTAATTTGGAGGTGATCGTATGAAAAAAGAGTCACCAGAAGAAAACAGAGAACGTATAAGGCAAAGTGAATTGAAAAATAATCCTACCGGTTCTTTAAATGATGGATTCAACAGAGCTGAATCAGGTAGTCCAGGTGATATGACGGGTGGTATGAATTGGAAAGGTACAGCGCTAGTAATTTTAGTGCTAGTTTTAGGGTAAATTATATACACT
>NZ_JBPPHF010000698.1:0-278 GCF_051294775.1 Bacillus pretiosus
CTTCTTGCATAAAGCTAGCACGAATTTTTGCACGTTCTTCTGTTAATTTCGTTGGAGTATTTGTCACAGGGTGTCCGACCTCTTCATGCATTTTTGCAACAAGTTCGTATCCTTTATCTAAACCTTTTTCGTTTGTCATGTTGTTTCATCCTTTCTCGCTTTGTGCCGAAACTCATTGTAACATAAGGTGATTATGAAATGAAAAAGGACTGTTCAAAAGTTTCATCTTTTAGTTAAGATAAGGAAAGATTATATCGACTAAACGACAAAACATACCC
>NZ_JBPPHF010000699.1:0-278 GCF_051294775.1 Bacillus pretiosus
TTTCAGAACCGAGAATAACTTGTTTATTGCCTAACATAGAAGCTGATTTATTATAATCTGTCACTTTTATAACTTGTACATTACCATTTCCTATTAAATACCCTGTTAATATTTGTTCTCCATCAATCTTCCCTTGCATAGACAGCATAGCTACAGACGTTTCATTTTTTATTGCTAACTCATGCTTTTGAATTTCTTCTCTAACTTTCTTATCTAATCCTTTTCCAGTTGTTACATATTCATAACTAACTGGATTCATTATTGCCGCTGTCTTCTGC
>NZ_JBPPHF010000700.1:0-278 GCF_051294775.1 Bacillus pretiosus
CTATAAAGACAGCATTAGAAACAAATTTTTTTTAGGGATATAGAAGGGTAGTCCATTATAGTGTGCTAATCATTTGAGAAACTAAGTTACCTTTGTTATGTTAATAACAATTAGAGAAGTTTCTTAGTCCAATTAAGATTGTTCTATATAATAGAAGGAAATGATAACGTTTTATTAGAAATTGTTTGTAAGGGGAGTTTTTCTTATAATCACGTTGTTAAAGTGAGTTCACGAATAGTTCATAGTATGTTTATGAGTTTTTGCTTCAATATGTAAGG
>NZ_JBPPHF010000701.1:0-278 GCF_051294775.1 Bacillus pretiosus
GTGTACGATAATTTCCAGACAAATGTGTTGCAATGTTTTGTAAATAAAGGTAAAGGTAAGCGATTCTTTGAAACACATCAAGCCATTTAGTATACTTTGCAAAATATAATTGAGCAATGTAAGTAACAAGAGGGGAAACCCTCTTGTTTTTTTTTTATGCTTCTGTCATTGTTGTAGGTTTTGTTGCACCGTTTATTTCAAATTCTTTTATTAATGTTCGGTAATCTGAAATGCATATTTTCCCTCTCTCTTCTACACATCTGACGCTGCGCACGACT
>NZ_JBPPHF010000702.1:0-278 GCF_051294775.1 Bacillus pretiosus
TCTCCAGAAAATACAGCATTCGCCTCTTTACAGTAATAAGAAATACTGCCTGGAGAATGTCCTGGTGTCTCAAAAATTTCAAAGTTAAATGAACCAATTGCTAATGCACCTTCTGCATCAATAATATGATCTGCTGGTTTTGCTGTAATTCTGCGATTCATCATAAAGATTTGAGAACCATTTACAGTTGCATCGCCTAACCAATCTGCTTCTTCTTTATGTACGTACACAGGAATATGAAAAGCGTCTCTTACCGCATCAACAGCACCAATATGATC
>NZ_JBPPHF010000066.1:0-333 GCF_051294775.1 Bacillus pretiosus
GGGGTTTGCTCAGGTTGTTCTTTAGGATCTGCCTCAGATAGACCATTACCAGTATCTTCTAACAACCCTCGCTTGATTACGTCCTCATCACTAATTATTTCATATTCTTTTTTGTTTATATTTGCATCCCCTCCATGATATTCGGGGGTTTGCTCAGGTTGTTCTTTAGGGTCTGCCTCAGATAGACCATTACCAGTATCTTCTAACAACCCTCGCTTGATAACGTCCTCATCACTAATTATTTCATATTCTTTTTTGTTTATATTTGCATCCCCTCCAAGATATTCGGGGGTTTGCTCAGGTTGTTCTTTAGGGTCTGCCTCAGATAGACCA
>NZ_JBPPHF010000703.1:0-278 GCF_051294775.1 Bacillus pretiosus
CATATATATACACTAATCGGCTCAAAGAAGCCCTTTCACAACTGAAACAAGACGCAACTTGTTTCTACAACTCAACCACAACACAAAAAAAGGTGTGGGAATAAACTGAATCAATTAAACAATAAATATAATTCCATAGTAATGAATTCATACAAAAATTTCAATAATTTTATGTTTCCTTAAGATATCCTACTCATTTTTTAAAAACTCCTATACTTTATCACTACCTTGGTTTCTTCATCAAATGATATAATTCCCTTCACAATAATATTTAATTT
>NZ_JBPPHF010000704.1:0-278 GCF_051294775.1 Bacillus pretiosus
CTGTGATGATGCGCACGGAATTTTTAAAAGAACACAATATTTATTATGATTTGAATTACTTACATGCTGAAGATTATGAGTTGTTCCAGAGATTAAGTGAGAAGTATAAAGTAATTAACTTAGAGGAGCCACTATTGAATTATCGTTGGTCAGAAACAAGTGTAAGTAGTCTTAATGCCTCCGATCAAGAGGTTATGGCCGCAAAGATATCTACAGAGGCTTTATCTCGTATTGGAATTGAATTTAATCGCGTACCATTTGCAAGGGGTACATTAACG
>NZ_JBPPHF010000705.1:0-267 GCF_051294775.1 Bacillus pretiosus
GGTTTTTGCTTGGCGACGTCCTACTCTCACAGGGACAAGGTCCCAACTACCATCGGCGCTAGAGAGCTTAACTTCCGTGTTCGGTATGGGAACGGGTGTGACCTCTCTGCCATCATCACCAAACTATAAAGGCATATTCCTTCAAAACTAGATAACATTGCTTCATATTATATGGTTAAGTCCTCGATCTATTAGTATTCGTCAGCTCCACATGTCACCATGCTTCCACCTCGAACCTATCAACCTGATCATCTTTCAGGGATCTTA
>NZ_JBPPHF010000706.1:0-258 GCF_051294775.1 Bacillus pretiosus
AATGAATACAGTCTGGTAATGATGGCAGAGAGGTCACACCCGTTCCCATACCGAACACGGAAGTTAAGCTCTCTAGCGCCGATGGTAGTTGGGACCTTGTCCCTGTGAGAGTAGGACGTTGCCAGGCAAATGGAGGATTAGCTCAGCTGGGAGAGCACCTGCCTTACAAGCAGGGGGTCGGCGGTTCGATCCCGTCATCCTCCACCATTTAGCCGACTTAGCTCAATTGGTAGAGCAACTGACTTGTAATCAGTAGGT
>NZ_JBPPHF010000707.1:0-256 GCF_051294775.1 Bacillus pretiosus
AAGCATGGTGACATGTGGAGCTGACGAATACTAATAGATCGAGGACTTAACCATATAATATGAAGCAATGTTATCTAGTTTTGAAAGAATATAAAAAACTTGTTGACTTTAAAAGTTAAATAAGTTACAATGATTCTTGTCTTAAATGAATACAGTCTGGTAATGATGGCAGAGAGGTCACACCCGTTCCCATACCGAACACGGAAGTTAAGCTCTCTAGCGCCGATGGTAGTTGGGACCTTGTCCCTGTGAGAGT
>NZ_JBPPHF010000708.1:0-255 GCF_051294775.1 Bacillus pretiosus
GGGGGGGGGGGGGGGGGGGGGGGGGGGGGGGGGGGGGGGGGGGGGGGGGGGGGGGGGGGGGGGGGGGGGGGGGGGGGGGGGGGGGGGGGGGGGGGGGGGGGGGGGGGGGGGGGGGGGGGGGGGGGGGCGGGGGGGGGGGGGGGGGGGGGGGGGGGGGGGGGGGGGGGGGGGGGGGGGGGGGGGGGGGGGGGGGGGGGGGGGGGGGGGGGGGGGGGGGGGGGGGGGGGGGGGGGGGGGGGGGGGGGGGGGGGGGGG
>NZ_JBPPHF010000709.1:0-255 GCF_051294775.1 Bacillus pretiosus
TGCCTTGACACTAGGAGTCGATGAAGGACGGGACTAACGCCGATATGCTTCGGGGAGCTGTAAGTAAGCTTTGATCCGAAGATTTCCGAATGGGGAAACCCACCATACGTAATGGTATGGTATCCTTGCCTGAATACATAGGGTAAGGAAGACAGACCCAGGGAACTGAAACATCTAAGTACCTGGAGGAAGAGAAAGCAAATGCGATTTCCTGAGTAGCGGCGAGCGAAACGGAACATAGCCCAAACCAAGAGG
>NZ_JBPPHF010000710.1:0-255 GCF_051294775.1 Bacillus pretiosus
ATGCAAGTCGAGCGAATGGATTGAGAGCTTGCTCTCAAGAAGTTAGCGGCGGACGGGTGAGTAACACGTGGGTAACCTGCCCATAAGACTGGGATAACTCCGGGAAACCGGGGCTAATACCGGATAACATTTTGAACTGCATGGTTCGAAATTGAAAGGCGGCTTCGGCTGTCACTTATGGATGGACCCGCGTCGCATTAGCTAGTTGGTGAGGTAACGGCTCACCAAGGCAACGATGCGTAGCCGACCTGAGAG
>NZ_JBPPHF010000711.1:0-255 GCF_051294775.1 Bacillus pretiosus
CTTCACAACCCCAGCCTCCACAGCCTTTTACTACATCTGAAGCGTTTCCAAATTCGACAATTGTTGGTGAAACATACTTTTTCATAAATATTCCTCCTGTTTTTCTTTTTTGATTTATATTACATATTCAAAATTAATTCATCTAGTGTATTAATTTTTAATTAGCATTCGCCTGATTCGCCTGGAGTATTATCTCGGCAAATACCAGTCTCATTTGTGTAAGAATAATTATTTAACCAAACTTCACAACCCCAG
>NZ_JBPPHF010000712.1:0-231 GCF_051294775.1 Bacillus pretiosus
TCAAATGGCTTATTGTAATAATTTAGAAACCATTTGAGGAGTTTGGTTAGCTTGAGAAAGCATGCTGATACCAGCTTCGTTCAAGATTTTGAACTTAGTCATTTCAGACATTTCTTTCGCCATGTCAGCGTCTTCGATTTGAGAAGCAGCAGAAGCCATGTTAGTAGCTTGGCTAGTTACGTTGTTTAAGTTATGGTCTAAACGGTTTAATTGAGAACCGAAAGTTGCTCT
>NZ_JBPPHF010000067.1:0-332 GCF_051294775.1 Bacillus pretiosus
CTACCGACGAAATGGTTTTCCTCTTTCAAACGCTCGATTTCCGCAAAAGTACCGGTCTCATTTTTCCACTTCATCGCATATACGACGTCTTTTCGCTCTTCGCCAGCTGCTAAAATATGAAAGATCTCTTCCACACGCTTTTCATCACGTAAATAATGAGAAAGTGGGCCTTGTCCTGTAAATACGACAGTAAGTAGCGTCCCTTCCTCTTCTCTTCGGCACTCATTCATCGCACTCGATGCGCTCGTCATAAGTTCATCAACAGTTTCAAGTCCATCAAAATTCACTTCTATCTCGTCCCACACAACATCCGCCGTATGGAAAAATGAACA
>NZ_JBPPHF010000713.1:0-230 GCF_051294775.1 Bacillus pretiosus
TGCCTTGACACTAGGAGTCGATGAAGGACGGGACTAACGCCGATATGCTTCGGGGAGCTGTAAGTAAGCTTTGATCCGAAGATTTCCGAATGGGGAAACCCACCATACGTAATGGTATGGTATCCTTACCTGAATACATAGGGTAAGGAAGACAGACCCAGGGAACTGAAACATCTAAGTACCTGGAGGAAGAGAAAGCAAATGCGATTTCCTGAGTAGCGGCGAGCGAA
>NZ_JBPPHF010000714.1:0-228 GCF_051294775.1 Bacillus pretiosus
GGACAAGGTCCCAACTACCATCGGCGCTAGAGAGCTTAACTTCCGTGTTCGGTATGGGAACGGGTGTGACCTCTCTGCCATCATCACCAAACTATGAAGGCATATTCCTTCAAAACTAGATAACATTGCTACATATTATATGGTTAAGTCCTCGATCTATTAGTATTCGTCAGCTCCACATGTCACCATGCTTCCACCTCGAACCTATCAACCTGATCATCTTTCAGG
>NZ_JBPPHF010000715.1:0-216 GCF_051294775.1 Bacillus pretiosus
TCTATCCAATTGAGCTACGGGCGCATATGGTGCCGAGGGCGGGGGTCGAACCCGCACGGTGGTCACCCACCGCAGGATTTTAAGTCCTGTGCGTCTGCCTGTTCCGCCACCCCGGCATGTCATATTGAAAATTGGAGCGGAAGACGGGATTCGAACCCGCGACCCCAACCTTGGCAAGGTTGTATTCTACCACTGAACTACTTCCGCAAGACATGT
>NZ_JBPPHF010000716.1:0-212 GCF_051294775.1 Bacillus pretiosus
TCCTGCGGTGGGTGACCACCGTGCGGGTTCGACCCCCGCCCTCGGCACCATATGCGCCCGTAGCTCAATTGGATAGAGCGTTTGACTACGGATCAAGAGGTTAGGGGTTCGACTCCTCTCGGGCGCGCTTTTATTAACGGGAAGTGGCTCAGCTTGGTAGAGCACCTGGTTTGGGACCAGGGGGTCGCAGGTTCAAATCCTGTCTTCCCGAT
>NZ_JBPPHF010000717.1:0-200 GCF_051294775.1 Bacillus pretiosus
AAGCAGACGCCAGAGGCAGTATGGCATTACAACACAGTTGTGATGGGCATACAAAATTATTATGCGGCTGCAACCCATATTAATAAAGATTTAGACCAAATGAGTTGCCATCTCATAAGAACACTCTATAACCGACTGAGGCGAGATTGGAAAAGAGCCACTAAGCACGATATGTCATCCACTTTGAGAAAAAGGTATCG
>NZ_JBPPHF010000068.1:0-331 GCF_051294775.1 Bacillus pretiosus
GCTCTATACGCTGCGCTTCTAACAACTTGCCATTATCATTTAATTCCTTTAAACGCTCTTCTAATTCTTTTTCGATATTTTCAATTGCGACCTTCATTTTTTCCTCACGTGTAACGAAGTGAGATGCTGGGAAGATTGCTACATGATCACGTTCTGCTAATACTTCACCTGTTAACGCATTTACTTCGCGAATACGATCGATTTCATCGCCGAAAAATTCAATTCGAATACAATGCTCATCAAGTGATGCTGGGAAGATTTCAACTACAACTCCGCGCACACGGAATGTACCACGCTTGAAATCAATGTCATTACGTCCATACTGTACATC
>NZ_JBPPHF010000069.1:0-330 GCF_051294775.1 Bacillus pretiosus
TTCCATCTGAACAAGTCGTTCCAGGTGATATTGTCATGCTGGATGCAGGACGTTATATCCCATGTGATTTACGGCTTATCGAAACTGCAACTTTGAAAGTTGAAGAATCTGCTCTGACTGGTGAATCCGTCCCTGTTGATAAAGATGCAATTTACCACCCTTCTATGCAAAGCGATGAGCAAGTACCACTGGGCGATCAAAAAAATATGGCCTTTATGTCGACACTAGTAACATATGGGCGCGGAGTCGGTGTCGCTGTTGAAACGGGAATGAACTCACAAATTGGTAAGATTGCTACCCTGTTTCATGAAGCCGACGATGATATGACAG
>NZ_JBPPHF010000070.1:0-330 GCF_051294775.1 Bacillus pretiosus
GGTATGTTCGCTGTGTATAAACGAGTAATTGGGAAAATCTCCTTTACGTCTTTAAACACAGTTGTAAGTAGTTCTGGTGTGAACCAAGGGTTGTCCGTTTGTGCAACGAAAATACCTTCTTCTTTTAACGCTTTAGAGATTCCAGCGTAGAAGCCTTTTGTAAATAGAGTTACTGCTGGTCCTACTGGCTCAGTAGAATCTACCATAATTACGTCATATTCATTTTCGCTTTCTGCAATGTGTAGGAAACCGTCTCCTACTTTTACTACTACACGCTCATTATCTAGTGCGCCTGCAATTGATGGTAAGTATTGTTTAGAGTACTCAATA
>NZ_JBPPHF010000071.1:0-329 GCF_051294775.1 Bacillus pretiosus
GCTATTTAGTTGTTTTTCACATAACGGTTTTTCATTTTTAAAGGATTTTACATAAGAAAAAATCTATAATTAAGATAGTTAACATAAATTTTTTGATGGGTGTGGGGGATTATGAAAGAAATATGCATGTTATTAGTGGCTGTTATATTATGGGGGACAGCCATTGCGCCAACAAAGTGGGCATTAGAATCTATTCAGCCATTTACGTTGTTATTTATTCGCCTTTTCTTAGCTGGTGGAATCTGTTTACTATTCTCATTTAAACAATTAAAAAGATCAGTTGTACATAAACAGGTCCCGTGGAAAAGAATGAGTTTACTATCTTTTAC
>NZ_JBPPHF010000072.1:0-329 GCF_051294775.1 Bacillus pretiosus
GTGCTGGACTTGATACTTCTAACGGAGCAAAATGACCCATACTCCATAATTGAGGTGTTAACTCTAATGCTAATAATGTACTTTCAGATTTTAAAGTTGTTATTAATTTTAATGGTTCAATACTGTCTACCTTATTTACTAACGCCATAATACAAACTACTACTGCTGTTACTAAAAGTCCTTTTATCATGGCTGAAATACCGTAATAAACAGACGCTCCATATGGCATTAACTCTTGAAATGCTGCTGCCATTTTATTTTTGCTTGTATGAGCAATAAATCCTATTAAGGTAAATAATGTCCCACATACAAAACCACTCAGTAACCTC
>NZ_JBPPHF010000073.1:0-329 GCF_051294775.1 Bacillus pretiosus
GCGTTAAGCAAGGGGTAACGACAATTGTTGATGCGGGTAGCTGCGGAGCTGATCGTATTGCAGATTTAGTAAAAAGTAGAGAGCAGGCGAAAACGAATTTATTTGCCGTTTTAAATATTTCTCGCATCGGTTTGAAACGAATTGATGAATTATCCAATATGGAATGGATCGATAAAGAGAAAGTAATAGAAGCAGTAGAAAAGTATAAAGATCTAATCGTTGGGTTAAAGGCGAGAATGAGTAAAAGTGTCGGTTGTGATAGCGGAATTGAACCGCTTCATGTAGCGCGCTCGTTATCTCGTGAAACATCATTGCCGATTATGGTACAT
>NZ_JBPPHF010000074.1:0-329 GCF_051294775.1 Bacillus pretiosus
TGCAGGTAAAGTGATTTACATGCGAACAAATTCACCAACTACATTAGCAATTCATAATAAACAACTAGCGAATCATTCTACATCTATACACAGTGACGGCTTTGGAACACCAATTGGATTACTCACTGAAAAAATTGCATTAGAAAATTGTACAGATGAACAACTACAATCATTAGGAATTACAATTGGAAATATTGCTGAGTTTACTGTTGCAAGTGGTATTCATGTAAAAGGAAAAGTAACAGTTATTATAAAAAACGATAAGATAATTGCTCTTCTTTCGTTTAACGATTGCACAGTTACTTATAACGCCCGCGTATTATTTGATG
>NZ_JBPPHF010000075.1:0-328 GCF_051294775.1 Bacillus pretiosus
GGCTGTTGAGGGTCCTTGACTAAGTGCATAGATAAGCATCGCGAATCCTGGTGCTGAAAGAACAAAACCGAGTGAATCAAAGCGACCAGCTGATTTTTCAATATGCTCTTTTAAAAATAGTAGACCGAATAGTAATGCTACGATTCCGAACGGTAAATTAATATAAAATGCCCAGCGCCAAGACATTTGATCTACAAAAAAACCGCCAATTATTGGTCCTACTGCCGGTGCTACAGCAATTGGCAACACAATAAACCGTGAAATTTTCGGCCTTTCCTCTGGTGAAAATGTTCGGAATAACATCGCCATCCCAACTGGTGTTAAAAGC
>NZ_JBPPHF010000007.1:0-201361 GCF_051294775.1 Bacillus pretiosus
TAGGCACGCCGCCAGCGTTCATCCTGAGCCAGGATCAAACTCTCCAATAAAGTTAGTTTGTCTAGCATCTAAAAATAAAAATTGACGTTTCACGTTGTTTGTTTCGTTCAGTTTTCAAAGAACTACTCGGTCGCTCATTTGCGACTTCCTTATGTTAACATCTTCGTTTTTCGATGTCAACTAAGTTTTTCAATTTCTTTTTTGTCGTTTTCTGCATTTCCGCATCAGCGACGGTTATTAATATATCATGTAGTATATAAGGGGTCAATACTTTTCATAAAAAAATTTCACATCCCGTTAAAATCTTAAAACCATGTTCCAAAAACCATTATAGTCTCCCTTTATTCTGCATCATACTCCATATCTCATATCTTATCGGTTTATCACGTTTACGAACGAGTGAAAATTCTAAATTTTATGTTATATTATTATTATAGGAGTGTGATGCAAATGAGCATTAAGTATTCGAACAAAATCAATAAAATCCGGACCTTTGCATTAAGTTTAGTATTTATCGGCCTCTTCATTGCATACTTAGGTGTCTTTTTCCGTGAAAACATTATTATTATGACAACATTTATGATGGTTGGCTTTTTAGCTGTTATCGCTAGTACTGTCGTTTACTTTTGGATTGGCATGTTATCTACTAAAACTGTACAAATTATTTGTCCAAGCTGCGATAAGCCGACCAAAATGCTCGGTCGTGTCGACGCATGTATGCATTGCAACCAACCTTTAACAATGGATCGAAATCTAGAAGGAAAAGAATTTGATGAGAAATATAATAAGAAGAGCTATAAATCATAGGCATATATAGGTACAATGTGCCCTTACAAAACTAAACGTTAAAAGGTGATTTCTTAACAAAGAAATCACCTTTTGTATTTATCTTTAATTAAATTAGGTTCTTCACTGAACGTTTTAAATCCTCCTGAACCTAACGTAATTCCCATATATAATAAAGAAAGAGGGAGACGTAAACGTCTCCCTCTTTCTTTATTATATATTACGCCTTATGACACTCTGGACAAACGCCATAAATTTCTAAGCGATGACTATTAATAACGAAGCCTGTCGTTTTCGCAGCTTCCTCTTCAAGCTGTTCCAAACCTCCATAAGGAAAATCAACAATCTTACCACATTTTTCGCAAATCACATGATAATGTTGACTTGTAACATAATCAAATCTACTTGAAGCGTCTCCATAAGTTAATTCCTTTACAAGTCCAACCTCTTTAAATACACGTAAGTTATTATAGACAGTTGCAACACTCATATTTGGAAACTTACCTTCTAATGCTTTATAAATGTCATCCGCTGTTGGGTGCGTCATAGATTCCACAAGGTACTCTAAAATAGCATGACGCTGTGGAGTAATGCGTACACCCGTATTTTTCAGCATTTCTAGCGCTTCTTTTAATTCTTCTTTGACCACCGTCATGCACCCCGATTCTATACGGATTATTATTTTATAATTCTTATAAAGAGTGTACTCCTTTTCTTATAAATCGTCAATATTTCTACTATAAGTATGTGGTTTATTTTTGTATATAGCCTTATTCTTATATATCCTTCCCCATTTTCTATACATTTACATAGAAAAAAAGTGCGACATAATCGCACTTGGAATACTATCATCTGAGGAGGTATGCCCTACACTTCACTTTATGTAAGACGATAAAATATGTATAGACACTCGCCTTACTTCTATATATTTTATCTCCACAATGAATTTACTTTATATAAGAAAGAACCTCTTCAGTATGTCCCTTCACTTTCACTTTACGCCACTCTTTTACAAGCTCACCGTCTTTATTAATAAGGAATGTAGAACGCTCGATTCCCATATACTCTTTTCCAAAGTTCTTTTTCAATTTCCAAACATCGTATAATTCCGCTACCTTATGATCTTCATCTACTAAAAGTACAAATGGAAGCTCATGCTTCTCAATGAATTTCAGATGTCTGTTCGCTGAATCAGGACTTACACCAAGAATAACTGTATCTTTCTCTTGAAATAATCCATACGCATCGCGAAAATCACATGCTTCAGTTGTACACCCTGGAGTCATATCTTTCGGATAAAAATATAGCACTACGTTTTTACCACGAAAATCAGCTAAGCGAACTTGTTCCCCGTTACTTCCCTCTAATGTAAATTCTGGAGCCATTTCTCCTACTGTGATCATTGTTATCACTCCTACTCTTTTCTTTTACTATATCAAATGCTATCTTATTTTTCATTGTCTATTACAGACCTCATTACAAAAGCAAACGGTAACGTATATCCAATTAGCGCTTCTGCAATCGCAATCCATCTCCCTATTCCAATCGGAGCTATATCACCGTACCCAACGGACAATAAAGTAACTGCGCTAAAATATAAGCAAATTTCTACAAGTTGAAAGGATTGGGCATGCAAGCTTTCTCCATCTTCTTTCAAAACTGCAAAACCCATTTCTTCTAATACAACATAACTTAACCCAAACGCAATCAATACCGTTGTATAAATTAAAAATAAGGAGGCTAAATTATAAAGCGAAAAGAAACGCCTAGAATCTGAATATGAACTCCATAACAATTGGACACTTCTCAAAATAGCAATTGCTGCAATTAATAGAATAAATCCCCATAACATGTCCTCCACCTCATTTTATATGTATGAGACGGCCATTGGATTTATCCCTTAGAAACAAACAAGCTTCTATAATTAATTCCCAGCACCACGGTACCTTTTTACCCCTTGATTCCAAAGAGTAATTGCAATCGTAAAACAGATAACACCAACGAATGGTGTTGCAAATGCATAGCTATTCCACTCTGTTTTTCTTAAAAAGTATGCTGCTGGATACACTCCGACAAACGCAAATGGTAAAACAAACGTTAAAATGAAGCGAATCACACGGTTATAAATGTTAACAGGATAGCGACCATAGTTACCTATGTTATACATTAGCGGCATAATTGAACTTTTCGCATCCGACCAAAAACCAAGGCTCGCAAGCGTAACAAATATCCCTCCATATACAAGTGCGCCCCCTCCTACCATCAGTAAGAATAAGAAGAAATCGTACCAGTAAAAAGATAATTGCAGCTCCACTGCTGCATATCCCATTACAATTATTCCTGTAATCGCTCCAATTAAAGATTCTAGTTCCATTCTTTCTAATATAATTTGAAATAAACTATGAATCGGCCTCGTTAATATACGATCCATTTCTCCTTTAATAATGTAACGATCATTAAAGTCCCATATGTTAAAGAAAGCTGAGAAAATGGCAAACGGCACTAAAAAGAAACCATAAATAAAGATTACTTCTTCTCTACTCCAGCCCTTTAATGCTTGTGTATGCCCAAACACAACGAGAATAAAGATTAAATTAACAGCCTGTAGTGCTAAATCAGAAAGTAATCCAACGATAAAATCGCCCCGATACTCCAATTTTGTTTTTATATATTGGCTTGCATATTGCAAAAATAGGTTTATATATATCATCTCATCATCCCCCTTGTACAATTAGACGTTTTCTCGCCGTTCTCCACATGAGTACAATTGGAATAATAAGTACAATTGCCCAAATTACTTGGAATAATAATGCCTCATACAATTTACTTCCTTGTATACCTTCTGAAAAAATCATACTCGGAATATAACTAATCGCCTGAAACGGTAAAAACATCATTGCCTTTTGGGCCCATAACGGATAAAAACTAATTGGTAATAATAGACCTGAAAATAAATCAATAACGACACGTTTCGCATACATAATTCCACTATTATTAAATAGGAAGAACGTGAGCATTCCCGTCATTAAATTAATTTGTGTATTAATAATAAAACTAAATATTAAAGATAAGAAGAAATATAACCACGTTTGAAAATTCGTTGTAATTTGCAATGAAAATAATAAGGTAACGATAACCATACCTGGAATTGAAAAGAAAGCAAAACGAAATATTCCTTCACCAAGACCTTGCATCACTTTCATGCCTAAATAGTTATATGGACGAATGAGTTCTACTGCTACGCGTCCTTCTTGAATCTCCATCGCAATTTCCCTGTCTATATTATTAAAATAAAAGGCACGTGCCATCCACGCAATTGCGATATAAGTAGTCATTTGCGAAATAGATAAACTTTCAATATTCTCTTTTCCACTATAAATTGCTTGCCATAAAAAATAATACGCACCGATATTAATTGTATAAATTAATATCCCACTATAATAGTTTGTACGATACGCAAGCATCATTAAAAAGCGAATCCGAATCATTTCAATGTACTTACCCATGTTTAATACCTTCTTCATAAATGTTACGAATAATTTCCTCTGTAGATACTTCGTTAATTTTTAAATCTTTAATTTGAAAGGCTTGTACTACTTTAGAAATAAGCATTGAAATGATAACTTCTTCATTCGGTATTTTTGCAACCCACGCGTTTTCCTCTTTCGCTTTCGACCAAACGACATGACTATCTGGCATAACCATTGATAAAGCCTGATAGGAAACTGGTGCAATAAATTGAAAATGGATTTCCTTCTCTGCTCCCCACTGTGTACGAAGATTATTTAAAGAACCGTCATACATAATATTTCCTTCATCCAGCATGATAACGCGCTCACATAAAGCTTCAATATCAGTAATATCATGGGTTGTTAATAAGATTGTTGTTTTATAACGTTCATTCATTTCTTTTAAAAATTCACGTATTTTTAATTTCACAAGAACATCCAGCCCAATTGTTGGTTCATCTAAAAATAATAATGGTGGATTATGAATTAATGCTGCCGCTAATTCACAACGCATTCTTTGACCTAGAGATAACTTTCGAACTGGCTTATCTAATAAAGGACCAATATCTAACGTTTCAATCACGTGTTCCATATGCTCTTTATACTGAGCGTCTGATACACCGTACACTTTTTTTAATAAACGAAAAGATTCTTGTACAGCAATATCCCACCAAAGTTGTGAGCGTTGACCGAAAACAACACCAATTGTTCTTACGAATTCTTCTCTCTGCTTATGCGGGTTCATCCCATTTACTAAAATTTCTCCTGATGTCGGAGTCAAAATCCCCGTAAGCATTTTAATAGTTGTTGATTTACCAGCACCGTTCTCACCGATATATCCAACCATTTCACCTTGTTTCACATTAAAAGATACATCATTTACTGCTGGTACTATTTTATAATTACGATTTAATAAATCGCGAAAAGCACCCTTTAATCCCGGACGACTTGAATAGGCTGTAAACTCTTTACGTAACCCTTGTACCTCAATTACCGATTTCATAATCGGACCCCCTTCCTAAATGTCACAACGAATAGTTTACCCAACTGCCTTCTCTATCACAAACAATACGTCTTTTCGAAAAACATGTTAGAATAATACATAGATTTTTGTAAGGAGATGAATTGTAGTGAAATTCACAAAATCAGAAGCATTACATAAAGAAGCTTTAGAACATATCGTTGGCGGCGTTAATAGTCCTTCTCGTTCTTTTAAAGCAGTTGGCGGCGGCGCTCCTGTTGCTATGGAACGTGGAAAAGGTGCTTATTTCTGGGATGTAGACGGAAATAAATATATCGATTATTTAGCAGCATACGGTCCTATTATTACTGGACATGCTCACCCGCACATTACAAAAGCAATTACAACAGCTGCTGAAAATGGTGTACTTTACGGAACACCAACAGCACTAGAAGTAAAATTTGCAAAAATGTTAAAAGAAGCAATGCCTGCATTAGATAAAGTCCGCTTCGTAAACTCTGGTACTGAATCAGTAATGACAACAATTCGTGTCGCTCGTGCTTACACAGGCCGCACAAAAATTATGAAATTTGCTGGTTGTTACCACGGTCATTCTGATTTAGTACTTGTAGCAGCTGGCTCTGGCCCTTCTACGCTAGGAACTCCTGACTCAGCCGGTGTACCACAAAGTATCGCTCAAGAAGTTATTACCGTTCCATTTAATAATGTAGAAACTTTAAAAGAAGCATTAGATAAATGGGGACATGAAGTAGCAGCTATCCTTGTAGAACCGATTGTTGGAAACTTCGGTATTGTAGAGCCAAAACCTGGCTTCCTTGAGAAAGTGAATGAACTTGTTCACGAAGCTGGTGCACTAGTAATTTATGATGAAGTTATTACTGCTTTCCGCTTCATGTACGGTGGTGCTCAAGACTTACTTGGCGTAACACCAGACTTAACAGCGCTTGGTAAAGTTATTGGCGGCGGACTTCCGATCGGTGCTTATGGTGGTAAGAAAGAAATTATGGAACAAGTTGCCCCGCTCGGACCTGCATATCAAGCTGGTACAATGGCAGGAAATCCTGCTTCTATGGCATCCGGTATCGCTTGTCTAGAAGTTCTTCAACAAGAAGGTCTTTATGAGAAATTAGATGAACTTGGTGCGATGCTTGAAAAGGGAATTTTAGAGCAAGCTGCAAAACATAATATCGATATTACATTAAACCGACTAAAAGGTGCTTTAACTGTATACTTCACAACAAATACAATTGAAGATTACGATGCAGCACAAGATACAGACGGTGAAATGTTCGGTAAATTCTTCAAGCTTATGCTTCAAGAAGGAGTTAACTTAGCACCTTCTAAATACGAGGCATGGTTCTTAACGACAGAACATACAAAAGAAGATATTGAATATACAATTGAAGCTGTAGGCAGAGCATTCGCTGCTTTAGCGGATAATAAATAATCCCTTCATTAAAAAGGAAAAAAGAAAGCACATCTTTCTTTTTTCCTTTTTTCTATTTCATAAATCCCTTATTAATAGTATAATTATTCATAATTATCTGTTTTATTTTTCTTTTATATCCTTACTATCCTTGTATATAAGGCTGCTCACGCCTTGAATAGTAAGATTATTCGAACTTCAACAAAAGGGGGGATTGACGGATGCTCAATAAAACAAATACATGGACACCGTCTTTATTTCGAGATTATAAAAATGCAGAACATGATGCGTGTGGAATCGTTTCCGTTATGGAGAAACGAAAAGTTGCCACGAAAGAAAACATTGATCTTTGCATACAATCACTTGTCAAAATGAATCATCGAGCTGGTTTCATTAATGGTGAAGGCGATGGTATCGGAATTCACATTGATGTCCCAAAAGCACTTTGGAATGAAAAGCTGAAAAATAACGGATACAATCCAACGATTGTGGATCATCCCCACTTTATCGTTGGACATTTTTTTCTAAACAAAAACGCAAATATCGTTAATTTAAAAAATCATATTCGTACGCAATTAAATAACGAAAGTTTTACTATTATTTTCGAAAGTGATGATGTAATAAATTCCGATGCACTCGGTCCACTTGGTAAACAGGAAGAACCTTTATTTTGGCAAGTTGCTCTTATCGCAGAAAATAAAGTTGAAAATGTTGAGCAAACATTATTTTCAGTAACGATAAAAATAGAGGAAAACGAAGCGATTCATGTTGCTTCATTAAGTCGTGACCATGTTGTATATAAAGTTCTAGGCGCTGGGGATACACTTGTTGCCTATTACAATGATTTACAACATCCACTTATCGCTTCAACTATGACACTAGGACATAACCGCTATTCTACTAATACATTATCTAATTTTTTTCGTGTACAACCATTTAGCATTCTCGGACATAATGGTGAAATTAACACAATTGCAAAATTACGTGATCAAGCTGACATGATTCATGTTCCACTTACTGCTGGGGGCAGTGACTCCCAAGATTTAAACCGCACCTTAGAAACTCTACTTGTTCAATACGACTACAGTTTATTTGAAGCAATGGATATACTATTCCCACCAATTATTAATGAAATGAAACTTTATGAACCGCATTTACAAGATTTATATACGTATATACGTGAAGCTTGGGGCCATTTTGCGCAAGGTCCAGCTGGTATTATTTCACGTTATAAAGATGAGGCTGTTTTCAGCGTTGATTCCCTTGGACTACGACCAGTATGGAAAGTAGAGACAGCGAGTTCTTATGTTTTCTCTTCTGAACCTGGAGTTGTATCACCAACTGAATATGTAGCAGAACCAAAACCACTCGCTCCTGGAGAAAAAGTCGGTCTAAAGTGGAATGAACAAGATGAACTTGTACTCTACGAATACGATGACTACCAAACTCAAGTATATAACCGTTTTAAAAAGCGATTTGATACTAAAGATTATCATTTAAACTTATCTATCCCTGAAACGAAAGAAATCCCAGGATTATGTGATTCTATACAAGTTGAAACGAAACAATACGTTGCTTTCGGATGGGACCGAGAACATATTCAGCTTCTTGAACAGATGGCAACAAAAGGCGTTGAGCCAATTCGCTCACTTGGGCATGACTCACCACTTGCAGCACTCGATACTGGTAGACGAAATATCGCTGATTTCATTAAGGAAAGTGTAGCCGTTGTTACAAATCCAGCAATCGATCGTGATCGAGAGGTCGAGCACTTCTCTACACGAACAATACTTGGAGAGCGCCCAAGTTTATTAAGCGGAGCTAAACGGACATTTGTAGTTGAGATGCTTTCCCCCATTATTTTAGAAGGAAGTGTAGCACAATCTATTACAGAGGAATTACACACAATTACGTACGAACAACTTATACAGCTATTCAATACTCATAGCTCTATCGCTACAATCTCTGCTACATTCAGTCCGACAGAAACTTTACAATGCGCCTTAAATCGAATTAGTTCTGAAGCGATAAAGGCCGTGAACGATGGAGCTTCCCTACTATTAATAGACGATGCCAACGCTCATCTAAATGAACAGTTATGGATTGATCCACATTTAGTTACCGCTAAAGTACATCAAGTATTAAGCGAAAATAAATTACGCCGAAACTGCTCTCTCGTTATACGTTCTGGTGCCCTTCGCTCCTTACATGATATCGTCACACTGTATGGATTAGGAGCAGATGGTATGAATCCATATTTATTATTTGCAACCGTAAATGATGGAACAAAAACGCCAATTACGAATTTGTATAATGCTCTTAATAAAGGACTAGAAAAAGTCATTTCAACAATTGGAATTCATGAATTACGTGGTTACGGCCGCCTCTATTCTTCTATCGGATTACATGAAGAAATCGCAAATATATTACAAATTACGAATTTCTTCGGTTCAAATGATTTAGCTTTTTCGCTTGAATCACTTGCTGAAGATGCACAATTGCGAGCGGATGATTATAACAATCCTAAAGTTAGAATGCGAAAATCTTTTCATATATTCCCGCGAATTTGGAAAGCAATCGGCGATGTCGCAAAAGGAAATTCTTATGATGATTACCGTGACAAATTAAGTGAGTTAGAAGAAAATAATCCAATCGCGATTAGACATCTTGTTCAAACGAAAGAAACAAAACATGTCGTTCCGGCTGAAGAAGTATCCATCAGCATTCAAAATCATGATTTACCATTTATTATTAGTTCCATGTCATTCGGTTCTCAAAATGAAATTGCCTTTCGTGCATATGCAGAAGCGGCCGATCAGCTAAATATGATTAGCTTGAACGGTGAAGGCGGCGAAATTAAAGATATGATTGGAAAATATCCACATACACGTGGACAACAAGTTGCATCTGGGCGATTTGGTGTAAACGCCGAACTACTAAATTCATCAAACTTAATTGAAATAAAAATTGGGCAAGGCGCAAAGCCTGGTGAAGGCGGACATTTGCCTGGTTCAAAAGTAACAGCAAAAATCGCTGAAGCGCGTAATGCTACAATTGGCTCTGATTTAATTTCACCTTCTAACAACCATGATATTTATTCCATTGAAGATTTAGCTCAAATAATTACAGAAATTAAAACGGCTAATCAACTTGCGAAAGTAGCTGTAAAGATCCCTGTTGTCCCTAACATTGGAACAATTGCTGTCGGTATCGCAAAGGCTGGTGCTGACTTTATTAACATTAGCGGATTTGATGGTGGTACAGGTGCCGCACGTATTCACGCATTGCAACATGTAGGCCTTCCTGTAGAAATTGGTGTGAAAGCCGCTCACAATGCTTTATTAGAAGCAAATATGAGGCAAAAGGTAGAAATTTGGGCTGACGGTGGTATTCGAAGTGTTAATGATGCCTTGAAAATCATGCTCCTTGGGGCAAACCGTATTGGATTTGGTACATTATCCATGATTGCAATCGGCTGTACAACTTGCCGCGGATGTCATCTAGATACTTGTCACGTTGGAATTGCAACACAAATTGAGTCTGAAGCTCAGGCGAAAGAACACGGATTACGCCGCTTCGTCCCGCGCGAATTAGAAAGCGCCGTTGCTGGATTATTACATTTATTCACCACTTTTGGCGTAGAACTAAAACGATTAACAGGAAATCTTGGTTATACAAATTTACAAGAAATTGTCGGACATTCCGATTTATTAGAACAAGTTCGAGGCGAAAATTTATTAGACTTATGTAATTTACTACAAACGATAGAACACCCATCTGTTACAAAAACAGAATACGTACCAGAAAAACAATTTGAAACAGTTCATTCCCCTCATTCAAAAGAATTAGTAGGCGTTGGCGTAGAGCAACGCGTTATGGGTGGTCTAGAATCTTGCTATCGCGTTCGTAGTAAATTATATGAAGACACGAAGCTTGAACCACTTACATTAAAGTATACGAATGGCTCTATTCCTGGAAATGGATTAGGTGCTTACAATAGTGAGAACTTATTTATACACGTAAATGGCGGTGCACAAGATGGTATTGGTAAAACCTCCTTTGGTGGTGGTATTTATATAACGAAAGCAAAAGGAAAAGACGGCATATATTATAACGGTTCTGTCGGAAAAGGTTTTGGGTACGGTGCACAAAAAGGATCGCTATACGTTCAAGGTAATGCTGATGCTCGCGCTGGCATTCGCCTCTCTGGAGCAGACATGATAATTGGAGGGCGAATGACAAAGCCACTCCGTGAAAAAGAGCAAGGGAATATAGGTGTATACTCTAATATTAAAGGTTTCGCTTTTGAATATATGACAAATGGGCGAGCGCTTGTTTTAGGGGATCCTGGTCCATGGATTTGTGCTGGTATGACTGGTGGTGTTGTTTATTTACGTCATGATTCAAGCTCGGGTTTAACAGAACACGCCTTAAAAAGAAGAATCGCAAAAGGGGCAAATGTTACATTACAACCAATTAGTAAAAACGGCGTGCAAGATGTGACTGAGTTATTGTTAGATTACATTCGTGTCTTAAATGAGCATGAACAATACGAGGAAGTTGCTTTATTAACCCCGTTACTCGATGATATGCAGCAACAGTTTTTTGAAATTATCCCGAAAAAAGAGCAGGCTGATCCATCTATCTCAACAGAGTGATATACCTAAATTTCATTTTCAAGAATAAATTGACGAAGTACACTTCTCATAGTAATCTATAGTAACAATTTGAAACCTGCTGAAATTCAGCAGGTTTTTTTACTAAAAATTGATGTTTAAAAAGAATTAGGAAAAAGTATAAATGAATCTTAATTTCTTATTAATGTCACTAAAATATCACTTGCTAACATATTGTAATGAATGTATAGTATCATGTTGTACATTCATTATGACAAGAGAAAGGATCTTATTAAGGGTATGAAACTTGGTGCTCGCATTTTAAAAACGGGTATTGCCATCACATTAGCTTTATTTGCTTGTATTTTACTTCAATTACCGAGTCCAGTATTCGCGGGAATCTCAGCTATATTCGCTGTTCAACCGTCTGTATACCGCTCGTATTTAACAGCTCTTGAGCAAATTCAAGCAAACGTCATTGGTGCCGTATTCGCTATCGTATTTGCTACTGCTTTTGGACATAATCCTTTTATTATTGGATTAACATGTATATTAGTAATTGCGCTTACGTTACAATTACGATTAGAAAACACAATATCAATTGCTTTAGTAACAGTTATCGCCATTATGGAGTATCAGGGCGACGATTTCTTTAGTTTTGCCTTACTTCGCTTTGCGACGATTATGATTGGAATTATTGCGGCTTCACTTGTAAATTTAGTGTTTATGCCGCCAAAATACGAAACAAAACTATATCATCGTATCGTTGATAATACAGAAGAAATTGTAAAATGGATTCGAATGAATAGCAGGCAAGCTTCTGATTTTACAACGCTAAAAACTGATATTGATCGTATGAAAGAAAAAATGATCAAACTAAACCATTACTATTTGCTGTATAAAGAAGAAAGAAGCTACACGAAAAAAGTACAGTTCGCAAAAATTCGTAAGCTCGTTTTATTCAGACAAATGTTAGCGACGACAAGCCGTGCTTTAAGTACGTTAAAATCGTTACATCGTACTGAAAATGAACTGCGCTATATGCCAGAAGAATTTCAGGAATCTATTCAAAACGAACTTGATTCATTAACGCATTATCATGAACAAGTTCTATTAAAATTTATTGGTAAAGCAAAAAAACAACAATCTGTTGAAATGCTTGATGAAGTTGAAACAGGTAAACAAGAATTAATTGATATCTTTATGGATTATCAAAACAAAGACGATGAGGAAGCGTATAAAACATGGCTACACCTCTTCCCTCTTATTTCTGCCATTATTAACTATAGTGAAGAAGTAGAGCATTTAGATTTACTTGTGGATAGCTTCTACACATACCATAAACCAGAAGCAGAACTTCAAATCGAAGATAAAAAAGAAGACGAATAAAGAAAACAGCTCCTTTTACGCTAAAGGAGCTGTTTCTGTTATATGTTGAAGTTGATATAAATTGTAATAAAACCCTCTTTTTTTCATTAACTCTTCATGAGAACCTGTTTCTTTAATTTCACCATCTTCAATGTAAATAATCGTATCCACATGTGTAATCGTCGCCAATCGATGTGCGATTACGATCGTCGTCCGATCTGCAGCTAGCGTCTGAAGCGCCTGCTGAATATACCGTTCATTTTCTAAATCTAAAGCGGAAGTCGCCTCATCTAATATAAGTAACGATGGATTCTTTAGAAACACTCTTGCAATCGCTACACGTTGCCTTTGCCCACCAGATAACTTCACACCGCGTTCCCCAACGACAGTATCATAGCCATCAGGTAACTCTATAATAAAATCATGGATTTGCGCAGCTTTAGCAGCTGCAATCACTTCTTCCTCTGTAGCTTTCGGGTTTCCATATAAAATATTTGCCCCGATTGTATCACTAAATAACAAATTATCTTGCAGTACAATTCCAATATGACTACGTAAATTTCTCATATCATACTTTCTAACATCTATCCCATCTACATAAACTGCACCTGAAGAAACATCATAGAAACGTGGGATTAAGCTAGCAAGAGATGACTTCCCTCCCCCACTTGCTCCTACAAGTGCTACCTTCTCTCCTGGCAACATAGTTAACGAAAGGTTATGTAATATCTCTTTTTCATCCGAATTGTAACGAAAAGATACATTATCAAATATCACTTCACCATTTAATTTTGTCGTTTGTACCGCACTTGGCACATTGACAATATCGTATTTTTCATCTAACAATTCAAACACTCGATCCATCGATGCGAAAGACTGTGTTAATGTTGTAGAGGAATTGACAAGGCGGCGAAGCGGACTATACAAACTATCCATATATCCAACAAAGGCAACCATAGTCCCTAATGTTAACTGCCCCTGAATTACTTCATATGCTGCAAAACCGATCACCAGTAACGGGCCTAAATCGGTTAACGTATTCACTGCTGAAAATGTCCTTGCAGTCCAACTCGTATGCGTTAATGCTTTCGTCAAAAATTCATTATTTCTTTTTTCAAACTGCTTACCCTCATACTCTTCTAATGCAAAGCTACGTGTCACTTGCATCCCTTGAATACGTTCATGTAAATACCCTTGCATCGTTGCTAACGCTTGCGAACGCTCTTTCGTTAATTTTCGAAGACGCCCGAAAAAATATTTCACTGCCACTACATAAATAGGTAAAATTAATAACGCAACAAATGTTAATTTTATATTCATAGAAAACATAACAATAATAGCAATTGCAATTGTTGCAGTATCTAGCCAAACATTCATCAAACCAGTAATTACAAAATCCTTCGTTTGTTCTACATCATGGATTACACGTGAAATAAGCTCTCCTGTTTTTGTATTCGAATAATAGCGTAAACTCAACTTTTGTAAATGACCAAAAATATGTTTTCGTAAATCATATAGTATTGTATTTGCGATACGCTGCGCGAAATATTGACGATAATATTCAATTGGCGGTCTTACTACTGCAAAAATAAAAAAAGCAATCCCAACGGCTGTTACTAATTGGGATGTTTTATCTTGAAGTGACCCTCCCCCTTGAATTACATCATCGATAATATATTTTAATAACCACGGCATAATAAGCGGGATGCCGAATTTAACTAGACCAATCATAATCGTAATAGCAATAAGCCATCGATACGGTTTAACAAATTGCAAATATCTTTTTATACCTTGCACATAATCCCCCCTCTAATAGGACAAACCTGCCGGGAAATCCCCTGCAGGTTTGTTTTAATTTCTGTACATTAAATATCTTTCATACCACATATCTACGAAATCTGGCGCGAATGGCCCTTTTCTTTGATGAATCCATTGTGTTAATTGTGCTACATTTCGTTTTAAAATAGTATCAATAACAGGTGGATACTGCATAATTTGACTATGCTTTTCATACTCATCTTCATCTAAAAGCGTATATGTCATATCTGGATATACTTTAATATCTAAATCATAATCAATGTACTTTAATGCTTCAGAATCATATGCAAAAGGTGAGCCTAAATTACAATAATAATATACTCCCTCTTCCCTTAGCATCCCAATCACATTAAACCAATAGTTTGCATGAAAATAACAAATTGCTGGTTCACGAGTAATCCATGTTCGGCCATCTGATTCTGTCACTACTGTACGATCATTTGCTCCGATCACAAGGCTCTGTGTCCCTTTTAAAATTGTTGTCTCTTCCCACATTCTATGAATGGAGCCATTATGTTTATAACTATGTATTTGTACTTTTTCTCCTTCTTTGGGAAATCCCATATATGCTCCCTTCTTTCAACTGCAAATGCCCTTTGAGCTGCATTCACTTTTTTTCTATTATAACTTTTTTGTCGAAATTTTAAAACTAAAGCGACAAGACTCTATTTTTCACACTGAATACTATATCCCTAATCTTCTTAGGAGACGGGGCCTTCGCTGAATGATTTACAAACGAGGAAATAGAAATAGAAAAAGCCCTTCCTTATTTCTATCTAAAGAAGGACCTTTCACCGGAAGGTAACAACATGCCTTACCCTAAATTCGAAATCATTTTTTCAGTCTCAAAAGATTCAATCACACTATTTGTTTGCTCTTCAAATTTCTCATGTAACAGTTTTAACGCTAATTCTGTTCTATATATTTCTTGGCGGATAAAATGTAATTCCTTTTTATCGCACGTATCCTTTTCGCTCATTTCAATTTGCTGATACTTCTCTAGATGAGCTTGTAACTTTAACAACTCGTCCATCGTTTCCAATTGCTCTCCTACCAACTTATCAAAGTCGTTCATTACTTACCCCCTTTTGAACTTATTTATCAGTTATTCTTCCTCATTACATATTTCTCATCTTTAACTTCCTTCTCCTTTGACTACATTTGTTGACTTATTAGAAGTTATGTCGTTCACTTTATTTTCATTACTATGACCCAGGCACAAAGAAAACACTTCTCCCGAATTAGAGAAGTGTTTTTCTTTCATTACTGATTTGAACTAGAAGATTGTGATTGTTTTGCAGCTGATTGTGCATTTTGTTTTTTCACAGCATGCACATCTGTTTCAGTTGCGAATTCTGTACCATAACTAGCGTTTGCACTTTGTGCACCAGAAGCTTGTGCTTTCTTTGCTTCTGATTGTGCATTTGCTTGTTTTACTGCTTGTACATTTGTTTCAGTCGCGAACTCTGTACCATAACTAGCATTTGTACTTTGAATGCTAGCACCAGAAGTTGCCTTGTTATAACCTTGTTGTTTTTTACTCATCTTTCTCACCTCCACAACCAATAATGTAACCAATTCACTTAGAAGTTATCCGTGATTTTCTTTTTTTAATCTCCGTATATATCTCTTATCACTCATTCAAACTATAGGAAATGGAGGTGGAAATATGTATATAGGACGCGATATGACTGAACTAACGATGGTTTCAAAAAATGAGTGGAAAGAAGATGAATTAGCTTATTTTCATCACTCATTACAACAGATTTTGCCGTATTTAAATGCAGAAGGTCAAAGTATCTATAAAGAAATTGTAGTAGAAATTGAATCAAGAGGTGGCTTACAACAAGGTGAAGCTAATTGGACTCATGGGACAAAAATTTCTTACGATTAAAAAAGTGTTCCCAATCTAGGGAACACTTTTTTAATTTATTGCATTGTAATTTTCTCAACGCAATTCTCATAAATCGTACGATGCGATTTCGAGAATGGTAACTGCTCAAATGCTTCTTTCGATACAAATTTCAATGTATCTGTTTCAACAATATCACCAGTTACTTTTCCGTAAAATACGAATATATCCCAAGTACGATGTGTAAACGTATGTTGTACATTCATTGCGTATTCTTCAATAGAAATCGAGAGCTCAAATTTTTCTTTCATATAATCTGTAAGCTGCTCTTTCTGATTCCGAATCCCTTCTCCAAGTTCAGCATTTGGAAACTCCCACATGTTAGCTAATAACCCGGTACTTGGACGTTTATTAATGACGTAACGACCATCTTCTGTTTGAAGTACCCCTGCAACAATCGGTACCATTGTAGGAGCCTTCGCTTTACTTTTTACTGGTAACTCCTTTTGAACACCTTCAGCATATCCTCGGCAATGTTCACGTACAGGACAAAGTAAGCAAGATGGATTTTTTGGAATACAAATTAGTGCACCTAATTCCATCAAACCTTGATTAAAATAAGATGGATTTTCAGCCGAAATAATTTCACGTACAATCTCTTCAAACACTTTTCTAGTTTTCGGTTTTGCAATGTCATCCCATACTGATAAAATGCGAGATAATACACGCATAACATTTCCGTCAACTGCCGGCTCTGGTATACCATATGCGATACTTAAAATAGCACCTTTTGTATAGGGGCCAACTCCTTTTAATTTTTCAATTTTCTTTACATCACTTGGTACTATCCCGCCGTATACTTCTTTCACTTCTTTTACAGCCGCATGTAAATTTCGTGCTCTAGAATAATATCCTAAACCTTCCCATGCTTTTAACACTTCTTCATCACCAGCATTTGCCAAAGCTTCTAGAGTAGGAAACTTCCCCATAAAATTCGCGTAATATGGTTTTACAGCTTCTACCCTTGTTTGCTGCAACATAATTTCCGAAACCCAGACGCGGTATGGATCTTTATTTTTACGCCACGGTAAGTCGCGTTGCTCTTTTTCAAACCAACCAATTAAATCATTTTGAAACTGCTCTATGTTAAAATTATTTAATATTTCAAGTGTCAAACTTGATCCCCCTCATTTTTTTGCATATAAGTACTATTATAAAGATTTTAGGAAAAAATTTAAGTAAGATGACATAGGAAATAGAAGGCAAAGGACTTGAGGTATCGAATAAAAAGAGTTACATTAATAAAAAACGGAGGTGGATTTCTATGGACACAGCCACTCACCTTGTTATGGGCGTTACTCTAGGCAGTTTGGCAACGTTAGATCCAGCCATAGCACAAAGTGATATTGGGCCACAAGCAGTTATGCTTGCTACAATTGCCGGTTCCAATATTCCTGACATCGATACAGTTTTAAAATTGCGTAATAACGCTAAATATATAAGAAATCATCGCGGGATTACTCATTCCATTCCTGCAGTGATTCTTTGGTCATTCCTTATAAGTGGCATCTCTTTCGCCTTCTTTTCAGACGCTCCATATTTGCATCTACTACTTTGGTCATTTATTGCCGTCTTTCTTCATGTCTTTGTAGATATTTTCAACGCCTACGGTACCCAGGCATTACGGCCCTTCACAAAAAAATGGGTAGCGCTCGGCATCATTAATACATTTGATACCGTCATTTTCTTTATCCACCTACTCGCGATTGCTTGTATGCTTGTAGGTTCCCATAAAGGGTATACTGCCTTAGCAGCGTATATATTGATGATTATTTACTATATCGGACGGATTATGATGCATAGAAACATACGTAGCGTCGTATATAAACGTTTCAATCATGTGGAGAAAATAATCATTTCCCCTTCTTACAGATTTTATCATTACCATTTAGCAATCGTTACAACTGATTATTACTACGTTGCTAGATGGCATCGTGGTAACATCATGATATATGATAAGTTCGACCGGGTACCGTTCCCAGATAATGCTATTATGCGCGCAGCTAAACAAGATGAAAACATCTCAGCATTTCTATCTTTCTCCCCTGTGTATCGCTGGGACATTTTCGATTATGATCATTATTACGAAGTTCGCTTCATTGATTTGCGCTATCGCAGTAAAGATTATTATCCATTCGTTGCAATCGTTCAACTCGACCACAATTTAAATATTATTAGTTCCTATACAGGATGGATTTTTAGTGAAGAAAAACTTCGAAAAAAACTGGAATTACTTCCACATTAAAAAAAGCGACTTAAGTCGCTTTTTTTAATGTTTCAAATGATCTTCTTGATTGATTAAATGGCTATATTTCGGATTATTTGTACGCATTTCATGAAGGCGACCTCCATGATTATTAATCCATGTTCGTACCACTTGTTCAGTCATTTCATCACCTTGATAACGACCTGATTTAGCATAAGTTGTTTGAAAGTCTTCCCACAATAATTCAACCCACGCACGAGCTTGTGCGTAAGAAAGTTTGTCATTTTTGTCTAACAATTCTTTTGTTAATGTTTCGTGAATATCATTCATGTTCTATTCTCCTTTTACCTATTTATTCCCTTAATTTCTAAAGGATAGTTTCCTCTATTTTGCACATTCTATAAGTGATACTTCTTAAAGAGGTATCAACTGATGATGAGGAGGGCGTTCGCAATGGGTAAACAAGCCGAATTTTGGTCTGAGTCAAAAAACAACAGCAAAATCGATGGTCAGCCGAAAGCGAAATCACGCTTCGCTTCGAAACGACCTAACGGCACAATTAACACGCACCCACAAGAACGTATGCGTGCTGCAAATCAGCAGGAAGAATAGTTCAGGTACAACCTAAAAAATTAACTTCCTACACGAGGTGATAAAGATGAGCTACCGTGATCGCTTAGATAGTCGTTCTGAATTATTTAACCATACGTGGACTCGTCCGAAACATGCAAAAGCGCAAGTTAACGGACAGACGCAACAAACCCAGTCTCTCATTATACTGGCGAATGAATGTAAAAAACGCCAATTTTAGAATCTCCTATCTCCTGTAACGCCTACCAAAGATGAAAACCAGAGAGATATTCGCTCTCTGGTTTTCATTTTTCTTGCAATAAAGAAATCGGTATTCCAATCTCTTCATTATCATTTTGCTTATGTCCCCAAGCAAATACCCCGTTGAAATACGTAATTTCAAATAATATACCAGGTTCTTCTACTAATTCATATGTCTCACCAATATGGAATTTGTTTATATCAGTCATATAAGCACGAGCCATTGCCATCTTGCGCATTAATACATCGAACTCATTTACAATACCAAGCTGCTCTGCCTTTATTGCTTGCTCTTTCAAAACCCCAATTTCTTCCCTTAGCTCATGTGGTGTCATTTCACTGTAGCGCTTTGGCATATTCATCTTATTCCCCTCATCCCTCTTCACGTTTCATCTGCAAAAATATCTCTATCTCATCAATAGAGAACCCTTTGCGATATAACGCTTGTTTCATCTTATTTTCGAATGTCCATCCATCATACTTCTTATATTTCTCATAATATTTATTCCCATGATAGTGTAACGCTTCTTGTTGCTGTTCGTCATCTTTTTCGTCTTTCAATTCTTCCAAACAAATTTGAATCACATCTCTAGAATATCCTTTACGAACAAGCATTTCGTCTAACTTTAGCTTCATTTGTAAAAAGGAATGCTTTTGATAAGACCTTTTCTTCTTTTCTATAAGAAGTAAAGCATTCTCAATTTGCTTTTCCTTCGGATATTCTTGTAAACTATGTGTAATGATTAGATCCTGAACACCTTTATTTAATAACTCTCTTTTAATAACAGTCGGACCCTTTCGATTCACATTACTTTGCGTTCGCGTATATAAAACAGCGTACTCTTTATCATTAATATATCGATCATGTAATAATTTCGAAACGACTTCAGAGATGACGGCCTGTCCCACTTCTTTTTTTCGTAAATAGTCTTCTACTTCTTTTTTTGTTCTCATTTGATAGGATAGATAGGAAATTGCTTGTAAATATGCTTTTTGTACCTCTTCATTGTATAAAATATTCCCTAACGCTATTTCATCAATTTCTAATCCTTTTTGTAATCCATGTTTCATTAAGATTACTTGATCCACACTAAACCCGTATTCTTCACCTTGACCTTTATCAATATAAATATTAAATCGTTCTTTCGATCGTTTTTGCACTTCTATTTTTGTAATGACAGCCATACTCTCACCTCTCTATTATTTTAACATAGTCAAGGAACGTTTTTGCTTTTCAAGAATATATATAATGAGGAGGAAATAATTGTGAGAATCGCAATTTCTGGTGGTACCGGCTTTATCGGTAAATACCTTTCTACTTTTTTTATTCAAAAAGGATATAATGTTTACATTCTTACTCGAAACAAAACTACTGAAACTTCCCATCCTAACCTTCAGTATGTACAATGGACACCAGATTTACAAACCTTCCCCCTCTCTTCTATCGATGTAGTTATTAATCTAGCTGGAGAGTCTATTAATAGTAGATGGACAAAGAAACAAAAGGAATCCATTTTAAACAGTCGAATTCAAACAACAAAAGGACTCATTAAACAATTGCAAACACTTGGTACAAAGCCAAATACATTTATTAACGCAAGTGCTATTGGATACTATGGAACGTCTGAAACTGAGTCTTTTACAGAAAAGCATGAGATTCCTGGAAATGACTTTTTAGCAAATACAGTATATTCATGGGAACAAGAAGCATCTAAAGCACGTTCTCTTGGAATGCGAACAATCTACGCAAGACTTGGAGTTGTATTAGGCGCAGACGGAGGAGCTCTTCCCAAAATGCTACTCCCCTATCAATTCTATATTGGAGGTACAATTGGATCTGGAAACCAATGGTTATCATGGATTCATATAGACGATGTCGTTCGCCTAATTGATTTCATCATACACAAAGAAGAAATTGATGGCCCTTTTAACATCACAGCTCCCCTACCTATAAGAATGAAGGAATTTGGAGAAACCATTGCAACTATAATGAAAAAACCTCATTGGTTACCTGTCCCTTCATTTATGATTCACACTTTATTAGGTGAGATGAGTATACTTGTACTCGAAGGACAACATGTATTACCTAGTAAAGCAATTGAACATGGGTATCAATACACATTTCCGGCAATAGACCATGCATTACAAAATATACTTTCGCATACAATGTAGTACTTCTAAAACACAGTTTTACAGGGTCCCCTTTCAAAACTTTCATTTTCTAGAATCCGGAGCATTATTACACAAATAACCTTTCAGTTACTTTCCCTTAAATTCCATTAACATTGTAAAGTAACAGAAATGAGGTACCTATGAAAATATTGCTCAAACAAGCCATTGTCTATCCTATTACATCCCAAAAATTTCAAGGGGATGTACTCGTTATAGGAGAAAGAATTGCCGAGGTCAAGCCTTCCATTCAACCTACTCAAGATATGACAGTTATAGACGCTCGTGCTCTTCATCTTTTACCTGGATTTATTGATGTCCATACTCATCTTGGTCTCTATGATGAAGGTACTGGTTGGGCTGGCAATGATGCAAATGAAACATCTGAAGTTTCAACACCACATATCCGTTCTTTGGACGGAATCCACCCTTTTGATATTGCATTTCAAGATGCTGTACAAAACGGAATCACAACTGTTCACGTTATGCCAGGAAGTCAAAACATTATCGGTGGTACGACTTGTGTAATAAAAACAGCTGGAACTTGTATTGATCATATGATTATTCAAGAACCTGCCGGCTTAAAGATTGCCTTCGGAGAAAATCCTAAAAAGGTCCATAGTAATGGAACAAAAGAATCCATAACACGTATGGGAATTATGGGATTACTTCGGGAATCATTCTATGAAGCACAGCACTACGGGCATGAAGCTGATTTTCGAATGCTTCCTATCTTAAAAGCATTACGCCGCGAAATACCCGTACGTATCCACGCTCACCGAGCAGATGATATTAGTTCTGCTCTACGCTTTGCAACAGAGTTCAATCTCGATTTACGTATTGAACATTGTACAGAAGGACACTTTATTGTTGAAGAACTTTCGAAACACAATTTGAAGGTTTCAGTTGGCCCCACTCTTACACGCCGTTCTAAAATCGAACTTAAAAACAAAACATGGGATACTTACCATATATTATCGAAAAATGGTGTGGAAGTTTCTATAACAACAGATCACCCTTATACACCAATTCAATATTTAAATATTTGTGCTGCTGTCGCAGTAAGAGAAGGATTAGACGAAAAAACTGCACTAGAAGGAATCACCATATTTCCAGCACGAAATTTACGTTTAGAGGATAGAATTGGAAGCATTGAGGTTGGAAAAGACGCTGATCTTGTGTTATGGACTCATCATCCTTTCCATTATTTAGCCAAGCCTGTACTAACCATGATTGATGGAAAAATAATTTACAAAAAAAATAAAAAAAACTAGTTTATTTTTTTGACTAGATAAAGTATTATACGATTATAAACTGAATGAAACCATAATCAATTTGTGTCGTGATTATCATTTTCAAATTGATGAATGGGGAAGGCAAATGGTGCGCCACCAGCGTTAGAAACTGGTTCTAGTGGGTTCGATTCCCACCCCGAAATTTTTTAAAGATTGATATAAAAATTTCGAGGGTGGGGTGTTTTTTCGTCATGCTACCCTCGTGTGAGGAGGAGTTAGTATGTTGAAAAAACGCGACTTACACGACAGCCACGTTCTATACGAGTTAATGGTGGACCCAGCTGTCTTCCCTTTTGTGCGTCAAAAGGCTTATTCTTATGAAGAGTATTTATTTTTAACGAAACAAACGATTGAAGCTGAAGAGCGTGGGGAATTAATTTCACGCACAATTTTAGATGAATGGGGTAACCCTATCGGAACAATTACTTTATTTGATGTGCAAGAAAAAGCCGGATTTCTCGGAACATGGCTTGGCAAACCCTATCATGGAAAAGGCTATAATAAATTGGCGAAAGATTCATTTTTTAGTGAACTTTTCTATGAATTAGATATTGAAACAATCTTTATGCGTATTCGTAAAATAAATATTCGTTCTATTAAAGCTGCCGAAAAACTACAATATGTAAATCTAGCAAACGAAACAAGAAAAGCCGTTTATGATGAAATTAACGCAAATGAAGAAGTATATAACTTATATGAAATCCCAAAAGATCAATATACACTTGCTACAATGCGAGATACAACGTTCCAAGATGCTCACCAATTAAAAGAAGCATAATCTAAATTTCCAGAAAAAATAATTAATCATTAACATTTTACCATATACGTATATCACCCTATGTCTTTGGAAACGATAGATAGTGACTTTAGGACACGAGGTGATTTGTAATGGATAAAAAGAAACGTGACAAAACAAAAAACACATTATCTAGTACACAAGAAGTTCTTTACCAACGAGAATTTCGCAAAGCAGATCGCGCAGCGGGTTATCGCTCGAAAAGTATTTAAAGTGAGAATGAATAATTAGAAGTTTTCCCCCCTAATTATTCATTCTCATTACATATTTTTTCTACGTGATAGAATAGACAAAAAGGTTCCTTATTTATAAGGAACCTTTTTTGTGTGGATAACGTTATCCACACAATTTATAGAATTGTGAATAAATTCAACAAATCCTTCACAAGTTTATATGTTGTAACGCATAGTAAACGTTAGAATTGTGGATAGTTTTCTAAAAATTGTGGACAATGTGGATATAGTTGTTAATATTTCGACTTTACTGTTTAATGAAAGCGTAATCTTCATGTGGATAAGTTACTACTTTATCTTATAACACAATAAAGAACCCTCTTTAAACATATAAAAGAGGGTTTCATATTAAGTAAATAATTGTGCAAGAGCAGGTGATTTAATAGGTATATGATTCGGTTCTACATGATTTTCTGTCAAAATTGTATCCACAATATGACCAGCTGGCTCCGGACGATAAATGCTTTTCATCGCTTCTTTCATTTGAAGAAGCTTCATATCATCTTGTAATAACGCCTCTGTCTTTGCAAAAACCTCACTATCATCACGAATGACAACTGCAGCTCCTTTTCTTTCAAAGTACATCGCATTTTCATTTTCTTGCCCTGGAACAGGCTTATATAAAATGACAGGTACTTGCAATGCTGCCGCTTCACTTAACGTAATACCGCCTGGCTTCGTAATCATACAAGAAGTAACACGGAATAATTCATCAATATTTTCAACATACCCAAATACTTTTAATACATCAGGATTTTTTTCCTGTACTCCTAATAAATCCTGTTTTAACGCTTCATTCTTTCCACAAACGACAACTACTTGTAAATCAGGTAATGACATAAATGATTGGCATAGTTCTTTTACACTTCCTAATACCCCATGAGCACCTGCTACAATTAGTAAAATCTTTTTATTCTTACATAACTGATATTTATTATATATAATGTCTGGATTGATCTTGAGCTCAAAACTACTACGAATCGGAATTCCAGTTTCAACAATTTGCTCCGAGGGCACACCAATATCAACCATAATTTTTTTCACGTGATCCGTTGCTACAAAATAACGATCTACTTCCCGATGAATCCATATTTTGTGCACACAAAAATCCGTTAATACGTTATAAACAGGAATTGAAATACCTGTTTGCTTTTTTAACTCTGGTACAGCTATGATCGGAAAAGTATTAATAACAATATCCGGTTTCTCTGCTTGTAAAAGTAATTTCAAACGTTTTCTTCCAAAGTTCGCATACCAAGATGCTATTTTTTTATCATAAATTTTTTCTACGCCATAATAAAACAAGCGGTATAATTCTTTTCCTATTGTATAACTTTTTAAATATAAATATTTTGTAATATCGGTTATAACTGGATGTGATTCTCCGAACAAATCGCATACAATTACATCTTTAATTCCTTTTTGGCGAAATGTTTGTTCTAATGTTTTCGCTACTTGCACATGACCATTACCATAATGTGCAGTTAATATTAAAACCTTGGGGTTTTTTATCAAACAAATCCACTCCTAGCTTATTGTTTCTCCATATTGCATATACGACAATAGGAAAAACATTTTCCTTAAAAATTACATAAACAGATTCTAATACTTCTCTTTCAGCTATGTACCTGTCGTGGATATGCAAAGCATATAAGATTGACCCCTTAATCCTATCTGTGCTCATATCTTTACATTATACTTTCCTATAAGAGCTTTCGCAATAACTTACAAATGTTCTCTATTCCATGATACTCACTCTTTTACTTCTTAATTCTTTTTACTATTTTGATTTCCCTTTACAATTATGTAAATTTCTCCACTTATTCCTTACAAAAATATGGATATTCTATTTTTAGTATACTCTTTTCTATATACATACTCTAGGTTTTATTGTAAAGAAAGCAAAAAGCCTAATCCAACATTTGGATTAGACTGCTTGTAAAATATGTCTTGCTTGCTCTACATTTTTTTCAGTAGGTGGTTCTACATTCGCGAGTGGATACTTATGCCCAAGTGCCTCCCATTTATATACACCAAGCTTATGATATGGTAGCACTTCAACCTTCTGAACATTAGACAGGCTTTGAATAAAGCTAGATAATTTTTGTAGATCCTCTTCATTATCCGTAACACCAGGAACTAATACGTGTCTTACCCAAATTGGTTTATTTTTATCCGATAAATAACGAGCAAATTGTAAAATATGTTCATTTGGTTTCCCTGTTAATTTACGGTGTTTCTTTGAATCAATATGTTTCAAATCCAATAAAACTAAATCTGTGTAATCCATTAAAATATCTAGCTTATTTTGGAATTCTGGTTCTTCAGAATAACAACCACCCGAAGAATCAATTGTTGTATGAATTCCAACTTCCTTACATTTCTTAAATAATTCAATTAAGAAATCTAGCTGTAATAATGGTTCACCACCACTAACTGTTATACCGCCTCCAGAAGCTTCAATAAAAGGAAGGTAACATGTCACATCCTGCATTACTTCTTCAACTGTTATTTCTTTTCCTTTACCGATCTCCCACGTATCAGCATTATGACAGTATTGACAACGTAATAAACACCCTTGTGTAAATATGACATAACGAATTCCTGGGCCATCAACAGTACCACAAGACTCTACAGAATGAATTCTTCCTTTTATCATGTTACTTCCTCCTTTATTGAAGCAGCCCCCCTCTGCTATTTATAAAAAGCAGAGGGACACTTTTTCACTTACATACTTTCATGCATTGTACGATTAATTACATCGATTTGTTGTTCACGAGTTAATTTAATAAAGTTTACAGCGTAACCAGATACGCGAATTGTTAATTGTGGATATTTCTCAGGATGTTCCATCGCATCCATTAATGTTTCACGATTAAATACGTTAATATTTAAGTGATGGCCTTCTTTTACTGCATAACCATCAAGCATTGATACTAAGTTACGTACTTGTACATCATCTTCTTTACCAAGTGCTTTTGGAATAATAGAGAATGTATTAGAAATACCATCTTGTGCATCTTCATATGGTAATTTAGCTACAGATAATAATGAAGCTAATGCACCTTTTGTATCACGACCATGCATTGGGTTCGCACCTGGTGCAAATGGTTCTCCAGTACGGCGACCATCTGGAGTGTTACCAGTTTTCTTACCGTATACAACGTTAGATGTGATTGTTAAGATCGACATTGTATGAACAGAATTTCTGTATGTTTTATGTTTACGAAGTTTATTCATAAATGTTTTTACAAGATTTACAGCGATTTCATCTACACGGTCATCATTGTTACCGTATTTAGGGAAATCTCCTTCGATTTCAAAGTCAACTGCAATACCGTTTTCATCACGAATTGGTTTTACTTTTGCGTGTTTAATTGCACTTAAAGAGTCTGCTACTACTGATAGACCCGCGATACCTGTTGCCATTGTACGAAGAACATTTGTATCATGAAGTGCCATTTCAATACGTTCGTAGCTATATTTATCATGCATGTAATGAATAACATTTAATGTGTTTAAATATAGACCTGCTAACCATTCCATTGTCATATCAAACTTACGCATAACTTCTTCATAATCTAATACTTCAGAAGTAATCGGTGCGTACTCAGGACCAACTTGTGCTTTAGATTTTTCATCTTTACCACCGTTAATCGCATATAGTAATGCTTTTGCTAAGTTTGCACGTGCGCCGAAGAACTGCATTTGTTTACCAATTCTCATTGCAGATACACAACAAGCAATTCCGTAGTCATCGCCGTAGTCAGCACGCATAATGTCATCATTTTCATATTGAATTGCTGATGTTTTAATAGACATTTTCGCACAGTAGTTTTTAAAGTTCTGCGGTAATTGTTTAGACCAAAGAACTGTTAAGTTTGGTTCTGGAGCTGGTCCTAAATTATCTAATGTATGCAAGAAACGGAATGAGTTCTTTGTTACTAATGGACGACCATCTAATGCTACACCACCGATAGACTCAGTTACCCAAGTTGGGTCACCAGAGAATAATTCATTATAATCAGGTGTTCTTGCAAATTTCACAAGACGTAATTTCATAATGAAGTGATCCACAATTTCTTGTACTTCTTCTTCTGTCAAAGTACCATTTGCTAAATCTCTTTCAATATAAATATCTAAGAATGTAGAAGTCCGTCCAAGACTCATTGCAGCTCCGTTTTGCTCTTTAATTGCTGCAAGATATGCGAAGTATAACCATTGGAATGCTTCTTGTGTGTTTGTTGCTGGCTTAGAAATATCAAAGCCATGAGAAGCAGCCATTTGTTTTAACTCTTGAAGTGCACGCATTTGCTCAGATAACTCTTCACGTAAACGCATTGTATCTTCGCTCATTACACCGCCAGTTAAATTCAAATCAACTTTTTTCGCTTCAATTAAATGATCAATACCATATAATGCTACGCGTCGGTAGTCACCGATAATACGTCCACGTCCGTATGCATCTGGAAGACCAGTAATTACACCTGATTTACGTGCATTTCTCATTTCTGGTGTATAAGCATCGAATACACCTTGGTTATGAGTTTTTCTCCAATCTCTAAAAATACGACTAAGCTCTTTATCCATTTCGTATCCATAAGATTCACAAGCTTGTTCCGCCATACGAATACCACCATATGGTTGTAAAGAACGTTTAAATGGTTTTTCAGTTTGGAAACCGACTACTTTTTCAATATCTTTATTTAAATATCCTGGTTCATGTGATGTAATAGAAGAAACAATTTTTGTATCCATATCAAGAACGCCACCGTTTTCACGTTCTTTCGTTGTTAAATCCATTACTTGATCCCAAAGTTGTTTCGTTGCTTCAGTTGCTCCCGCTAAGAAAGATTCGTCTCCTTCGAAAACGTTTACATTATTTAAAATGAAATCGCGAACATCAATCTCTGCTTTCCATTTTTCACCTTTAAAGTTTTCCCATGCGTTTTTAACATTTTCTAATACTTGAGTCATCCTAATCTCCTCCATTTTTGATTAGTACAGGACTAAGATTTTTTATATAACAGCTTACACACTTAGAATACTACTTTTTTGCTAAAGTGAACGAAATAGTTGTGACATGTTTGTGAAATGTTGAGCAAACTACTATATGCATAGTGTTAACTTCACTTAAAAGTCTTTATAATTAACCCTTTCCTTAATTGTATTTTTTTGGTATCCTTATATACGAGTCCTATTTTGTAATATAAGAACAATACCCATTGTAGAGCTGTAATACTCTTATCTCCTAATCTGTTATAGTTTTTATAACAGAACAAAAAAGTGTACATATGTTGTACACTTTTTTTGTTACTACTCTAAAACATCTCTTTTTCTATTCCCATCATAGAATCCACCACGGCTACCTTCTAATACAATTAATTGCTCTAATCCTTCTATATGATCACCTATAATTCGCAAGACAGCTGGAGGATGACCTATTTTTGCAAAATGTTCACTGGGACGAATGCGGTTCATCTTATCGACCTCTACACGACTTACACACGCAATTTCGAATCCTGAAAGAATAGCTTTCACTTGCGCTACGCAAGGTGACAATAAAGACCTATACCCAATTGATTTCAAACACTTCTGGCTAAACGCATTAGGTACAGCGATAAGAGATCCTACTCCTAAATCTTTTCTATCACAAGCTGAATTTAATGCATATTTAAATGCAGTTACAAGATGAAGCGGTACTCTTAAATCTAAATAATGATTTAGATCATTTAATGCGACATCCATTCCATCTGCAATAGCTTTTGCAAATGGATATAGCTCACTAGCTGGAATAACAAAATCACCGTCTATAAATAATACAATTTCTCCTTTGGCGAAATAAGTCCCAAGTGAACGTCCCACATCGTTGCCAAGTGCTTCTTTATATACAATTGTTGTTGCTCCCTTGTCTTTTGCAATCGTTGCTGTTTTATCAGACGAACCATTTACAACAACGATAATTTCAAAAGGTTCAATTTTGCGGAGCTCTTCTATAACGTTTCCAATCGTCTTCTCTTCATTTTGTACAGGAATGACGACCGATAATTGCTTTCCTTTATACAATTTAGATGTAACGCCCCATCCTTGATAAAAATCTTCGAAATCTAAAGTATGATAGACACTATCTCTTTTCCTATTTCCATCACAATACCCTCCGCGCTCATCGCTACCTACTATTCGCTCCGCTACAGCTTCTATATGATCACCTATCATCCGTTTTTCAGATTGCGAAAGACCCGTGCCGTACGCAGCATGCTCGGTCGGCCGAAATTTATTTGGCGTAATAACGTCAATTGCACAATGCCGACTAATTCTCCATTCGCTTTGAACGAGGCGTAAATGAGCCAAAATAGGATTAACAAAACATTCATATCCGATGCTTTGAACGACCTCTTTCGTCAGCGCATGAGGTGCATCTAATAAGGAATCAATTTTTAATTCTTCACGCTCTAACATTGCATTTAATATTTGGCGCCATACTGTCACGGCGTGCGGTTTTTGTTTCTTTAAAAATAATGCGTCCAAATTATTTAAAACGATGTCGGCCTGATCATGTAAAATCGGATTAAGGAATAATTGTAATTTTGAAGTTTGAATAGCAAAATCTCCATCTATAAATAGTAATACATCACCTATCGCGTGTTTTGCGCCAATCGCGCGGCCAACATCGTTCCCTAGTAGCTCTATATACTTGATTACTTTACACCCTAAACGATCAGCAACCTCTTCTGTACCATCGTTACAACCGTTTGCTACTACAATAATCTCTATTGGATTTAATCCTTTTGCCGATTGGATAACATCTGAAATCGTTTCAGCTTCATTACATACAGGTATAATGACCGATAGTGACTTAGCCATTATTTTCTTCACGGAACCACTTAATAGTTTCTTTCAATCCTTCTTCCCATGTTACTTCTGCTTGAAACTGAACAAGTTCTCTTAATTTCGCAACATCTGGTCTTCTATTTGGAATTTCTTCAAAGCCATGTGGGTACACCTCTTCAAAAGGAACTTGAACAATCTTTGAAGAGGATTTCGTTAGCTTTTTAATTACTTCTGCCACTTCTTTTATACTCTTTTCATTGTCAGAACCTATGTTAATAATTTCACCATTTACCTTCTCATCCATCGCTCGAATCGTTGCCTCTACCGCATCACTTACATACGTAAAACAACGTGTCTGCTCTCCATCTCCATATACGAGAATGTCTTCTCCTTGCAAAGCCGCACTAATAAATCGTGGGATTACCCCTGCATACGGACCATCTTTCGCTCTTGGACCATAAATATTAAAATAACGAACAATCGTTACCGGTAAACCTTCTAATGCGTATCCTAAACATAATGTTTCTTCTAATGTTTTACACACTGCATAACTCCAGCGTATTTTAGAAGTTGCCCCGTATAATCGATCTCCCTCTTCAGAGAAGGGTGGCTTTGCCTTACCATATACTTCTGAAGTAGAAGCAAAGACCACTTTCTTCTTTTCTTTTAGCGCTGCTTGTAAAATGTTTCTCGTTCCATCAAAATTCGTTTCAATAAGCTCTATACTCTTTTCCATTGTCGTTTTCACGCCTAAAATTGCTGCTAAATGAAACACTACATCATGTTGGTTTACTAATTCATAAATAGAATTTTTATCTAAAACACTTATTGGAATAACTCGAATTTCTTTCATTAACTCATCATGATATTTATTTTTCCCTTTATAGAAGTTATCAACGATCGTAACCCCATACCCTCTTTTCACCAGCTCTTCAGCTAAATGTGAACCAATAAATCCTGCTCCACCTGTAATTAAACATTTCTTACTCATACACTCACCTTCTTTATAATTCCACGTGTATCTATTACTCGCTTCATACCTTTAAAAAGCTTCCAATCGATATTAGAGTGATCAGTTAAAATTAATATACAACCCACTTGTTTAACGACATGTTCATCCAAAGAAACAGATTGGTACACCTTGCCTTCAAACTTTGCAGAAGAAATATATGGATCGTGATATTCGATTTCATATCCTTCTTTTAGTAACAATTCAATAATTGGTAAAGCCGGTGATTCTCTCAAATCATTTACATCTTTCTTATATGCAATTCCTACAATTAAAACTGATGCAGGTGATTGCACCATGCCTTTTACTTTCCGGACTATTTTCTCTGGCATTTCTTCATTAATCACATGTGCAGCCTCAATTAATTGACTAATTTCCCCATTCCTTTTTATTCTCCATTGGAAATATAAAGGATCTACTGGAATACAATGTCCTCCTATTCCTGGTCCTGGCCAATATGGGGTAAATCCAAACGGTTTTGTAGATGCGGCTTCAAGCGCCTCATAAAAATCAATTCCTAAACTTTCACATAGTGTGTTTAACTCATTTACTAAGGAAATATTGACTAGGCGCTGAATATTTTCAAATAACTTACACATTTCCGCTACTTTCGGAGAACTAACCGGAACAACTACATCAAATGTAGTGCTATACAACTCCTGAACTTTTTGTTTACACTTTTCTGTTTGTCCACTAATAACTTTTGGAATCGTTTGAACAGAATAGTGACTATTAGCCGGATCAATTCTCTCAGGGGAATATCCGATATAGAAATCTTCTCCTACCTTTTTACCTGTTTGAGAAATAATAGGAATGATAACTTCCTCGAGTGTACCTGGATATGTGGAGCTTTCAAAAATGAAGGTTTGTCCTTTTTGAAGGTTTTGTTGTATATAATGTGAGGCTGAAATGAGGGCACTTAAGTCTGGTTCTCTTTGTTCATTAATCGGAGTCGGGACAGTAACAATAACATAATCACTATTTTGAAAATCAGCAATGCCTTGATCCGGTGTGTTCACTATTAATTTTTTTTTCACCAATAAACTTTGTAACTCTTTAGAAGAAACATCCGGAATATAGCTTTCTCCTTTTATAATTGATTCTATTTTTCTAATATCTTTATCTAACCCAAGTACTGTATGCCCTCTCTCTGCAAAATGGACTGCTAAAGGAAGGCCAACATACCCTAAGCCAATAATAGCTACTTTACTACTATTCATTTGTATTCTCTTCTTCCCTTCTCAATTGTTGAATGATATCTCTATCTCTATCTCCATCCGTAAAGCCACCGCGTTCGTCTGTACATTGTAATAAATACGCAATCGCCTCAATTTGATCACCGAAAATACGATCAAATGCTGAAATACGCCCATTTACAAATTCGTGTTGCTCTGGACGTACTCGATTTGTTTTTATAACATCTACTAACTCTACTGCTGTAATAGAGAATCCTTCTAAAATAGCTTTCACCTGAGCTAATGGAGGAATCACAAGAGAATCATAACCAATTTTCTCTATTACTTTTTTATGCATAGCGTGTGGTACTGCTGTTAATGAGTTATTCCATAAATCTGGTCGCTTCGCTATCAAATTCACAAAATATTTTCCCATGCTAATTGGATCTGCTGGATGAAACATATCTAATAAACACTGTAAATCATTTAATGCCACATCACTTCCATCTTCAATAGCACGCAAAAATAGAATTAAATTTGTTGCTGGAATAACAAAATCACTATCAACAAATAAACAAATATCTGCCGTAGCATACATGGCCCCTATCGCCCGTGCTACATTATGCCCAAGCACTTCATCCAACTCAACAACAATAACATTCTCTAGCTTTACTTGTTTAATGGTCTTTACGGCAGCTCCATTCACAACAACTATAATTTCATCTACACCTGCTTTTTTCACTTCTTGTATAACAGACCTTATAGTTGTTTTCTCTTCTGATACTGGGATAATGGCACTATATTTCGCTTTTTTCTTTTGTAATAAAACTGGTTTATACTTTCCTACAAACTCCCTATCTTTATTGCCCTCTGAAAAACCACCGCGATTACCGTATGTTTCGATTACGTATTGTAAAGCTCGCAAATGATCACCCATAATACGACTAGTCGCTTTCGGATAAGGAGAGCCAGGTGACGTGCCCGTATGGACAGGACGAACTTTATTTGTGTAAATGACATCAACTGAAGCCATATCAGAAATATCTACTCCTCTAGACATCGCCATCGCTTGAAATAGTGCTGGATCCGCTAAATTCCACCACCCTAGTTCTTTAATCACTTCACGACTTATCGCATGTGGTATCGCAATTAAAGATCCTACAACAAATTCTTTTTTGTTCAAATAACGGTTTAACATATATTTTCCAACCGTCGTATAATGCGGTCTCATCTTCAAATAAACGGACCATGTTAAATTATTTAAAACAATCTCATGTCCTTGCTGTATTCCTTTAATAAAATTGTATAATTCTTCACTTTTCATGACGATATCGCCATCTAAAAATAAAACAATTTCACCTTTTGCTTCTCTAGCACCAATTGCCCGTCCCACATCATTACCAAGAGAATATCTATAATAAATCACACGGCAATTATGCTGTAACGCTATTTCTTTCGTACCATCTGTCGATCCATTATCTACTATGATAATTTCATATGGTTCCAACTTCCTTACTTCTACTAAAACTTTTGATAAAGTACTTGCTTCATTATGCACTGGAATAACAACTGACACTCTCATACTTGTATCACGCTTACCTTTCCAAGCGAACATAAGCAATAATCGGAATACGTACAACTACATCTTCTGGTGGTCCATAAGAAGGAGAAGTACGAACAATTACTGCCCCATCCGTCACAGATAAAAGAACGCCTGCAATGATTTCTACAGCTGTCACAACTTGCACTAGTTCACCAACATGGTTACGTAATTCATCAGTAAATAACATATATAACTCTCCTTTCTTACGCTTCTTTAATTGATATAATACTTGTAAATGGTAATAAAACTTCTGTTCCTATTCCTTCTTGCAGTGTTAAAAAATCATCACCAACTGCTACAATCACACCCGTTAACTGTCCAACTGTCACAGTAATCTCTACGTTTTTACCCAAATACTGCTCTGCAATTTCTTTAAAAGGTGATGTATTACATTCTTTTAAAATGTTACAAATAATAGATTGAAATCTACTTGATTCAATAACTTCTTCCGTAGCTTGCTTAGAGTTTCTTTGAATAAATCTCGCGAAGTTTTGTGAAAATAAAAGTCTCTCCACAGCAGGCAATAACTTATTATCTAAAAAATAATCTAATTGTCTATTAAACAATCTCGATAGCTTTTTCCAATACTTACCGAACAAACACATACACTTCTCCTCCTATTATTTTTAAAGTATAAAAACACATCCATACATCTTAATGTATACAGAGCAGGCTTTTTTTGTGATAGGTAAGGCATACATTTTTCAAAGAAACCATCTTTTCTAGTCACACAAAAAAGATAGATGGTATCCCATCTATCTTTATGTATATTTTAATTTTTAATTGTAACAATGGCAGCTGTACTATAATAAACCGCTCGTGGTAATTCTGCCTGTTCACTTATAGAAGCTGTAACAAGTGAACCACCACTTGCCGAGAAATACTTAACAGCTTCTAAAGGAATACCATCTTCTTTTACATCAATATGCGTTCCATCTCGCCAATCTATTTTCTGCATTGTTGCTGAGAAATCGCCAGCCACTTTACCAATTTCTTCACCATCCATCCCTAAAAAGGTCCATTCCCACTTTGTTAAACTTAGTACTTGTTTCAACTCTCCAATTTTCTTTCCATCTATATTAGAAAAAGTATAGAAGTTTCGTACTCCCATCTCCTTTTGAACACGCAACAATCTTTCTCCCGAGTGATTATATAAATAAAATTGTTGCTTATGTAGTCCCTTTAAAAGAAAAGAAAGTACAACTTGCCATACACGTTGAATAACAAAATCATACTCTTCTTTTAAAAAACCTAATGCACTGCCATCTAATCCAAAGTACGTTATTACTTGAAATATCCCTACCTCTTTACGAACAACAAATTTTTGTCGCTCGAATAATTCGGAATTCTCTATATTATAAATTTCCTTTTTAAGTATTTTTGATCTTCGTTTTTCCATAAAGCTATATATGAATAATCCAAATGCCGGTATTACAACACTTATTAATTTCAAATTTTCTTTCTCCGAAGTGAATAGCGTCCCTTTTTTATATTCCATCACTAATACAATTGTGACAATAACCCATACAATAATAGATACAAAAAAAATGCGTTTTGCATTACGTGCGTGATGCCTATCTATACTCATACTCCTCCCCCTTTTCCATTTATCCCGCTATTCGCCGGGCAGTAAGACCCCCACTTCAAAATTCAGCGAAAGCAAAGAAGTTAGGTGGGGGATCGACTGCCCGTAAAAGCCCGATTGGTGAGGGCTAATAATCAGTGGGGGATGAAGAATCCCCCACTGATTAAAGTTTTACTTTATTTCATTATCCCATTGCCCCTACACTTCCTCAATAAAAAAAGACTATCCAATAGGATAGCCTCTTACACTTCAATATTTCGCAACATCGTATAAATGTCGTTATTCACTTTACCAAACGATTTAATATTATTTTGAATGTTAGATAATAAAACGACATACACACTTCCGTTTTTGCTAAATCCATTTAAACAATTCCATCCTGGCATTACACCGTGATTCGAATAACTTCCCGGGTCTACATACCAACCAAATCCGTAATCCTTTTTCACAGCCGTAAACATTTGATCATAACTCTCTTTTGAAATCAGCTTTCCAGAGAAGAGTGCTTCATTAAATAAATATAAATCATGTGCACTTGTATATATATCACCACAACCATATAGTTGTGACATACTTGGAATATTAGGTGTTGTCATATTGTTATTTACTATTTTATAACCTGTTGATGGGAACCTTGTTTGCTCTAACGCTTTACCGAAACCAGAATGTTTCATACCCGCAGTAGCAAAAATATGTTGTTTAATATAGTCTTCTAACGGTTGTCCACTTACCTTCTCAGCGATATAGGCGAGTATCGAATAGTTCGAATCGGAATATTTCCATTTCTCTCCTGGGCTCCCAACACGCTTTTGCTTTCCTATTCGTTTTATCAGTTCTTCATGAGAAATATCCTCTGTTCCTTGCTCATACTCTGGAATTCCTGATGTATGTGTTAGTAAATGCTTTAACTGAATCCCATTACCTTGAGGGAAATCTGGAATATACTTTGCAACCGTATCCTCTACATTTAATTTATTTTGATCCTTTAATTGCATAATAGCAGTCGCTACAAATGCCTTTGAAATAGAACCAATATAAAAAGTTGTCTCTGAATTATTCGGTACTTGTTTCTCTTTGTTCGCCATACCGTATCCTTTATTCAAAAGAACTTTTCCGTTCTTCACAATAACAGCTGTCCCGCTAAATCCTGCGTTTTGTAAATATTGATCTAATTGAGCGTTTTCATTAATTTCTTGAGGTGGTCCCTCAGCAGGCTTTTCCACAGCTTGTGCTTGCTTCACTTGTTCTTCTTGTTCTTCCTGCTCTTTTTGTTTTTGTGCTTCTTGTTTCTTTTTTTCTTCTTCTTTCTTTTTCAGCTCTTCTTGTTTCTTCATTTCTGCCGCTGCTTTTAAAGTTTCTTCTTTCTTATTATGCGCAACAATTTTTGTATACATGAAATATACAAGTGAAAATAGTAAGACGAGAATGATTGTTCTTTTTATGTATACAATCGGCCGACGTGCTTTCCCATTCGCATTATTTTTTTCCTGATCCATGATTGCTTTTTTCCCCTTACTCACCAATAATTTACTTCCTCTACTAAAGATTTATTTTAGCAGATTATGGATAATCTATTCTATATCATCCCTACTTTATCACGCACTGCACATATTACCAACCTATATGTATAAAAAAGAAAAAGAAAATTTACAAAAGTAAGATTCCCGTTAAATCGTTAACATAAAAAAGAGGATATCCTCTAAAAAAATTGATTTTATCAATCTTTTGGGATATCCTCTTATCTCATTATTTATACGTGTTTTTTCATATCATCGGCAACAGATTCAACATTTGTACCTACGATAACTTGGACACTCGTGTTACTTAATTTCATAACACCTTTTGCACCAGCACGTTTTAATGCTGCTTCGTTTACTTGACCAGCATCTTTCACTTGTAAGCGTAGACGTGTTGCACAATTATCAATAACTGTTAAGTTTTCTTTTCCACCTAAAGCTGCTACGTAAGTTTCACCAATTGAACCTGCAACAGGTGCGTCACCCTCTTCAGCTAGCTCGTCGTCATCTTCGCGACCAGGAGTTTTTAGATCGAACTTCTTAATTAAGAAGTAAAATACAACGAAATAAATTACTGCGTAAATTAAACCGACTCCCGCCAGTAATACTGGTTTTGTTGCAATACCGAAGTTTAAGAAGTAATCGATTGCACCGGCACTAAATGTGAAACCATCGTGAATGCCGAGAGTTGTTGTAATAAATAGAGACAGACCTGTTAATACAGCATGAATACCATATAATACTGGTGATAAGAACATGAATGAGAATTCAATTGGTTCTGTAATACCAGTTAAGAATGAAGTTAATGCTAGACCACCTAACATACCTGTAACCATTTTACGTTTTTCTGGTTTAGCAGCCGCAATCATTGCGAAACATGCTGCTGGTAAACCGAACATCATAACTGGGAAGAAACCAGTCATAAACATACCCGCTGTTTTATCTCCTGCAAGGAAGCGAGCAATATCACCATTTACAACATTACCTGCTGCATTTGTAAAGTCACCAAGTACGAACCAGAAGTATGTGTTCATTACGTGGTGTAAACCGATTGGAATTAATAGACGGTTTAATAAACCAAATAGACCTGAACCAACTGCCCCTAAATTAACAATTCCATGAGCTAATGCATCGATAGCATTTTGAATTGCTGGCCAAATTTGTGCGAATAGAATTCCTAATAGTAACATCACAACCGATGTAACAATCGGAACGAAACGTTTTCCAGCAAAGAACCCTAACCATTCTGGAAGTTTAATCTTATGGAATTTATTATAAAGAAGTCCTGCTATAACACCGACAATAATACCACCTAAAACTTTCATATCCACTTTAGTCGATAATTCGGCTGCCTTAGATACCTGTGTCATTGTATCTGCAAGCTTAGATGGATCTACATTAGCGCTATTACCTATTAAATCTTGAACTTTGCCTAATTTATCTTGTAATTCTACAGTAGAATATCCCTTACTAAGTGCATCAATACTGTTTTTCATAACTAGATAACCAATTGCACCTGCAAGACCTGCTGCACCACTACCATCAACAGACAAACCGATTGCAATACCAATTGCAAAAATAAGTGCTAAATTATCAAAAACTGCTGCACCGGCCTGTGCCATAACAGGAATATCAAATACATCTGGTTGTCCTAGACGAAGCAATAATCCTGCTGCTGGTAGCACTGCGATTGGAAGCATTAACGCTTTACCAATACGTTGTAGAAACTGCAACATTTTAATTCCCCCTAATTCAATTTATGAAATCGTTATCATTATAAGTACGCCTTAGAAAACGCTTTCTATTTACATAACCATAATAACATATAGTTGTATAGATGTGTAGTTTTTATTTTTGAATTTTTTATGGATAAATCTCCTATTTCCAAACTGTTATATAAAAGGAAAATTCTCCTTTTTTAATATAGAATACTCGAAACGAAATACCTACTATAGAACATGTAACTTTCGTTTTATCATTCCACCTTTTCATGTTATTATTTATTTCCGAGCATATCGGGAAAAGTAAACGTAGTTAATTCGAAATAGGAGCGTTGGTACTATGCAGTGCATTGAAACAAACAACTTACAACAGTTGTTAGAACAAGTAAAACCATATACGAAAAAAGGAAAGCTTGCTACTTATATCCCCGAACTAGGAAATGCAAATCCAGACGATTTAGGGATTGCCATTTTCCATAAAGAAACAGAATATATCCATGCTGGCAACTCACAAACACTATTTACTCTTCAAAGTATTTCAAAAGTAATTACACTTGCACTTGCCCTTTTAGATCGTGGTGAAGAATATGTATTTTCTAAAGTTGGAATGGAACCAACTGGTGATCCATTCAACTCTATTATTAAGTTAGAAACAACAAGTCCATCCAAACCACTTAATCCAATGATTAATGCGGGAGCACTAGCTATTACGAGCATGTTAACAGGAAAAGATAATGAAAAAAAAATGGAGCGCATCCTTCATTTTGTACGTGAAATAACAGATAATCCTACCATTAATTATTCTTCTAAAGTTGCCAATTCAGAATTAGAGACAGCTTACTTAAACCGTTCACTTTGTTACTACATGAAACAAAACGGAATTATCGATTGTGACATCGAAGAACTTATGGATTTATACACTCGACAATGTGCAGTTGAAGTAAACTGTATCGATTTAGCACGTATCGGCTTAATTTTTGCGATGGATGGATATGATCCATATAAGAAAAAACAAATTATCCCTAAACATATTACAAAAATCTGTAAAACATTTATGGTTACATGTGGTATGTATAACGAGTCTGGTGAATTTGCGATCCGCGTTGGTATCCCCGCAAAAAGCGGCGTAGCTGGTGGCATTTTCGGCTGCGTAAAAGGAGAAATGGGAATTGGCATTTTCGGACCGGCTTTAGATGCAAACGGAAATAGTATCGCTGGTTTTAAAATTCTTGAACTTCTTTCTGCCCAAGAAGGTTGGAGCATTTTTTAATTCAGAGTTATCCTGCTATACTAGCAGGATTTTTTTATTTCATAAAAAACCTCAACTTTATCCGCAATCCATCCCCTTACAAAACAGTACTAAAAGTTTCTCTATATCATGCATATTTGCTCCCCCCTCCTGAATAATATAGTACAACCTAGCGCTATATGTGGAGGTGTGAAAGATGAAACTAATATTTCAAATGGAAAAACAGCCTGTTCTTGAAAAAACGATTCTTCTTTTTATATTGAGTATTGTAGAAAGCTTGAAGTTAAAAGTGGTTTCACTCGATGAAGCTCACCGATACATATTCAATTTAGAAGTACTTGAACTACTAATGGATCGAAACATCGATGATCAAGTACTTGAACTTATTCATTTCGGAATGGGACTTGAAGACATTCATCATGTGCTTCCTGAAGAACTTGAACATACTATCGAAGAATTAAAGTGGCTCTGTATTCAAGTTTTAAGTGAGTACAGTATGCATGAAGAATCAGAACAACTAATTGAAGATATACGTTGAAAAAGCACCTATGTAGGTGCTTTTAATGTTTTTTTAAACTATTTTTATACGCCTCAATATTTACTGGTAGCTCTTCCTCTTCTAAAGTATGTTCATTTACATCTTTATGAATAAACGCACCTTTAGGCGGTTGATGGTCATGCCCTTTTTTCTTATGATCAAATGCTTTTCCGCGTCCCATACGGATCACCCTTTCTTTAAAAGAAATCCGTATTAGTATGGAGAAAAGTACGTCGATATATGCAATCCTTTGCCATATTTCCAAGGAAATACTCGAACATTGTTTTCTATTCTCCTCACAATAACTGATCTATCCCAATAAGAATTAATAGCACGCCCGCAATAACAGTAGCCCATTTCCCTAAGTATTCTGCTAAAAATCGTTTTCCTACATAAGCAAAACCACTAATACAAATAAAACTAAACACCCCAGAAATAGTTGCTGTAAGCCACAGATTCAAGTTTGTTACCCCAGCGTCAAATCCACCTGCAATATTATTAATAGACAACGCAACCCCTAAAACAATTGCTTCTGAAAAACTAATTGTTTTAGAACCATCAAAATCTGCTTTTTCTGGATTACGTAAAATGCCCATAAGTACATTACCATCTTTAGAACCTACAGTATTTCTTTGCCCCAAGAAAGGCTGGCACAAAATAAACACACCGATTATACCTAAAACGATTGCTCCAATTAGGTTTGCAGTAAACTCTGAAATAAATAACGCTATCCAGTTCCCAAAAAAGCCAGCTAATAAAGTAAATAAAAAACCAAAAAATGCGATGATAAAATTGTTAAGCCACGAAATTCGAATCTTACGAATGCCATATGCAATCCCAACACCTGCATTATCTAAATTAGAAGCAATACCGATTAAAAAAATTGAAAATAGACCTGCCGTACTCATAAACAGCCACCCCTTTTTCTCACTTTTCAATGCATATTATGAAAATGTTGAGCAACTGTGCCTGTCTGTTTCATATACATGTAAGAAATGCTCAACATTTTTTCAACAATAAAAAAGGAGTGCCTTCACTATGCCTAAAGAAAACCCAAATGAGCGGCTTAGTACATTAATAAAAAAACTTTTAAAAGAACGTGCCTTATCCATGCGTCAATTAGGAATGCATACAAATATTGATCCCGCAACAATCTCAAGAATTATGAATGGTAAACAACCGCCAAAACAAAAACATCTACAAAAATTTGCAGAATGTTTGCAAGTTCCACCCCAATTGTTATTTGATGAAATGTATCCTGATTCTCCTCACATTAATAAAGAAAAGACGGATATGTACACATCTCTTGATACAATTCAGCAAACGCTGCAATCCTCTAACTTATTCGATTTTGACTATACAACAACTCGCGTAAAACAAGAACTTGAAAACTATGAACGCTATGCTCAGACAACAGAAGGTGAAAAACGTATTCATGAAAGTTTCGCGAGTAAATTAGAACAAATTGATAGCGCTGGTCCTTTTATTGAACAATTAACCGATATGTATCAACAATTTTGCAATGAAACTATCTCAAAAGAAGAGCGTGCAATTCTTGGAGGCGCATTACTGTATTTCATTTTATCGACAGATATTATTCCCGACTATCTCTTTCCAATTGGCTATTTAGATGATGCAATTGCTGTTGAATTAGCGAAAGAAAAATTAATCGAACTAAAACGAAAAACATAGAAAAATAAAGAACTATTTCAGTTGTTTCTGTTCAACTCTGAAATAGTTCACTAAAAAATCGTACAAGTATACATACCTGTACGATTTCAACACACTAATCTATTTTTTCGTGTGACACCATTCATATATAAATGCTGTTATTACTTTTGTAAATTCAATTAACTGTTCTACTTCAACTTTCTCATTTATTGAATGAGCTTCTTCTAATGTACCTGGTCCGTAAATAACAGCTGGAATATGAAATTCACTAAACCAACCACCATCCGTTACCGTTGCAGACATATCTAAAATTGCATTTTTAGATAGAATTGATTCGTGTACTGAGCTAAGAGTTTTTACTGCTTCATGTTCACTATCTACTTCTAAAGAAGGGAAAATTTCGCCACGATCCACAATCATTGATTCTCCGCCCCACTTAAATTGTGGTGGATTTTCACTTAACCATGGATCGGCAGCCGCTACTTTCTCAATATACTCTTCAATTTCTTTTATTATTTGTTCATGTGTTTCATTCGGATAGAAGTGCACCGTTATCCATAACCGGCACTCATCCGCAATAAATGCTGCATGCCGTCCGCCTTCAATAACAGCTGGGTTAATTGTTGTTGTTCCAGATGGATAACCTTCATATGTTTTCATAACTGCCCAATGACGCTCTAATTCTTGTAAACTTTGCACAATTTTCATCATTTTTTCAATCGCACTCGCTCCGAATAAACGTCCTCCAGCATGAATCATTTGCCTGCGTGTTGCATCATGAAACGTCTGGGGGCTTTTCACAGTAATCCATCCAGTAATTACGCCGCCCTGTCCTTGCATATGTAAATCACTTGTATCCACTACGACTGCAAAATCAGCTTCATAACCTCTTTTGCAGCATTGAAGTGTACCTGCTTCTCCAACTTCTTCCCCAATTACTGATTGAAAGATTAAATCTCCAGGTAATTCAATGCCAGCTTCTTGTAACAGTTGAATAGCAAATAGTGCTCCAGCCAGTCCTCCTTTCATATCCGCCGCACCACGTCCAACTAACCAACCATCTTTTATAAATGGCTCAAACGGATTGGTTTCCCACGCTTCATCTACCGATACTTCTGCTACATCCACATGTCCATTAATAATAAGACTTTTATGTGTGTCACTTTCTAGCCCTTTTCTCACCCCAACAACGTTCGGGTCATTCGGATATACATCCCATTTATCAACACTAAAATTTCGTTTTTTTAGAAAATCTGCAACAAATTCTTGCGCCTCATTTGTGTTTCTCGCCGGCGGTGCTGGTGTTTCAAAACGAATTAAAGTCTTTGTAAGCTCTAGTAACTCATCTTTTCGTAAATCAATCTGTTCTAATAGCTGTGAAACTTCTTGATTCATCGCTAGTTCCCCTTTGCATACATAGTATGTTTCCAGCTTTATTGTCACAAAAAAAGAGACTGTTTACAATTTTACAGTCTCTTTTTTTAGCATAAGTTTCTAATATATTTACAAACTTTCTGCCTCTGTTGTATTCGTTTTTTCAATATGTTCTACCTTACGTGCCTTATTTCTTGTCGCACGGTAAAACAGTAAACAAACAATCATAAATGGAATACCACAATATAATGCCATTCTTTGTTCTGGAATAAAAGCCATACCAACAATTACTGTTACATTTAATACTAACGCAAGCAGTGGTACGAATGGATACAGCGGTGTTTTAAATTTCAAGTCCTTCACATCCCCGCCCTGCTTAATGTATGACCTTCTAGCCAACAAGTTAGATAGAGCAATAGATGCCCAAACTAATATCGCCCCGAACCCGGCAATAGAAAGTAGCCATAAATAAACTGTATCTTCCGCATAAATACCTGATAGTAATGAAAGGCAACCTACAATTGTACTTACAATCAATGCATAAATAGGAACACCATTTTTAGATAACTTACCGAAAATTGGACTAATCATTCCTTGATTAGACATAGACCATAGCATACGAGAAGTTGCATATAATCCTGAATTCGCAACGGATAGAACCGCTGTAATAATAACGAAATTTATAATATCGGCTGCATAAGGAATACCAATTTTATCAAATACAACTACGAATGGACTTTCTATCACTCCCGCTTGCTGCCAAGGGAATAAGCCTGCAAGAATGAAAATAGATAATACAAAGAACACAAGTATACGCCAAACTGTATTATTAATTGCCTTCGGAATCGTTTTCTCTGGATTTTCACTCTCTCCAGCTGCAATACCAACTAGTTCCGTTCCTTGGAAGGAAAAATTAACTGCAATCATCGTAATTAAAATGGCTGATAATCCATTTGGAAACAACCCACCATAATCAGTAAAGCTAGAGAACATCGGTGCTGGTTCATTTCCTTTCATATCTAGAAAACCAAACATTGCTGCCCCGCCTAAAATAATAAATGCAATGATTGTAATTACTTTAATACTTGCAAACCAAAATTCAACTTCTGCAAAACTTCTTGAAGATAACGCATTGATAGCAAAGAGAAGCACCGCAAACGCTACACACCAAATCCATGACGGTACATCAGGAAACCATCGTTTCATTAAAATACTAACTGCAATCAGTTCAATACCTATCGTAGCAGACCAGTTTAGCCATGACATCCAGCCTACTACATAACCCGCTGCAGGGGAAATGTGCTTTGTAGCATACGTTTGATAAGATCCTGCGTCAGGCATCGCAACAGCTAACTCTCCAAGACAGAGCATCGTTAAATACATAACAAATCCTCCAACAAGATACGCTACAATCGCTCCTCCAGGCCCAGCTTCATGAATTGTATACCCAGATCCTAAAAAAAGACCGGTACCAATAACTCCTCCAAGTGCAATCATAAAGATGTGCCTGCTTTTCAATTCCCTTTTTAACCCTTGGTTTTGATCCATCATATAAATCCCCCCTTTTCACTTTGGAAACCCATTTCATGTAAGCGTTTTTAAAAATGTTCATAATAAGAATAATTATTGAAAAGAGCAAAATACATAGTATCAATCACTACCTGTTATTAAAAGATCATCCCTCACTGTTATTAATAACTTTTTATCAGCGATAGCTTGTCCTTCTACTACTTCTAATGATTCGATATATCCACTGATTCCTACTTTAATTTCTACTTTCTGTTTATCTATTGTTTCAATTAACGCTAATTTCTCCCACTCGTATACGTAAGAACTTTCCGTAACAAATAACTTCTCTACTTTCCCGTAACAAGGACTATACACGCCTTCTATAACCATCTTCACTTTATAAACTCCTCCTTCTTATTAATCGGTACTGAAACGTTGCATATCCCTCCTTTAGAGATTTCAACTATTATTTATGCAAAATGCGTACCAATCTCCAATTCCTATTTAAAATGAAGGTTTCTCAAAAAAAAATCTTCATAACCGCAAAATTTTTCTATCATTTGAGAAGTTTTAAAGGGGAAATAGCAAAAAAATTTTGCGATTTTATAAGAATTTTAATAAAATTATAAAAAGTCAGTCTTCATAGGGTGAAATGAGGAGAAGATAATCTATGCGTACAGAAGAAATTAATTTTAAACAGATCATTGAAATGAATATGCTATATGAAACTTTACTCAATGAGCTCGATATCGGGATTCATATTATTAATGAGGAAAGTAAAACGATTATCTATAACCGTAAAATGATGGAAATTGAATCAATGGAACGCTCAGATGTGCTATATAAAAGTCCTTTAGAAGTATTCGCATTTGAAGAAAATAAAAATAGTACTCTAATAGAGGCATTAAAATTAGGAAAAACAAACAAAAATATAAAACAAACGTATTTTAACAATAAAGGGCAAGAAATTACAACAATTAACAATACTTTCCCTATAATAGAAAACGGAAAAATTAAAGGCGCTATTGAAATTTCAACAGAGATTAGCCATTTCAAACAAACAATGAAAACGAACCTTTCTCGAAAACAAAATAATAAGTTTACCTTTGATCACATAATCGGTGATTCTAATGCTATTCAATCTGTCATTACAGAAGCAAAGAGAGTAATTCGTACATCCTCATCCATACTTCTCGTAGGAGAAACAGGGACCGGTAAAGAACTATTTGCACAAAGTATCCATAATGAAAGTCAACGTTCAACAAAACCATTTATTTCACAAAACTGTGCCGCTATACCTGATACACTCATGGAAAGCTTATTATTTGGTACGAACCGAGGTGCATTTACAGGAGCTATCGATAAAGCTGGTTTATTTGAAGAAGCAAATGGAGGAACTTTGTTATTAGATGAGATCAACTCATTAAGTCCAGCACTTCAAGCGAAGTTACTACGAGCTATACAAGAAAAAACAATACGAAGAATCGGAGGCACACAAGAAAAAGAAATTGATGTTCGTATTATAGCAACTATTAATGAAGATCCTCTTGAAGCTATTACACATAATCGATTACGGGAAGACTTATATTACCGATTAAGCGTCGTTACTTTATGTCTCCCGCCTTTACGTGAACGAAAAGAAGATATTCCTGATCTTGTGCAGCACTTTATCGAAAAGTACAACATTCAATTTGGACTTGGCGTAACGGATCTAGATGTACATGTAAGAGAATTCTTGTATGCATATGATTGGCCTGGAAACGTACGAGAATTGGAACATATCATTGAAGGTTCGATGAATTTAGTTGAAGATGAAAATATCATTACAGCGTTTCATCTTCCCGCTCGCTTTCGTGAACAAATAAAAAAAGAATTCAATATGCAACCTTCCCTAACTAATAACGAGGATGATGCACCTAAAACGTTAAAGCACACAATAGAGACAATGGAGAAGAACTACATCAATCAAATTCTGACAGAGTATCACGGTAATATCTCACAGGCTGCAAAGTTTTTAGGATTAAGTAGGCAAAACTTACAATATCGAATTAAAAAATTGCATTTACACATATGAAATGAAACTTTAATCAAATGTAGGATGAATCCGCTTCCAAGTGCAAATGAAAATTGGGGAAATATGCTACAATAAACATATAACATACTAGAAAGGAACGATATATATGAGTAATGATAACAAATTAAAGTTATTACAATACTTAGCCTTCTTCCCTACCCTTGTATGTATGATGTTACTAGTTGATATGAATGCTTATCCTTATGCAAAACTATTAGCAACAATTAGCGGCTCCTTTGCAGCTATTATGCTTGCTGCTTTTTGGAATTTAAAGATACGTATGAAGAAAGAAAAATCTTCTTAATGCCAAAACAATAAAAAAATCGAGCTTACACAGCTCGATTTTTTTATTGTTTATTAAAATTCAACATTCTCCAAATACAAACCACTCGCCTCAGCAAGACAATTAATTTGATTACGTTGTTTTTCCTCTAAAATATTTGGGATTACGTCCGCATCTAATTGTCCTAATCCAACTTCAATTAATGCTCCAACAATTTTTCGTACCATGTTATGAAGGAATCCGTTACCACTTACTCTAATTTGTACAAATCCTGCTTCTTCCATCACTTCAAGTGTATATACTTCTCGAACCATAGACTTTTTCTTTGATTTCGCATTTGAAAAAGCAGTAAAGTCATGTGAACCAACTAAATGTTTCGCAGCTTCTTTCATGCTTTTCACATTTAATTTTTTATTCACATGCATGCTGTATTTACGCATAAATGGATTTGTATGCTCTTCATTCCAAATTTTATAAAGATATGTTTTTGCTTTAGAATTATAACGAGCATGGAAGCGATCTTGTACTTCTTCTACATTCGTAATGCTAATATCGTTGGGTAAATATTGATTTAAATATTTTTTCACTTTATGTTCCACTAACTTCTCATCACTTTGAAAGTTAGCAACTTGATTCAAAGCATGTACACCCGCATCTGTTCTACTACAACCGATAATTTCAATTTCTTTTCCGATCATTTCAGATATGACACTCTCGATTTTTCCTTGAATTGTATTATCGTTATTACCGAGACGTTGCCATCCTTTAAAACGTGCACCATCGTACTGAATCGTTAATTTATAATTATTCATTTTACTCTCCTTCATAGAAAATATTCCCTCATATCGTGAGGGAATATGAATAAACTTTACTTTCTAACAAGCTTCACTACATTTTCTACATGGGCTGTATGTGGGAACATATCAACTGGTTGTACATATTCCACTTCATAACTCTTCATTAATGCTTGTACATCACGTGCTAATGAAGAAGGATTACAAGATACGTAAACAACTTGTTTTGGTTTCACTTTTAAAATTGTTTCCAGTAATTTATCATCGCAACCTGTACGAGGTGGATCGACAACAATTACATCTGGACGCCATCCTTCTTTTACCCATTTCGGTAACCATTGTTCAGCTTTACCTGCTTCATATTTCGTATTTGTAAATCCGTGACGCTTCGCATTTTTTCTTGCATCTTCAATCGCTTCTGGAATTACATCCATACCACGTACTTCCGCTGCATCATTTGCAAGCCAAAGACCGATTGTACCAACACCACAATAAGCATCTACAATTTTCTCATCGCCTGTTAAAGCAGCTGCTTTTTTCGCTTCATCGTATAAAACAACTGTTTGTTCTGGATTTAACTGGAAGAATGCACGTGCTGATAATTCAAATGATAAATCAACTAGTGTTTCTTGAATTACTTCTTTTCCAGCTAATTTAAATGTTTTATCACCGAAAATAACAGATGTTTTACGCCAGTTTACGTTTTGCATAATTGATTTAACAGCTGGCATCTGTTTTTGTACTTCTGCGATAAATTGATCTTTATTTGGTAATTCTTCTTTTGTTGTAATAAGTGTAACTTGTACTTCCCCTGTTTGAACTGCAGTACGTGTCACAATTGTGCGTACTAAACCTTTTTGTTTTTTCTCATTGTAAATAGAAACATTTAATTTTTCTAATATACGTCTTACAACTTTTGTCGCTTCATTCGTTGCTTTATGTTGAATCATACAGTGAGCAATATCAATTAACTGATGTGAATTTTGCTTATACAGCCCTGTAATAACCTTTTCGTCTTTACGTCCCACTTGTAATTGACTCTTATTACGATAATGCCATGGGTTTTCCATACCAAGCGTTGGACGAATTTTTTCTTCCAAACTGTTGTTCATATACTTCTCGAATGCTTGTACGACGATATCACGCTTTTGATTTAATTGTTCTTTATAATCTAAATGTTGCAGCTGACAACCGCCACACTCTTCATATACCGGACATGGTGCTTTCACACGATGTGGTGAAGCTTTACGAACTTTTTTCACTTTCGCTTCAGCAAAGCCACGCTGAATTTTCGTTGTTTCAGCAACAACTTCTTCTCCTGGTAATGCCCCTGGAATGAAAACAACTTGTCTCTTAAAATAACCAACGCCTTCTCCGTTAATCCCAAGACGTTTAATTGTCACAGGAAACGTTTGACCAACTTCCAACTTACTCTCATGTTGCTTTTGTATCATTATTACACCTCTACTCTATACTTTTCCATAAATATAACGCTGCATAACTGCAGTATGGTTCACACTCTTGTTTCACTTTTTCTAAAAATGCATCATCAGGTTTATCATCTAATTGAAATACACCTTGCACTGCACGCTGAATCCCAATGTCCGCTTTCGGAAACATATTTTTCCGTCCAAGCCCGAACATTAAAAAATTTTGCACTGTCCATGTACCAATCCCCCTAATTGGTAACAATTGTGCGGAAACCTCTTCATCCGCCCTGGTTTCTATACTCGCTAAATTTAATGTACCGCTGACAATACTTCGACCTAACCCTACTATATATTCAGCCTTTCGCTGACTAAACTTCTGCTCCCTCAATTCTTCTATTGAAATATTTGCTACTATTTCTGGAGTGGGGAAAAAGAATACACCGTTCTTCTCTGTTCCATATCGTTTCACAAACTGTTCTGTTAACACAGTAGCAAATTTCAAATTTATTTGTTGATGAATGATACAGCGAAGAAGACAAGCAAAATAATCAAACTCTAAAATAATTGGAGTATAAGCATATGTTTCAAATAGTGGACGTAATGATGTGTTTAAAAAATGATTTTGTATATCTTGAAACGGTTCATTCCAATGAAAAATGGCCCTCATTCGTTTCATGACTTTCTCTTGATCTCCTGCCTGACTAGAGATCCAAAACTGTGGATTTTGAACAGTACCAATCCCTTGCAAGCGAACAACAATCTGTTCCTCGTCTATACAAAGCGGAACATAAATGACTTTCTCATCTAATTGAATGACGTTAAGAGGATCAAAAGATAAACGTTTTAATACCTCTTCAAAATGATACGGATACTCTAACGTAACATGTTCGCTCCACATACGTTTCCCCATCCTTTTTACACATCATTATAGCATGAGAAAACCGCAAGCATACATGCTTACGGTTGATTGCTTTTTACTAAGTCATCTAGACTTTTAAAATGATACCCTTTCTCGCGCAAATCATCAATGATTTTCGCAAGTGCTTCTGCATTATCTTTTGATATTGCATGAAGTAATAAAACAGATCCTGGATGAATCATCGTCATTACATTATTATGTGCATATTGCCATCCTCTTTGCTCGTCCACTTTCCAATCCAAAAATGCAAGTGACCAAAATACATTATAATAGCCCATTTCTTTCGTAAGAGCCAACGTTCTTTCACTAAATACGCCGCGCGGCGGACGTACATATTTTACTTCTTTTTGCCCAGTTACTTTTTTAATCTCTTCCGTTACACTCGTTAATTCTTCACGAAGTTTCGCATCATTTACCGTTGTAAAATCAGGATGACTCCACGAATGATTTCCAATAATATGTCCTTCATTCTTCATTCTTAATAACAAATCTTTTTGTGTTTTAATATAATGACCCGTTACAAAGAAAGTTGCCGGTACTTTTTTCTCTTTTAATACATCTAAGATTTTCCCTGTGTATCCATTCTCGTACCCATTATCGAATGTTAAATAAATATCTTTTTTCTTTGTATCCCCTAAATAAAACCCACCATTTTTTTGTAGTAAATCTGTGTATAACTTTCCTGCATCTGGTACTGTTTCATTTTTAGGACGCGGGATTCCCCAGTTATGTGGAGTATTTGTATAAGCTAATGCTGAAACTGGAACAAGTGCCATCATAATTGAAAAAATGAGACCGATATATAACCATTTATATTTCATAAATAGTCTCCTTTCCATATATAATCGTACTTGTAGTTTCTGTTGCCGTGCATTCTTTCATGCTGAACATGTTTTTCTATATATACCAAAAAAATGCATCTCGAATCATTCGAGATGCATTTTTGTTTACTTAAATACTGGCTCTTTAAAGCTAGCTAATTTTTCAAGTGATGTTTTATCAACATCTGCATGTAAGCTATTACCATGAGAATCCATCGTTACAACTGCTTTAAATCCTTCGATACGTAAATGCCACATTGCCTCTGGAATACCAAATTGTAAGAAATCAACATCTTTTACTTCTTTAATACATTCGGCATAATATTGCGCTGCACCGCCAATTGCATTTAAATATACACCACCGTGCTCTTCTAAAGCCGCTAATGTTTTTGCACCCATACCACCTTTTCCAATGACAGCGCGAATACCGAATTTCTTCATAATATCGCCTTGGTACGGTTCTTCACGAATACTTGTCGTTGGACCTGCCGCTTTAATTTGCCAGTTTTCATTTTCATCTTTCACGACAACTGGACCACAGTGATAAATAACTTGTCCTTTTAAATCTACTGGACAATCGTTATCCATTAAATGCTTATGGATTGCATCACGACCTGTATACATCATGCCATTAATTGTTACAACATCACCAACGCGAAGTTCACGAATTTGCTCTTCTGTAATTGGTGCTTGTAATACAATCTCACGTTGCTCTGTTTTTTCTTGCGCTTCTTGCTGAAGTGTATCCTCACCTTCTTGATATAGCCAATCCATAATTTCACCTGTTTCAGGATGGATTGTTACGCCAAGGCGGCGATATGCCCAGCAATTATACGCAACAGATACGTAGAAACTAGCTGGCAGACGATTATACACGCCAATTTTACAACCAAGTAAAGTTGTTTCTCCGCCAAATCCCATCGTACCAATGCCAAGCTTATTCGCATTTTCTAATACGTACTCTTCAAGTTTTTGTAACTCTGGTACTGGATTGACATCATCTAATGTACGGAATAATTGATTTTTTGCTAATTCGTAACCTGATGTGCGGTCTCCCCCGATACCAACACCAATTACACCTGCACTACAGCCTTGACCTTGCGCTTGATATACAGCATGAAGAAGGCATTTACGAATCCCTTCTAAATCACGGCCAGCGCGTCCAAGTCCTTCTAATTCACACGGTAAGCTATACTGAATATTTTTATTCTCACAGCCACCACCCTTTAGGATTAAGCGTGCATCAATATAATCTTTTTCCCATTGTTCAAACTTAATAACCGGTGTACCTGGTCCTAAATTATTTCCACTATTGTCTCCAAAAAGAGAATCAACAGAATTGGGACGAAGTTTACCATCTTTTGTCGCCCGCTCAAGCGCATTATAGATCGCTTCCTTCAAATGTAATTGATTCACACCAACTGGTGTATAAATTTTAAACGTTGGCATCCCTGTATCTTGGCAAATTGGCGAGATGTTATCATCAGCCATTTTAATATTATTCGTAATTGTGCCAAGTGCCATCGCAGAACGAGTCCCTGCATTTTCTCGTTCTTTCGCTTGTTGAATCGCACGACGAACATCTTTCGGTAAGTTCGTTGACGTTTCAACAATTAGTTGATACATGCTTTCTTGAAGCTTTTCCATTGTTACTTCCCCCTCAATTGTGAACGCTACCAAAACGTTATGAGCTGAAAATTCCATCGTTATGCTCTTCAGCTTTTTATTTGTTTCACGCTATTAAAGCATAAATGAAATTTTTCACAACTTGATTATACCTTTTTTTCTACCGTCCTTCTATTATCCATACAGAAAAAGGCTGCCAATTTTGCATTGGCAGCCTTTTTAATATATTATTCGTCTTTTTTAAATTGCTCACATTTTAATTCTAATTCATCTAACATCGCAAGAAGACGATCTACATCTTCTAACTCTACTTCTTCAGGTTCAATTGTATCAATTACTTCAATGAACATATTTAAACGTTCTTTTAAATATACTAGTTGTGAATCTTTATCTTCAATTGCTTTTCCCATGAAGGCACTCTCCTTTTAATTCGAGATGCTTTTATTATACCGCAAAAATGATTGCTATGGGCATGAAATTTCATCAATTTTGTCACAGCCATTCATTCAAATGTAAGCCCTCTCTCTTTTTTCACAAAAAAGTTTCACTTTATAAAAAGTACATATTCTTCTATTATAGAGAATGGACAAATTGTTATTTCAATAGTCAAAGGAGTATTTCATATGACGATATCACAAAAAATGAAGCCGATTACTCCTTCTTACGATCCATGGGAAGCGTATATGGACCTTGAAGAGTACGGCAAACTACTATTAACAAACGTTGAGTTTACAACGACAACGTTATGCAATATGCGTTGCGAGCATTGTGCTGTTGGTTACACATTACAGCCGAAAGATCCAAATCCGCTTCCTATGGAACTTTTATTAAAACGATTAGATGAGATTCCTCATTTACGTTCTTTAAGTATTACTGGCGGAGAACCAATGCTTTCAAAGAAATCCGTCGACAACTATGTAACACCACTCTTAAAATACGCTCATGAACGAGGCGTTCGCACTCAAATCAACTCAAACTTAACTATAGATTTAGCACGTTACGAACAAATTATTCCTTATTTAGACGTATTGCATATATCTCATAACTGGGGAACAATTGATGACTTCGTTGAAGGTGGATTTGCAATGATGGAACGTAAACCTACTTATGAACAACGTGCAAAATTATTTGAACGAATGATTACAAATAGTAAAGCTCTATCAGATGCAGGTGTACTCGTATCAGCCGAAACGATGTTAAACAAAAGGACTCTACCGCATATTGAACATATTCATCGTCAAATTGTCGAAGAGATGGGCTGTAAACGTCATGAAGTTCATCCAATGTATCCAAGTGACTTCGCGAGTAATCTAGAGATCTTAACAAAAGCTGAAATTCGAGATGCAATTGAGCATTTACTAGAAATTCGCGATGAAAATGTATGGATGTTATTTGGAACTTTACCTTTCTACGCTTGTAGCGATGACGAGCGAGACATCGCCACATTTAAGAAATTACAAGAAAGCAAAAATGTAACAGTTCGTAACGATCCAGATGGTCGTTCTCGTTTAAACGTCAACATTTTCGATGGAAATATTATTGTAACTGATTTCGGTGACGTTCCTCTTCTAGGTAACGTACAAACAAACACACTACAAGAAGCGTATGACAAATGGAGTGCTTCAAAAACAGCACAATCATTAAGCTGTCACTGTCCTGCAGTAAAATGCCTTGGACCAAATGTTCTTGTAAAAAATAGCTACTATCCGACAGAAGACTTCTTATCAAAAACAGCAAACATAACATTTTAAAGTTCAACTTTAATCAGTGGGGGTTTTGTTCATTCCCCACTGATTATTAGTTGAACCAATTGCCCACAAATAGCGGGATAAATAAAAACGTCAGCTTATAAGCTGACGTTTTTTCATATTATTGCGAGTGAGAAGAAGAAATGAATTTAAAATACAAATGATCGTGAATTGGAATAGCAGCTCCGATTCCTTGTGAGGTAATATTTTTTACTACAAGCCTCTTTTGATTTCCTTTTAACACAAGGTACACTTCTCCAAATGTTACTTTTCCTTTTTCATTTACTGCTGGTGTATAAGCGTATAAATATCCAAGTTGACTCGGACTAATATTATACACACGCTCATGTCCAGTACCATAACCAATGGTCGTTTTAAATGAAAGTGGCAATTGTACTTTTTCAAGTGCTTTGAGAAGCATCATTTTTTTCACATCCGCAGTATTTTTCATATCTGCTGTTAAATCACCTTCAACCGTCTTTTGCGTTTCTTGCTTATAGCGTAGCGGATATAAGCGATCTCCTCCGCGATTATCGTACACATTGCGATTTACTTGTTTATATTCCCAATTAATCGACGTATCAACCGATTCATAATTTAAAGCCCATTGACCTAGATAAATCTTCGCTCGGTACCCTACCGCAAGCGGCGCATTCGAAATTGTCGTTTCATTAAACATTCGAATTAAGTCCGGATTTTCAATTTTAATATTTGCTGTTTTCAATAGTTCTTGAGCAAACTTACTCGGTTGTAAGCGCGGCAAATCTTGCGCATCATTTGGAAACGTATTGTCTTTAGAAATATTTAAAACAGATGAAGGCATTTTTGTTTCTACCGTTGTCTTTGCAAAACTCATGTTAGGAAATAATAGAATAAACGAGACCATAGTTGAAAGACATATGCTGTATACTCGTTTCACCTGTCTGGCTCCTTCCTATGTAAAGGTATATATACTACTTTGTTTATTGTTTTCTCTCAATACAATTGTTATGCCTATTTTTCATAATAAATAAAAACCAATTCCCATAATGACATACGCCGCTAATAAAGTACCGCCTTCAAACCAATTTGTATCTCCATCATTTGAAATCGCAATCGTTAAGAAAACAGCTGTAATCATAGAAACAAGTTCTGGTATTGTAAATACTAAAGGCATCCTTTGTGCAAAGAACATAGAAAGCAGTACTAATACAGGAGCAACAAACATGGCAATTTGCAACGTAGAACCGACTGCAATTTCAACTGCAATATTTACTTTATTTTTATACGCCATAATAATTGCAGATGCATGTTCCGCTGCATTCCCAACAATTGCAACGATAATAACCCCTATAAATAACTCTGACCAACCAAATGACTTTGCAACGGTCTCAAATGTATGCACAAGCGCCTCTGACACATAAGCTACCGCAATGGTCGCTATTGCTAAAATGAGTAGCGCTTTACCTTTCGACCACTCTGGTTCTTCCTCATGAGCTACTTCATCCGTTTTATGCTGATATACACCACGATGCGTAACGAGCTTAAATAGCAGTGCAGCAAGGTACATAATAATCATAATGATAGAAACACCGATACTTAATTGATACGTCTTTCCAGCATCCATCTTCATTGAAAAAATCTCTGGAATAACAAAAGCTACTACTACCGCAAAGATTAATAAAGCTGAATTATGCCTTGCATCATATACATTAAAACTTTGTCTTTTGTATTTAAGCCCTCCTATAAAGAAGGATAGCCCTCCTACTAATAATAAATTCCCAAGTACAGAACCCGTTAAAGAGGCTAATACAACCTCAATTAATCCCGCCTGAAGTGCAAAAATCGAAATAATTAGTTCAACAGCATTACCAAAAGTAGCATTTAATAATCCGCCTATTCTAGGTCCAGAGACAATTGCCAAACTTTCTGTCGCTCTCCCCATAAAACCCGCTAAGGCGATAATAGTAATGCAATACACAGCGAACATAATTGTTTGAGGCCAATGAAGCATTTTTCCAAGTACAGAAAGTGGTACCCCGATCAGCGCTACTATAAGAAATATTTTATTAAACATGCTTTTCATCCTTCCATCGTATGTATTTCTCCTCGATATTATTATTATTCTTCTCCTAACTTGTCCGATTTCATCACAATTACGTTTAAAAAATCGGATTGAAGAAAACAGTATAAAAGATATTTAAATTATCTTGTTTAAACGGAGAAAACAATAAATTATGAACAGGGGTTAAAAACATGCATTTAAAAGAAAAAATTGAAACTATTATTTGCGGTCAACGAACTGGTGTATTATCTACTGTACGTGAAAATAAACCTCATAGTACCTTTATGATGTTTTTCCACGAAGATTTTGTGTTATATGTTGCAACAGATCGGAAATCAAAAAAGATAACAGATATCGAAAACAATCCAAATGTACATGTACTACTTGGACGTGAAGGAAAAAAATTAGATGAAGATTATATTGAAGTTGAAGGCTTAGCCTCCATCGAGGAAGACTCCACATTAAAAAACAAGTTTTGGAATAATAGCTTAAAACGCTGGTTACTTGGTCCTGAAGACCCTAATTACGTATTAATAAAAATCAATCCCGACACAATTTATTACATCGATGGTGCTGGTACGACGGAGCCCGAGTTTTTACGACTATAAAATAAAACAAGCCCCCTTTAGGTGGGCTTGTTTTGTCGAAAAGTTCTTCTGAAAAAAACAATAAAATAGGTGGAACTTTCTAAAGATTCTGTTATATAATAGCAGTAACTTAAATAAACTGTATTAAAACAGATTGAGAGGAGAAATCAAATTGATGAAAAGAGAAGAACGCAAAAACATGATTGAGTTTATTGAAAAGAAAAAAGGGATTGAGCGTGATGAATTATTGTTTATGACAGACGATGAAGTAGAACATATTTATAATGTAACGTACTTTTTGTATGAAGAAATTGCAGAGTAGTATAATAATCCCCACCTTATTAGAAATATAAGGTGGGGATTATTTCGTTATTTGCGGAGCGGTAAAATCCCACTGATTAAAGTTTCGCTTTATACATGAGAATGGTTTTCATGTATAATAATGTAAGATTGGAGGAATTTTACTATGAGTTCATGGCTCTTATTCGCACTATTATCAGCAATCGCTGCTGCCCTTGTATCTATTTTCGGAAAGATTGGTTTAGATGGAATCGATGCCAATGTTGCAACAACGGTTCGTTCTATTATTATGGCATTATTTATGGTGGGCGTTATTATTATCCAAGGTAAATTTCAAAATATCGGCGACGTACTGCTAAATAAAAAAGCACTGCTCTTTATCACATTAAGTGGGGTTGCAGGTGCTTCGTCATGGCTATTTTATTTTCTTGCCCTCAAAACAGGGAAAGTTTCACAAGTGGCTCCTGTCGATAAATTAAGCGTCGTATTTTCTATCATCCTCGCGATGATTATACTCGGTGAAAAGTTAAACTTTATGACTGGCGTTGGTGTAGTCTTTATTACAGCTGGTGTATTATTTATTGCTTTCAGCTAAAAAAACCGCTAATAGCGGTTTTTCTTTTTCTTTATATAAAACCATACAATACATGTAACAACTACTGAAATGAATAAAATCCATACTCCGTAATGATGTAGGCTATACTCAACGAAACGCCACTTCTCTCCTAACTTCCAGCCAAGTCCAATAAAAACACTTATCCAAATAAGCGCACCACCGTAAGCGTACAAACAAAAACGCCAAAGTGTTAAATTCGACATCCCAGCAAAATATGCTGTTAAATGACGTACTCCCGGGATAAAGTAACCAATCATTAAAAGAAATGGTCCATATTTTTCAAATAAAATATGCGTTTTTTCAATGTGATGTTCTTTAATTCTAATCTTCGGTCCATATTTTTTTAAAACAGGGAGTCCAAGTTTTAAACCTAATATGTAGCTTAATGTAATACCTAACATCGCACCAGCCATCCCGCTTAAAAAAGCAGCAGTTCCTGACATAACTCCTTTAGAAACATTATAACCAACGAAGGTCAATAAAAACTCGTCTGGTATCGGTAATCCAACAATTCCACCGGCCAACGCTATAATAATTCCAAAATACCCATAATGCGCGATTAACTCGCCAATATGTTGTTCCATTCGGAAAACACATCCTATGCACGATCGTTATTCCACATTGTGCCCTTTCTATCTTTCAGACAAACATGGTATACATATTCACTATACATTGTTTTTATAATGAACTCTACTTCTATCCATTCCTTTAGCAGGAAGAAAGTGAACCATTAATCAGTGGTGATTTGTTCATCCTCACTAATTTTTAGCACACACCAATTGTGCGCCCGACTCCCTCCTACTTCCCTTGTATTCACCGCTTTTTAAAGTGCTAGTCTTATTATCTGTAAATAGTGGGATTAAAAAATAAAAATTCATATGCTTGTTTTTTTGTTACAATAAAGGAAAGTTACTTTTCGCAACGGTTTAACTCTCAGGAAAAATGATATATCTAGCAAAAACATAGTTTGGTCGATATAATGCAACTTCTACCTATTAAAAGAACATACACCCTTTACATACAACATCATTTTTCTAAATTATACAGGGGGAACGAACATGACCATTGAAAATCAATTTATCCAAAAGGTTTACTATAAAACATTTTTAACAGAAGAAACTTCTACTCCAGTATCAGAAGTACTCGGTGAAGCATATATAAATGAATCTACAAATGAATTCTCCAACATTTCTAATATCCGCTTTGCTCAAGGTGAATTTTATTACCAAAATAAAGACTTTGAAGCAGCGATATTTAAATGGGAGAAAGTAAATAACGAACTTGCACTTTGGGCAACCAAAAATATTGCAGATTCTTATTTTGAACTAGGATTCTTGCCAAAAGCAGAAGAGATTTATCAATCTATTCAAACGGAAGATACAACTCTTACAATGGAAGTTTCCTTACAACTTCTTTCTCTGTACATCGAACAAGATCGTTTAGGTCTAGCATTTAAGACGATTAGTGAGGCCGTTGCATTTCAACCTGACTATCCTAATATTACTGCAATTGCTCGCTCATTCTATGAAAAACAAGAAGATTGGAATAATGCTATCGAACTTGCCCTTCAAGAAGGAATTCGAACAAAATCGTTACACTGGTTCGATACTTTAATCAATTATGTGAATCAAGGATTCACGAAACAAATCAAACCAGAATATTTCTATGAATCTTTAAAAGCATTATATGCAATTGATCAAGTCCAATTTAAAGAACTTGTTATTGCGCTTTGGAACAGCTATCAAAATGAAAACTTGCATCTACCTTGGATTCAAACAATAAATCATTTATTCTTACATATTGAAACAGACAACAATGACGATTGGCATGAAATTGTTGAACGCTATCAAGATACGTACTTTGAGTTAATTACTGGTGAGCATTTCATGCATGAAATGCAGGGACTTGTACCAGATTTATTAACCAATTGGTTTAGTTTAACGAAAGCAAAAGATGCCCTATTTGTCTCTGCTGCAGTGTTAGCATGGAATGAAGTTTCACCTACAACTTTAGAGTCATTACTCGTAAAAAGTGCGGGAGCCCTACTTTCTAATTCAACAGCTGAAACAAATGTAAATATGGAAACAGTTTCTCATTTATTCGAAACAATTGCTGTATGGGCTGAAAAAAACGATGTGGATTTAAGTCATCAATTTACGTTACTCGTTCACGAACTGTGTGATTTAAATGTTACACAATTACTAATAGCGGGAACTAGTGACCAGGATAAATCATCATTCATCAATTCTATACTAGGAGAGAACATCTTAACTGAGACTGTAACAACTCCTATTCTATTTAAAGATGATAGCCAAACTGAAATAACAGAATTCACTGCGTTAGATGTACACAATATACCTAGCTTTGATGAATTCCATCAAAGAATGGCTACACCTTCCGAATCAGAACTTGAGAAAAAATGTATAGAAATTAAGTTACCAAGTAGATTTTTAAGAAAAAATAAATTTGCATTTCTTGTTACGCCACCTGTTCAAGGGCAAGTGGATAAAAACAGCTCATATTTTGAATACTTACAAGCAGCAGATAGCCTTATTTACGTATTAAATTCTTCTTCACCATTACATGGTGAAGAACTTGATACATTACTTTATTTACGTGAACAAGTGCCAAATTTACAAATTCATTTCGTATTACACACAAATAATACGACCAATAACGAAAAACTAATGAGTAAAATTAAAGTCCATTTCCCAAATGCACAGTTCTTCCCATACTCTCCTTCACAAGAGAGTAGCCAGCAACTTGGAGACGTGACAGAGTCTATTCTTTCTAATCTAGCAGAACGTAACATGGAACAAGAACGTATAGAAAAACTAATATGGTTTACTCAAAAGACAATCGCATACCTTGTAAATGAACGTGTGGAGTTAGAAAATACATTAGTGAAATCCGTACGCTGGAATAAACATATCTCAGTTAAATTAAATGGATTTATTAACAACCTTACTGCTCTTGAAAAAGATAAAATTCGTTCTATTACAGAATCTTATCTTTTAACGAAAGAAGAAATCACACGAGATATCCATTCTCAAATTCCTGAATTATTACAGAGTTGTTCTGACCTCGTTCAAGAAGATAGCGACTTCAAATTAGTTCATGAAGAATTAAATACTGCGATGAACGAACGAGTTCAAAAACATGTACAACAAGTGCTTCTTCCTAAATTTACTGGTTCTATTCAGGAATGGATTGAAACAGCTCATAATGAATTTATTCAAGCTCAATCTTATTTAGATGAAATGAGTGAAACGTTTAATAAATTATATAAAGAAGAACGCATGAAACTTCCTTGTGATTTCAAATTACTAGATGACTGGCATCGAGATGTTGTACGCATGACAAATAGAATTACAGTAACGAACATCAATATTTTATTACGCTTTACACCGACACAATTTTTCTTAAAAAGTGCGGGAAAACTATTTGGTAACATGCAAAAAAATCAGTCTATGCTCGCAAACAAATATAAACAATACATTGAAACGGAAGACTATACGGAAATTGCTCAAACAATCTCAAAACAATTCTTCCTTCAATTTGAAGTATTTGAAGGCGCATTAGAACGAGATATCATGATGTTCTTTAAAGATCCACTTAGCATATTGAAACAAAATGTAGAAGCAGCTCAACTTGAAATACAGGAAGACGAGCAAACATTAGCAACATTAAGAAGCAACCCCGAAACTTATCACGATCCGTTAGCATTCTTTAAACTGCAACTATTGCAACACAAATTCGTTTTAAGTACAAACAAAAACAATGAAGACGTCTATGAATTTAATGAGTCTCCTACGATTTAACATAAAAAACCAAGCAAATTTCAGTTTGCTTGGTTTTTTACTTTAATTCATTATTTTCATATGTTCAAATGGATAATAAATTGCCGCTAATTCTCCTAATACATCTTCTCTATCAATAAGTCCTAAACCATTTCTACTATCTCTGCTTATTAAGCGATTATCTCCCATAACAAAAATCTTATTTTTAGGAATTGTAATCGGTCCAAAGTCCTCTGTTAAATTCATAAGTTTTTTTTCAGCTTGTTTTTTATTACTATACAAATACGCTTCCTGTGTCACTTCATGATTCACATATAATTGATCATTTCTCACCTCGATTACATCGCCAGGCAAACCAATAACCCTTTTCACATAAAAATTATCCGTCTTCACAACAATAATATCTTCTCTCCCATAACTTTCAAACTGCTTTGCTAACTTATTAACAATCAGCTTATCCCCATCTTGTAACGTCGGCTTCATGGACGCTCCTTTTACAGTCGTAGGAAAAAACACAAAAATTTTCGCTAAAAACACTAACAAACATGCAATTGCAATTGTTCCAAAGAATTCACGCAAACGTTTTTTCTTTTGCATCATTCCACCATCTCATCATCTTTTTACTTTTATTATAAGGAATTCAACTGTGAAATTTCCACAAAATTCCGAATTATAAAATTGTAATATTACAAACTTAAAAATAACATCCTCATAAATTTATTATTTTTATATACCATAATCTATATTTATCTCACTATTTGCGAACAGTAAAAAAGATACCCTCAAAATAGTCTATCCACTATTTTGAGAGTATCTTTTTATATTCCCACATATACAATACACATTTGAGCCGCTACATATGTAAACCAAATCCAAAGTGGTTCATACTTTAATTTGCGCCCTCCAATATCTGTCACGCCTATAATAAAATCAGAAATCACAAATAGTAAACCACCAAAAGCCGGTATCCACCATATGCCTGTATTCTCATAGTATAAGGCGAATGCAAAGCAAGCCATTCCTCCAACCCACAGTCCGTAAATTAGTGCTCCTATCGTAAACAATTTATCTTGTTTATCATTTCGTATAAAAAAGAACCATCCTATAATGAGAAAGAGCCCGTATACGAGTAAACCAATCCAAAAACCATTCCATGAGATGCCTGTTTGCAAAAATGCTTTTACATAAAAACAATGTGCAAGCGCGAAAGTAATCATCCCTCCAATTAGCCTGTGACCAATTGGAATTAAACCTGCCATAAATAAATCTCCTACAGTTGATAACGTCATACCTAGTGCAACCCACGTACTATACTCCACTGCTGGATCTTGTAACCATATCCAAATTGCACTTGCTGTTAAAGAAAAACTAAGAATAAGACGCACCGCTAAAGGTAGCGGCATATTATTTCTTGTCTTTTTTGTCTGTCCTATTGCGTATATTGCACCAATTAAAAAAAGAATGATTTGTCCAATTAACACCATGTAAAGTAGATTCATAACATGTTCTCCTCAATAAATGCTTTTTGTATCTTTTTTCGTTACACCTAGTCTATTATCCTTTTTCTATATAAAAAAAGAAGAACAGTACTGTTCTTCCATTGTAATCGTTTTCCTGTTATCTATGCTACTTGTTTTTCGTTCGCCCTTTTCTGCTTAGCTGTCGTCCGATTCACCACGATAATTCCCGCGGCTACACATGCCAAACCGAATAATACAAATGAATGAATTGCTTCTCCTAAAATCATGCTCGATAATAACACACCAAATACGGGTATAAAGAACATGTACATTGATACTTTTCCAACCTTGTTATACTTCATAATTGTATTCCAAATGCAAAAGCCTGCTGCGGATAAGAAAGATAAGTAGAGAAGCATAAGTATTGCATGTACACTAAATGTAAATGGCATGGCTCCAACTTGCAAAGCCCCTATACATAATAGCCCGATAGAACCAAAAATCATTTGGTATGCTGTCATATAGCCAACATCTAATGTTTTGCTACCTTCTTTCGCCAATATGTTTCCATATGAATACAACATTGCTGCACTAAGAAGTAGTAAGCTACCGATTCCGAAATGGAATGACAAACTACCATCACTCGGTACATTTACTAAAATGACACCACAAAAGCCAATAGAGACCCCAATTATTTTTCTCATATTGAGAGCGTCATCTTTATATAAAAAGTGAGCGAGTAAAATTTGAAAGAATGATGATGTTCCTGAAATGATAGCTCCTTCAATACCAGAACTATAACTCATTCCAATATAAAAACATATATATTGAAGAAATGTTTGAAATAAACCAATTTGTACTAACTGCTTCCCCGTTCCTTTTTTGAAGCTCATATCTTTTCCTAACACTTTAAAGAATAATAAGAGCATGACTCCAGATAAAAAGAAACGATAACCAGCAAATAATATTTGCTCCCCAACTTCTTGTGGCTGAATTCCAAGTTCAGCATAACTTAATTTAATAAATGGGAATGCGCTCCCCCATAAAAAAGTCGCTACTATTGCAGCAATTAGTACGCCAATCGGATGGGTAAAAAATTTCTCTGTCTTCACTTGTTGTCTTCCTTTCCGATCTTTATATGAACAATATTCATATATACCAAAGGAAGTGTGAAAACACAAGTTTTCAGTTTATACGCAAACAAAACATATCATCTAACGAAAACATATGATATACTATAGAATAATTACAACATAATAACTATTAAAATCAGATTCAACAGAAATGCTGCTATCCATTATGGATGGCAGCTTTCGTCGTTTTATAGGGGTTTCGATTTTGATTCTTTTTCTCAATAAGAATTTGGAAGGAGCGAGTAGAATGAACTCAGAAGTAAAAACATTACAAGTACAAAAGTCTATTTCTCATCCCTCTTTATGGGATACATTAAAGAAACATCATGAACTTATATTTGCAATCGCATCTGGTATTTTCATTTTAGCTGGTTGGTTATTCACAAAGAACGATGCAATGAATGTAGGCATTACTTGCTATATCCTTGCTTATATAGTTGGTGGATATGCAAAAGCGAAAGAAGGTATTGAAGATACCATTGAAGAGAAAGAGCTAAATGTCGAAATGCTCATGCTCTTCGCTGCTATCGGTGCTGCAATCATTGGCTACTGGGCAGAAGGCGCGATTTTAATCTTTATCTTTGCACTGAGCGGTGCGATGGAGTCTTATACATTAAGTAAAAGTCAAAAAGAAATTTCAGCGCTTCTTGATTTACAACCTGAAGAAGCATTACGTATTTCAAATGGAACCGAAGAACGTGTTCCTGTTGGACGATTACAAATTAACGACATTATTTTAATTAAGCCAGGTGAGCGCGTTCCTGCTGACGGTACGATTCATAACGGTGAAACAAATATCGATGAAGCAGCAATTACTGGAGAACCCATTCCAAATGAAAAAAAATATGGCGATGAAGTATTTGCCGGTACTGTAAATTTACGCGGTGCTATCGAAGTTAAAATTACGAAGCCGAGCGATCAAACATTATTCCAAAAGATTATCCGTCTCGTCCAAAGTGCACAAAGTGAAAAATCACCATCACAACTATTCATCGAAAAGTTTGAAGGAACATACGTAAAAGGTGTACTACTCGTTGTTGCGCTTATGATGTTCGTCCCTCATTTCTTACTTGACTGGAGCTGGAATGAAACGTTTTATCGCGCTATGATCTTACTTGTAGTCGCATCTCCTTGTGCACTCGTTGCTGCCATTACACCAGCAACATTATCTGCAATTTCTAACGGAGCAAGAAATGGAATTCTCTTTAAAGGTGGCATACATTTAGAACGCCTCGCTTCAGTAAAAGCGATCGCTTTTGATAAAACAGGAACATTAACACAAGGAAAACCTACCGTAACAGATGTATATGTTCGAGAAAGTATGACAGAAAAAGAAGTACTTTCTATTACAGCATCAATTGAAAGTCACTCTACACACCCTTTAGCTGAATCTATTGTTAAATATGCGCAACATGCGTATGACATTGTATTAAAAAAACCAGAAAATGTTGAAGATGTAACTGGTTTTGGACTCAAAGGAATATTTGAAAACAAAGCTTATAAAATAGGTAAAGCTGACTTTATCGGTGAAGAAACAAAGACATTTCATAATGGTATTTCTGCCTCCCTTGAAAAAGAAGGTAAAACTGTCGTTTATATTAGTGATGAGAGAGGCATTCTTGGACTTATCGCTTTAAAAGATACACTTCGCCAAGAAACAATAGCTGCTATTCGCGAATTACAAAGCATCGGTGTCGAGGCAATTATGATTACTGGAGATAATGAAGAAACGGCAAAAGCTATTGCCTCTGAAAGTAATATAAAAGAATATTACGCATCATGCTTACCAGAAACAAAAGTTGAAACGATTAAAAAGCTAAAGGAAAAATACGGGACAGTAGCAATGGTCGGAGATGGTATAAATGATGCCCCTGCACTCGCTACTGCTAGCATTGGTGTAGCAATGGGAGAAGGAACAGACGTAGCTTTAGAAACTGCAGACGTTGTACTTATGAAAAACGAATTATCTCGACTTTCTCAAGCGATCCGCTTATCAAAACGAATGAATCGTATTGTAAAGCAAAACGTAATCTTTTCACTAGCTGTAATTGCAATGCTGATTTGTTCAAACTTCTTGCAATTTTTAGCTCTTCCATTCGGTGTTATTGGGCATGAAGGAAGTACAATTCTTGTCATTTTGAATGGCTTACGATTATTAAAAGGAAACAAATAAGAAACGGGTCCCTCATAGAGGACCCGTTTTTTTTAATGGTAGCTATTATGCCCGTTCGCACTCCCACTCGTTTTATGCTTTGGATGCGAACTACTCTTTTGTTTATTGTTATTTTTATTGTTGTGATTCTTTTTATTATTACTCATGAAATATCCCCCCTGTTCCCTATTATTATGGAACAAGAGCTCACTTTTCATTACGGGAATTATTGTCACCCGTCCTATAATGATGGAGTAAACCATTAATTTCACCGCCAAGTAAAATGACCCATCCAGTCAAATAAAACCATAACATTAAAATAATAATACCACCGAGACCACCATATGTATTGGCGTAATTCGCAAACTTATCTACATAATAAGCAAATGAGTACGATACCACAATCCATCCTACAGTAGCAAATGTTGCTCCTGAAATGACTTCTCTTCTTTTTAACTTTCGATCTGGTGCAAATGTATATAAAAAACTAAACAATGCAAATAGCACGAAAAAACTCGCTACTAATCGCGTAATACTCCACACGTAAGAAAAGCTATCCGATAACCCAATTGCTTTAAATACCGCTGCTCCAATGACTTGTCCAAACACTGGAACAATTAGCGCAAACACAATCATAAAAATAATCGCTAATGTAAACACAATGGATAAAGCTCTCGTTTTAATAAAGGAACGTGTTTCTGTTACATCATACGCACGATTAAAAGCATTCATAACCGCATTTACCCCGTTTGAAGCAAACCATAGCATTGATAATAAACCAAATGATAATAAACCACCATTTTGCTCATTTACAACTTTATCAACGTTTACTTCAATTAAAGACATTGCATCTTCGGGTACGTACGGTTCTAATAAGTTGAGCACACTTTCTGTTTGAAGGTCAATGAATCCAAGAAGCGTAATTAAGAAAACAAGCCCAGGAAAAATCGCAAGCAAGAAGAAATAAGCGAGCTGTGCTGCCAAGCCCGCTACATCATCGCGCATCGTCCGGTCATACAAATCTTTACCAAACGAATAAGTACGATTTCTTCTCACCTTTTCTAAAATTTTTCTCATATATGTTTAAACGCTTTTCTTCTCTTCTTTATCTTGCTTCAACTCAATGTACGCTTCAGTTTTTTTTCTTCTACATTTGAGTCTTTCATAAATAGTTCACGCGCTTCTTTCATACCGCCCTCTTCAGCAACTATTGGCTCTTCTTCTGCTTTCAACTCATCTACCTTTGAAGATACAGCTTGAATTTCAATCGTTTCTGGCTTCTCTGCTGGCTCAACCTTTTTCTTACTAAAAATTTCTTTCGTTTCTTTTAACGTCTCTACAACAGACGGCGTCAATTTTTTAATTTCTGCTACTTTCGCTTTTACTACATTGAAGTCAGCGAGTTCGCGTCCTTTATCTGTAACAGTTTGCACTTTTTCTTTTATCTTCGCATTTTCACCGATTTCAATCATCTTTGTTTTTGCTTTTTCCGCAGTATTTTTTACTTTTTCACGGTTTTCCTTCTTCAACATAGATACAGCCACACCTGCAGCTACACCAATCGCAATGTTTCGAGCAATATTATTTTTCTTTGCCATATTCCTTCACCCTTTCATTTCTTATGTTAGAAAGTATTTCTTTCTAAGCTTCCTCATATTCCTTGTTCATTTCGAATGAAAGCTAATAGCTTTGCACACCCTTCTGTTACAAGGTCATATACTTCTTGGAAATTCCCTGTATAGTAAGGGTCGGGAACGTCTGTCCAGCCACCGTCTGGAACAAAATCGGACAGTCTACCAATATAGCCTCCAGTTTTACCTAAACTTTTTAAATCTGCTATATTCTTGTTGTCCATGGCAATAATATAATCAAACTTTGTTAAGTCTTCTTTTTCTACTTGCCTTGCTTTAATTCCTTCAAAAGTGACTGCATTTTCTTTTAAAATTTTTTGTGTTCCTTTATGTGGCGGATGGCCAACATGCCAATCTCCAGTTCCTGCAGAATCAATGACAATTTTCTCCTCGAGTCCCTCTTTTACGACAAGATCTCGAAAAATTGCTTCTGCCATCGGTGAACGGCAAATGTTCCCAAGACAAACAAACAATACTTGAACCATATTTTTGTTCTTCCCTTCTTGGTGCATTTCTTTATATATACTTATAGTATAAACAACCAATTATTAATTATAAAGGAAATCCCTACTAATTTAATAGGATTGAAAAGATTCATTAACGAAAATGATAAAAAATGTTAAGATATCCTTATGTTATTTTAAAGGGGGACACTTCGGTGGATTTATCCGTAAAGTCAGAAGAAAACGTTGAATATATGGTCGAAGCTATTAAAGAAAAATTACGTATGGTTAATGCTGGAGCGATGAGAGCTGCTAGCTTTAATGAAGAAATGTACGAAGACTTACGTGACATTTATGAGCATGTTATGAAACGTGAAACATTCAGCATCAGTGAAATGCAAGCTATTACAGAAGAATTAGGTACATTAATTAAAAAGTAAAAAAAGCCTCGTTTATATGAGGCTTTTTTTATTTCCAACAAATTCATGACAACTCTTCTCTTTCCCTCAACCAACTGTAAAATACTGTACAATGGAAGTAGAACCTCACCTTAGATTTTTTCTCCATACATACTACTCACAAATAATAGCAACACTACCATTGCTAACTGTTTTTACTGGAGGTGCTTACTTATGAGCAATTGGTACAGTAAGACGAAAGATCAAACATTAATCGACTTAGAAACAAACGAACAACACGGTTTAACAGATGAAATCGTAAATGAACGTTTAAAGCAATACGGTTCTAATGAATTAGCTACAAAACAAAAACGCACGTTATGGCAGCGTATTTTCGCCCAAATTAATGACGTCCTCGTATATGTCCTTATTATTGCTGCCCTTATTTCTGCCTTTGTAGGTGAATGGGCTGATGCAAGTATTATCGCGCTCGTTGTAGTTTTAAACGCTGTTATCGGTGTCATCCAAGAATCGAAAGCAGAACAAGCTTTAGAGGCATTGAAAAAGATGGCGACACCTAAAGCTATCGTCAAGCGAGATGGTGAACTAAAAGAAATTCCATCTGAACAAGTCGTTCCAGGTGATATTGTCATGCTGGATGCAGGACGTTATATCCCATGTGATTTACGGCTTATCGAAACTGCAAATTTGAAAGTTGAAGAATCTGCTCTGACTGGTGAATCCGTCCCTGTTGATAAAGATGCAATTTACCACCCTTCTATGCAAAGCGATGAGCAAGTACCACTGGGCGATCAAAAAAATATGGCCTTTATGTCGACACTAGTAACATATGGGCGCGGAGTCGGTGTCGCTGTTGAAACGGGAATGAACTCACAAATTGGTAAGATTGCTACCCTTTTACATGAAGCCGACGATGATATGACACCACTTCAAAAGAGCTTAGCACAAGTCGGAAAGTATTTAGGCTTTGTCGCTGTATCTATTTGCGTCATTATGTTTATCATCGGTTTTTTACAAGGACGAGATACTTTAGAAATGTTTATGACTGCTATTAGTTTAGCCGTTGCAGCTATTCCAGAAGGCTTGCCGGCTATCGTTTCCATCGTTCTTGCAATTGGTGTGCAGCGAATGATTAAACAAAACGTTATCATTCGTAAACTACCAGCTGTCGAAGCTCTCGGTTCTGTCACAATTATTTGTTCAGATAAAACAGGTACGTTAACGCAAAATAAAATGACCGTTACTCACTTTTATAGTGATAACACATACAACCACTTAGAAAATTTAAATGCAAATAATGATGCGCAACGTCTATTGTTAGAAAATATGGTGCTATGCAACGATGCGTCTTACGGTTCCGATTCACAAACAGGGGACCCTACAGAAATCGCCCTTCTTGTTGCCGGAAACACTTTTAACATGCAAAAAGATCATTTAGAAAAGATACATGAACGCGTTAACGAGCTGCCTTTCGATTCAGATCGTAAAATGATGTCAACCGTTCATACATACGATGAAAGCTACTATAGCATGACAAAAGGTGCTATTGATAAACTCTTACCTCGATGTACCCACATATTTAAAAACGGTAAAATCGAGGTTCTAACAGATGCTGATAAAAATCAAATATTAGAAGCTGCCGGGGCAATGTCTCAAGAGGCTTTAAGAGTACTTTCATTTGCATTTAAACAATACAATTCAAACGATGTGGTTATAGATCATCTTGAAGAAAATCTCATCTTTATTGGTCTTGTCGGTATGATTGATCCACCGCGAACTGAAGTAAAAGATTCAATTACAGAATGTAAAAAAGCCGGTATTCGCACAGTTATGATTACTGGTGACCATAAAGATACCGCCTTTGCAATTGCCAAAGAACTTGGCATTGCTGAAGACATATCTGAAATTATGATTGGAACTGAATTAGATAACATTTCAGATACAGAGCTAGCAAGCAAAATTGATCACTTAAATGTATTCGCTAGGGTCTCTCCAGAGCATAAAGTAAAGATTGTAAAAGCATTACGTGCAAAAGGAAATATCGTTTCTATGACTGGTGATGGTGTCAATGATGCTCCATCTTTAAAGCAGGCTGATGTTGGCGTAGCGATGGGCATTACAGGAACAGACGTTGCAAAAGGGGCAGCGGATGTAGTGTTAACAGATGATAATTTCTCATCTATAGTGAAAGCTGTTGAGGAAGGTAGAAATATTTATCGTAACATAAAAAAATCAATTCTCTTTCTACTCTCTTGTAACTTTGGAGAAATTATCGCTTTATTTTTAGCTATTTTACTCGGTTGGGCAACACCACTACGACCTATTCACATTTTGTGGGTCAATTTGATTACAGATACACTGCCTGCATTATCACTTGGGGTTGACCCTGAAGATCCAGATGTGATGAAGGAAAAACCACGACATGCGAAAGAAAGCTTATTTAGTGGTAGCGTTCCTTTTCTTATTTTCAATGGAGTTGTCATTGGACTTTTAACGCTAACAGCCTTTATCATCGGGGCAAAATTCTATACCGGAGATACAAATTTATTTCCTCTTTTCCCAGAGAAAATTGATGAAGATGCTCTATTACACGCTCAAACAATGGCATTTGTCGTTCTTAGTTTTTCTCAGCTCGTTCATTCATTTAACTTGCGTTCAAGAACGAAATCCATTTTTTCAATTGGGATCTTTACAAATAAATATTTAGTCTTCTCCCTTCTTATCGGTGTTCTTATGCAAGTGTGTATTATCTCCATCCCACCTCTTGCAAATATATTCGGTGTACATGCATTAACGATGCGAGATTGGGGATTTGTTCTCTTCTTAAGTATCATTCCACTTGTTGTGAATGAGATCATTAAATTAGTAAAGAGAAACTAAAAGGCAATGAGGATTATTCCTCATTGCCTTTTCATTTATTTCACTATTTGTGGGAGATGTCCCCACTGATTAAAGTTTCACTTTATCCTTGTAATTCTTTTTTTATGTTCTCTGTTAACGTAGCCATACGCTTGCGGCTTTCTTCGCGCTCACGTTTATTTTGCTCTTCAATTTGTTGTGTTTCTTGCATACCTCTTGAAATAATGTTCCAAGTTTCCTCAAGTGTTTCCATCTTAATACTAGAAGAACCTGATAATCTCGCTACTTCCACACTTTGCGTTGCGATATTTTGTGCATTTTTCTTAAGTAATTCATTTGTGCGGCGATCAAGTTCAGCCATAGAATCTGCAACAAGCTTTTGACGTTTCGCATTTACCGCTTGAATAATACCATTTTTAAAGATAGGAATCGTTGTAATAAATGCTGTATTGATTTTACCAATTAATTTATTATTACCACGTTGAACCATACGAATTTGTGGTGCTGTAAGTAGCGCAACCATACGTGCTTTTTCTAAATCATCAATACGCTGCTCTAAAATTTCAACAGAGTTTTTCAGTGATTCTAATTCAATACCTGCTAATTGGTCATTGTTACGCACACGCTCTTCGTACATTGGAACCAAATCTGTATTTAAACGCTCTAATAACATTTCCCCTGCTACTACATACTTTTCTAAGTCTAAATAATATTTCAAATTTTGCTCATATAAACCATCTAACGTACCGATTGATTTTTTCATTTCATCTTGATACTTTGTAATTTCTACGTATACTTTATCCATTTCGCGACCCATTGTTTGGTACTTACTAAAGATCTGTTCAATCATTTTATCAGCTTTTTTGAACATACGTGAGAAGAAACCGCTTTTCTCTTCCGCAAAGTCTTTGCTATCGAATCTGTCCATAATTTTACCAAGCTGTTTTAATAATTCTCCAGAGTCTTCTATTTTTGATAAAGACATTGTATGTAAAATTTGATCAGCGAAACGTGAAATTTCCATAGATGGTTCTTTTCCAAGCTCGATTAATTCTAACTGATCTTTAATATCTACTGCATTATAAATACGTTGTACTTCTGCATCTTGTCTAAGTTGTAAACGAACATCTTGTGCCGTTTGCTCATTTAATTCTGTTTTCGAATCTAGTATGACTGGGTTATTCATATGGTATTCTCCCTTTCCTTATAAAAATGGACGAAATAGTCCTTTTATTGTTTGTGATAAATTTTTATAGGCTGATGAACCATGAAACTCAAGATCGAAATTAACTTCTTCAAGCCAATGGGAATCAAATGCTCCTGCTTCAATATACGGTTCGATATCGTTTCTTCCCGTTGGATTGAAATGGAATACATCTACTCCAATTTGATTTAAAAATAGTAATAAAACAGCATCTGAACGGCTTAATTCTCCGCTCTTCTCATTATTAAATATAACAATTTTCGGTACTTCTTGCGAGTAATCAAATTTCTCAAGTTGCTCTAAAATGTTCGGCGGTATTTGAGAAAGCTGTGCGAAAACATACAGTGCTACATCTTGTTTCGTCTCTTTCGCAATGGGTTTACACATTTCACTTTCGCACGTATGGATAATCGCCTCTGCAATACCATGTTGCAATCCTTCTGGCAAACGTTTATGTGGCCACCAATGACTGTTCATAATTAAATCAGGGTGTAATTTCCCCCCGCGGTCTAACGCATCTCGGTAATGATATTGGAAATTCGCTTTTTGTTCTTTCGTAAACGGAAATGTATTAATTAATAAACTGTTATCAAATGATGTAATAGCCTTTAATCGCTGAAAATATTCTTTATCATTTTTTGAGACACCTGATATTTTCGCAAATAAAGAAGGGATATAAATGTGTTTATTTTCAACAAAGAATGTTGGACGCACAAATGCCTTTTCTTTCGTAATTAAAAAGAGTTCATCATACGTTGTTTTGAGCGTACGAGCTACAGGCGTATAGGAACGAAATTGCCATGGCTTGTACAGCAGTGAGTTATCGTGGTGAAGTACTTGTTCAATTTCTTTTGAAGCCTGATACGCTACTGTCGCAACTCGCTCACGGCGGCGATCTGGAAATGGCTCAAGAGAAATGCGACCTGGATGAGACACAACAAAACTTCTTCCTTCCTCATCAACATTCTCAAATCCATCTTTTCCTTCTGGGTGATAATAAAGTACATCGCAACCGAGCATAATAAGAAAGTATAAGAAATATATACGGCTTTCCTGTGCATCACCGTACCAAATAATGCGCGGCATTTGTTTCTTATAATTAATCGTAGAGAACCACTTCGCTACGTAATTGTCACTTAACTTAATCATATCGATTAAGAAACGACGGAACCCTTCTGTTTTTAATGATTGGTTATGTTGTTTTTCATACAATTTTAATACAGAAATAAACGTCGTATGTATATAATGCTGTAAGTCAGGATTGTCTACTTGTGGTAATAGTTGTTTTCCAGACAGATGGGCGACAAGCCTATTTACTGTAAGGCCATTCGGTGCTTCTTGATGTAATGTAAAAACCTCTTGAATATGGCGCAGTTTTTCGGGATCAATCACCTTATTTAAATTTTGTTCATGCAAAACCACGATCCCTTTCACTTCGCTATAATCAAATAGCTCATTGAAATATTCATCTACATCATTAGGAACACCAAGAATACGAGTTGCTATATAACTAAACTTCATCTCATTCTCTGTCAGTTCATATTGTGGGCGTTTTTCTAAAAGCGCTTCAAATTGCTTTAAATCTGATTCGTCTTTTAATGCACATGGTTGAAGTGTAAAACGTGAAAACACAACAGTTCACCTCCAAAAACATTTACTTTTTTTATAAAGTCTCTCTTCTATTATAAACTATTTTTAGTTATAAAAAATGGGCGCTCGCATAACGAGCAAACCCATTTCAATTATTTATGATTATTTTTAGTAGCTGCAACTTCTTCTTTAGCTTGTCCAGAATTCTTCATGTAGTGAAGTATAAACGTTGCTCCAAATGCTACAACTAAAATGATAAAGAATAGCATATGACTTATTTCAATATGAATAACAGACAGTAACATTTTTGCTGCAATAATTAAGATTAAAATATATGCTGTCGTTTCAAGTTCTGGAATACGCTCTAACAATTTTAAGAATACACCAGCGATACCACGCATCATTAAAATACCGAGCATTCCACCTAATAATAGAATCCAAACTTCATTTGATACACCAAATGCAGCAAGTACGCTATCTACAGAAAACGCGATATCCATTAATTCAACCATCGCAACTGTTCCCCAGAAGACACCAAACATTCTGAAGAGAATACTGTTTTGGTTCATACCATGAGCTTCTTCTTCTTCTTCTGCATTACCTTTTCTTTTATCAATGAAGTATTTAACTGAAAGCCAAGCTAAGTAAAGTGCACCTAACACTTTTACCCAAGCTAATTTAATTAAGAACATTCCAATTCCAATCGCAATAAATCGGAATACATAAGCTCCAATAAGTCCATAGAATAATGCCTTTTTACGTTTTTCTTCCGGAAGGTGTTTTACCATTACTGCTAATACAAGTGCATTATCAGCAGATAACAAACCTTCAAGTACAACAAGTGTACCTATTAATCCCCAAGATACTGGATCTTGCAACACTTTAATCCACATGTCCAAATCGAAAAACTGAGCATACGTATCAAGGATCCCTTGCAAAATACTCATCTTACCTTTATCCCCTATTCTTTGCTAGATTTATAGAAAGGTCAAAAAAAGGAAACGAATATCGTTTCCCTTCTTATGCATCCAAGCCATACGCTCTTACAAGCGCACCTAAGCCACCTTGGAAACCGCTTCCTACTGCATTAAACTTCCACTGTCCATTATGACGGTATAATTCACAAAAGACAACTGCTGTTTCAATGGAGAAATCTTCCCCTAAATCAAAACGAAGAACTTCTTCACTAGTTTCTTCATTCGCTAAACGAACGAATGCGTTTCCAACTTGTCCAAAGTTTTGATTACGGCCTTCTCCATCATAAATTGTAACTGTAATAGCAATTTTGTGCACATCTGCCGGAACTTTCTTTAAGTCCACAACAAGTTGTTCATCATCGCCTTCACCTTCACCTGTCCGGTTATCCCCTGTATGCAGAACAGATCCACAAGGAGACTGTAAATTATTATAGAAAATAAAATCGGTTTCCTTCGTACATTTTCCGTTCGCATCTAATAGGAATGCTGATGCATCTAAATCGAAATCTGATCCACCGTCATAAGATTTAATATCCCATCCAAGACCAATTACTGCTTTTGTTAAGCCAGGGCTTGTCTTACCTAAATCAATCTTCTGTCCTTTTTGCAATTGAATAACCATTTATATTCACCTCTATATTTTATATCTTTAAAAATATATCCATCAGTAAACACCTGTTTCACCGATGGATATATAAAATCTATTACTCTACATCTAAACCGAAATTATTACATAGAGATGCTAATCCGCCCTGGAACCCACTTCCGATTGCATTGAACTTCCAGTCACCTGCATGACGGTATAATTCCCCTACTACAACAGCTGTTTCAATAGAGAAATCTTCTCCTAAATCGTAACGAATTAACTCTGCATTCTTTTCTTCATCTAAAATACGTACGAAAGAGTTAGAAACTTGTCCGAAGTTTTGGCTACGACCTTCTCCATCGTAAATTGTGATTGAGAAACAAATACGTTCGATATGTGCAGGTACATTTTTTAAATCTACTTTAATCGATTCGTCATCGCCTTCACCTTCACCAGTTCGGTTATCTCCTAAATGCTCGACAGCACCATTCGCACCTTTTGGATTATTATAGAAGACGAAATCCTCTGCACCTGAAACTTTACCGTTAGCACCTACTAAGAAAATACTAACATCTAAATCGAAATCGTTTTGTCCGTCATAACGATTCGTATCCCAACCAAGTCCTACAAGAACTTTTGAAAGACCTGGATTTGTTTTTGTTAAGTCTACCTTTTGTCCTTTTTTCAATGAAATTGATGCCATATTCAATTCCTCCTCGGTTTATTTTATTAATAACGTGATACAATCTCACTTAAGTTTTTATCTTGTGTGCCTTCTCCAACAGCTGAAAACTTCCATTCACTTCCGTGGCGATACATTTCACCTGCAATTAGAGTCGTTTTGCCAGCATAATTATCCGATAAATTATAGCGTGCTAATTCTTCACCAGTTTGCGGGGTTTGAATACGAATATATGCATTACGAATCATCCCGAAATCTTGACGACGATTTACACAGTCATAAATATTTACAACGAATACTAAACGATTAATACGGCTTGGAACTTTATGTAATTCTACGAAAATTGTTTCGTCGTCACCAGCGCCTTCACCTGTTAAATTATCTCCTGAATGAATAATACTACCACAAGTAGAAAGTTTGTTTCCGAAGTAAACTAAATCGTTTTTGTTTAAAAAGCGATCCCCTTCTAACATAACAACAGATGCATCACAATCTACATTTGGTTTACTTCCAAATAATGAAGACAGAAACCCACCTGATTGTCCAATTGGATCCCAGCCTAAGCCAACCTGTAGTTTTGCTACTTTTGGTTGTCCTTTCGTTAAATCGATCTTTTGACCTTTTTCTAAAATAATAGGCATGAAGTTTCTTCCTTTCTACAAAGCATTTTCCAAATCGGAAAATATTGTATTCTCCCCTTATATTGTAGCATTATTTACCTAGTGATAAAAAGGATAAATTCTCAGTTATATGAAAACATTCATATAACTTATTTATGCTAATGTAAGAAGTGGTAAATAGCACCAACCATTCCTGCGCAATTTCCGTTTTGTGCAAGTTCAATCTCACAATTATTATAAATTTCTTTATTTAAATATTTTTCTACCTCTCCTTTTACTTCTTTTAAGAACTGCTTTCCCCTATCAGTAATTCCTCCACCTATAACAATCATTTCTGGATTAAAAATATAAGCAAGGTTACTAATTCCAATCGCTAAATGTTTAAAGAAAACCTCAACTGCTTGCGTAACTTCTCTATCTCCTTTATCATACAGTTCGAAAATCGTTTTTCCATTCCAATCACTTTCACCTTTATATTTTCGCACAAGACAAATTAACCCTGAAATGGAAGCGACCTCTTCAAACGGCCTTCCTTCTATTAACATATTTCCCCATTCGCCAGCACTAAACGAATGCCCTCTATATAAATCTCCATCTATAAAAATTGCTCCTCCAATACCAGTTCCAAGAGTAAGCATAATAAAATTTCTTTTTCGGTTTCCAATACCTTTCCATTTCTCTCCCAAAGCTGCACAATTCACATCATTTTCAATGGACACAGGAACTTGTAATACCCTTTGCAATCTATCAATAATAGGAATAGTCGCGTAGTTCGGAATATGCTCCACCCCTCCCGTTACAACCCCTTTATGAATATTAACAATTCCCGCAGTACTAATACCAATTCCCGAAATCGTATGCTCATTCATTAGTTTTTTGGATAGAAGAATAAGTTTTTGAATGATTTGTTCCCCGCCCAAATGAATTTCTGTTGAAACTGTTTTATGCTTTAATACCGTCCCTGTTTCTGAAACAATCCCATATTTAATTTGCGTACCACCAATATCAAATGCAATATATTCTTTCATCTGCTGTCACTTCCTCTACTGTAATGAGTGTAAAATTCCCACCACTCTACTATTATAAAGAATTTACACTAACTCTTTTCTCTCTTCAGAAATACACCACCTTTTTCTATATATAGTTTTTTTTGCATAAAACTCTTTTTCCTATGAAATATTACAAAGGGATGTATTTTAGATGGAATATTAATTTTCAGGAGGAAATCAATGACAAAAATCTTCATTTTAGCATCAACTCTTTCTTTATCTTTTTTTAGTGGTTTAAATATCGGTAATGCAGCAACAGACAACTTCTCTCCAGTAACAAATGCGATTGTACAAAATAACGATCATTTAGCAGAAGGCAACTCAAAAGATAATAATAAACCACCAGGAAACAATGGTTCTCAGGACGATAGTGGTTCTGGCGGCAATGACTCGGGTGGCAACGGCTCGGGTGGCAATGGTTCTGGCGACAACGGCTCTGGCGGCAACGACTCTGGCGGCAGCGGTTCTGGCGGCAATGGTTCGGGTGGCAATGGTTCTGGCGACAACGGCTCTGGCGGCAACGACTCTGGCGGCAGCGGTTCTGGCGGCAATGGTTCGGGTGGCAATGGTTCTGGCGACAACGGTTCCGGTGGTAACGGTTCTGGTGGCAATGGTTCTGGCGGCAGCGGTTCTGGTGGTAACGGTTCTGGTGGTAACGGTTCTGGTGGCAACGGCTCTGGCGGTAACGGTTCTGATGGCGGTGGTTCTAGTGGCAACAGTTCCGGTGGTAACGGTTCTGGCGGCAACGGTTCTGGTGGCAATGGTTCTGGTGGCAGTGGTTCTGGTGGCAACGGCTCGGGTGGCAATGGTTCTGGTGGCAATGGCTCGGATGGCAATGGCTCGGGTGGCAGTGGTTCTAGCGGCAGTGGTTCTAGCGGCAGTGGTTCTGGCAGCAGTGGCTCTCAAGGTGGTAATGGCTCTCAAGGCGGCAACCGCGTTAAAGACGATAGCGGTTCTCAGGGTGGCAACGGCTCTCAAGGTGGCAATAGCTCTCAAGGCGGTAACCGCGTTAAAGACGATAGCGGTTCTCAGGGTGGCAATGGCTCTCAAGGCGGCAACCGCGTTAAAGACGATAGCGGTTCTCAGGGTGGCAATGGCTCTCAAGGCGGCAACCGCGTTAAAGACGATAGCGGTTCTCAGGGTGGCAACGGCTCTCAAGGTGGCAATGTAAAAGATAATGCGAAAGAACAAGGCGATAAGTTACCTAATACGGCAACACATTATCCTGCATCTATTTTAATGGGACTTTCAACATTCCTAATCGGTATGTTACTATTTATTCGCCGTAAAAACGCAAAATAAAAACACATCCTTCCATCTAAAACATACATGAAACAAATTGCAAAACTAAAAAGGACTTTGGATTGCATTTTATTATGCAGCCCAAAGTCCTTTTTATCATCTATCAAAAAAGCATTAATACGCTTTTCCCCAATACACCATTTGTTTAGCTTCTTTACCACAACAAATACATTCGTCAGCTAAATGCTCTTGCTCAAAAGGCATACAGCGAGAAGATACTCCAACTTCTTCTTTTAGTTTCTCTTCACAAGCCAATTCTCCGCACCACATTGCCTTAATAAATCCTTGCTTTTCATCAGCTACTTTTTTCATCTCTTCGAAATTCGTCACACTATACGTATTCTCATCGCGGAATACTTTTGCCTTATTAAATAAAGAATTATGAATTTCCTCTAGTAGTGCTGGAATACGCTCTTCTAATTGATCTATTGATATAAATTCTTTTTCTTTCGTATCTCTTCTTACAAGTACAACTTGATTCTTTTCAATATCTTTAGGACCAACTTCTAATCGAATTGGAATACCCTTCATTTCATACTCATTAAATTTCCAGCCTGGTGTTTTATTACTAGCATCTATTTTTACTCGTGCAACCTTTTGAATATGTTCTTGTAACTCTGTTGCTTTCGCTAAAACTCCTTCCTTATGCTGCGCAATTGGTACAATAACAACTTGCACTGGTGCAACTTTAGGAGGCATTACAAGACCATTATTATCGCTATGAACCATAATAAGTCCACCTATCATTCTTGTTGATACACCCCAAGATGTTTGGTGTACATATTGCCACTTACCGTTGCGATCTAAAAATTTAATATCAAATGCTTCAGAGAAATTCGTTCCAAAGTTATGGGATGTTCCTGTTTGAAGTGCTTTCCCATCATGCATTAAACTTTCGATCGTATAAGTTGCCTTTGCTCCTGCAAACTTTTCTTTTTCTGTTTTTTGCCCTTTAATTACTGGTATCGCTAAATAATCTTCACAGAAAGAAGCATATAGATTTAAAATATGTAACGTTTCAGCTTGCGATTCTTCTGCTGTTTCATGAATTGTATGGCCCTCTTGCCATAAGAATTCCGTTGTACGAAGGAATGGTCTCGTTGTTTTCTCCCAACGAACTACTGAACACCACTGATTATATAGCTTTGGCAAATCATTATAGGATTGCACAATTTTTGAAAAATGCTCGCAGAATAAAGTTTCAGATGTAGGGCGTACACAAAGTCTCTCCGCTAATTTTTCATCCCCGCCATGTGTCACCCATGCTACTTCAGGAGCAAATCCTTCTACATGATCCTTCTCTTTTTGCAATAAGCTCTCTGGGATAAACATTGGCATATATACATTTTCATGACCAGTTGCTTTTAACTTTTCATCCATAACTTTCTGCATATTTTCCCATAAGGCATAACCGTACGGACGTAGAATCATACATCCTTTTACACTTGAATAATCAACAAGTTCTGCTTTTTTTACAATATCTGTGTACCACTGTGCAAAATCCTCTTCCATCTTCGTAATCGCTTGTACTTGTTCTTTTGCCATAGTCAATCTTCCTCCTTTTGAAAATACAAAAAAGCCCGTGTCCCTAAATAGGGACCGAGCTTTGCCGGCGTTACCACCCTGATTCATGCACAAAAATTGTGCATGCTCTCTTTTTGATAACGGGAAATTCCCGCTGCATATGCAGAACGCAAAGGTAGGTTCCATATCGCCTTTTTAAGAATCTTTCAGCCTAGCGGATTCTCTCTCTGCTAAAAAGGTTGAACATGTACTAGTCCTTTTTCATCGTTATAACGAAATAAATTTGTTGATTATCATAATACAAATTCTTTTTTTAAACAATAGCTAATTTTCTCATTTTTATATATTCTTTTCATTTTCTGCAGTTTTATACGTAGCTTTTTCGCGAGATTTTTACCAGTTGATGTGCAATCATACCGATAAGTGTACCAAGTAGAACGAAGAAACCAATAAATCCATATCCCATTCCTTCCCATCCACCAATCACCATCATTGTAACGGGAAAGGATGCTAAGCAAAGAAGTATTAAACTAAGTGCAAATATAATATCGAACTGTTTGTTTGGAAACCGTTTCTTTAGTAAATACGAAATAGTAAATACAAGGATAATCGTAATTCCGCCAATGATGTAAAAGATACTAAATCCATCTAGCCAATCCATAGTATTCCCTCCTTCCATTCATTCCCTTATACTTAATTATATGTTTAATTTTTCTGAAAATAAATAATAAATTTTTACCTAGAAATATATTTTTATTACTAGGTATTAATAGTAATATATAAGAATAGGTTTTATATAATCAGGAGGGAACTTTATGGATAAAGCATTAACAAATCACGTCATTATTTTATCTTTCGATTGCTTATCAGCTTTAGATTTTCCTATATTACAAAAACTCCCTAATTTTCAAACATTAATAAACAAGGGCGCGATGGCGAGAAAAGTGGAACCTATTTATCCTTCTGTAACATATCCAAGTCACTCAACAATCGTTACTGGAAACTACCCTAATAAACATGGCGTAGTTAGCAATACGTTACTTCAACCTGGACGCGAGTCACCAGATTGGCATTGGTACCGAAAATCCATTAAAGGAACAACGTTATACGATGAAGCACATAAAGCAAATTTAACGACAGCTGCCCTTCTATGGCCTGTTACCGGCAGAGCAAATATTGATTACAATTTACCTGAAATTTTTCCAAATAGACCGTGGCAAAATCAAATCTTAGTTTCATTATTTAGCGGTAGCCCACTATATCAATTAGATTTGAATCAGCGTTTTGGTCATATAAGAAATGGCTTATCACAGCCTGAACTCGATGATTTCGTACTTGCATCTGCTGTGCATACAATCCAGACGAAGAAGCCTAATGTCATGTTTATACATTTCACCGATTTAGACACTCAAAGACACTATCACGGCTTTGAATCTAACGAAACAATAGCTGCTATCCATAGACATGATGAACGGCTAGGAAAAATTATTCAAGCTTTAAAAGACAGTGACCTATACGAAGAAAGTACAATTATCGCTCTCGGTGATCATAGCGCTTTAAGTGAAAACAAAGCCATTCAATTAAATGTACTATTTCATCAAAATGGGCTTATATCTATAAATTCAAAAGGAAAATTAGTAGACTGGAAGGTCTATTGCCAAAGTTGCGACGGCTCTGCCTATGTATATGTGAAAGACAAAAATGATACGGATACAATTCGAAAAGTACAACTACTACTTGAAGAGTTACTTCAAAATAAACAAAACGGTATTGAATTTATGCTTCATGATGAAGCTGCAAAAGACTGCGGTGCAGATGGTAATTGTTTATTTATGTTGGAAGCACAAGAAGGATATTATTTCACTGAAAACTATACAGGCGATTTTATAAAAGAAATTACTGAAAAAGATGTTACGCCCAGTAAAAAATATACATTTGGTACGCATGGATACTCTCCAACAAAACCTAACTATGAAACAATTTTTATCGCTGCTGGGAAAGGGATAAAAAGCGGCGTTACCATTCCGTACATGAGACTTATTGATGAAGGTCCAACTATCGCTAGACTACTCGGTTTACACTTAGGTGAAACAGACGGATCAATTGTAGAGGATTTACTTCAATTGTAAAGAACTGTGTATATATGTAAAAGTTATGTAAAAATCATCACTGTTTCTCTTTTTATAATTTTTATTTTTGTACACTGTTAGTAGAACAATTTAAGGGGGAACATTATATGAAAAAAATGTCCAGACAAGAAAAAAGCTGGATATTATACGATTGGGCGAACTCGGTATATTCGCTCGTCATTACAACTGCATTATTCCCAATTTACTTTAAAGCAGCTGCAAAAGAAGCCGGACTATCTGGTGCAACTTCAACGGCATATTGGGGATATGCAAACTCTTTCGCTACACTTTTAATTTCTATACTTGCTCCTATTCTCGGCACAGTTGCTGATTATAAAGGATTTAAAAAACGATTTTTCACATTCTTCTTTGGACTCGGTATCGTATTTACAAGTATGCTAGCAGTCGTCCCAACATCTCAGTGGTACTTATTACTAGGCTGCTATATGCTCGCATTAGTCGGTTTTGCGGGAGCAAACATTTTTTATGATGCATTTTTAGTAGATGTTACCTCTAAAGATAGAATGGACCGAATTTCTACAAGAGGCTTTGCATTAGGTTATATTGGAAGCACAATTCCTTTTATCGGTTGTATCGCTCTTATTATTCTTGCTCAAAAAGGAACTATCCCTTTATCAGTCGGCATTGCTAGTCAAATTTCGTTCGCAATAACAGCTCTTTGGTGGGGATTATTTACAATTCCAATGCTAAAAAATGTAGAGCAAACACATTATATTGAACGTCATCCAAGACCAATTGCAATGAGCTTCAAACGCCTTGCTAATACTTTTAAAAATATTAAAGAATATAAAACTGTATTTATGTTCCTAATCGCTTACTTCTTCTACATTGACGGGGTCGATACAATTATTACTATGTCTACCGCTTACGGAACAGATCTCGGTATTAGTGCAACGAATCTATTAATCATCTTATTTGCCACACAAATTGTAGCTTGTCCATTCGCCTTATTATACGGAAAGTTATCAGAAACATTTACAGGTAAAAAAATGCTATACGTCGGTATTATTATTTATATCATTATCTGCATATATGCTTATTTCTTAAAAACGACACTCGATTTCTGGATTTTAGCAATGTTAGTTGCCACTTCTCAAGGTGGTATTCAAGCACTTAGTCGGTCCTATTTTGCAAAACTAGTACCAAAAGAATCTGCAAATGAATTCTTCGGATTTTATAATATCTTTGGTAAATTCGCGGCAATTATGGGTCCAGTATTAGTCGGTGTTACAACGCAATTAACAGGAAAAACCAACGCTGGTGTCCTTAGTATTATTGTACTGTTCGTTATCGGTGGATTCTTACTAACTAGAGTTCCCGAAAATGATACGTCCGTTACACCACCTAGTCCAAAAACTAAAACGCTATAAGAAAAAGATCCTCTTCTCATGAGAAGAGGATCTTTTCTTTATTTTTAGCGATAACGTCTTACAATTAAAAATTCTACAGCCGGCTTTACAACTATCGCAGCGCATAACGCAAACAAAAGCGGTATGTTATGAAAATCAATCCATTTATTAAAACCTACCGATGCGAAAAACAAACCAAAAATTAATACAACAAGTACATAATACGTAACATTTGCACTTATTTTTAATACATGTTTTTCTACATCTTCTTTCTCCTCCGTTGTCCCTTCCACATTATGCGATGCCAAACTTTTAAACATATAATGTAATGCGATGCTACAAATAAATAGTGCATACCAGTTTACTTGAAGTTCAGTTAACCAATAATAAAGTGCAAACACTAACGTACTTATAGCTACTAATGCCGTAACTACAAGGCTTATTTTCTCTTTCCCCAACAACTACTCCCCCTACAACTTGTACAAAAATAGTTTATCAACAGTTGTTCCTAATACTTCAGCTAAACGGAATGCTAACGCTAAGCTTGGATCATATTTATTATTCTCAATTGCATTTATCGTCTGTCTAGAAACTTTACACTTATCAGCCAATGCACCTTGTGAAATATTGTTTTCAGTGCGTAATTCATAGATTTGATTTTTCACACCATTTCTCCTAACCTGTAAACTCGTTTTTACATCATCAGTATATAGTTGGGGCATGTCATTGTCAAAAGATTGCCACAAGAAAAGGGAGCAATCCTGCTCCCTTACAATGATTATTTCGAAGCTAACGAATTTGTTAGTTCCTCTTTATTAGCGACATCTTCTTTATTTATTTGCATGCGTAGAACTGGCCCTATCGCAAATAAAATAAGTGCCATTGCTATACAAAATACAGTAACTAGTGAGGTCATCTCCTTCAATCCTCCAGCTAGTGAAGTTCCGATTAACATTGCCCCCATAAACAGTGGTAAAATTGTTCCATTTACTCTTCCAATCATATTTTCTGGTACAAGTTGAATCATAAGCGTACCGACAACGATATTAACACAAGCTAAACAAATACCTGTTCCAAACCTCATGAAACTAGTAATCCAAAATGATGTAGATAGCCCTTCTACTAAAAATGAAATTGCTAATATGCTCATACCGAATACAAACATCTTTTTCGGGTTCACTTTTGAAGCGAAAACTGCAGCAACAATACCACCGATTAACATACCTATCCCATCAGCTGCGGCTAAATATTGAACTGCTTCCTTTTCCATTCCAAGACGCTCTATTACAAGAAACACTTCTAATGGATTCGTTAATCCAACAGTTAAGCCCATAACGGTGAAAGTGATCGTAATCATACGTAAATTTTTCGTATGAAGAACGTATTTCCATCCTTCTTTTATATCATTTTTTAATGAATCTCTCGCCACTTGCTCTTGTTCCACCCATTTTGGTAAAAACGAAAGAGCAATAGCAGATAACAAAAATAAAATGATTAAGCTATATAGTGACGTAAATAAACCAAGTTGTGTATACACAAGTGATCCTACCACTGGTCCAAAAATCATAAATAATGACTGTAATGTTTGGTTAAATGCAATCGCATTTGCTACCTGCTCTTCTTTTACGTAGCGCTTAAATATACGCGAAGATGATGGCTGAGAAAATTGGCCTACGATCGCGGAAATGAGTGTTGCAAAAAATATAGCCTGCCAATAATCCAGCTTTAACAACAAGACAATTCCTACAATAGACAGTACACTTAATACATCTCCAGCAACCATCGTTCTTTTCGGATTCCAGCGATCAGCTAGCGCCCCACCGATAAACGAGAAAATAAAAATAGGTGCATATTCCATAACCGATAACAACGAAACTGAAACTGGATCATTATTCGTTCGCTCCATTATGAAATACAAAAGAGCCATATTTCTGATCCAAATTGCAAATTGTTGTAAAATATCAGATGCCATAACGAGCATAAATGCTCGGTTTTTAAATAAAGCGTTCATTTTCATTCCCCTTTCATAAACCGACCGTTCGGTCTAATTTGTTTTGTAAGAAAAGCAACTGACTTATTATTCAGCTGCCATTCCTTTTAACAATACATCTATCGCCTTTTTATAAATACGTTGCAGCTCTTTATAATCTAACTCGTAGTAAAGTACTCCAAGCCCTGATAATAATCCATTCACAATATACATAAGGTCACGCGTACTATCTTCACGAAACTCTCCAGACTGTATACCTGCTTCAATTAGTTTCTCAAACATAACATATGATTCTCTAGTTAAAGCCAATAGTTCATCCAAAATCTCTTTACTTACAACTTGGCTCATAGAGAATTCCTCTATTGCATTTGAAATGGGTTGCTGTATGTCCTCGACATGATATTCCGCGAGACCATATAGTTTTTCAGTATTTGTACTATACAACTTCTCTTTTTCATTCCATTTTTCAAGCCAATCATACGTATGCTGTTTCACTACAAATAAAAATAATTCTTCTTTACTTTTAAAGTGATAATAAATGCTTCCTTTACTTCGCTTTGTAATTTCACAAATCTCTTCCATAGATGTAGCTGCATAACCCTTCTGTGAAAACAGACTTTCTGCTTTATATGCAATTTCTTTCTTTATCTCTTCTGCACTTCTTCTCATATTTACACCTCTTTAAACCGACCGTTCAGTCTAATAATAACAAATTAAAAACCTCTATTACAAGAGGCTATATTCCTTATTTAAGAAAACGTACTTTCAAACCACGTTCGAATCATATGTATTATTCCAATTTTAAATCCTAATTTAACAAGAAATACGCCTCCCGCAGCTAATAAAAATAACACTACTTTCCCCTTATTTTTCACTTTCGGTTCCCTTTTCATTTCTATTCCCCTTAGTACGTTAAAAATATTAATCAAACGTTTGTTTAACTGTTTTTATGCATATGTAAGCCAACTAATCAAACGTTTGTTTAAAAAGAAATACGCCTATATAAGGCGCATTTTCATCAATCACCGCCACCTCCGCCACCATCGCAGCTACCTCCGCTATCTCCACCGAAAGATCCTCCACAATCATGTGAACCTCCATGCGAGCTATCATTATCAGATCCAGCAAAGAAAAATAATGGTGACGAACTGTTAGATGAATTATGAATGTTATTTTGTTTCGTAAGATTTACCTTCTTTTTGTTTGATCGAACTGCCGTTACGATCGTTCCAACTACAACAAATAATAGTATGACAATAATAAATTCCATATAAAAGCCTCCCTTAATCTTCGAATAATTGAATGGTTCTCTCTAAATTTTCAAGTGAAATGAAGCGCGATTCACGAAGGATCTCTTTTCCATTATAAAATAATAAAACTGTTGGCCCTGTAAACACTGCATAACGCCCCGCAATCTCTTGCATGTCTTGTAATAATATTTCCACTTTCTCTACGTAATCATAATGCTCTAATACACCATTTACTTTTCTTAGCATAACATCACAAACACCACAATTTTCCGTTTTAATAAAGAGCAGTACTAATTGTTGTTCTTCAATATGTGTCGCTAATTCTTCTATCGTTTCAAATGTATTCATCTTATCCCTCTTAGCGTAATTTACGAAATACTTTATCCTGATACATACGAAAAGCTGAACTCTCTTTAATCTTTCTCTTTTCCATTACCTGCTGAAAACGCAGCGTTTTTGCCGTTAACTCTTCTTGTAATTTTTTTCTCTCTGCTTCATCATAACAGCACGCAATTAAGTCTTCTATTTTTAATATATCTTTTTGTAGTTCCATTTCTGGTGGAATCATACCCGCATTTTTTAAGATTTTATAACTCATTCTAAGTTCTGGAGGTACCATTGAAAGTTCTTCTAATTGTAGTGGTTTTCCTTTTCCCGGAATATGATCAAGGTCTCCATTCCGTATTGCTTGTCGAATTTTTTCTTCAGCAATGTTCAAAAAGACATCCACACCATTCGCTCCTTTACATATTTTTACTATTATTTTACATGATATTTTCTCATCTTGCTACGCTATTACAAATTGACTTCATACAATTTTTTCTCAAATTTAATTACAAGAAGCCTTTTCCTCCCTAATCAATATTTTATTTCCATGTGTAGTCTGTATTAGAGCCATTTCATATTGAGAAAATCTTTTTGAATCAAATAAAGCGTTTACACTAAATCTTACATTTGCTACGATTTAATCACCCCCAGCTCCCTTGTATAGACTTCGTGATGTCTTATCATTTTTATCCCGCTTTAATGGGCAGTAAGACCCCCACTGATTAAAGTTTCACTTTATCTAGACGTTTCATACGTCTAGATTCACTTTGGTTTATTGGCGCATGCCTTTAAATATATCTTTTATTTTGAAAGGAGAAATGACTATGAGCTCTAAAAAATTCACACTGCTATTACTATCCCTACTACTCTTCTTACCTCTTTTTCTCACAAACTTTATTACTCCAAATGTTGCATTAGCAGATTCACCAAAGCAAGGTCAAAAAATTGTTGGGTATTTTCCTTCATGGGGCATTTACGGACGTAATTATCAAGTTGCAGACATTGATGCATCAAAGCTAACTCATTTAAACTATGCTTTCGCTGATATTTGCTGGAATGGAAAACATGGAAACCCTTCTACTCACCCCGATAATCCAAATAAACAAACGTGGAACTGTAAAGAGTCTGGAGTACCACTGCAAAATAAAGAGGTTCCTAATGGCACTCTCGTACTCGGTGAACCCTGGGCTGATGTCACAAAATCTTATCCGGGATCAGGTACAACTTGGGAAGATTGTGATAAATACGCCCGTTGTGGAAATTTCGGAGAACTGAAACAATTAAAAGCTAAGTATCCTCACTTAAAAACAATAATTTCAGTTGGTGGCTGGACTTGGTCTAACCGCTTTTCTGATATGGCCGCTGATGAAAAAACAAGAAAAGTATTCGCTGAATCTACAGTAGCTTTTCTTCGTGAATATGGATTTGACGGCGTTGATTTAGATTGGGAATATCCGGGCGTTGAAACGATTCCTGGTGGTAGTTATCGTCCTGAAGATAAGCAAAACTTCACCCTACTCCTTCAAGATGTTCGAAATGCATTAACGAAAGCTACTGCAGAAGATGGGAAACAATATTTACTAACAATCGCATCAGGTGCAAGCCAACGTTATGCGGATCATACAGAGCTAAAGAAGATCTCTCAAATACTTGATTGGATTAATATTATGACATATGATTTCCACGGTGGATGGGAAGCTACTTCTAACCATAATGCAGCACTATACAAAGATCCAAATGACCCAGCAGCGGATACAAAATTTTATGTAGATGGTGCGATAGACATTTATACAAATGAAGGGGTTCCAGCGGATAAACTCGTATTAGGTGTACCTTTTTACGGACGTGGATGGAAAAGTTGCGGAAAAGAAAATAATGGGCAATACCAACCTTGTAAACCAGGTAGTGACGGAAAGCTCGCTTCTAAAGGTACTTGGGATGATTATTCTACCGGTGACACAGGTGTCTACGATTATGGTGATTTAGCAGCTAATTATGTTAATAAAAATGGTTTTGTTCGCCACTGGAACGATGTAGCGAAAGTACCTTATTTATATAATGCGACTACAGGCACGTTTATTAGCTATGATGACAACGAATCTATGAAATATAAAACAGACTATATAAAGACAAAGGGTCTAAGTGGCGCAATGTTTTGGGAACTAAGCGGGGATTGCCGTACAAGTCCAAAATATAGTTGCAGTGGACCAAAATTGCTTGATACGTTAGTAAAAGAATTACTTGGTGGACCTATTACTCAAAAAGATACTGAGCCCCCAACAAACGTAAAAAATATTGCTGTTACAAATAAAAATTCAAACTCCGTTCAATTAAACTGGACTGCATCTACTGATAACGTAGGAGTTACGGAATATGAAATTACTGCCGGAGAAGAGAAATGGAGTACAACAACAAATAGCATTACAATCAAAAACTTAAAATCTAATACCGAATACACATTTTCAATAATAGCAAAAGATGCTGCCGGGAATAAATCACAGCCTACTTCTATCATTGTAAAAACAGATGATACTGATACAACACCCCCTGGTGGAAATGGTAATGCTACCTTTTCAGTCACTTCAAATTGGGGAAGTGGTTACAACTTCTCGATTGTAATTAAAAATAGTGGAACGACCCCTATTAAAAACTGGAAATTAGAATTTGATTATAACGGCAATTTAACACAAGTTTGGGATTCTAAAATTAGTAGTAAAATAAATAATCATTACGTAATTACGAATGCAGGATGGAATGGTGAAATTCCTCCTGGTGGATCCGTTACAATCGGAGGGGCAGGAACAGGCACTCCCGCCGAACTTGTAAATGCATCCATTAGCGAAAACTAAGCGTAACCTCCATTAATTATTTCACTAAAGTTTGAATTTAGGTTTGAGTGCTCTATCCTAAATTCAAACTTTTAATTTTATGAAAAATCACCAAATATAATTACAATAACCTATTATAATTATATTTGGTTTCTAATATGAAGTTCGTGTGAAGTTCATCTGAATTTTACATGAATTTCCTTTAAGTTCTATTGTCTTCCCATACTAATCACATTATCCTTTACATATAGGAATTATTTTCATTCCATTTCAAACTATCTATATATACAAAGAAAGATAGTCGCCTATTAGGGAAAGGCATCTAAATATAAACATAACATAAGAAAAAGCACGCTTATAAGCGCACCATAAGAGTGCTTCTTCATACAATTCTCATGTAAGAGTTCTCGAAAATCATGTTAATCACAAAGAAAAGGCATTAGCTTATACAAGCTAATGCCTTTTCTTTATTCATATCGTTCAGCATCCCATTCTTCTATATTCCATACTTTTGTTATCCATGCTTTATAGAAGGAAGGCTCATGTGAGACAAGTAAAACTGTTCCTTTATATTGTTGTAACGCTTCCTGCAAAGACTTCTTTGTTTCTATATCCAAATGATTAGTCGGTTCATCTAAAATTAAAACATTGCTTTTCGTTACGATAAGTTCACATAAACGTACTTTCGTTTGTTCCCCGCCGCTTAATAAACGAATAGGTTTTAATACATGTTCTTCTTTCAATCCACACTTTGCTAATGCTTGGCGTACTTCTTTCTTTGTCATATCTGGTCGTTCTGCCCAAACTTTTTCTAATGGTGTTGTTTCTGAAGCAAACTCTTCCTGCGCAAAATAAGCAGGATTTACTCGTTCTCCAATAGAAATTGAACCGCTTAGCGGCTTTATTTGACCTAATAACGTTTTTAACATTGTCGTTTTTCCAATCCCATTATGACCAACAATCGCTATCTTTTCTCCTTTTTTTACTTGCAAATTCAATTCTGGACATAACGGAGAACTATATCCTATCCTTAGTTTTTCAGCCTGTAATATGCGACTAACTGGCTCCTCATAAACTTTGAAATCAAAACGGGATCGAGGTACATGATTAACCTTTTCAATCCTTTGCATTTTCTCCAATACTTTCTCTCGACTTTTAGCCTGTTTCGCTTTTCGAATTTTATTTTTTTGAATAAATGTTTCTAACTGAGCAATTTCTTTTTGCTGTTTCGCATGCGCCGATTGTAATTGTTTCCTTTGCAATTGATAACTTTGCACAAATTTTTCATAATTTCCTACGTACCGCTTCACTTTCCGTTCTTCTAGATGATAAATAACATTCGTAATACTGTTCAAAAATACTTCGTCATGTGAAATGATCACGTAAGCTTTTTCATACAGTCTCAAATACGATTGCAACCATTCTATATGGGCTGTATCTAAATAATTTGTTGGCTCATCTAGCAATAAAACATCAGCTTTTTCTAAAAGGAGCTTCCCAAGTAATAACTTTGTTCGCTGTCCTCCACTTAACTTTGAAACATCCTTTTTCAACCCTATTTCAAATAAACCTAAACCGATTGCTACTTCTTCAATTTCTGTATGAATTTGATAGAAATTAGAGCTTTCCAATATAGTTTGTAATTCTCCATACTTTACTAACAACTTTTCTACTTCTCCTGCTCCAGCCATCTCTTCTGTAATTTTTAACATTTCACATTCAATCGCATACAAATTAGAAAATGCACTTTGTAAGTACCCTTCAATTGTTATCCCCTCTTGTAAATCCATATGCTGCTGTAAAAAACCTATCTTCACATGTGGAAACCATTCAATGTTTCCGTCATCATGTATAAGTTCTCCTGTTAAAATCCTTAACAAGGTTGATTTTCCAATTCCATTTTTCCCAACTAACCCAACATGCTCGCCCTTTAATAGTCGAAAACACGCATTATATAAAATGGTTTTCTCACCATATGAATGACTTAAATTTTCTACTGTTAATATACTCATTTTTTTCTCTCCTCTACTTATGGTTCATAAGCTAAATAGAGAGCAACAGTAAAAAGCCTTATTTAATTGTGCATATAAAAAATGGGTAAGGTGAATACACCTTACCCATTACATATTATCGTAAAAAAGGATTAAGGTTCTTTACCTGCTGTCTTCAATTTAGCTTAATCGTTAAAAATGGGCAGACTTCTCCCGTATCAAGCTAAAACCATTTGAAGAACAGTTGATAAAGTCATTTTATCCTTTCACTCCTTTAACATTTGTTATATTAAGAGTATAAACTACTCTGTTATATTCTATTCTCTATTTTTTCTTTTGTTCCTTCTCATTCTTTTCATGTTCTATAAAAAAAAGCTCTTACCAGCAATTATATTTAAATCTGGTAAGAGCTTTTTCTATTTTTTCATATAAGGAGCTAATACTCTCAGAATTTCTTCCTTATCCTTCTTTAACTCAAGTGATGTTAACATATCCATCGTTCTTGGTCTAGGTAATTTCACTTGTACCTCTCCAACTATTGATGCTGGTCTTTGAGATAAAATAAATACGCGATCCGAAAGTAAGATTGCCTCATCTAAGTCATGTGTAACCATAACGATTGTTTGCTTCTCTTGGTGCCAAGAGTTTAAAAGCCAGCTATGTACTTCCATTTTTGTAAAGGCATCTAATTTTCCAAAAGGCTCATCAAGTAGCATAATTGGCTTTTCACATAAATATGTGCGCAAAAAACTAATTCTTTGACGCATACCACCAGACAATTCATCTGGATAATGGTCTGCATATTCATCTAGTTCAAATTGCTTTAATGCTTCCATTCCCTCTGTCAGCCTTTGTTTTTTCGGTTTCCTTTCGATTTCCAATGGAAGAACTATATTTTGCAAAGCTGATCGCCAAGGTAGTAATAAATCCTGCTGCGGCATATAACTTACAACATCTTGCTCTTGTACGTGCGTATCCTTATACGTTACATTTCCACTTGTTGGTTTTTCAACATTTGCAATCATATTTAATAATGTGCTTTTCCCGCAACCACTCGGCCCTACAAAGGAAACGAACTCTCCCTCTCGTATAGAAGCACTAATATTTGCTAATACATTCTTTCCATCAAAAGCTTTTACAATCTCTTTTATTTGTAATCCACTCATTTTTCACTTGGAAGGAACTCATTTGTAAAGGCATCTTTCACATCAATTTTTTTCTTAATAACTTTGTTATCATATAAGAAATTCATGTAATTCGTCCAAACTTCTTCCTTCTGTACTCCCCACGTTTTTGCATCATCTTGATATTTCGTACTTAACCATTTTTGACTTTCTTGTACTAATTCTTTATTCACATCTGGAACTGCTTTAATTAAAATATCAGCAGCTTCTTTCGGGTCTTTAATTGCAAAATTATAACCTTCTGTCGTTGCACTCATAAACTTTTTCACAAAGTCTTTATCTTGCTTCGTATGTTTTTCACTCGTAATAATAACAGGACTATAGAAATCAAGCGCTGGGTCTAAGTCTTTCACCATAATCGTATTTAACTCTTTTCCTTGGCGCTTCGCTTCAATTCCATCCCATCCGTAATATATCCATTCAAAGTCTGCATCACGACCGATTGATTTAAAGAAATCTGTTTGTCCTAAGATGATTTTTTCAACTTTATTAAAATCAGCTTGATGCTTCTCCATGATTGTCTTCAACGTTGCTTCTTCTGCTGGTCCTCCCCAGCCGCCGTAACGTTTACCTTCAAAATCTTTTGGTGACGTCATATTATCTTTTTTAAGTGATGCAAAAGCTGAAGTGTTATGTTGAATGATTGCTCCTATAGATACAACAGGAATACCTTCCACACGAGCCAACGTTACATTTTCTTGTGCGCTTATTGCGAAGTCAGCTTTTCCGGAAGCTATCATTTGCTCCGCTGTCACATTATCACCTGGCTGAATAATTTCTACATCTAATCCTTGCTTTTTATAATAATCTTTCGCTTGCGCTACATATAGGCCAGTATGATTCGTATTCGGAAACCAATCTAATACTACTTTTACTTTTTGATCTTTACTTGCACTTTCTTCTTTCTTCGCCGGATTACATCCAGCTACACCTACTGCTAATAAGGCAGCCAACATAACTTTTAAACCTTTTTTCATTTTCTGCCGTCCTTTCTATATATCCATGGTGCTGTTATTCTTGCCATAAACTCCACGATAAAATACAGACATAATGTCACCATAACAATAATTGCCGCCACACCAAATACTCGGGCTGTTAGAAAGGATTTTGTAGCTCTTGTAAGCATAACTCCTAACCCTTCGCTTGCACCGAGCCATTCCCCAATAATTGCTCCCATTACGCTATATGTAACTGCAATTTTTAAACCTGAGAAAAAGTATGGCAGCACTGCTGGAAACTTTACTTTCTGGTAAACTTGCCATTTCGTTGCCTTCATCGTTTGCAACAACTTCAACATATTTTTATCTACCGTTTGAAAACCTTCTAAAATGCTGAGCGCAATCGGGAAGAAACAAACGAGTATTACTACCATTACTTTCGGTAGCATTCCATATCCAAACCAAATAATAAATAACGGTGCAAGTACAACGATTGGAATCGTTTGCGAAATAACAAGCAACGGATTTATTAAAATACGAAATAAAGGGATAACATCCATAATAATTGCAATACTTGTCCCAATTAAAATCGCAAAAAACAGTCCGATTAGAACCTCTTGTAACGTTTGCATCGTATTCGGTAATAGTAAATCTTTCATTCCAATTAATTCTTGAACAATGGCAGAAGGCTTCGGTAAAATCCACGGCTCAATTTTAAATAATGAAACAGATCCTTCCCATATCGCTATGAGAAGGATAAGCCAAATTGTTGTAATTATTTTAGATTGCTTCTGGTTTTGCATATTCATCACGGTACTTCCAAACCTTTTCATCTATCGTTACACCAGTGCTTGGACGATAATGGATTTTAATAGAAGTAATCACTTCTTCTGCTCCAGCATCCACACAAGCTTGTTGCGCACGTTTAATGATATCAAGAAGTACATCTAATTCTCCTTCCAGCGTTGTTTCCATTGCCCCTACTTCATAACGAACTCCCGATTGTTGTACAACTTCAATTGCTTTATCAACAACAGAATACACATCTTTGTTCTTCGCTTGTGGTACTACTGAAAATGAAATTGTAACTTGTTGTGACATAGTAAAATCCCCCTTATAAAATGAAATATTAAAACAAGAAAAGGCTTTCCTACTGCGTAGGAAAGCCTTGTATGCAAGTTATTATAGAATAACATATGCTACATCACTTTAAGTAACTCCCTACGCTGGCATTATCCAGATCAGGTTGAGGGTCGATGTTTGTTTACATCCTCTCAGCCAATTGGCTCCCCGGTCCTTAATTCGTTTTCATTGTAGCATGATTTATTTTATTGAACAAACAAAAGCACGTATAATCATTTCATTTAACTTTTGAATTCCCCTATTAACTCTTGTAACTCCTGTGAAAGCCAGCTTAAAGAACTAGCTAATTCAGCAATATCTTGTACAGACATTTCCTGTTCTTTCATACTTTCTTCAATATTATTACTACTATTTGCATACTTATTTGCAATAAGTGATAGTTCATTTACAACACGAACAATATTTTGGCTATTTTGCAATATATCACTTGAATTGCTAGAAACAACTCTAACTTGATTTGTAACAGATTGTGCTGATTTTGAAATTTTTTCAAAGAAAGCACCACTACTTTGAAAAAGTTTAATTCCGGATTCTACTTCTTTTGAAGCTTTTTGTATTGAAACAACAGCTTCTTCCGTTTCAACTTGTGTTTCCCCTATTAATTTCGCTATATCTTTTGCTGATGCTTCCGTCTGCTCTGCTAATTTACGCACTTCATCAGCAACAACGGCAAATCCCTTTCCGGTTGCCTCAGCACGTGAAGCTTTAATAGAAGCATTTAAAGCTAGCGAATTCGTTTGATTTGAAATACCTGTAATTACATTTACAATATCACTAATTTCTTTTGATCTTGTTTCCAAAGAATGAATGATAGAAGATAAATCTTGTACTGCATTTTGTATTATGTTCATTTGATTAATCGTCTGTTCAATAACACCATTTCCTTTTACTGAATGATGCGTCGTACCTTCAGACTCTTTCGCCATTTGTTTTGCAATATTAGTTATCTCTTCCATCCTATCTTCCATTTCATATACAATACCTAAATACTTTGGTACTGAAGTTTCTTGTGATTGAACGCCAGCCCTTAACTCAACTATAGAACTTACGATTCCTTGGACTGCCATGCTATTCTCTTTCGTACTCACTGACAATTCTTGCGAAGATGAGGAAACCTGTTCTGCTGTCTGCTTCACTTTATCTATAATTCCTTTAAACTTCTCAATGGTATTATTAAAATACGCATTAATAATACCAATATCATCTGGTCTTTCCTCTAATTTAATACTTAAATCACCTTCACCGACTCTGCGCAATCCTTCACGTAAATCCCGCAATGGAGCAAGTGCGTTACGCACAATTAAGAATTGAATAAAAGTTGCAATTAAAACAGAAATACAAATAAACATTAAACCTTGTATAATAAACTTTTCTTTTGTACTAGGAACAATAGAAGCATCTACATCAGCTGCAACAAGTGCCACAATGTTACCTTCTCCATCCTTAATTGGCTCTAATATCGTTACCCATGTTCCTAATGCGTCTTCATATACTTCTGTCATGTTTGCTTTTTTTGTGCTCATTACTTTATCATATGCTTTCATCCAAAGGTCTGGTTGTTTATAATATTCTCCCGGCCTTACTTCAACAACATTTGCTAAACCTGTAGATAAATCAATGATTTGTAGCTCACCTTTTTCATTTTTTTTCGCTCCAACAATATAGGTTTGTCCAACACTGTTCAATTCTTCCGTTGATTCATCTAATTTCTCTGTTAACTTCTCTCTCTTTTCTCTTTCTGCCGTTGGGTCTTTTGCAACATCTCTCAATATTTCTGCGTCTAATTTATGTAATACCGTATCTCCTGTTTCAAAAGAATGCCTTTCAAATATAGACATCATGCTATTTTGAAACATGTTAAAACTTAACGCTCCCATAGTACCGACAAGCGTCAAAATAACTAACACAGTTAACAATACATTTTTTTGAAGAAATGATAGCTTATGCCAATATCTTCTCATTAACATCACCTTTCTTAATTAACTTACTATAAAGTAACGCTATTAAAATATACACTTTATTAATAAATGATAACGGCTCTCATTTGTTTATAAACAAAAAAAAGACCAATGAAAAGAGCATTGGTCAAGACCAACCCTATCCGTCCGGTAACTGGCTAGCATAGCCTTTCGACCTTAGCTCCTGTAGTTTTGCGTCCTAATGTTTCCATCAGTTTGCCTTTCTCGCTGAACGAGTTGAACGATATGGGAGTTCTATGAGAATTAAATTATTCTCTATCAAAGATTACAACATAAGAATTAAAATGTCTACCTATTTAGAGATGCAAATGTAAAGTTTCAAGGTATTATTTTTTCGAAATAATTTAACAAAGTTCGTGAATGTTACATTTCTTGTGTTATATAATAAAAAATGTATATAACACAAGGATTATTTTGGGTATTTGTTTTAATTTTCGTTCAAATTAAATTATTCAAATATATCTTAACTAATGAATTCCGGAGGTAGTTTATCATGTTTTGGCTACAATTTCTTACGTTACTACTCTGCATTTTTATTGGCGCACGCCTAGGCGGAGTTGGTCTAGGAGTAATGGGTGGCGTTGGTATGGCAATACTTGTTTTTGTCTTCCACTTACAACCTACAGCTCCTCCTATTGATGTAATGCTTATGATTTTAGCAGTAATTACAGCTGCCGGTGCACTGCAAGCCGCTGGAGGAATGGACTACCTTGTTCATCTAGCTGAGAAAGCATTGCGAAAAAATCCAAAGCGCATTACATTCTTTGCTCCAATTGTTACTTATTTATTTACACTGTGCGCAGGAACTGGTCACGTTGCTTATTCTGTACTTCCTGTTATCGCAGAAGTCTCTCGCGAATCTGGGATTAGACCGGAACGACCAATGTCAATTGCCGTAATCGCTTCCCAACAAGCAATTACAGCTAGCCCTATATCAGCTGCAACAGTTGCACTTTTAGCAATGCTAGCTGACTATAAAATCACCTTATTAGATATTTTAAAAGTAAGTATTCCTTCTACCTTCATCGCTTGTATGGTAGCTGCATTTGTTGCTAGCAAAATGGGGAAAGAATTAAATGAGGACCCTGAATACTTGAAACGTTTAAAAGAAGGAATAATTCCTAAAATTGAAGAGAAGAAAGAATTTGTTGGTTTAAAAGGCGCTAAACTATCCGTTATCCTTTTCTTAGTAGGAACTTTCCTTGTCGTACTTCTCGGTTCATTTGAAGCACTTCGTCCAGGATGGATGGTTGACGGGAAGTTAATTCGTCTTTCCATGCCAAACACAATTGAAATGGTTATGTTAACTATCGCAGCTCTTATTATTATTTTCTGCAAACCAAATGTAGAAAGCATCGTGTCTGGTAACGTCTTTAAAGCGGGGGCAACAGCTGTTGTTGCTATTTTCGGTATCGCTTGGATGGGAGATACTTTCTTTAACGGAAACTTAAATATGATTCAAGGATCAATTCAGCACCTAGTAACAAGTGCACCATGGCTATTTGCCATCGCATTATTCATTCTATCTATTTTACTATATAGCCAAGCAGCAACAGTACGTGCTTTAATGCCTCTTGGATTATCACTCGGTATTCCACCAGCACTACTAATCGCAATGTTCCCTGCAGTAAATGGATATTTCTTCATTCCAAACTATGGAACAATCGTTGCTGCCATTAACTTCGATCGCACTGGTACAACAGGTATTGGTAAATATGTTTTAAATCATAGCTTTATGATTCCAGGCCTAATCGCAACATTCACCTCTATCGGAATTGGAATGCTCCTAATATCAATTATGTTTTAAAGAAAAAGCACAAACCGACAATTTTAAAGGGTTTGTGCTTTTTTAATCAAACGTTTGTTTAAATATTTTTAACGGTCCATTATGTTTTTTACTATTTTTGTGAAGTTCCGTTTTCCTACAAACCCCTATTTACTTCCTCAACTAGCTTCTTCGTACTTTCATACGCAGATTCCGCTAAACTAATCGCGGAAATAATAGAAACGCCGTCCGCACCTGCTTCTATAACTGACGCTGTATTTTCAATTGTAATGCCACCAATCCCGACGATCGGTATTGTAATTCCTTGCTCTCTAAAATAAGCTAAACCTTTCGTTCCTTGAACTGCTTTCGTATCTTTTTTTGTACTCGTTGGGAAAATAGGGCCAACACCTAAATAATCAGCTCCGTTTTCAATTGCCCAGCGTGCTTCTTCAATTGTATGTGTAGATACACCAACAATTTTATCACCCATTTTTTCACGAACAGAAGTAATTCCTTCATCATCTTGGCCAACATGCACGCCATCTGCATCTAACTCCATAGCTAGTTCCACATCATCATTTACGATGAATGGTACACCGTACTCTTTACAGACTGCTTGTAGTTCTTTCGCGAAACAAATACGTTTCTCTCCCGTTAAAGCCCCTTCCCCCTTTTCACGAAATTGAAAAATTGTTATACCGCCTTCAAGTGCATCTCTCAATACTTGTAGTGGCTCCTTCGCACAATTGTTACTTCCCATAATAAAATATACTGATAATAATCTAGACATTTCAGCCTTTGTAATACAGTGCATCTAGTTCCCCTCCTTACTATATAAGCTCAATCTTCCCATACTTCTCAATATCACCCGAAGTGGTATTCGCTAACTGATTTAAAAATTCAATTTGGAAACTACCAGGTCCCTTTTCCACTGTCTTAGCAGCTGCCAGTTCCGCAGCTACACCATAAAACGTTAATGCCGCTACTGCTGCCTTTACATAATCCTTTTCTACTGCTACAAATGCTCCTATTACAGAAGTTAGTAAACAACCAGTTCCCGTAACTTTCGTTAAAATAGGGTGACCATTTCGAATAAGGATCGTTCGTTCTCCATCTGTAACAACATCTTCTTTTCCAGTAATCACCGCTACTGTATTTAATTCATCCGCTGCCTGCCTTGCAATACTTACGACATTGCCATTTCCAACACCGGCGTCTACCCCTTTAATTTCCCATCTCTCATTAATAACGTTCGCTATCTCAGCTGCATTTCCGCGGATAATCGCTAAATCAATTTCAGCCGGAATATGTCTCGCAACTTCTGTTCGATACGATGTTGCTCCTGCACCAACTGGATCAAATAGTACTGGTACATTATTCACATTTGCTGATTTACCAGCAAGTAACATCGCTTCTACCTCTTCAGGACGAAGTGTCCCCATATTTAATACTAACGCTCCAGCAATGCTAGCCATTTCTGCTACTTCTTCTTTCGCATACGCCATTACAGGTGATGCTCCTAACGCTAACAAGCCGTTAGCTGTAAAATTTGTTACAACAACATTTGTAATATTATGCACGAGTGGATTAGACTCTCTCACCAAATCCACTACTTTACTAATTTCTTTCATATTCATCCTTTTCATCTCCTAACTATAGTGATGGGAGATACACAAAAAGGCACTTTGCGCGTACGCAAAGTGCCTGAACATGTGCTTTTACACTCTCCCTACGCTGGCATTATCCAACAGGTTCAAATGGTCAATGACGGATTAGTCATACTCTCAGTTTGCATCCACAAACTCCCATGTGTTTATTATTCATCTACTTCAAAGTCTACTCTTATTCTAGTAAAATAACAAGTTCTTTACTTTTCTATTTAATATAGGAGCAACTAATAAAACAATAAGCATAATAAAGTGAAACTTTAATCAGTGGGGGTTTTGTTCATCCCCCACTGATTATTAGTTGAACCAATCAGGCTTTTATGGGCAGTTGATCCCCTACCTAACTTCTTGGCTTCCGCTGAATTTTGAGGTAGGGGTCTTACTGCACATTAATGCGGGATAAATAAGTATCTATTTCTCATAGTCTCATCATGGCGCATATTATGTTCTGTCGCCATCATTCACCCCCAAACAGATGTTATCCCACTAAAAAACGTTCAAATCTGGAGCGAAACTGAATCTCAAGAAGATGTATGCTATAGTTAACGTATGGAAATTTGAAAGGATGTTTTAAATATGGTAAAAAGCGTTGTAATCGCTGAAAAGCCTTCCGTTGCACGTGATATTGCGCGTGTACTTAAGTGCGATAAAAAAGGAAATGGCTACCTTGAAGGTAGTAAATATATTGTAACTTGGGCTTTAGGTCATCTCGTTACATTAGCTGATCCAGAAAGCTATGATGTGAAATATAAACAGTGGAATTTAGAAGATTTACCGATGCTACCTGAGCGCTTGAAATTAACGGTTATTAAACAAACAGGGAAACAATTTAATGCTGTGAAGAGTCAGCTACTTAGAAAAGATGTAAATGAAATTATTGTAGCGACAGATGCTGGACGCGAAGGCGAATTAGTCGCACGTTGGATTATCGATAAAGTTAAAATACAAAAACCTATTAAGCGTTTATGGATTTCATCAGTTACTGATAAAGCAATTAAAGATGGCTTCGCAAATTTAAAACCAGGTAAAGCATATGACAATTTATACGCTTCGGCTGTCGCACGTTCAGAAGCTGACTGGTACATCGGCCTTAACGCGACTCGCGCTTTAACGACTCGCTTTAATGCCCAGCTGAATTGCGGCCGTGTACAAACACCTACTGTCGCTATGATCGCTAATCGTGAAGATGAAATAAAGAACTTCAAAGCTCAAACTTACTACGGTATCGAAGCACAAACAACGAATCAGTTAAAACTAACTTGGCAAGATGCAAATGGTAATAGCCGCAGTTTTAATAAAGAAAAAATTGATGGTATTGTAAAAGGTTTAGATAAGCATAATGCTACCGTTGTGGAAATTGATAAAAAACAGAAGAAGTCATTCTCTCCTGGTCTTTACGATTTAACTGAATTACAACGTGATGCAAATAAAAAGTTCGGTTACTCTGCGAAAGAAACATTAAACATTATGCAGAAATTGTATGAGCAACATAAAGTTCTAACGTATCCTCGTACAGATTCACGCTATATTTCATCTGATATCGTTGGAACACTTCCAGAGCGTCTAAAAGCATGTGGCGTTGGAGAATACCGTCCTTTAGCACATAAAGTATTACAAAAGCCTATCAAGGCTAATAAATCATTTGTTGATGATAGTAAAGTAAGCGATCATCACGCAATTATTCCGACAGAAGGATACGTTAATTTCTCCGCCTTCACAGATAAAGAACGTAAAATTTATGATTTAGTTGTAAAACGTTTCTTAGCCATTTTATCCCCAGCATTCGAATACGAACAACTAACGTTACGCACAAAAGTTGGCAATGAAACGTTCATTGCACGAGGAAAAACAATTTTACATGCCGGCTGGAAAGAAGTATATGAAAACCGCTTTGAAGATGATGATGTAATGGATGACGTAAAAGAGCAACTTCTACCTCGCATTGAACAAGGCGATACATTAACTGTAAAGTTAATTATGCAAACATCAGGTCAAACGAAAGCACCTGCACGTTTTAACGAGGCAACTTTACTTTCAGCAATGGAGAATCCTACAAAATATATGGATACGCAAAACAAACAACTTGCTGATACGTTAAAATCGACTGGTGGATTAGGTACTGTAGCGACACGCGCAGATATTATCGACAAGTTATTCAATTCGTTCTTACTTGAAAAACGTGGTAAAGATATTCACATTACTTCAAAAGGCCGTCAGCTACTTGATTTAGTGCCAGAAGAACTGAAATCTCCTACACTAACTGGTGAATGGGAGCAAAAACTCGAAGCAATTGCAAAGGGTAAACTGAAAAAAGAAGTATTCATTTCAGAAATGAAGAACTATACGAAAGAAATTGTTTCTGAAATTAAATCGAGTGATAAAAAATATAAACATGACAACATTTCAACAAAGTCTTGTCCAGACTGCGGTAAACCAATGCTAGAGGTAAACGGCAAAAAAGGAAAAATGCTTGTATGCCAAGACCGTGAATGTGGTCATCGTAAAAATGTATCTCGTACAACAAATGCTCGTTGTCCGCAATGTAAGAAGAAGTTAGAATTACGTGGTGAAGGTGCAGGACAAATCTTTGCATGTAAATGTGGCTATCGCGAGAAATTATCCACATTCCAAGAAAGACGTAAAAAGGAATCTGGAAGCAAAGCTGATAAACGCGACGTTCAAAAATATATGAAACAGCAGAACAAAGAAGAAGAACCATTAAACAATCCGTTCGCAGAAGCATTAAAGAAGTTAAAATTTGATTAAACAAAAAGGTTCCTACCACTATCGGTAGGAACCTTTTATTTTTAATGAATAATTTTACTTCCTTTTGCGTTCTCAACAAACTTTTCACTCGATTTGTTAATTGGTGTTTTCAGTAATAACGCAGCAACAATCATAATTACTACGAAAGCACTTAACACAAGTAAATCTCGCGTTACGATATCCCAAAGCATTCCACCTACTGTTTCACGAATTGCACTAATTGCATATGTGAACGGTAAGAACGGATAAATTGCTTGGAAGAACGCTGGTGTCATTTGAATTGGGAATGTTCCGCCCGATCCTGCTACTTGCAGTACAAGTAAAATAATCGCCATCGATTTCCCAACGTTTCCGAAAATAGAAACAAGTGAGTATACAATACAAACGAAGACTCCACCAATAAATAAACTAAATAACACAAACCAGAACTTATCGACTACGTACGTACCGAGCAAGAATATATCTCCCATCGATACGATAAACGCTTGTGAAAGACCTATCGTTAAGAATGTTAATAAACGTCCGAAGTAAATTTCATGGCTCTTATAATTCGCGCCTTCTTCATGTACTTCTACTGTTAATAATGAAACCATTAATAATGCGCCTACCCATAATGCAAGCACTGTATAGAATGGTGACATCGCTGAACCGTAGTTTGGCATCGCAAATAACTTATTCTCTTTTAAATTGACTGGATTCGCGAAGTAATCACTTTGCTTTTCAACATCATTTTTTAATAAGCGTATGATGTCTTTTAAATCCTCTTCAGATTCAAAATCACGAATTTTATTTGCTAATTCTTTAATCTTTTTCTCAGTCTCCGGCATTTCAGCTTTAATATCTGCTAATTTTTTTCTACCGTCTACTAAGCCTTTTGATGAATCTTCTAGTAATTTTTTAACATCTGGAAGCTTTTTGTCTGCATCATTTAAAATTTGAGTTGTATTTTTCGACATCTCTTTTGTACGAGCAATTGCTGTATTGAAGTTAGGTACAATTTCTGAATCATACGTCGATAATACATCTGTTAATTGAGCTGATCCACCCTTCGCAGCGTTGTTAATACTTTCAATTACATCTTTTGTAGGTTTCTGTCCATTGTTAAGAAGTGTAATCCCCTTATTCGTTGCCTCTACACCTTTTTGCAGACTACTTTTCGCTTTATTTAATTTTGCAATTCCATTATTAAGATTTTTATCACTATTTACATCTGCTAAAACCTTATTTGTACTTTCTAGAACTGGAATCATATCATCAATTAAACCAATTCCAGATTGGAATTGACCATTTAAGCTATTTAAAGCTACTTTCGTTGAATCTAAACCATTAATACCTCTATTTTGTACATCTTCTTTTGCTTTTTGTAAATCTGCTTTTGCACCTTCGAGGCTATTTTTCGCTTTATCATAATCTGCTTTTGCATTATCATATATTTGATTTGCATCGGCTTTAGCTTGATCTACTGCGCTAACTGCCTTTTTATAATCAGCTACAAACGTTTCATTGTAATCTTTTTCAGCTCGATCGATTAAAGCATTTGTTTCATTTAATTTCTGATTGATTCCATCACGCACATCTTGTTTAACTTCTTGACCTGTGCTAATTAAATCGTTTAAACGTTTAAAACGATTATTTAAATCTTGTTGTCCATTCTTAATATCCGTTAAATGCTCTTTTCTTGTTTTAAAGAAATTTTGTCCAAACTCAGTTTGAGCCCCTTGCTCTAAACGAGCCATAACATCAATTACATAAGAAAGATTGTCAATATGTGTTTGAAGATTATTAGATATAGTCGAAATATTTTTCTTGGCTATCTCTGGATCAACGCTTCCATTTTGCAATCCATCCATAACACTTTGTGCATAAGCTGTTCCTGCACGTGATGAGCTTAAAACATTATTTACTGTTTGATTAATATTTTGTGCTATCCCCTTATAACCATCACTATTCAACTTAGAAAGGTCTGGTCTTGCAGGGAATTCAGGTAATCCATTCATTCCAGACAAGTCAGGAATATTTAATTCTACACCTGGATTCATTAAAAAGTCAGTAAATGCAGCCGCACTATCCATAACGCCTTTTGCTGCTACTAAATCATTTCTTATCGTCCCTGGAGCATTTTTTAATGTTTGATCTTGTCTTGCAAAGAACTTATCTAAATTCGCTAACGCTTCCTGTCCATCATTTATTACACTCTCTACAACAGGTAAATCTTTTTGCGCTACTTTCACAACATCCTCTGCTCGAGTCGCATCATCTAACGCCTTATCCATTAATGTATTCATTTCTGGGAACTGAGCTTCTAACTTAAAGACAAGGTCTTTTACTTTCTCGATACTTGGTAAGTTTGTTTCTAAATCGATTCCAAGGTCATTGAAGATTTTAAAAATCTCACCGTTCGCTGTTTTAACGAAGTTTTTACTAATTTCTTCCGTAATACCTGATGCACCTTTTGCTGTAATTTTCGGTGCAATCGCATTTACTTTTTCATTTACATAGTAATCAAGTTCTGGCTTTTGTGGATTTTCATCCAGAACAGTTGCAATTTTTTCAGAGAAGTCTTTTGGGATTGTAATACTTGCATAATAATCCCCACGCTCAACTCCGTAAATCGCCTGCTTTTGGTCTACAAATTTCCAACCAAGATTCTTGTTTTTCTTTAGAGAATCTACAATCTCGTCCCCGATATTGATATCTTTCCCTCTTAAATTAGAGCCTGCATCTTGGTTAGAAACGGCAATGGGAACCTCTTTTGTATTTCCATAAGGATCCCAAGAAGCTTTAATGTTAAACCATGCATATAACGATGGTAAAATCATTAATCCTAAAACAATAACAATTGCAGCCCAATGTTTAGCTACATTCCGTAAATCTGTCTTATAAATACGCCAAATTTGTTTCATAGAATTTATCACCTAATTATATATTTTTCCTTCTTTAGAAAATGATACATACATTTTGCAATTATATCACTTTCTACATCGTGGATTAAACGAAAATACACTATTTTTCCCATTAAATATTTCACTTACTTCATTATATAACGAAGTAAAAAAAGTATGCATACAAAATGACCAAATTAGTTTTACATTCAATAATAACAAATATATAGGAAATGTCATAAAAAATACAAGTATTTTCTCTTGGCAATACTTGTATTCCTCAAAAAAATCCTCACAGCTTTTCATCATCTGTGAGGATTTCTTCTATTATATATCTACTTGTACTTCTACACCGAAATGATCTGAAATTACATTTCTGTTCGTACCATTAAAAATGACTTTTGAAGAACGAACTTTTTCACTTTGGTTACACAATATTAGATCGATTCGTAAGTTATGTTTATTTTCATCCCAACCAGCAATCTCACCTTGGACAGTTGTTCCTTCATCCTTCTCTATTGCTAGTTCATATGTGTCATACAAACCTTTTTGCATCATATATTCATAACCTTCACCTTGTAAACGGGCGTTATTATTAAAATCACCCATTAAGAAGGAAAGTTCATTACTATCTACACGCCCCATCAAACGATTAACTTGATCTTTGAATGATTCTTCTTCATCATTCCACCAACCGAGGTGGCAAGAGTAAATCGTTATGTTCTTATCATTATAAGCAATTGTCACACTTACAATTTTGCGTGTTTTCCAATACGTTGTATCCTTATTTTCTGAAATAAAGAACGTATCTTCTTTTACAACATTATGCTTCGTTATAATCGCTAATCCTTCTTCATACACATCATAACCAATATGAGAGAAATCCCAAGTAATATTGTAATCTTTTACATGTAACGCTTTTAACTCTTCTAATAGTAAAAGTCCAAAATTATCTTCTTTCTTGTTACCGCATACATTTTCAGCTTGTATCGACTGACTTACTTCTTGCAATGCGATGACATCGTACTCTTCTTCTTGAATGACTTTAGCAAGATATTTTATCTTTTCCATTTGATTCTCTTCTTGCCAAGAGTGACAGTTTAAAGTTAGCAATTTCATCTTATTACGCACCTAACATATCTTGAATGTCTGACTTTAATACGTCAGCTTTCGGACCATATACTGCTTGTACACCTTTATCTTTTACGATAAGTCCTAAAGCACCATTTTGTTTCCACTGTGCTTCTGGTGCAACAACATCTAAATCTTTTACTGTTACACGTAAACGCGTCATACAAGCATCTACGTCAGCAATATTTTCTTTACCACCTAATAAATCAATAACTTTTGTTGCTAATGAACCATCCTGTACATTTCCTGTTCCTTCTGATGACTCATCTTCATTATCAATATAGTTACCTGCACGTCCTGGTGTTGGTAAATTGAATTTTTTAATTAAGAAATTGAATAATGTAAAGTTCAGACCGAAGAACACTAATGAAACGATAACGAAATTGATTAAATCTCTTGTTAGTCCTGCATTAACCATCATCGGTGTACGAGTAATTAATTCAATAAATCCAAATGCGTGAACACGTAAGTTAATTAAATCTGCTAATGCGAATGCAAGTCCTGTTGTAATTGCATATACAACATATAATACTGGAGCAATAAACATGAACATGAATTCAATTGGTTCTGTTACACCTGTTAAGAATACTGCTAATGCAGCCGATAAGAACATTGGTTTATATTTTGCACGTTTTTCTTTATCAACATTACGGAACATCGCGAAAGCAATACCCATTAACGCTGCTGTTGAGCCAATAACTTGTCCAGCTTTGAAACGAGCTGGTACAACGTTATTTAATAAATCGTTATATGCTTTCGTATCTCCATTTGCTAGTAAATTATTTAAGTCTGTAATCCATGCAAGCCATAAAGGATCTTGTCCTGCTACAATTTGTCCAACTTTTGAACCAGTTAACATCGTATATGTTCCGCCTAGCTCTGTGTAGTTCATCGGAATCGTTAACATATGATGTAAACCGAATGGTAATAGTAAACGCTCTAACGTTCCATATACAAATGGTGCAACAACTGGTGCACTATCTTTAGATGCTGCAATCCAGCGACCGAATTCATTTAATCCACTTTGGATGAACGGCCATAAAAGTGATAATACAATTGCAGTGACTGTAGACCAAACAATTACAACGAATGGTACGAATCGTTTTCCGTTAAAGAATGCTAATGCCTGTGGTAGTTTATTATAGTTATAATATTTGTTATATAGAGTAGCTCCTAAAAAACCTGTGATAATCCCTACGAAAACTCCCATGTTTAATGCTGGTGCACCAAGTACAGAAGTAAAGTAATCTTTTACAACTAAATCTCCTGCTAATACTGAAGAAACTGTCGCTTTTGAATCCGCTAACATTTCAGCGTTTACGCCAAATATAGCTCCTGTAATTCTGTTCGTTAAGACGAATGCTAATAGCGCTGCAAATGCACCACCTGCACGATCCTTCGCCCAAGATCCCCCAATTGCTACTGCGAATAAGATGTGTAGATTTGTAATGATTGCCCAACCGATGTCTTCCATTACGCGAGCGATTGTATGAACTGCGTTAATATCCCCAGCAGACATCCCAATTAACTTACCGATAGAAATCATTAAACCAGCTGCTGGCATTACAGCTACAACAACTAATAATGCTTTCCCGAACTTTTGCCAAAAATCAAAAGACGTAATTTTCATCTGTTCTTCCTCCCCTTTATTTATAACAACATAATGATTTAAATGATAATTTCTGTTTCTATTATGAAAACGATTCCTTACGTTACTTTTTTTATCTTTACGCAACCGTTTTCATAAATCTATTTTAATAAAAGCGTTTTCACTTTGCAATAGAAATTTATTTTTTTTCATAAAAAAAGATGCTCTAAGAGCATCCTTTTTTATTATGAAATGCGATAAACCCTTGTTTCATAAGGTTTTAACGTGATTGAAGTTACTTGTTCATTTTCCGCAACTTTATAGTTATTTAAAAGCAAACGTTTGCGTTCTAGTGCAAATGAACCTTCATTATACACAGCTACCTCTTTTGAGATATTACTAATTACAACGATTTTTTCATCGTTTAATGTACGAGTATATGCATAAATTTGCGGATCATCTTCTAAAAGTAAATCATACGTACCGTAATTCAGTACATCGTGCTCTTTTTTCAAGGCAATCATTTTCTTATAGAAATTGAAAATAGAGTTCTCTTCATTCTTTTGCTTTTCAACATTAATTTCTTTATAGTTTGGATTCATACCAAACCAAGATGCACCTGTTGTAAAGCCAGCATTCATCTCATCGTTCCACTGCATAGGTGTACGTGAATTATCGCGGCAAGAAGCCCATATAATTTCCATCATATCTTGATGTGATACGCCCTCTGCAATTTTCTCTCGATATAAATTTTTAATTGCTACATCATCATAATCTTCAATATTTGGGAATTGAACATTTGTCATCCCAATTTCTTGTCCTTGATAAATAAATGGTGTACCGTGCATAAAGAAATACATTGCTCCAAGAGCTGTTGCACTTTCACGCCAATATTGTTTATCGTCTCCCCAAGTTGAAACGATACGTGGCTTATCGTGATTCTCAATATATAAAGCATTCCATCCTTTATTTTCTAACCCTTTTTGCCATTTCGTTAATACCTTTTTCAAACCTACAACATCAAGATCTTTCTTCTTTTCTGCATCCCATAAACTTAAATGTTCGAATTGGAATACCATATTGAACTTACCTTGCTCTTCTCCAACCCAAAGCTCAGCATCTTCAATCTTAACGCCATTCGCTTCACCAACAGTCATAATATCATACTTAGAAAACGTATTTTCTTTTAACTCTTCTAATAAAGGTTGAATACCATCCACATTCATATGTTTATCAAAAGATGGTACATACTTTAGTTCTTTTGGATTTGGCATATCTTTGAAACCATCTTCTTTTTTAATATGGCTGATTGCATCCACTCGGAAACCATCAATTCCTTTATCAAGCCACCAATTAACTGTATCGTATAACACTTCGCGAACTTCTTTATTCTCCCAGTTTAAATCTGGTTGTTTACGCGAGAATAAGTGTAAATAATATTGTCCTGTTACTTCATCATATTCCCATGCCGAACCATTAAAAATACTTTCCCAGTTGTTTGGTTCCGCACCATCTTTACCATCATGCCAAATATACCAATCACGCTTCGGATTGTCTTTAGATGAACGTGACTCAATAAACCATGGATGTTCATCACTCGTATGATTAATAACTAAATCAATAATAAGCTTCATATCACGCTTATGAACTTCATATAGTAAAGCATCAAAGTCTTCCATCGTACCAAATTCATCCATGATATCTTGATAATCACTAATGTCATAGCCATTATCATCATTAGGTGACTTATACATTGGACAAATCCAAATTACATCTATACCTAAATCTTTTAAATAATCCAGTTTTGCAATAATACCTTGTAAATCTCCAATACCATCACCATTTGAATCCATAAAGCTACGCGGATAAATTTGATACGCAACCGCTTCTTTCCACCATGTCTTTTTCATAGTCATTCTCTCCTTTTGCATCCCATCAGAAATTTATGCAAACGTTTTCGTAACACTATCATAACAAAATATGAATAGTTTGCAACTGTTTTCATTGAACTCTATGTAGATTCCTTATTCTTATGCTTTATTTATTTCTCACAAAAGCAACTCTCATTCCTCACCTGCTCTTGTCCACGCACGTTACATATGCTCGGTTAAAGATTTACGAGAAAGCTTTATCAATTGGCCCGATATCGACATTAAAAATTGGCAAACTAGTTATTACGGCCCTAACTTTCAAAGATTGCGTAAAGTGAAAACCATATATGATCCTTGCAATGTTTTTCGTTTTCAACAAAGTATCCCACCCTTTCATACGTAAAAAGGAAGAACAGAATGCTGTTCTTCCTTTTTACATTGAAAATCGTTCAATTGTTTGTTTCAAGTCTGCTGCTTGCTTTTCTAAATCCTTTAACAATTGATCGATTACTACCATATTTTTAGATTGTTGCAACGTCACACGTGCTACTTCTTGTGAACCAGCTGATGTTTCCTCAGCAATTGCTGCTACAGCCTTCGTCTGTGCTCCGGTTTGATGAATGTGACTCACTTGTTCGTTCATATAGCCACTAATTTGCTTCGTTGCATCGGCAACTTCCATAATACTTGATGACATTTCTTTTAAAATTAATTCAGTAGCTTCCCCACGTTTCGCCTCTTCTTTAGCCGTTTTCACTTGCTCTGTCATTTTCAATGCGACTTGTTGCACTTCTTCTTGCATATTCCGTAATAACTGCGATATATTTCGTGCAGAATGATCGCTTTCATCGGCAAGTTTACGTACTTCTTCAGCTACAACTGCAAAGCCCCTTCCATGCTCTCCAGCACGAGCCGCCTCAATAGAAGCATTCAGTGCTAATAAATTCGTTTGACTAGCAATCTCACTCACAACAGAAACAATATGTTCTACTTGTTTCATTCGTTCTTCTAATTTCTGTACATTTTTCATCGAATTTTCATTTTCTTTTGCCAATGTTTGAATACCTTGAATTAAAGAAGTAAAGACTCGTGTACTTTGCCCTAAAGCTTGAACCATTTCTAAAGACAGCTCGTCAGACTGTTTTGCTTTTTCTTCTACTTCACTCGCAATAGAAGTTGTTGTATCAACAGCAGAAACAATCGCCTGAATGGAAGCTGCTGATTGCTCGGCGCCAGAAGAAATCTCTGCAAGAGTTTCAGACACACCTCGTGCTTGCTTTGTTGCTTCCCCTGTTTGCCTTCTAATTTGCTGAACTTGATTATTTGTATACGAAAATGTAGTATCAATATTTTTTACCATACCTCTTAAGTTCCCTAGCATCATATTAAATGCAACACTTAAAGATTTAATCTCATCATCTGTTTTTGGTAACGGGACATCTTCACGAATATCGCCATCGGCCGCTTTCCTTGCAGCCTCCTCCAACTTTCGAAGTGGTTTAATTAAAAAGATTGCTGCTCCATACGCTAAAATTCCAGACCATACTACACCTAATAACATAACGATAATATTATAAACAGTTTGACTTACATAACTTTGAAAATAATCGTATATCACGTAAATAAAAAATATACTTGTTGAATATGTAATAAAAGCTAAAACTGTAGTAAATAGCATAAGTTGTGTACGTAAGCCAAAGGAAAATGTCTTCCTTTCTTTTTCCATCTCTTCTTTCCCCCTTTTTATAAGCAACATAAGTACTACCTATATATTATTATCCATATTTTCGTTATAGAAAGATATAGGGATTTTTAAAATCATTATTTCTTTGAATATCAAATTACCTGAAAAAAATAAAGGATTCTGACAATTTATGACTAATAACAGAAATAAGGGGCAACATTTGTAAAATATATTTTGACTGGGGGTTTTGTATGATTCAGGTTCAAAATCTAGTAAAATCATTTGGCTCACTTGATGTTTTAAAAGGAATTGATTTACAAGTAAAAGAAAAAGAAGTTGTTGTTTTAATTGGTGCCAGTGGTTCCGGTAAAAGTACATTACTTCGCTGTCTTAACTTTTTAGAAATGTACGATGAAGGTGAAATTCACTTACAAGGTGAACGAATTGATCCACAGCATTCAAATTTAAACAAAGTCCGTGAAAATGTCGGTATGGTTTTTCAACACTTTAACCTCTTTCCCCATATGACCTCACTAGAAAACATCATAGAAGCACCTATTCATGTAAAGAAATTAGAAACAGCAAATGCAAAAGAGATTGGAAATCAGCTTTTGCAAAAAGTCGGTCTACAAGATAAAGCAGATGTAACTCCCCACCTCCTGTCAGGTGGTCAAAAGCAGCGCATTGCCATTGCACGAGCTCTTGCCATGAATCCTAAAATTATGCTATTTGATGAACCTACCTCAGCCTTAGACCCTGAACTTGTTGGAGAAGTATTGCAAGTTATGAAAGAACTTGCTGAAGAAGGAATGACCATGGTTATCGTTACTCATGAAATGAATTTCGCAAGAGATGTAGCTGATCGCGTCATATTTATGGATGACGGAAAGATTGTAGAGGACGCTCCGCCAGCACAATTCTTTTCAGCTCCATCACATGAACGAGCAAAACAATTTTTACGCAACGTTTTATAATGTTACTTCTGTTTCAAATGAAAAGAAATACATTCATACGGTGCACAACTAATTGTCCAAATAAAATATCTCAGTAACATACTTAAAACCATCCGTATGATCAATATATAGGAGGGGTTTTATGAAAAGAAAACTATTAACCATTGTTGCGAGTATTACATTATGTACATCCTTCATACTAGGAGCCTGTAGTAAGGAAAGTGCTACTACTTCTTCAAATGGTAAAAAAGAATTTCGTTATGCGATGAGTGGCTTATATAAACCTTTTAACTATAAAGAAAATGACGGAAAGCTTGCCGGTTTTGATGTGGAAATTGGTGAGGCACTTGCGAAAAAAATGAATATGAAACCCACTCCTATTACAAATCCATGGGAAACGCTAATTCAAGGTCTACAATCGAAAAAATATGATGCTATATTGGGCAGTATGGCAATTACAGAAGAACGCTTAAAAGCTGTTAGTTTCTCAAATCCTTATTATCGTTCTGGTGCCCAAATTTTTGTGGCTAAAAAGAATACATCTATCTCTTCTCCAGAAGATTTGAAAGGTAAGAAAATTGGTGTTGTAAAGGCTAGTACCTTTAAAGACCTTATTGCAAAACATACAGATCAAATCACAGAATATGACAGCGATATTACTGCACTTATGGACTTAGAGCCTGGACGTATTGATGCAGTAATCACTGATCAAATGGTTGGTTTACGTATGATCAAAGAAGGTAAATCAAATATAAAAGAAGCTGGAAAACCATTAAATCTTGATGAAATGGGAATTGCTATTCGTAAAGATGATAAAGAAATGGTTGAGAAAGTAAATAAAGCTTTAGATGAAATCATTAAAGATGGTACGTATGAAAAGATCAGTAAAAAATGGTTTGGGCGTAATATTCTCGGTGAAGAAGAAAAAACGAAGTAAATTAGCTAGTCAAATGTTTCATACATTATGCCCCACTTTTTATGTGGGGTATTTCATTCCCTACCAAAATCCATACAATATGAGGTGACACATATGTTTGAAATTTTTATGTCTACTTATCCCACACTCTTAAAGGCTACTATTGTCACATTACAATTAACACTAACATCCCTATTACTTGGTTCACTAATTGGATTACTATTCGCTTTTTTTCGAATCTCTAACAATAAGATTTTAAATAGTATTGCTCATGTATATATCGCCATTATTCGTGGTACACCTTTAATTGTTCAAATTGCCATTCTCTATTTCGGTATTACATCGATTATTGTCTTCACTCCTTTTTGGGCAGGAGCAATTGCTTTAGCAATCCATAACGGTGCATATATTACTGAAATTTTCCGCGGTTCCATTCAATCTGTCGACCGTGGACAATTGGAAGCCGCTCGTTCTTTAGGTATGCCTTATCCTTTAGCAATGCGCCGTATTGTATTACCGCAAGCATTTCGTCAATCTCTTCCTCCTTTAGGAAATCAGTTTATTATTGGATTAAAGGACTCTTCTCTCGTTGCATATGTAGGATTGTCCGAATTATGGGGATCAGGTTTATCAATTGCTGCAAGTAACTTCCAACAATTAGATACATACATAATCGTTGGTTTATATTACCTCGTACTTGTTCTTCTATTTACTTATTTTGTTAATCTTTTAGAGAAACGATTACAAAGAAAAGAAACAAATTCAGTTCAATTTAGCAAAAAGAATAAAAAAGAAGTCTCTTTATAAAAAAAAGCAAGCCTGAAATGGCTTGCTTTTTCACTGCAAAATATATCAATTTTTACTGATTTACTTTTTTAATACTCTCTTCTTCCTCTATATGTTCCTCACGATATGAAATATTATGAGGATCTAGTCCATTTCCTAAAGAACCATAGAAATGCTCTCTATGCGGATCCACTAATTCACTTCCTTGATAATACACACGTGGTGTATTCCATAGCGCTGCCAAAGCTTTTGTCATTGGCATCTCATGATAGCGTTCCGGCCACATTTCTTTAATTTTCTCTTTTACTAACGGATAGTATTTAGAGCTCATAGCAGGGAACAAATGGTGTTCTGTATGATATGAGAAATTGAAATGTAAAACGTCTACCCAGCGCGGCACTGTTACTGATAAACAGTTCGCTAACGGATCATTTACTGGAACAATTGGATTTAAGCGATGATTTGTTGCGATATATGCCATTACAATAAAGTTAGCAATTAACAATGGAATTACATATGCAAATAACCATTTTCCAGGTCCCATAATAAACAATAAACTAATCCAAACAGTCCAAGGCAAAAGAAGTTGAAGCCATACAGATTTTTGATTGGATGACTTAAATTCCTTTATAAAATGAAAGAACATTCGAGTCGAATGTAACGTAAATTGAATGGTTAGTGACAGAAAACTAAAGAATGAACGAACATGAAGAGGCATGCGATATACCCACCTTAAAAACTTACTCTTTTTCAGTTTCTCAAGTGTAGGCCATGCATCTGGATCATTTTCTTCATGTTGTGTATGAACATGATGCGTTGCATTATGCCACTTTCTCCAAAGCTTCGGGCCAGTTGATAATGGCATAAATGCTATCGCGCCTAAAAAATCACGAAGCCATGCTTTTCTTACAACAGTTCCATGTAAAATTTCATGTCCTAAAAATCCAAGTGAAGCAAAACATAATCCAAGAACAATCGCAATTCCTAGATTCGCCCACAAATTCAATTCAAATACACCAATCGATATTAACCCCGCCAATGCCACAAGCAAATAAGCCAGTCCACCAAATAAACGTGTAGGAACTGGTTTAAATGCTTTTTTCGGCAAATGTGGTGATACACGTGCTGCATACCACCCAAACGTATGAAGCTCCTTCATCCTTTTGCCCCTTTCTTATGCCGCGTCTTGCGCAACTTACATATATCAATTCTTGCTTCCAGATTGATTTTACTAGCTGATTAAAAAGCATCTATGTATAAGGAAAATATACTCACTCTATCGTCACTTATCTTTTCGCTTTTATTATCAATGAAAAACATTTCTCTTTTTACTCTCTATCAACCTTTCCACATGATGAATCATATCAATAGAATTTCCATATTGTCAACAACTTTTATGACCTAGTAATAAAAGTTGATTATATTTTTATAATCATACTTTATTCCACTAAAGAAAAAACATAGATTTTATAAGGTTTTACCCATTATGCATATACATATGCTGACATACTATAGACTCTATCTTATTCAAGAACTCTCTGTGTAAACAACAAATAAACTCACCTGAATCTAGCTTTGCACAACTCCTATCGCTTCATACCGACAACACCAAAATTATATTAAAATAATTTTATCTTTCTTTTAATAAAAATAGGCTCTCTCTAAAACAGCACACATGAATTTCATATCTTATGGAAATATTAAAAGGAAAATTGTTCTAAAATCGGGAGGTTTCTATAATGACAAGCGATACATTTCCACAATTCCCATTATCTTATTGGATTGAATCTACTCAAATCCCTGCTTTTCCCCCTTTATCTGAAAATGTAAAGACAAAAGTTGCCGTTATCGGTGCCGGTATTACAGGTATTACTACTGCCTATTTACTTGCGAAAGAAGGCATCGATGTTGTTTTAATTGATTCTGGTCTTATTTTAAATGGAACGACTGGGCATACAACAGCAAAGGTAACAGCTCAACATGATCTTATTTATGATGAATTAATAAATCATTTCGGTTTGGAAAAAGCCGGGCTTTACTATGAATCAAATAATCATGCTCTACAATTTATTAATGAAACTGTGCAAACATATAAAATCGACTGTAATTTCTCAAATGAAGATTCATTTTTATATACAACTACTGATAATGGATTAAGAAATTTATCGAAAGAATATGAAGCCTATCAAAAATTAAATATACCTTGTGACTATGTTCAATCTCTATCGATTCCAATTCCAGTACAATCTGCACTTGTCATGAAAAATCAAGCCCAATTCCATCCCCTTCTTTATTTGAAAACACTTTTAGAAAAGTTTGTAGAGATGGGCGGAAAAGTTTATGAACAAACAACAGCTATTGATGTGGAAAAGGGTGATTATCCACAAGTCATTACAAAGAGCGGACATCGCATCACTTGTGAATATGTTGTCTCTTGTTCACATTTTCCTTTTTATGATGCGAATAGCTTTTTCTTTACGCGAATGTACGCAGAACGCTCTTATGCTCTTGCCATTAAAGCAAAAACAGATTATCCAGGTGGCATGTATTTAAGTATTGATGATCCAAAACGCTCCTTACGCTATACAACAAACAATGGAGAACAATTAATTTTAATTGGCGGAGAAAGTCATAAAACAGGACAAGGAATAAACACGATGCTTCATTACGAAGCACTGTATTCTTTTGCGGAAGCAACGTTTGGAGTAGATGAAGTTCCCTATAGATGGTCAGCACAAGATTTAATCACGCTAGATAAGCTTCCTTATATCGGACATATTAACGAAAGAAATCCAAATATATTTGTTGCAACTGGATATCGTAAATGGGGAATGACAACTGGAACTGCTGCCGCTCATTTACTGAAGGACTCCATTCTAAAAGTCCATAATCCCTATAAGGAACTGTATGCACCATCACGCTTCCATGCAAATCCAGATATAAAAACATTCCTCTCCCAGAACATTGATGTTGCGAAACATTTAATTGAAGGAAAGATTGAAACCGCATTACGTAAGCCAGAAGATCTCGAAGTTGGTGAAGGATCTGTCGTACATGTTAATGGGAAACGAGCAGGTGCTTATAAGGACAAAGATGGGAAATTACATATTGTCGATACAACTTGTACACATCTCGGCTGCGAAGTTGAATGGAATAATGGTGATTGTACTTGGGACTGCCCTTGCCATGGTTCCCGCTTTTCAATTGAGGGAGATGTTATGGAAGGTCCAGCAGATCAACCGTTAAAACGAGTTGATCATGAGTAAACAAATAAAGAAGTTCAACAGGATTCCTGTTGAACTTCTTTATTTGTTATAAAACCTTTTCAGATAAACTTCGACATAAGAAGGGAAATATTAACATCAAATAAAATAATATATTTATCTATAAATAAAAGGAGGGAATACTATGCAAACTTCAGCTCCACCTCATCTAGAATCTACAAAAATTATCTTTTCAAGCTCTATTACAAAACTTGTTGTTTTTATTTGTTGGCTAGCCATTCTAGCTGATGGATATGATTTAGGTATTTACGGTGCCGTTCTGCCAAAGCTCCTAGAAGACAAAAGCTGGGCACTTTCACCGGCACACGCTGGTACAATTGCTAGCTATGCTTTATTTGGGATGTTTATTGGCGCTATTCTAGTTGGAACCATTACAGATCTAATTGGACGAAAATGGACGCTTATATGCTGTTTAGCACTTTTCTCCATCACAATGGGCCTTGCTGCACTTGCTCCTTCCCCTGAATTATTTGGTTTATCTCGATTTATCGGAGGAATCGGATTAGGCGGTGTTATTCCAACAGCTTCAGCACTTACTGTTGAATATTCACCAAAAAAGCGACAATCTTTTATTTATGCTCTTATGTTTACTGGCTATCCTTTAGGTATCGTGTTAGGTGCTATTTTGTCTATGTTTATGTTAGAAGATTTCGGATGGAGAATTATGTTTGGCATCGGAATGATTCCACTACTCCTCATTCCTTTCATCATTCGTTATTTACCTGAATCCATTCAATTTTTGTTATCACGTAATCGACAAGAAGAAGTGGAACAAATCCTTAATCGTTTTCAAATTGAATTCAATGCAAAAGAGGAAACTCATCAAGCCCCACCTAATATACGAAAGAAAAATGGATTTCTTACGTTATTCTCAAAAGAGTACATAAAAGCGACGCTGCTTTTTTGGATTACTTATATAATGGGAATGTTTTTAATATACGGTTTAAACACTTGGTTACCGCAGATGATGCGCCAAGCAGGATACCCTCTTGGATCTAGTCTATCATTTTTACTTATGCTAAATATTACTGCCGCTATCGGTGCATTATTTGCTGGAGCAATCGCGGATCGTATAGGGGCTAAAATTGTTATTAGCATCTCCTATCTTATGGCAGCTATATGTATTGGACTATTAACAATTAAACCATCTGTTACAATCATTTATCTTTTAATCGGCCTTGCTGGAATTGGATCAGTCGGTATTACTCAAATATTAAATGCATATGTAACACAATACTTCCCATCCCATATCCGAGCTACCTCCTTAGGCTGGGGACTTGGACTTGGCCGAGTTGGTGCGATTGCTGGTCCTATTCTTGTCGGTATTATTATGACAATGCAATATGACTTAGCATGGAATTTTTACTTATTCTCATTCGCGGGTCTTCTTGCAGCTATATCTGTTTTCTTTATTCCTACAAAATAAAAAAAGAGCACAAACTCACTTGTGCTCTTTTTCATATACTTCAAACAACATATCTCGAAACAATGTATTTAAACTCTCAATATCGATTCCTGATCCCTTTTCAATTCCTTTTACATATTGCTGATAGTAATGAATTTGTTCTTCTAAAAATTGATTCAACACCTCAATTTTTAATCCAACATCTAATTCAGTACCTGCCTTTTTCTTTATTAACAACTGTTCAATTTCATCTAATACGCTACGTTCTAACGATAATTCTGTAATCAATCGATCGAATTCTACAGGTGGTAAAGTTGTTTTCTCCTCTAGCCACTTACAAGCTAAAATCGGACGCAATACATAAAAGTATTTTTTCAATTTTACGTCCTCACCTTGCAAAAATTCACGATAATTTTTTGAAGCCATATGTAAGTAATGATATATCGTTGCTTTTGGATCAAAGTGCTTATCACTCATTTGCTGAAGCTGTTCTGGAAAATGAGAGTTTTTCGAATAGAAAATCGGTGATCGAATCCATTCGAGTAAAGCTGGGTTTGACTTTGCGAATAACTGTAACGCCTTTTTAATATCCCACCCGCTTATATCTAAATCATCACTAATCGGATACTCAATTACATCTCGTTTATCATGAATTGATAAATACCACTCTACCGGATGCATATAAACAAATCTAACATCATAATCACTATCTTTCGATGGAAATCCCCAAGCACGACTCCCTGATTCCACTGCAAATAAAATTTTCACATCATTCTCTTGTTCAATTCTTGCTAACTCCACTCTAATTTTCTCTCTCATTTCATACCCTCTCCATTTTTTGATTATTTCCTTGGAAATTCGACAAATATACTCCTAATTTTACTACATACTAAAATAGCTGTCAGAAAATTCCCGACAGCCTACCAAAATCCTTTATTTTTTACTTGTTCTTTTCTTTTACACTAACCGCAATTCGTTCAAACTCTTTTTGAATCTCCTCTTTATATGCATCTACTTTTGAAAAATCCATAGCAGCAATATATATTCGTTCTAATTTATCACGAACTGATTTCGCTTTCGCTAAGAAAGACATCGCCTCATTCATTTTTGCTTTATATTGAATCGACACGTCACGAATTTCTGTCGCATACTTCTCATCTGTCCCTGGTGTCACAATCAAGGCATACATATCTATAATTTCATCACCTTCGCGGCTCGGAAAATATTCATGTGGTGCGGTGCTATCAAAAATTGCAAACCCTAATTCTCTTACGATAACCATATCAAGACTATTTGGATCAAATCCACAATGATATACTTCAACTTCAAATCCTTTTTCTTCTGCTGCCTTAGCTAATTTTTTAAGCATTGTTGATTTCCCAGATCCTGGGCGTCCTTTTATAAAATAACGATGTGGTAATCCCTCTGTTAAATTAGGAACAAAATCAACTGCTCCTTTCGGTGTAGCTGCCCCTAAAAACCGATGTTTCACAAGCGATTGTTTCCCGCCTTTATCTGTAAATAACTTCTGAATCAGCTGATCAGTTAGTTCATTTGCTTTATTAAAATCAATATTATTAATATATATTTTCTCCCACTCGTCATGTATAACTAGTGCCTCGTTAAAACAAGCGTAAGCAGTTTGAAAAGCCTTGCTTGCTTCTGAAACAAATCGTTCAATTTCCACCTTCTGCTTTCTTAATTTATCTGAGTCCCAAGCAACCCCTAAATTAATATACTCTTCGACAACTCCTGGCATTTTCGGCTCAATAACATGCGGTGATGTTCCATCAACAATTCCTGCTTTTAACTTCGGGATAATTACACCATCAACCGATTTATTATCAGAAGAACAGTGTAAAAATTCAATATCATATCCTTTTTCAACCCACTCACGGCCTATTGCTTTGATTAAAGAAGATTTCCCGGTTCCAGGACCACCCTTTAAAATAAATAACCTGTTTAGCCCTTTTAAATTCTCGTCGTATAAATTATGAAATCCTCTAGCTGTATTTCCACCAGCGTAATAATTCAATACATTCCCTGTCACTGCACTCACTCCTTCGCAGCATTCTATTTACATAAGCTACAATATGCGAGCAACTTTATTTGGGTGAATACCTATTTTGTATTGCATGAAAAAAGGAAATGAATTACAATTTAAAAGTAGTGAATATTCAGAAACAAAAACTTAATATGTCTTTATCAAGAGAGGCAGAGGGACCGGCCCTTTGACGCCCAGCAACCTCAGTTTATACAAACTGAATAGGTGCTAATTCCTGCAAAATGCATTGCATTTTGAAAGATAAAACGTAACTATTGTGTACAAAACTCATCTTTCTTGATTATGAAAGGTGAGTTTTTTTATTTCAAAACATATATTGGAGGTATTTAAAATGAAAGTAATTGACCTATCACAAACATTTGAAAACAATATGTCCCAATTCCCTGGAACACCAAAAATCAATTTAGGAGCCATTACAAGCGTTGAAGAGACAGGCTATCAAGTTACAGATTTTCATTCTGTCGTTCATGTTGGCACGCATTGTGATGCTCCTGCTCATTTCATTTCAGGCGCAACGACTATTGATCAATTACCCCTAGATCAATTTGTAGGCGAAGCTGCTCTTATTGATGTAACTCATGTACAAGAACGAAAACTACCTAAAGAAGTATTACACAACGCTGACATAAAAGAAGGTGATATTGTCATTTTCCATTCCAATCTATCTACGAAATGGAATACAGAAGCATATGAGAAAGAAGCTTTTTATCTTTCTGAAGAATTAGCTGAAGAACTCGTTCAATTAAAAGTAAAATCTGTCGGTTTAGATTTCATCTCTCCTGATGAGGTAACGACAGAAACATCGCCAATTCATCACATACTACTTGGGAATAATATTTATTTAATCGAAAACTTAACAAACTTAGATGCAATTAACACGAAACGTTTCTTTTTCTCAGCGGTACCTTTAAAAATTAAAGATAGCGACGGTGCTTTCGCAAGGGCATTCGCTGTAATTTTTTAAACAAACTATACAAAAAAGCAAAGATCATCATTGACCTTTGCTTCTATTTTTTTTATTTAAACTAAGAAAGAATTGCTCAACACGAGGACGTAACCAAGCTAAATAATCTTTCTCTTTCTTCTTTGTACAAGCTATTTCTTCGCCATCTACCATTCCGACAAGCTCTAGCTCTAACAGTTGCCTCGTAAATGCTAACATATTTATTTCTTCGTCTGGATACTCTTCTTTTAATTTCTCCTCAATTTCCCCCAATAAAAAACCGTCACGCATCATTGCCAATGCATCAATCCAAAGTGGCGGCATTTCATATTTTTCTCCTGTAATTGTATCTTTTACAATATAATTCTTTTGCTCTTTTCGAAATTGAATCGTGTGTAAACATACAGTCGAATTTAATGTTAATTCCATCATACCACCTCTTTCATAATATCTGCATAGAAAAAAGGATGCGCGTGCACCCCTTCTTTCTCTAACACTACCGAACCGTTACATGAATAACAAATCTCATGTCGATATTTTCCTCCATTATAAACGAAGTATTTTATAAAAAAAACCCTTCTTGAAACATTTTATAAAATGTTTATATTTACACAACAAGAACACTTTTCTGAAAAATATTTTTCTCTAGCACATTATGCTGTCGGTAAAAAAATTTTCTCTTTCGTTCCTATCCCCATGCTACTTTGAATCGCGATACTTCCTTGATGTTCCTCAATGATTTTATATGTAATCATTAACCCCAGTCCCGTACCATTCTCCTTTGTTTTGTAAAAAGCTTTACCGATTTTCTCTAACAAATCCGTTAATTTTTTTAAATACTTTAAAAGCTTCTCTTTCCTCATATATCAAGCTTTTAAATTTGTTCATATAAACATTCCTCATACTCAATACAAAAGCTCTACATGTTATCTCCTTAAATTATAAGTATGAAATTGCTTTCAGAGTAAGATGTAACCTTATCATACGAAAAGGAAGGAGATTTCCCCTTCCTTTTCGTCGCAACTTATATCCATCTTACCCGATCATGTAGCAATCCATCCGTAAAGTCATTTCCGCCCACTACAAAATCCTTCATATATAAATTCAAATATTCTCCGTACTTACTCTCTGTATTTAATAATAATTCCTCTACATAATAGGCACCTTGTTTAAAGTTATCGAACAGTAAACTACACAAGCCAGCATAAATTCCGCATCCTACTTGGAAGTAAGTCGCATTCGTTTTATATTTATGAAAAACTTGACTGCTATTCATCACGTTATACATATATGTCTCACTATTTTCATAAACGAGTAATACACCTACTAGATCCTCGCCCGCAATCTCTTCTTCGGCTGGATTAAATACTTTACGATTCCAACTCCATAAATCTTCTACTTGATCTAAGTTCTGTCTAATTACATTAGTCGTATACTCATTAATTCGGTAAAGAAAACCCACTTCCATATTGAAGTTTTTTCCTAAAATTAAAACTTCCTCATGTGGCATTAAACAGCCATAAAACTCTTTCTCTCCTAACTTTACTTTATACTCTGAAGCATATACATCTTCATAAAAATAAAGAGGACGATGATGACTCATATACATCGGATAACTCCATATCGCTTCATCTAGAAATCGCTCTACTGCCCATGAAGCATAAAGTGTATAAGGCTTTATAAGTGCTGCATCATTTAAAAATGACGTATCATGTTCTACTATATAACATGCCCTTGGCTTTTCCTTTGGACGTTCCTTCATAAGTTCAACAACCATCCATTGAACAACACCTGGATTCATACCTGAGCCTATAATTGCTTTTGTATTTGTAAATTTCTCTTTCTCCTTCTCAAACCTCGTATATCTTTCCGTAAGCTGAAAACCGATTAAACTATCGTCCTGATCTACTTCCTCATTTTCCAAAGCTGAATTAATATAACAAATTCCAAGTTCATTACAACAACTTAATACTCTGATTGTATCTGCCCCCGAAACATCAATAACAACACCCGTGCTTTTTTCTTTCAAATGTTGTTTGAATTTCACTACATCTTGAAGGTCAATTTCATATAAAAACAATTGATCTTTCAAATTTGGAAACAACTCACCATAATAAGCCCTATCTTTTTGTTTTATGTCAACCAAATGAAATGTAACATTCTTTATCGCTTCATAAATCGGGTCTTTTTCATTTGCTATCGCTTGATTTAAAATTGCTAAAACTGCTTTTGCTGCTCCACCAGCACTACCAAGTAATGTAATCGATAACGAATTTGGAAACTGCTCCACAAACAAAACCCCTTTAATATATTAGTTGAGCAGTTCTCCCACAAAAAAATAAATTGAATATATAAAAAATGGCTCGTACATATTTTTTATAATTTTGCACAAGATTTCCTCTTCAAAGGTCACACTAACACATTTATATTCAATTCATTTTCCCTCTCATATTCAAATCGAGCTAAACAAATAGGCTCGACCTTTTCTTCTGCATATAAAAGAAAAAGCCAGCCCTTTCAACTAGATTACGGACAATGGACAGATTTCACATGTTGAATATTCACATACATTTTTGCATCACGTGCTTTTAATATTTCAATATGCCCTTCATCAATCTTTGCCATCTTTCCGATTTTATTAGATTCCTCACCTAAATCGAACACCATGATTTTGCCGGACATTTTAATAAGCTGTTCTTCGAATGTTCTAGCTAACGTAATATTTAATGGATTCACGGGGAGTTCATTTTTATTGAGGGCGTACGGGACTTGGTTTTCTTTATACGGAATTAACCATTTCAAATGCTTTAAAGATATATATACTGTTTTATAAACTGGACTATAAAAAACAATATAATCGTTCATTACGCTTGTAACATAACCATGTATTGGAGCATTTCCTGCTACATAAACCTCTGTAAAAATCCCTTTAGAAGTGCTTAATACTTTTCTTAAAGAAATAGAAGGCGATTCCCTCTTAATTACAGAGTCAACATCTGGTTTTGATATTTCCTCATCATATGGTCTTAAAAATTTATAATATTGTACATGGTATAAAGATATATATACGTAGTCTTGTCCATTGTAAAGAACAACAATATCATTTCCTACGTCTATTAATACACCTTTAAATCTTTTTTCACCGATTAGTTTAACATATATATTTTCTCCAATACTTTTGTTTAACTCATTCATCTATATCCTCCTTCCTATAAATTTTTTGCTTCCCTATTCTCCATTCAAAAAAATAATCAGGGGCAATGTTCCGTCTTAATAGTAAAGACTTCCTTTTCATACTATCCGAAATAAGAAATCGTTCTTCACCTTCAACCATAATGCCCCTCTTATTTATCAAACATTATTCTTCTTCATTCTTTTTACATTTCACTACTTGGCTCACACTCTTAATATGAGACTTAATTACATAAATAACTTCATCGCAGTTTACTAGTGTAATACAGTCATGGTGTACCTCACTTAACAAACCTTCTACACATTCTGGACCGCCACGATTAATCTTTACCCACTTATACTTCAAGTCACGTAATACATCGACAAAAGTATCATCATCAGAGCAGAAACATGAAACATAGCAATCGCTACATTTACTTTCTTTCACTTTCTTAACTAGACTCTTCACATGCTTTAGTTGGTAATATACTAATTCACCAAGAGGAAGTTGTAATGTAAGGTAATCTCTTCCTAACGATACAAGTACCCCCACTCGACTCTCTGGTCCACGAAGATTTACTTTTACAGTCTCACCAACTAAACATTTAATTTGGTCACAGCATAATACATTCTCCAATTTCGTATCCCCCTTTCTTATTATCTTCCTCTACTTGATTGTCTTTGTGCACGAGCGCGACCTGAATTATTGCTACTACTTTCCTTACTACTATCGTCGCTCTCATCGCTCTCTCCGCATGCTAATGCATTATAGTTAACGCTTTTAATATGCTTTATTGCAACTAATATAATTTCTTCTTTTACGATCAATGTCACGAAATCACACGAAACATCTTGTAAGATGCCCTCTACTTTCTCTGGACCACCGCGATTAATTTTCACCCAGCAATATTTGAAGCTTTGAAGTAGCGCTTTAAAGTCTTCTGCACATGCACAATCTTCCCAATCGCAATCACTTGATCCACAGTCTTTCGCATTTTTTGTAATACTTTTTAGATGACTAAGTTGATAGTAATAAAGCTCACCTTTTTCATTCTGCAATACGAAGTAGTCCGGACATACTGATATTATTGTTCCTTTTTGAGATTCTGGACCACCCCTGTTTACTCTCACAAAAGATCCAATTAAGTCTTTCAAAAAATCACAATGAAATAAACTCACGAGAAAACCCCTTCCATTAATTTATAAGCATTTGCACTGATAGTATATGTATCTGTACAGGTTACGTTCTCTATGTTTGTCCTAGCTAGAAAAAAATATGCTTTTAACATGGTAGACTACTACCTATCAAAATTCGAAGAAATGCTAAACGCTCCTTAGGCTTTTAATATCTTTAAACAAAAAATCCCGTATGAAGATACATTTCTGCATATCTTCATACGGGATTTCCCATAGTTTAATCTTCGTCTTTAACATCCATATCTTCTGGAATTGGTTCGTTCAATATATCTTCCACTAATTGCTTATATTTCTCCATTTGTTCTAAATGTGTATTGAATTGTTCTTTATTTAATAAATATTGCTCTCCATCAAATAGTGCACGAATTTTCTTTTGCTGAATTAGCTCTTCAATATACGACTTTGGTAAATTCAAATACTCCGCAGCTTCTTCTACTGTTATATACAACGCGTTCATTCCTTTATTATTTTTTCATATATACTGTATCTTACTTTATTTTTGTAAACAAATAAAAAAGATTTTGTAAATGCAATTTAAAAAGAAGGTGGATGCATTCCATATATTGTATAATAATATAGTAAGGATTTTTTAAATATAGAATGGTATTACCCATTTACACAAAGGAGAGTTAACATATGGCTACTCGTCACATCATTACAATGTTAGAAAAAACATTACAATTTGAAACAGAAAACACAATTTCTCATTTAACTACATCTTTATCTGATCGTATTCTTTCTCAAAGCGCAGCAATACATGAAAACAATTGTTACCATACAATTGGGGAATGGTACAAAAATCATTTTTTATTCCAACAAGATGATTTCCTTTGGGCTAAATACGCTTTCTATGACGCATATTGTGAAGCTATAAAGGAACAAGGACATCTTACAAAACGCGTCCGTCAAATATTAGAATCATTAGCTCGAATGCATGGAAAACAGTACATTGCCTCTATATTAAATATGCCATTTCCTAACGAACGAGCTAAAGGGACAGCATAATGTAATACTGTTCTGCGGCAGTAAAACATAGATTCATTGTTTTCTAGGAAGATTTACAAATAAAACGTTCATATCACATGAACTGATGAAACCGGTGTCATTACAATGATTGAAAATATAGTAAACAGGAAAACCCCCATTTACCTCTCTCGTCACTCGAGAAGAGAAGTAAATGGGGGTTACTTGTTTCTTTATCCCGCTATTAGTGCGCGGCCATACTCAGCTGAGAATAGCCCCACTGATTACAGTTTAACTTTATTATTTCATCATCTGCTTGATCAATTCACGATTTCTCTTCTTAAATACTTCATTATGCGAAGAAACCATTCCGTACTCACTTGCATCAGGTTGAATAAATTGTTTCGCTTTATTTACAGCATTTCCAGCATCTTGGAATGCTCCCGCAATTAAGTGTAATTTCCCTTCGTGCTTTAAAATATCTCCCGCAGCATATAATCCGTCTACAGAGGACTCACTATTCGCATTACCTGCAATATAATAATTATCTATAATTGCAACGTCTAACTCACTATTTTCTAATAACGTAATGTCACGTTCATATCCATGGTTAATAATCACTTCATCAATAGGTAAATGTGAAATTTCACTTGTTTCATGATTCGTTAATTCTACATATTCGATCGCTTCATGATTATCACCAGCAATGAGTTTTGTAATCGATGTATTAAAGAAACACTCCGCCGAGCTGTTCAGCAGTTGTTTTACTTGTGCTTCATGACCAGATAATTCTTCTTTTCTATATGTTACATACACTTTTTTCGCAATTGGTTCTAATTCATTTGCCCAATCAACAGCAGAATTTCCTCCGCCGGAAATAATGACCGTCTTACCTTTGAAACGCTTTAAAGATTTCACTGTATAATTTAAATTAGATACTTCAAATCGCTCAGCACCTTCAATTGATAACTTTTGAGGTTTCAATATACCACTTCCAGTTGCGACGATAACTGTTTTTGAAAAATGTTCTTCTCCAGTGCTTGCTTTTAACGTAAAAGTGCCATCTTCGTTACGAATAATCGATTCTACTTTTGTATTTAATACCACTTCTGGCTTAAATGTTAGCCCTTGCTGTACAAGTTGTTCAATTAATTTATCACCTGTAACTGGCAGCAGCCCTCCTACATCCCAAATCATCTTCTCTGGATAAACATGTATTTTTCCACCTAACTGTGGTTGAAATTCTATTATTTTCGTTTTCATCTCTCTGAGTCCACTATAAAAAGCTGAATAAAGCCCTGCAGGTCCTCCGCCTATCACAGTTACATCAAACAATTCTTCTTGATTCATTCGTGTCACTCCTCAGCTACCAGTCGTTGATTATCATTCTCAATAAAATATAACCTGTTTCCGCAAAATTTACAATCAAAATTACTATTGACAATACACCTATATAAAATTATATTATTTAAAGAATCAATAGTGATAATCATTATCAATTTGTTAATAATTAGCAAATTTGAGATTACATCTTCTTTCACTAATATGGTTAATACTATATTGTAAAATCTCATATTCAAGATTTTTAATAAGTATTTTGTATTACCACTACTCTTTCAAACAGATTGCAGTTAAACAAATTATTATATACACATATCATCTATGTTAAAGGAGAAAGACAATGAAAAAGTTATTTATTTCACTAACAGTTCTTTTCGTTCTTGTTATGAGCGCTTGTAGCAATGGCTCTACAGACAAAAAGAACGATGCAAAAGGTAGTAAATCAGAAACAATTACATACCAATCTGAAAATGGTAAAGTAGAAGTTCCTGCAAATCCAAAACGCGTTGTTGTTTTATCATCATTCGCTGGTAACGTAATGTCATTAGATGTAAATCTTGTTGGGGTAGATTCATGGTCTAAACAAAACCCACGCTTTGATAGCAAACTTAAAGATGTTGCTGAAGTATCAGATGAAAATGTTGAAAAAATCGCTGAACTAAATCCAGATTTAATCATTGGTTTATCAAATATTAAAAATGTTGATAAGTTAAAGAAGATTGCTCCTACTGTAACATACACTTACGGAAAAGTTGATTACTTAACACAGCATTTAGAAATCGGTAAGTTATTAAACAAAGAAAAAGAAGCAAAAACTTGGGTTGATGACTTCAAGAAACGTGCACAAGACGCTGGTAAAGAAATTAAAGCAAAAATCGGTGAAGATGCAACAGTTTCTGTTGTAGAAAACTTCAACAAACAGCTTTATGTATACGGCGAGAACTGGGGCCGTGGAACAGAAATTCTGTACCAAGAAATGAAATTAAAAATGCCTGAAAAAGTAAAAGAAAAAGCATTAAAAGAAGGTTACTACGCATTATCTACTGAGGTATTACCTGAGTTTGCTGGTGATTACTTAATCGTAAGTAAAAACAAAGATACTGATAACTCATTCCAAGAGACAGAATCATATAAAAACATCCCAGCAGTAAAAAATAATCGCGTATATGAAGCAAACATGATGGAATTCTATTTCAATGATCCACTTACATTAGATTTCCAACTAGACTTCTTCAAGAAGAGCTTTCTTGGTAAATAATACAAACATGAGGAATTCTTAATTTAAGAATTCCTCTTCCTTTATTCTATGAACAGAAAAGATGTGAAACGAATGACAAAAGATCACGATAATCCACGTTCTATAGCTTTTACGTACAAACTCATTTTGAGTATAATTGCATTCTTTCTTATTTTTATGGTGGCAATGGTATTAGGGGCTGCAGATACTTCAATAAAAGATGTATGGTTAGCACTCACTTCCTCCGCTAAAGGGGACAAACTATCTATTATTCGCGAAATTCGTTTGCCACGTGAAGTTGCTGCTATTTTTGTAGGAGCTGGACTTGCTGTTTCTGGAGCAATTATGCAAGGGTTAACACGAAATCCACTTGCAGATCCTGGATTATTAGGATTAGCTGGTGGAGCAAATGCTGCACTTGCGTTAACGATAGCCTTCCACCCTTCCATCAGCTATCTTTACTTAACATTTGCTTGCTTTATCGGTGCTGCAATTGGCGCAATTATGGTATTTGGCATTGGCATGGTGAAAAAAGGTGGGCTCTCTCCTCTTCGAATTGTATTAGCTGGTGCTGCCGTTTCAGCATTTCTGCTTGCAATTTCAGAAGGCGTTGGCATTTACTTTAAAATTTCACAAGAGGTATCACTTTGGACTGCTGGGGGCGTAATTGGAACAACTTGGGACCAATTAAAAATTATTATTCCAGTCATTTCAATTAGTATCTTTATCGCTATCTTACTAGCAAAAAAATTGACGGTTCTTAGTTTCAGTGAAGAAGTCGCTATTGGACTAGGTCAAAAAATTATTGTTATTAAAACCATTCTATTTATCATTATTATCTTACTTGCAGGTGCGTCTGTAGCGCTTGTCGGAAATATGGCATTTATCGGTTTAATGGTGCCTCATATGGTACGCCCAATTGTCGGTCCAGATTACCGATTTGTTATACCGATGTCAGCAATTGCTGGAGCTTCCTTTATGCTACTTGCAGATACAATCGGACGTACTATTAACGCTCCGTACGAAACACCAGTTGCTGCTATTGTCGCAATTGTAGGGTTACCATTCTTCCTATTCATTGTACGTAAAGGAGGAAAAATATTCTCATGATGCAATCTATTCTAAGAAAACAACGTCTTATTATACTCGCTTTACTTATACTAATCATCACAACCATTGTAGTTGGAATGGGACTCGGTTCAGCATCTTTATCTTATGATCGACTACTCCCAACATTAATGGGACAAGGGACCTTTAAAGAGGAGTTCGTTTTATACTCTTTAAGACTACCTAGAATTGTCATTACATTATTAGCTGGTATGGCTCTCGCTTTATCAGGGGCTATTCTGCAAGGAATTACCCGAAACGATTTAGCTGAACCTGGTATTCTCGGGTTCAATTCTGGGGCCGGTGTTGCCGTTGCTATTTTCTTTTTATACTTTCCAATAGATGTAGGTTCATTTCTTTACTTACTACCTGTCGTTGGATTTATCGGAGCATTTCTGACAGCTGTTCTAATTTACGTATTTTCATATAGTAAATCAACTGGGCTTCAGCCAATACGATTAACATTAACTGGTATCGGTTTTGCATTTGCACTATCTGGAATGATGATTGTCCTTATTTCATCCGCTGATCGTATGAAAGTGGACTTTATTTCAAAATGGATTGCCGGAAATATTTGGGGAGATGACTGGATCTTCGTTTTAGCAATGCTCCCGTGGTTAATCGTATTAATTCCGTTCGTTTTCTATAAAGCAAATCGATTAAACATTCTAGCATTAAACGAGCCAGTCGCAATCGGCGTTGGAATTGAAATTGAAAAAGAACGCCGATACTTATTAATTGCAGCCGTTGCGCTTGCTGCTGCAGCTGTTTCCGTAACAGGAGGAATTAGCTTTATCGGGCTAATGGCTCCTCATATCGCGAAATCTTTAGTGGGTCCAAGACATCAAATCTTCATGCCTATCGCCGTTTTAATCGGCGGATGGCTATTGCTATTAGCAGACACAATTGGACGAAACATCGTTGAACCTAATGGCATTCCAGCAGGTATTGTCGTTGCTTTAATTGGTGCTCCTTACTTTATGTATTTGTTATTGAAAAAAATATAAAGGAACCCCCCTCAAGAGTGAAATCTTGAGGGGGGGTTTTGTTTCATTCTACTGCTGCCCATATCCTTCAAACTTCTTCGCCAAATTCGCCATCTCATCTTCTGGCAATAGCTTCGGCTCTCCGACGCTTTTCGTTTGATAATAAATTTGCGCACAAAACTCAATTTCTTCCGCAACAGTAAATGCCATTTTTATATTATTTGCACCTGCAATTAAACCGTGGTTCGCAAGTAAAACAGCACGGCGATCAATCATGCCTTCGAAAGCAGCCTCTGCTAATTGCTTCGTACCAAATGTTTCATACGGTGCACAGCGAACATTCGGGCCTGCGAAAGCAATTAAATATGATACAGCAGGAAGCTCCCACCCTAATGATGCAATCGTCTTCGCATAAGGTGAATGTGTATGCACAAGCGCATTTATATCTTCACGATTTCTATAATAAATAAGATGCATGTCTAACTCGCTTGATGGTTTTCTCTCTCCCTCTACCACTTCACCATCCAAGTTTAATATAACTACATCTTCAGGTTTTGTTTTATAATACTCTAAACCACTTGGGCTAATCGCAACAAGACCTTGCTCGCGATTGAAAATACTAATATTACCGCCTGTCCCCTTTGTTAAACCGCTAGAAATCATTTTCTTTCCATACGCTACAATTTCTTCTCTTTCTTTTTGTAATAACATATACATCCCCCTAAGTATGAAGCTTATGATGACTGACTTTTTCATTCTATCTACTTATTGAAATAGCTTTTTTAAGTTCTCCGTAAACGGTGCTTTTACAATCCCTTTTTCCGTAATAATCGCTGTTACATTTTCATGTGGTGTGACATCAAATGCTGGATTATATACTTTACTTTCTTTTGGAGCAGAATATTGTCCGAAACGATTAATCACTTCAGAAGCGTCTCTTTCCTCAATCGGAATTTCTTTTCCTGCCTTTGTTTTCAAGTCGATTGTCGGTGTTGGTGCCGCTACATAAAACGGAATGTTGTAGTATTTTGCTAAAATAGATACGCCTAATGTCCCAATTTTATTTGCTACATCACCGTTTGCTGCCACGCGGTCACATCCAACGATTACAGCATCGATTTTTCCTTGTGACATGACCATAGCTGCCATATTATCCGTAATGACAGTAACATCAATTCCCGCTCGCTGTAGTTCTAATGCTGTTAACGTTGAACCTTGTAACCTAGGACGAGTTTCATCTGAATAGATTTTTAAGTCCCATCCTTTTTCTTTCGCTAAGTACATTGGAGCTGTCGCAGTACCATACTTAGTCGTCGCTAACGCACCAGCATTACAATGTGTTAATACTCCCATTCCATCATGGAATAACGTTAATGCATGTTCCCCGATTTGACGGTTAATTTCCTCATCTTCCCTATGAATCTCTTTCGCCTCTTCTAGTAATCTATCTTTCAACTGAGCGATTGATAAATGTGAGTTCTCTGCCGCGACTGCCTCCATTCTTTCAAGTGCCCAAAATAAATTTACTGCTGTCGGCCTTGATGTTGCCAAATATGCACACACCTTTTTGACTTCCGCTATAAAGTCTTCCACCGTACTTTGAGTAACTTCCTTAGCGCCTAAATACACACCATACGCTGCTGAAACACCAATCGCTGGCGCTCCTCGTACTTTCATTACTTGAATAGCATCCCACACGCTTTCAGCTGTCTTGAAAGATTCATAGACAACCTCATTCGGTAATAATGTTTGATCTAATAAAACTAACGAATCATCTTTCCACTGAATGGGTATTAATTGCTCTTCCATCATCTTCTCCCCTTACTTCGCATAGTTCATTGACTGTTCTTTTAACGTTTCTACAAAGCTTGTGCCTGTTTTATATTGATTCGCCTGTAAAATAAATCTCTTTGCTACTTGAAGACAAATGCGTTCTGCTCTAGCACGTGCTTCCTCATTCTCGATACAAGTCATATCTTTTACTTTCGCTAGCCCAACAATACGACGAATTAACTCAAGACCTGTTACTGCAGCTGTATCCTCTAATACAGATTGTAAATATACTTCGTTAAAGCCTTCTTCCTTCGCCATAATCTCGGTCACATGAATATTCCAAGCATTTAAAAACTTCTTCTTAAACAAATCAATTACCTCTACCATTGTCAATTGTAGCCAACTCATATACGTATCTTTCTCAGTACCGGGCGGCATCGTTGCATCTGCATTCACCCAAGCAAACATTAAATTCGCCATTACATTTCCAACGTCATATCCCATCGGTCCATAAAAGGCAAACTCAGGATCAATAATCTTCGTGGAATCACTTTTCACAAAAACGGAACCAGTATGCAGATCACCATGAATAAGCGCCTGTGCATTCGTCATAAAAGAAAACTTACGTTTTGCTACTTCCATACGAAGCTCTTTATCACTATAAATATGCTCTCTAATCCATCCTTCATTTAACGGAAACAGCTCATTACGCTTATTATGATTTGTAAATGGCTCAGCGTATACGAGGTCTTCTGTAATCTCACATAATTCAGGATTTATATAGTTTTTTACAAGCTCCTTCTTCTCTTTATGATTCATTACAACATCCGATGTTAATAAAAGTGTGTTTACCAAAAAAGTCGTTACATCGTCAGCAAGCCTCGGAAATATTTGATGATTTATAAGTGCTGTACGTAATATTGTGTGGTCTGATAAATCTTCCATTACGCAACAATTCATCACACTATCAAACAAATACACCTTTGGAACAAGTCCAGATGCTAACTCCTCCTCTAACCGCAAAACATCTGATTCTATACGAATACGATTCGTCGACAACTTAAACTCATCTGAAATACGAGCTGTATCCCCAGCTTGCTTTACAATGACAGAAATATCCTTCTGTTCATCCCAAACGCGGAATACATAATTTAAATTACCATCGCCTATTTCTTTACACTGTAACCCCTTTGCATCCTCGAACTTACATAATTTCTCTTTCACATATACAATCACATCGTTAGCTTCCATTAAAAAATACTTCGTGAACTTAGACATGGTTTCCCCTCCACACTAATTGTAAGCGTTTTCTAAAGGTCATAAAAAAATAATAGGGTGAAATTTTTTCATCCTATATTATATCTTCTTTTTGAAAGGTATATCTAGATTTTATTATATCTTGTTAGCACCTTGAGTCAATCTTTCTATATCATTGCAATATACTTCCTAATTATATATTTGAGATGACAAAAATTGTTCAAAAAGATTTTAATTCATTTTATTTTATTTATCACACAATTCTTTGTAAAATAGAAATAAGCAATCCTTTTCAACTCCACAACTTCTAAGAAGTATTCTCTTCCTAACAATTTATACTTACACCATGTCTCTAACATACACACTACTCTTTTACATACTCATTGAAAATCGATTACATGAAAATTACCTTTTCATTCTCTAATAAACTTAATTGAGAATAAATATTAATTAAATTGATATAAAGTTGGTTTATTCTCTTGACAAAATAACCACTTCTATATGATAATTAATATCGAATTAGAATTATTATAGTTAATTAAAAAATATATTTTATGAGCACACTATTTTTTGATGCTCAAAACCAACATTTAGGAGGAATTTTAATATGTTATTAATCGGCACAGAAGTAAAACCGTTTAAAGCTAATGCTTACCATAATGGAGAATTTATCCAAGTTACTGACGAAAGTTTAAAAGGAAAATGGAGTGTAGTTTGTTTCTACCCAGCTGACTTCACATTCGTTTGCCCAACTGAACTTGAAGACTTACAAAACCAATATGCAACTCTTAAAGACTTAGGCGTTGAAGTATACTCTGTATCTACAGACACTCACTTCACTCATAAAGCATGGCATGATAGCTCAGAAACTATCGGCAAAATCGAATACATTATGATTGGTGACCCAACTCGCACAATCACTACAAACTTCAACGTTTTAATGGAAGAAGAAGGTCTTGCTGCTCGTGGTACATTCATCATCGATCCAGACGGCGTTATCCAATCTATGGAAATCAATGCTGACGGTATCGGCCGTGACGCAAGCATTCTTGTTAACAAAATTAAAGCAGCTCAATACGTACGTAACAACCCAGGTGAAGTTTGCCCAGCTAAATGGCAAGAGGGTTCTGCAACACTTAAACCAAGCCTTGACCTTGTAGGCAAAATCTAAGGAGTTCGATCAAAATGATACTAGATGCAGATATAAAAACACAACTATCCCAATACCTTCAGTTAATGGAGAACGATATTTTACTTAAAGTAAGCGCTGGAGACGACGACGTATCTAAAGATATGTTAGCTCTAGTAGACGAATTAGCTACTATGTCATCTAAGATTACAGTAGAAAAAGTTGGATTAGAGAGAACACCAAGCTTTAGCGTAAATCGCCCTGGTGAAGACACTGGTGTCGTATTCGCTGGTATTCCATTAGGACACGAATTTACTTCATTAGTGTTAGCTTTACTACAAGTAAGTGGACGCGCTCCAAAAGTTGAACAAAAATTAATCGATCAAATTAAAAACATTCAAGGCGAATATCATTTTGAATCTTATATCAGCCTAAGTTGTCATAACTGTCCTGATGTTGTACAAGCTCTTAACGTAATGAGCGTTCTAAACTCTGGTATTACACATACTATGATTGATGGCGCTGCATTCAAAGAGGAAGTAGAAAGCAAAGACATCATGGCAGTACCAACAGTTTTCCTAAACGGCGAATCTTTCGGAAGCGGTCGTATGACACTTGAAGAAATTTTAGCTAAAATGGGTAACGGTCCAGATGCATCAGAGCTTTCTGATAAAGATCCATACGATGTTCTTGTTGTTGGTGGCGGCCCTGCTGGTGCAAGTGCAGCAATTTATGCAGCACGTAAAGGCATCCGCACTGGTATCGTTGCTGAGCGCTTCGGTGGTCAAGTAATGGATACTATGGGCATTGAGAACTTCATCAGCGTAAAACGCACTGAAGGTCCTAAGCTAGTAGCAAGCCTTGAAGAGCACGTAAAAGAATACGACATCGATGTAATGAATCTACAACGTGCAAAACGTTTAGAGAAAAAAGAACTTATTGAAGTGGAACTTGAAAACGGCGCTATTCTGAAAAGTAAAAGCGTAATCGTTTCAACAGGTGCTCGCTGGCGTAACGTTGGCGTACCAGGTGAAGCTGAGTTCAAAAATAAAGGTGTAGCATACTGCCCACACTGTGACGGTCCATTATTCATCGGAAAAGACGTAGCAGTTATCGGCGGAGGTAACTCTGGTATTGAAGCAGCTATCGACTTAGCAGGTATCGTTAAGCACGTAACTGTTCTTGAATTCATGCCAGAATTAAAAGCTGATGCTGTATTACAAGAGCGTCTTAACAGCTTACCAAACGTAACTGTTCTGAAAAACGTTCAAACGAAAGAAATCACTGGTACTGATAAAGTAAACGGTATTTCTTACATCGATCGTGAAACTGAAGAAGTTCATCACGTTGAATTACAAGGTGTATTCGTACAAATCGGTCTTGTGCCAAACACAGACTGGTTAGGCGAAACAGTTGAACGCGCTCGCGGTGAAATCGTAACAGACAAGCACGGCGCTACAAACGTACCAGGAGTGTTTGCTGCAGGTGACTGTACAAATAATCCGTACAAACAAATCATCATCTCTATGGGTTCAGGTGCAAACGCAGCTTTAGGTGCATTTGATTACTTAATCCGTAACTAATTATATAGACGTGAGTAAAGAAAAGCAGGTGCCTTGGCACCTGCTTTTTTTATAATCTTAATGTATAAACTAAAAACCTCTCATTCCCATTCTTCTCATAAGCACCTGGCAACCTTACTTCTCTCTTCAGCTCAAACGTAGTCTGGTTCTCTAAGAAGAAAATATAATCTTCAGAAGGATAGTATAAAATAATATCTACTTCTCTCTCTGTTTCCTCTACCGAAAGCAAAATGTTATTTACTACGTTCATAAACACTTGTACAGAAAATGGATTGAAGAAATAAAACCGATTATCACGTGGATCAATCTCATATTCTTGCGCTAAACAGCATTCAAACCCAATTTTATCTTTACTGTTTCTTACCTTTCGTGCATAGCGCTCAAGATTATCCATTGCTTCTTTATAAAACTCTTCATTCATTTCAATTCCAACTGCTGAAGCACCACACTTATGGTGCATGTAAAAATTTAATCGTCCTTTTCCACATCCAAAATCTACAACCTGGTCGCTACTTCTTATTTCATATTGATTCAATAACTCATCTAATCCGCTATATGGCGTCGGTTCATAACGGTGATAATGCATAGACTTGTTAAAACCCTTTTGCTCACCGACAGTTTTTATATGTAATACTGCATCGTAATATTGTTCATTCATTCGTCTTCTCCTATTAGAAAATGGTACTTATTATTATACACCATGTACTGAAGACTCATTTTGCATCAAGTTAACTGATACGTGAAATTATATGAATGATTTTCTGAATATATCTATCGTAACTTAGAATATATCAACGATTTTTTCAATATATCGACTTAACGACACATTCCTACAAAAAAACAGGAGCTATCTAGCCCCTGTCCTCTAATACTTTCAATACAGTTTGTTTCAATATTTCTACTCCATCCATAATACAACTATGATCGAACTTCATATACGGATGGTGTAATCCAGGTTGTAGGTTGGCACCTAGTCCAAGCATGACAGCTTTTAAATGTGGTCTCTTCACTGTGTAGTAATGGAAATCATCGCTTCCTGTTGTATACAGTGGTCCAGTGCATCCCTCTTCCCCGTACACTTCAAGAATGCCTTTTCGCATAAAGCGCTCAGCTTCTTCTGACACTTCAGCTCCTGGTGCAAGGTCGATCCATTTGTATGAGGTTTTCGATCCCATAGATGCGGCCGATTCTATTACATGCTCTATTTTTTTCTTCAATTCTTCTAATAATGTATTACTCTCTGCCCTAACATCTAAGCTAAAATGGCCGTTACCCGGAATAATATTCAAATTATCCCCGCCAGCCTGGCACCTTGTCATCTTCACTGAATATGAGCTTTGCGGTGGTAGCCATATATTTTTCAAACCGATATTGATCATAGAAATGACATCAATTGCATTTATCCCTTGATGTGGGCGTGCCCCATGTGCATCATCTCCATGAATCGTTCCTTCTAAAAATCCTGCTGCTCCGTGACGAATAGATGGGGCAGCTTGTTTCAAAGGTAGTTCTTCAATCGGTCTTAGATGAACACCAAATAAGAAGTCAGCATCATCCACGGCACCCTTCTCTACCATCTTTAAAGAACCATTTCCTTTTTCCTCTGCCGGCTGAAAAATAAATCTAACCGTTCCACTATCCCATCTCATATTTTTCAATTGTAAAATAAGCCCCATCACAATTGTCATATGAGCATCGTGACCACATGAATGATTCGCTTTAAACTCTCCGTCCACTTCTTGCCAAAGTGCATCCATATCGGCACGAATTGCAATAACTGGATTTCTGCTTCCAATTTCAGCAATCACACCTGGGCAATCATCAAATATTTTATATGAAATTCCTTCTTCTTTTAAAAAGTTAGTAATATACGCTGTCGTTTCATGCTCTTTCCAACTCACTTCAGGGTTTTCATGTAAATGCTGAAAAATTTCAGTTAACCGCTCTTGTAGTTCTAATGTTTTCAAAGCTACATTCTCCTTCCCAAATTCCAAAACCATTCAGGTTAATTATACTTATGAAAAACAGATGTTTTTATGAACATATTGAATTTTAAGAAAAAAGTCAATTGTTTATTTTTAAATGCGATCGACAACTCACTTCATAACGATAGAACATTCCTTATTTTCTGTTTTTTATTGACGCTTATATCATTTTTTAGTTATTATAACTTAATAGCGTCTATTTTGCGACAATTCTAAAAATATAAACATACATAATGAGGAGGCAGTTTATGAAAAAAGAAATACCTTTTGGCGTAGCAATAATCCCTATTATCATTACAGTTGCAGTTATGATGGTTACAATTGTTGTATTAAAACAAAGCCCTCACGTCCCACTTATTATCGGTACAACCGTTGCTTCTATCGTCGCTTGGCGTTACGGTTACAAATGGAACGACATTGAAGAAGCAATGTATAAAGGAATTCGCCTCGCATTACCCGCTATCGTTATCATTATTCTAGTAGGTTTAACGATTGGTGCTTGGATTGGCGGCGGAATCGTCGCAACAATGATTTATTACGGTTTAAATCTTTTAACTCCATCACTATTTTTAGTTTCAATTACAATTATTTGTTCTATTGTTGCATTAGCTATCGGTAGCTCTTGGTCTACAATGGGAACAATTGGTGTTGCAGGAATGGGAATTGGCCTAAGTATGGGAATCCCAGCTCCAATGGTTGCCGGTGCTATCATTTCCGGTTCTTACTTCGGCGATAAAATGTCACCGCTTTCAGACACAACAAACTTAGCCGCAGGATTAACAAATACAGATTTATTCACACATATTCGTCATATGTTATTTACTACAATTCCAGGTTTAATTATTACTCTTATCGTTTATGCATTCTTAGGAAGAAATTTTGGCGCTAACAATATTGATGCAAAAGGTATCGATCAAACGTTACAAGTATTGCAACAAAACTTTGTTATCTCCCCTTTCCTACTAATCATACCTGTAGTCGTTATGGTATTGGTCGCTAAAAAAGTTCCTGCTATACCAGCTATTCTCGTAGGTATAATTTTAGGATTTTTATCACAAGTCTTTATTCAAGGTGGTTCTGTCTCCGCGTCTGTCGGTGCACTCCAAAATGGATTTGTCATAGACACTGGCAACAAGCTAGTAGACGAACTCTTTAACCGCGGTGGCTTAAATTCGATGATGAATACAGTTTCGATGACAATTGTCGCTATGACCTTTGGAGGAGTATTAGAACATACTGGTATTCTTCGCGCAATTGTAAATCAAATTTTAAAATTAGCGACATCAGCAAAAGGACTTATCGCTTCTACTATCGCATCTTGCTTTGCAACCAACCTTACTTGCTCTGAACAATATATTTCGATTGTTGTTCCTTCAAGAATGTACGCAAATGCATACACAGAAAAAGGACTACATTCTAAAAATTTATCCAGAGCATTAGAAGATGGCGGAACATTAACTTCTGTTTTCGTACCTTGGAATACATGTGGTGTATTTATACTCGCAACACTTGGAGTTGGCGCATTCGAATATGCTCCTTATGCTATATTGAATTTCATCGTACCTATTATTTCAATCATTTACGGCATAACTGGTCTCACAATTACGAAACTATCAGACATTGAAAAAGCGGAACTACTAAAAAAACAAAAGGCTCAACTAGAAGCTTAGAGATACCGGTAAATTCATTTCATATATTGCGCGAGGGCGCCCTTGTTGATAGGGCATTTCCTCGCCGCAAATATGAGCATACCCATAATCAACTAGTTTCTTTAATAACCTTTCTGTTGATCGGCGAGTCACTTGTAAGTATTCAGAAAGATCCGCTGCTGTAAACTTCAATGATGGATGTGATTGACTAAATTGAATAATTTTTGACAAGTTGGCTGGACTAAGTTTCGTTTCCTTCGCTATTTTCATGAGTTCTGGGTTGTCATTCTTCAAACTTTGTACTCTCTGTTCTTTCGGGAACGGACCAAATAGTTCTTTATCACTTGTTAGTATATAAAAACAGTGGTCTATTGGATTATTCTTCGCGAAACTTTGAGCAATTTTAGCATTTTGCTCCGCTTCTTTAACAGTTTTTCCGTAACCAAATCCAATAGCTATTGTTCCTTCTATACTCGCAAATAAATTATTTATCATATTTGTTTTTATAATCGATTCAATATCACCACGAGTCGTATACAAAATGAACGTCATTTCATCAACTTTTTTAAATGAACCCCGTAGTTCTTTTGAAATAGCATCTAATTGCTCAAGCAAACCTTCTCGTAATTCTAAAGAAGAAATCATACAAGCACCAACAGTAGCTGAATGGCTTTTTGCTAACTCAGCTTTTATTTTCGCATCTTTTAACCCATGTATAATGGATTGCTTTGGATCTATCATACGCTCTGAAGGAATACCTATTTTTTGAAGTTCATCATAGACAGCGTGAATACTAGTTAAAGCTAAATGAGCATCTCCAGATTGATATTTAGCTACATGAAAATCAATAACTCTATTTATTTCATCTTTACTCCACAGCATATTTTCATAATCTAACACTTGTGGATTTTCTTTTATACCGATATCATGGAACACATTTGTAATGAATGAGCGGTCTACTAAATCAATTGAAATTTTATGTGGTTGAATACCTTGGTGATACATGACAGAAAGAATGGAAGATGCGACAGTTGTCTCGTCTTGCTGTAAGTACGTACTTGGAATTCGTAATTGTTCTCTTATTTCTTTTGCCATATAATAAGGTAAAGCACCTGAGAAAAAGATGAAATCACACGGCTTTAAACGCTTTAAAAGTTCAGAAGATTCCGCCGGATGAAGGTAAATATATGGATCAATCTCTATTTCTTCTAGTTTATGAGCGACAGGTAAAAGTGTCTCCATAAACTCTTTTGAACCGACAACTGCAATTTTTATCATCATTTCTCTAACTCCTTATCATTAATTAACGACTATTTAACGTCAACTATATCAAATGTACAAAACTATTGTAAACAGGAAGGGGTCTCTACCCAATGAAAATTACAGCTATTCATCTTTACGCAATTCGTTTACCGCTTCGCGATCCGTTTGTTATTAGTTATGGTTCTTATTCTGATATGCCTTCTATTATTGTCAAAATGGAAACAGATGAAGGCATTATCGGTTACGGTGAGGGCGTTGCTGATGATCACGTTACAGGCGAATCATGGGAAAGTACTTTCCATACTTTAAAACATACACTTGCTCCTGCGCTCATTGGGCAAAATCCAATGAATATCGAGAAAATACACGATATGATGGACAATACAATTTACGGTGTGCCTACTGCGAAGGCCGCGATTGATATTGCTTGTTTTGATATAATGGGCAAAAAACTAAATCAACCTGTATATCAATTAATTGGCGGACGCTACCATGAAGACTTCCCTGTCACTCACGTCTTAAGTATCGCCGAACCTGAAGACATGGCTGAAGAAGCTGCTTCCATGATTCAAAAAGGTTACCAATCTTTCAAAATGAAAGTCGGTACGAATGTAAAAGAAGATGTAAAAAGAATTGAAGCGGTACGTGAACGTGTAGGAAATAATATTGCGATTCGCGTTGATGTAAACCAAGGATGGAAAAATAGCGCCAACACATTAACGGCACTTCGTTCATTAGGTCATTTAAACATCGACTGGATTGAACAGCCTGTTGTCGCAGACGATATTGACGCAATGGCTCACATTCGTTCTAAAACAGACCTTCCGCTTATGATTGATGAAGGATTAAAAGGTTCTCGTGAAATGCGCCAAATCATTAAATTAGACGCGGCTGATAAAGTAAATATAAAACTAATGAAATGCGGCGGCATATATCCCGCTGTAAAACTCGCTCATCAAGCAGAAATGGCAGGCATTGAATGCCAAGTTGGATCTATGGTCGAATCATCCGTTGCCTCTTCCGCAGGATTCCATGTCGCTTTCTCGAAAAAAATCATTACGAGCGTTGAACTTACAGGTCCATTAAAGTTCACGAAAGACATCGGAAACTTACATTACGACGTACCATTTATTCGCTTAAACGAAAAGCGAGGACTCGGCATTGAAATAAATGAAGATACATTGCAAGAACTAACCGTCTTTCAAGACGTTGTACGCTAAAGGAGGACTAACGCATGACAGTTCTATACAAAGGATCATTAAAACAAAATAACGAACCATTTCACGTTACATTACTAACACTAGAGAACATTGAACAAATCTTATCATTACAAAACGTTGTAGTTGAGGCGCTAGAGGATAAAAGTCGCTTACAGCCACTCTCGCTAGAAGAATTTCAATACATTCTAGAAGGAAACGGCATGATGATCGGTGCTTTTATCGAAAACGAACTCATCGCATTTCGTGCGCTACTCGTTCCTCCTATCGACGACGAACATTTAGGACTTGATATTGGCATAGCAGAAAGCGAACTACATCGCGTCATCTATCAAGAAATTTCAAATGTTCACCCGAACAACCGAGGAAATGGGATCCAAAAAATATTAGCAACAGTCATCATGGACGAATTACAAAAAGAAGATGGCCAGTACGACTATGTTTGCTGCACCGTTGCTCCTTTTAACATTCCAAGTTTAAAAGATAAGTTTTCGCAAGGAATGGAGATTGCTGCATTGAAGGAGAAGTATAGTGGTAGTATGCGGTATGTGTTTGTGAAGGAATTGCGTGGAAGCAAGAAAAGAAATTGGACGGATGTTAAGAGTGTTCCGATGAGTGATGCTGTTGGACAGCAAGCTTTACTTTCGAACGGTTATCGTGGGTATGGAATGGAGAAAGTAGACGGAGATTTTGTTGTGAAGTTTGGACGATGATTTATATACCTGAAAAAAAGGAGATGTCTGCTGTGACATCTCCTTTTACTTTCTCTTCATTGATCATATCGATTGCAACTCCAAATATATCAGCGATTTTTGAATTATATCGACTTACCGACAAGTATTGACAATAATCGCAACCTATATAAATTTCACCACTAAACCGTCATCTTCCAACTAGATAACGCTAACCAGTTTTCCATTTCCTTATAATCAGGCATTATCTTCCCGACAAGACGCCAAAAAGAGCGATCATGATTTAAATGAACCATATGGCACATTTCATGAACAACTACATAATCAAGTACTCGCTGTGGTGCCATCGCTAGCTTCCAATTGAATGTTAGCTGTAAATTTGAATCACAAGTGCCCCATGTGCGGCTACTATCTGTAATACGAATAGAACGTGGTTTTGTTTTGAAGTTACTTTGATGTGCTTTAATACTCTTCTCTACTAATGACTTACACTGCTTATAGTAAAATCGTTTTAACGCTTGTTGAATTTTCTCATCCTTAAGCTCTTTCACATAAATATGTAGCTTATCTTCTTCAAACACTGCATTGTCTTGTGTAATACTTGCATCTTGGGAGATCTGTATCGGATACGTATTCCCTAAATACAGAAAACCCTCTCCTTGATCATAATCCTTTTCCTGTGGTCCAAGCGCTCGCTCCTGCATTTCCTTACGTGTTTTCTGAATCCAATCCCACTTCTCCTCCAGCAACTGTACTAAGTATTCAACAGGTGTCCCTTTCGGAGCCTGCACTTCCACATTTCCGTACGAATCTACAAAAAGACGCACCGACTTTTTCTTTTTATAAGTTATATGAAAATTAATTGTCTCACCTAAATATGTATGTACCATTTCATCACCTAGCATATTATTTTTACAAATAAAAAAGAGTAGGATACGAACGCCCTACTCTACCTATTATATCATTTGCTGCTTTAACAAACTCATTACCCTCTATACTTTACACCTAATCCCTTAATGAAATTCCTTGCGTATCTATCGCCGCACTCTTTGTAATTTTTATGGCCTTTCTTTCTTAATAGGGCTCCTAATTCTCCCTTTGTTACCGTAACGCCTACGCTATCTAATATATCAAGTACATCCTCACTCGTTAAAGATAGTGCAATTTTCATTTTCTTTAGAAGAAGGTTATTCGCACTCTCTTTGCTTTGTACAGGTGCCGGTTGTCCTGGTTTCGGATCTTGCTTCCCTCTTTTTAAAGTAATAAATCCATTGAAAAATGCCTCTAACATCATCATATCGCATGTTTTTACGTACTCATCTTCGATTACATCATCATTTTCAGCTTCATGCTGAGGTGCTCTCTTTATTTTTGTAAGCATATCAACTACGTCTTCTTTCGTTACATCCATACCACCAAGTTTAAAGATTTCTACCATATCTATATCTCTTATATCTAAAGCGTACCTTACTCTTTTTAATATATCGTTGTTGCTCATTGCCATTGTTTTGCCTCCTGAAATGTTAAATATAATAATGCTTTTTAGCATGTATAAATTAATGTCGTCAAATTACTACTTTAACATTTTAGAGGTAGGTTTTGTAGTCTTAGGTGGATTAATGCTTGTGGGGATGATTTTATTTATTATTAAGAGATACTTCTAATAACGAATTTATTGTATTAGAAATTAAGAAAGGTCCTATCGATAGAAACGCCTTCAATCAAATACTGTAAAAAGTATTTTAGTTGGTAGTGGGATAGCTCCTTCCTTTGAGGATGATATTAATAAAGCAAAAAAGGATGGGGATTTACTATTAATTAACACACTAAAAAATGGACTAACCTGATATAGGTTAGTCCATTTCTTTTTATGCAACTCTAATTTAGTAGGCAACTCAAACGTAAATGTTACGCAAAATTCAGGTGAAATAGATTGATTATGTTTACTTAGGTTTTACTTTTTATTTGTGGTACGGTTCACCTTAATTAAAATGAAACAGTGTAACTTTCAAAAGTTACACTGTTTCACTACCTTCTACCACATTAACACTCGCCTCAAACTTATCAAGCAACGCACGCACTTCATCCGTCGATTTTGTGCTCATCAATTGATTTCTTAGTTCAGCAGCTCCAGGGAAGCCTTTTACATAAATTTTGAAGAAGCGATGTAGTCCTGTGATAGAGCGTGGTAATACTTCTGCATATTGATCTTGAAGATCAAGTTGTAGTCTTAAAAGATCAAGATGTTCTTTACTGCTATGCTCTCTTGGCTCTTTTTCGAAAGCAAATGGATTTTTAAAGATACCTCGTCCGATCATTACACCATCAATGCCGTATCTTTCAGCAAGTTCCAGCCCCATTTTACGATCAAGGATGTCTCCATTGATTGTTATTAACGTATTTGGTGCAATGCGATCACGCAATTTTTTAATTTCCGGAATTAGCTCCCAGTGCGCATCGACTTGGCTCATTTCTTCTCTTGTACGCAAGTGAATAGAAAGGTTTGCGATATCTTGTTTGAAAATATGCGTTAACCACTCTTCCCATTCCCTTAACTCTTTAAAGCCCAGTCGTGTTTTTACGCTGACAGGTAGTCCGCCTGCTTTTGCTGCTTGAATAAGTTCTGCCGCAACGTCTGGACGTAGAATAAGGCCACTACCTTTTCCTCTTGATGCTACGTTCGGTACAGGGCAACCCATGTTAATATCGATGCCTTTAAATCCTAACTCTGCCATACCAATACTCATTTGGCGGAAATATTCAGGATTATCTCCCCAAATATGCGCCACTATCGGTTGTTCATCTTCTGTAAAAATTAAACGGCCACGTACACTTTTCATACCTTCTGGATGACAATAGCTATCCGAGTTTGTGAACTCTGTGAAGAATACATCTGGGCTACCAGCTTCACTTACTACGTGACGGAAAACAACGTCTGTCACATCTTCCATTGGTGCAAGTACAAAAAATGGTCGTGGTAAATCACTCCAAAAATTATCTATCATTTCAAATTCAAATCCTCTCAATATGAATGCAATTTCAAACTCTCAATTTTTAATTTATGAAAATCAGCAATATTTATTTTAACTAAAATCGCTTATAAATGGTATTTTTGTAAACCAAAAAGCAGATGGTATAGATTCTCCTATATCAACTGCTTTCCTATTATACCAACTTAAGCCAAGCTACACACTCCACATGAGTCGTATGCGGGAACATATCAACAGGTTGTACTTCCTGCGTTTTATATCCGCCTTCTTCTAGTACTTTTAAGTCACGTGCTAATGTTGCTGGGTTACATGATACGTATACGACGCGTTTTGGTTTCATGTCGATGATTGTGTTTAGTAGTGCATCATCACAACCTTTACGCGGTGGATCTACGACCATTGTGTCGGCGATTATGCCTTCTTTGTACCACTTTGGAATAACTACTTCTGCTTCTCCTACGCCAAACTCAGCGTTTGTCATGTTGTTTAGTGCTGCGTTTCGGTTTGCGTCTTCGATTGCTTCTGGGACGATTTCAACGCCGTACACTTTTTTCGCTTTTTGCGCTAGGAATAAGGAAATTGATCCAATTCCGCAATAGGCATCAATTACTGTTTCGTTGCCATCTAGTTTTGCATATTCTAACGTTTTATCATATAGCACTTTCGTTTGCTCTGGGTTTACTTGATAGAATGAACGTGCTGAAATTGCAAATTTAATGTCACCGATAAAGTCATAAATGTATTCTGATCCGTACAGTACTGTCGTCGTGTCTCCGAAGATTACGTTTGTACGTTTCGTGTTTACGTTTTGAACAATCGATTTTACTTCTGGGAATTTCGCAGCAATTTCTTCAATGATTGCTTTTTTGTTTGGTAATTCTGCTGTACGAGTAATGAAGACAAGCATGATTTCTCCTGTTACTTGTCCGTAACGAGCCATTACGTGGCGAAGTGTTCCTTTGTTACGCTCTTCGTTGTATGCCGAAATACCGTGTTTCTCACAAATACGTTTTACTTCCTGGATTAATGTATCGTTTTCTTCTGCCTGAATTAAACATGATTCCATATTAATAATGTCATGTGTTCCTTGGCGATAGAAACCAGCTACAAGTCCACCTTCACGTTCTCCAATTGGTACTTGTGCTTTGTTACGGTATACCCATGGGTTCTTCATACCAAGTACAGGGTGCACAGGAACATCGCTTAATCCGCCAATGCGCTGCATAACGTCACGTACTTGTTTTTCTTTCGCTTGTAATTGTCCTTCATATGTTAAGTGCTGAAGCTGACAACCGCCGCACTGATTGTACACTGGGCATTCTGCATCTTTACGATATGGGCTCTCTGTATGAAGCTTCATTAAACGACCGAATGCGAAGTTTTTCTTCACTTTAATAATTTTAATTTGTGCTTCTTCACCTGGTAATCCGTTTTTAACGAAAATAGGATAGCCCTTTACTTTCGCAACACCGGCACCATCATGTGTTAAATCTTCAAATACTACATCTATAAACTCATTTTTCTCAACTGGTGGCGTCATTTTTGTACTCATTTTCCGACCTCTCTTTTTCATAACACTGCGTTACATTTTATCATACTTATATGGTCTATTTCTATCGGAAGAAAAAAAGCTATTGACGATAGTTCTCTGTTAATGTTACGCTACTACTAATTTAATACGGACGATGTTACCTCATATATACTCGATAATATGGATCGAGAGTTTCTACCCGGCAACCTTAAATTGCTGGACTATGGGGAAAACTAATGAATATTAGCCTATGTGCAAAAAGGACTCATATTGATTAGCTTTCTCTCATAGATGAAAGTGAATCCATATGGGTCTTTTTTTATTTTCATTTTTCTAAAAGGTCAGACATCTTACGTATGACATAAAACCTCTTTGTTTTATTTTTAGTAATATAACGAGCGTTTTATGTACAAACTTTATACGAACTTCTGAAAGGGGCAACTACATGCAATATGTAATGAGCATTATCGGTATTCTTGTCGTTTTAGGTTTATGCTTTGCTTTGTCAAACAATAGAAGTAAAATCAACTTCCGTGCAATTGCTATTATGATTGGTTTCCAAATTTTAATCGGTTGGTTTATGTTTGGCACAAAAATTGGTCAACAAATTATCATCTTCATTAGTAAAGTTTTCAACAAACTAATTAAACTTGGTACGACAGGCGTCGATTTTCTCTTTAATGGAATTCAAAGAGATTTTGTCTTTTTCTTAAATGTATTATTAATTATCGTATTTTTCTCAGCACTACTTTCTATCTTTAGTTATTTAGGTGTTTTACCATTCATCGTTCGCGTTGTCGGCGGTGCAATTTCAAAAATTACTGGTTTACCACGCGTCGAGTCATTCCACGCAGTAAACTCTGTATTCTTCGGTTCAAGTGAAGCGTTAATCGTTATTAAAAACGATTTACAGCATTTTAACAAAAACCGTATGTTTATCATTTGTTGTTCTGCAATGAGTTCCGTTTCTGCTTCTGTTACAGCATCATACGTAATGATGTTAGATGCGAAATATGTACTAGCCGCTCTTCCGCTAAACTTATTCTCAAGCTTAATCGTTTGTTCGCTATTAACACCAGTTGATACGAAGAAAGAAGATGAAGTGATTCAAAAATTTGATAGAACTTTATTCGGAGACAGCTTTATCGGCGCAATGATTAACGGTGCGCTTGATGGTTTAAAAGTAGCTGGTATCGTTGCTGCATTAATGATTGCCTTCATCGGTGTGATGGAAGTTGTAAACTACGTAATTAGCGCAGCTTCAGGTGCAATGGGATATGCTGTTACTTTACAACAAATCTTCGGTTATATACTTGCTCCATTCGCATTCTTAATGGGTATTCCAACTCAAGATATTATCCCAGCTGGTGGAATTATGGGTACGAAGATTGTATTAAACGAGTTTGTAGCAATCCTTGATTTAAAAGGTGTTGCATCAACATTATCTCCACGTACAGTCGGAATCGTTACAGTATTCTTAATTAGCTTCGCAAGTATTAGCCAAATTGGTGCGATCGTTGGGACAATCCGTGCTCTTTCTGAAAAACAGGGAAGTGTCGTATCTAGATTCGGTTGGAAAATGTTATTTGCATCAACACTTGCTTCTATCTTATCTGCAACAATCGCTGGATTGTTTATATAATAAAAAACTCCACCTTACTTCTCCTTTTTCAAAAGGAAATTTAGGTGGAGTTTTTTTACTTTCTTCTATATGTATTTTTATGTAAACCTCACCAGAAAAATATAAGGTGTTTTTCCGAATTATCCCAAAAATGTATTCCCCTCTATATTCTATAGTGATATGATGTACAAGGGTATAATTCAAATTTTTAAAATCGAAAATTTGAGTTAGTGTCACTTATACGAATGATAATTTCAAGACATAAGTGATGATAATTAAAACACAATAGAAGGATGATAGAATGAAAAAATATACATATATCGCTTTACTTTCTTCTGCTATTCTCGTAGGTTGTAACACTAGTAGCACTAGTGATAAACAAATAAAAGAATCAACGGCGAAACAAACAGTTGAACCAAAAAAAGCGAAAGCGGTTGAACTGCCTTTAACACAAGGGATTATTACATGGGATCCGTATGAATATAACGCACAAAACACCACGCTTTATACAAAGGATTTAAGAGATTCATTCACACAAGTACGTTACAATATTTGGCGTACTGCTGATGGTCCTGAAAGCAAACAAACTTTTACTTCACAAGAAAAAGAACGTGACTTTGCCCTCCCACTACATTTAAAATCATTTCATTTAAAACGTGGCGAATTTCAAATTGAAACAGTAGGAATCAAAGAAGATCATACTGAAACAAATCTAGTAACATCTAAAATTACATTCCAGCAACATGTACCCGTATTAATGTACCATGCGATTGAAAAATACCCTGGACCAAGTGATGGGGATTACGGCTTATACGTACCACCTGAGCAATTCGAAAAGCATATGCAATATTTGAAAGATAACGGTTATACAATGCTTACGTTTGAACGTTGGAATGATATAAATCGTGTAAATAAACCTGTTTTTGTAACGATGGATGATGGTCGAAAAAATAATATGAATGCTCTTCATATTTTACAAAAATTAAAGGATGATAGATTCCAACCTACGGCTACTGAATTTCTTACTGCAAATGAGATAGACAAACCAAATCGTCTATCAACAGATGAGATAAAACAAATGATGGATTCAGGCATTTTTTCTATTCAATCACATACTGCTAATCATACGATGATGGCTCATTCAAGCAATTATGATGAGGAATTACGTAGTTCGAAAGAAAAAATCGAAGCCCTTACTGGTAAAAAGGTCATCGCTCTCGCCTATCCAGTAGGTTCTTATAATGACCCAGCTGTTGAAGAAACAAAAAAACATTATGAGTTCGCAGTAACTACTGATCACGGTAATCACATTACAAAAGGGATGCCAAACGAACAGTACTTAATTAAACGCCACTTTGTAGGGCCTAATACATCAATGGAAAAATTCATATCTCTTATAAAGTAAAACTTTGATCAGTGGGGGTTTTGTTCACCCCCACTGATTATTAGCCCTCACCAATTGGGCTTTTACGGGCAGTTGATCCCCCCACCTAACCTCTTTGCTTTTGCTGAATTCTGAGGTGGGATCTTACTGCCCACAAATAGCGGGATAAAGTAAACATTACTAAAATGATATGATGAACAAGGGTATGTCCCCACCTCTCTTACAGCGGTGGGGATTTTAAATACGTATGCAACATAATACACAATAGAAGGTGATCTTATGAGAAAATACGCAGCAATCGCTTTATGTACGTCTGCCATTCTAGCAGGTTGTAATACTAGCGATGTAAGTCAAGAGCCTAAAAAAGAGAAAAAGGTTCAAGAATCTAAGAAACAAGAAGAGATTATGCAAGAACAAGGTAAAATTTCTTATACTCCTATTACACACGAATCTACAAACACAAGTATTCATATTGCAGGCATAAAAGATGCTTTAACCGAAGTACAATATAAAATCTGGCGCACAGCTGACGGAAAGGAACACGCTAAATCTTTTTCTTCTAAAGAAAAGGAGAAACAGTTTACACTTCCTTTTGACATAAAAGAATTTGAAGGAAAACGCGGTGAGTTTCAAATTGAAGCAATAGGAATGAAAGAAGATGGGAAAAACATTCCACTCACAAAATCTACTATTACTTTCGAGCAAAAGGTTCCCGTTCTTATGTACCATGCAATCGATGATTATTACGGACAAGGCATTAAAGATTTATTCGTATCACCTGCTAATTTTGAAGCCCAAATGAAATATTTAAAGGACAACGGCTATACATTACTAACTTTTGAACGTTGGGGCGATATTAATAAAGTAAATAAACCTATCTTTGTTACATTTGATGACGGTATGAAAAATAATATGAATGCATTTCATGTTTTACAAAAACTAAAAGACGATACGTTTAAACCTACAGCAACAGAATATATGATTGTTGATAACGTTGATGTAGAAGGATCACTTTCTACATCTGACATAAAAGAAATGGTTGATTCCGGCATTTTCTCTATGCAATCTCATACTGCAACACATGCAGACTTGCCGAAAATTACAAACTATGAAGAAGAATTAAAAGAATCAAAGGAAAAGCTAGAGAAAATAACAGGTAAGCCTGTTATTGCAGTTGCTTATCCATTCGGTCATGTGGATGATAAAGTTGTTGCAGAAACGAAGAAATATTATCAATTTGCGACGACAACAAAACCCGGAAAGTTCATTACGAAAGGTGAACCCGATGAATTACTAAAAATGAAGCGTGTTCGCATACACAATTCGACGACTGTAGAACAATTTGCTTCTTCGATTAAATAACGATGAGAGCTCAATATATTTTGAGCTCTCTTTTTACGCTATATTTATATATATTTTTTGAATTTTCTTGTATTATATATAGTAAGAAATCTTTCAAATTAAAGGAGATTATACATATGTCATTTGAACAAACGTTAGAGAAATATGCTGCTCTTGCAGTCAATGTTGGTGTTAATATTCAACCAGGACAAACACTATCAATTAGTGCACCTCTTGAAGCTGTACAATTTGTGCGCCTCGTTACAGAAAAAGCATATAAATCTGGTGCAAAACACGTATATGTGGACTGGAATGATGAGACGTTAACACGCTTAAAGTTCGACCTAGCTCCTGAAGAAGCATTCGCTGAGTTCCCATCTTGGAAAGCACACGCTCGTGAAGAATTAGCAAAAGAAGGCGCTGCATTTATGTCTATTTATGCAGAAAACCCGGATTTATTAAAAGGTGTAGAAGCAACGCGTATCGCAACAGCTCATAAAGTAGCTGGTGAAGCAATGAAAGTATACCGTGATTACGTACAAGCTGATAAAGTAAGCTGGTGTGTCATTTCTGTTCCTACGAAAGAATGGGCTGCGAAAGTATTCCCTGACGTTGCACCAGAAGAACAAGAAGCAAAACTATGGGATGCTATTTTCAAAGCTACTCGTGCGGATTTAGAAAATCCTGTGGAAGCATGGAAAGAACACGATAAAACGTTACATACAAAAGTTGATTACTTAAACGAAAAGCATTATAAAGCCCTTCACTATACAGCTCCTGGAACAGATTTAACGATCGAACTTCCAGAAAAGCATGTATGGGCTGGTGCTGGTAGCTTAAATGAAAAGAACGTACCATTTATGGCGAACATTCCAACTGAAGAAGTATTTACAATGCCACTTAAAACAGGTGTAAACGGCCAAGTATCTAGCACAAAACCGTTAGCATTTGCAGGTAATATTATCGATAACTTCACGTTAACATTTGAAAACGGACGTATCGTAGACTATAAAGCTGAAACTGGTGAAGAGGCTTTAAAACATTTAGTAGAAACAGATGAAGGCTCTCACTTCTTAGGCGAGGTTGCTTTAGTACCTCATGATTCACCAATTTCAAATACAAATATTTTATTCTACAATACACTATTTGACGAAAACGCATCTTGCCACCTTGCAATCGGAAGTGCTTATGCTTTCAACTTAGTTGGCGGAAAAACAATGTCTAAAGAAGAACTTGCCGAAAATGGAGCAAACAATAGTATTACACATAACGACTTCATGATTGGATCAGCTGAGCTTGATATCGATGGTATTACAGATGATGGAAGACATGAACCAATCTTCCGTAAAGGTAACTGGGCATTTTAATAAAAACAAAAGGCTATCTTCCACACCGGAAGATAGCCTTTTATGATGCCGATGAAACCTTAAGTCCAATTACTCCTAAAACAATAAAAAGAATACAAAATGCTTGGAATAAGTTAATGTGCTCTTTGAAGAAATACACGCTAATAATTGTAATAAGTAATGTTCCTACACCAGACCAAATCGCATAAGCAATACTTAAATGAATTTTTTTGACAACGATAGCAAATACGCTGAAACAAATTCCATAAAATACGAAAATAAGTACACTTGGAACAAGCTTTGTTAAACCATTTGATAGTTTCATCGCAATTGTTCCAGCTACTTCAAAAATAATTGTAACAAGTAATAATAACCAATATACCATACTAGAATCTCCTTCTCTGTTACCTTATAGAGATTCTAGTATACTACTTATAGTCCTAATGAAATATATTTAATTTCTAAATATTCCTCGATACCGAAATGCCCTCCTTCACGGCCAATGCCACTTTCTTTAAAGCCACCAAACGGTGCTTGTGCAACTGATGGAAGTCCATCATTTAATCCAATAATACCGTACTCTAATGCCTCGCTAACTTGGAATGCTTGACTAATATCTTTTGTGAAAATATAAGCAGCTAAGCCGTATGGTGTATTATTTGCACGTTCGATTACTTCTTCAACCGTTTTAAATTTCGCAACTGGTGCTACTGGTCCGAATGTTTCTTCATTCATACAAAGCATCGTATCGTTCGCCAATCCAATTACAGTTGGTTGCATAAAGTGTCCATCTAGCTCTGCAACCTTTTGACCACCAACTAAAACTGTTCCACCCTTTTGAATAGCATCTTCGATATGTTCCTGTACTTTCGAAACTGCATTCTCGTCAATAAGTGGTCCTACAGTCGTTCCATCACCGAAACCGTCTCCTACTTTTAACTGCCCTACTGCCTTTTGAAACTTCTCTGCAAATACTTCATACACTTCTTCCTGAACAAATACTCGGTTTGTACATATACACGTTTGTCCTGCGTTACGGAATTTCGAACCGATTACCGCCTCTACCGCTTTATCTAAGTCCGCATCATTCATAACAATAAACGGCGCGTGACCACCTAACTCAAGTGAAACCTTTTTCATCGTTTGTGCAGCACTAGCCATTAATTCTTTCCCAATCTCAGTTGATCCTGTAAAGGAAACTTTTCGAACACGCCCATCTTCCATCCACGTATCAGCAATTGCTTTCGCACTACCTGTTACAATATTTATTACACCTTTTGGAATGTCCGCTTCATGGGCTAATTCAGCTAATTTCAAAGCAGTTAAAGGTGTTTGGCTTGCCGGTTTTACAACTGCCGTACATCCCGCTGCAAGCGCCGGGGCTACCTTTCTCGTAATCATAGCAGCCGGGAAGTTCCAAGGTGTAATAGCGGCCATAACTCCAACCGGTTGTTTCATAACTAAAATACGTTTATTCGGATGAGAAGCAGGAATCATTTCGCCATATACGCGTTTACCTTCTTCTGCATACCATTCAACAAAGCTATTGGCATAATTCACTTCACCAAGTGCTTCTACAAATGGCTTTCCTTGTTCTCTCGTCATAATCGCTGCAATCTCTTCTTTATTTTCATCGATAAGTGTGAACCATTTTTTTAACTTCACTGCACGGTCTGCTGCTGTTAACTTAGACCATGATTTAAAAGCTTCATGAGCAGCATCAACAGCTTGCTTTGCCTCTGTTACCCCGCCCTTTGGTACCGTCGCAAATATTTCCTTCGTTGCTGGATTATTTACTTCGATTTGTTCTTGCAATGTAATCCACTCACCATTTATATACATCGCCTTTTTCTCTACATTTACAAATGTCGCTTTTTTATCCAATGTGTTCTTCCTCCTCTATAAGTTTCTTTATCTTCCTAGTGGCAGCAGATTGACTTATTTTTAAAAACTCCGCTACTTTATAACTCGATCCATATGTTTTATATGCTTTCAAAATAATATTCCGTTCTACTTCTTCTAACATTTTATAGAGACTTTGGCCGGACTGTTCAACCGTTGATTCTTGCATCGCTATTGGCAAATCTTCTATCGTAACGATATCATCAGCAGTTATAACAATTCGCTCAATCACATTTTCAATTTCTCTATTATTTCCTTCCCACGGGTAACCAACAAACATTTGCAATGTGCTAGGCGCTAATTTTACATTCCGGCCATATTTTTCGTTAAAGTGCTGTAAATAATGATAAATGAGTGGCAAAATGTCTTCGGTTCTTTCCCTGAGTGGTGGAATTACAATTGGAATGACATTCAGACGATAATATAAATCTTTCCGGAATGTTCCTTGTTTCACCATCATATTTAAATCTCTATTTGTAGCCGCTACAATTCTAACGTCCACCTTTTTTAATTCTCTTCCGCCAATAGGACGAAACGTTTTTTCTTGCAACACTTGCAAAAGTTTCGCTTGAATTTCAAGTGGCATTTCGCCAATTTCATCTAAGAAAAGGGTTCCTTTATGAGCTGATTCTAATAATCCCTTTTTCCCTTCACGATTCGCACCTGTAAAAGATCCACCTGAGTATCCAAAAAGCTCTGATTCAATTAAATTCGTTGGCAATGCCGCACAATTAATTTCATAGAAACTTTCATTCTTCCTGTTACTCACTTCATGTAAATGACGTACTAATCGACTCTTCCCTACTCCTGTCTCACCTAAAACGAGAACTGTACTATCTACCACGGATACTTTCTTGATTGTCTCGACTATTTTTTGCATAGCGATACTTTTAAAAATAAGTCCTTCATGTTCATATGTTTCTCTTAATTCTTTTTTATATGTTTTTAACTGATTATCCATTTCCTCTACCTTTTGACGTAATTGGTAGAGCTCTGTCAGATCACGTGAATAACTAATTACTCTTCTTAAATTTCCCTCATTATCAAAAACAGGCCTTGTACGAACGTGTAAATACTCTCCTGATTTTGTCGTTTGAACGAGTTCAATCGGTCTCTTTTTTTCAATTACTTCTAACGTTGCCGATGGATAAAAGATACCATCCTTCTGCAATTCTTTCACATGCTTACCTACCAACTCTTTAGCAGCTAGTTGATAGTGCCTTTCACATGTACTATTTACACGCACAACGATTCCCTTTTCGTCAGTCACAAAAATTTCGTCAAACGCATATTCAAATACATCTTGTAAATCCATTAACACTCGTTCCTTTTCTCCAACCATCCTAGCCACCCCTAACTTCCAATCCATCGATTCACTTCACTACCCTTATTATAAAGTGAATTTTCTGTATTTTATATAGAGTCAGCTAGAATGTTTGCGATTTATTATTTAACTTTTAAACACGAGCAGTATTTGCTTTCTCATAACAGACTTGCAATGATTCTTCAATTATATTTAATCCTTCTTCAAGTTGCTCACCTGTAATAACTAATGGCATTAACACACGAATAACATTACCGTATGTCCCTGCTGATAGTAGGAGTAATCCGCGTTTATTTGCCTCTGCGCACAAATTAGCTGTTAACGTTTTATCAGGTGCTTTCGTCTTCCGATCTTGAACGAGCTCGAATGCACACATTGCTCCTAAACCACGCACATCACCGATGCAATTATATTTATTTTTCATCTCTTCGAATCGATTCATTACAACTTTTCCTAATTCTATCGCTCTATCATTTAAATTCTCTTTTTCTATTACATCAAGCACTGCTAATGCTGCTGCACATCCTAGTGGGCTTCCTGCATACGTTCCACCAAGCTCTCCCGGCGCAGACTCATTCATAATTTCCTTGCGCCCAATAACACCACTAATCGGTACACCAGCGCCTAATGATTTAGATACCGTAATTAAATCTGGAACGACATCATAATGATCAATGGCAAAATATTTTCCTGTACGACTAAATCCTGTTTGAATTTCATCCGCTACAAATAAGATGCCGTGTTCTGAACAAATATTGCGTACTTCTTGCACAAACTTCTTACTTGGAACGATAAATCCGCCTTCCCCTTGAACAGGTTCCATTACAACGGCTGCAATTGTTTCTGGTGCTACTTCTGATATGAAGAAATTCTTAAACTCTTCAATAATAAAGTCATCGTACTGCTCTTCCGTTAATCCTTCTGGGCGGCGATATTCGTACGGGAATGGTGCTTTATAGACTTCAGGCGCAAATGGACCAAATCCAAATTTATATGGTTTTACTTTACTTGTCATCGTCATTGTCATTAATGTACGCCCATGGAATCCTTTAGAAAATGCGATAATACCAGGTCTTTTTGTATATTTACGAGCGATTTTCACAGCGTTCTCAACCGCTTCTGCACCACTATTTAAAAATAGTACTTGCTTATCAAAACTTCCCGGCGCTAATGCCGCAAGTTTTTCTGCTAATTCAATATATGGCTCATACATCATGACATTAAATCCAGTATGAATGTATTGATCTACTTGTTTATGGAGCGCCTCTTTAACAGCTGGATGACAATGCCCTACGTTAATTGTTCCGATTGCTCCCGCGAAATCAATGTACTGATTGCCATCAACATCTGTTACAAGAGAACCATTTGCAGATTGTACAAACGTTGGGATGCCGTTACTTACTCCTTTTGGTACTATATTTTGGCGGCGTTCTAATAAAGACGCTGCTTTCGGTCCAGGAATTTGTTCATTTACTTTAGCAAATTTTTTTGTGTTCATTACGTACCCCATCCTTTTCTTTACATTGTTTTCTCTTTTCATTGCAAAATGTATGCCAACGTTCTTTCCCAGCATTCATCCTGCATACCTTCTATGTCGACATAAAAAATAAGTCTATAAAGACTCATTAAGAGTCCTTATAGACTTATTTTTCTTACACATTAGACTTTCCTTGTTCCCAAATCAACTCACCCGAATGAGAAATAAACTCCCCAACAGATTGTACTACCAAATCCGCAAGTGGTTCTAACGTTTGACGATCTCCTGTACCAGACAGTACTCCAATTGCATAGCAATTGCCACCATTTCTCGCTAAATATAAATCAGTTGGTGTATCTCCAACGACGGCTACTTCACATGCTTCTAAATGAAACTTCTCACAAAAAGATTCTACAATTCTTTTATCTGGTTTTTGTGCCGGAAATGTATCTGAAGCTACAACATAATCAAAAAAGGACTCTAATTGATATTGTTTCAAAAATAATTCTGTTGGTGCAAAATCATCAGCTGTCACAACACCTAAAATAAATCCTCTATCCTTTAAACCTTGTAAAATCCTCGGTAAATCCGCCGTCATTTTCATATAGGAGCGGTGTTCATACATAAGAGAAAATAATTTTTCACTTACCCACTCATGCATTTCCTCTTCCTTAGATGACGTAATATACTTACAAAGCCCCTTTGCTACATCGAGGCTTGTTCCGGCAGCTATTGCACTACGAGGATGAACAAATGCCCCATCCACACCGATTTCTTTTAATAAAGCCTGCTGCATTGACTGTGGGAGTTGATATAATTTTATACATTCAGCGACAAGCTCTTCAGCCACTTTTATCCAAATTGAATGAAAATCCATTAATGTCCCATCTTTATCAAATAGTATTGCCTTTACCTTCTCCATAGCATCCTACCTCTCGTTTCTTATCTCCTCCAGTGTATCAATAAAGTATGGATATAAAATAAACGAATTGTAAAAATACCATAAAAATCAAACTAACTTCCAATTTACAATTCCTCTATATAATAAAAAGGATGCCTTTACAGGGCATCCTCTTGTTGTTCAGGAACAAATAGTTCAAGACAATGATATATATTTTCGAATTCCATCGGTGCATCTCCACCGTATTCACCGTCTAAGTTAATCATTAGTTTATCTGGTGAATGCACTTTAATTCGATTTGCTTGTGTGTATAGTACTTTTGGATTGTTAATATGTTCACCACGCTGCGCTTGTGTTGCTGCTTTAATTAAGTCAGCAATAGAACCTTTTTTCAGTACTAATAAATCAAATAATCCATCGTTAATCGATGCATATGGTGCTACCTTTTCAAAGCCGCCCACTGAACGAGTATTCGTAATTAAAAACATCGTAATTTCTTCTTGTAGTAATTTCCCATCATACTCAATTTCAACATATGTTGGATGTAATGACGGTAACATTTCGATTCCTTTTAAATAGTAAGCAAGTTGGCCTAATACCGTCTTTAGCTTGCTTGGCACTTCATATGTTAATTCTGTAATACGGCCGCCACCAGCGATATTAATGAAATATGTATCATTCGCTCTACCAAGATCTAACGGAACTGTTTTCCCTTCACAAATAATATCCGCAGCCTCTTCAATAGCACGAGGTACACCGATCGCACGCGCAAAATCATTTGTCGTTCCAACTGGAATAATTCCAAACTTTGGACGATGTTCATGTCCTACTAAGCCGTTCACCACTTCATTTAATGTACCATCACCACCAGCTGCGATAACAACATCAAACTTACGATCCGCAGCTTGCCTCGCTGCCACAGTCGCATCTCCAGGACCAGTTGTCGCATGACAAGACGCTTCATATCCAGCTTGTTCTAATTTTTGTAATACTTCCGGTAAGCTCTTCTTAAATAGCTCGCGCCCAGAAGTAGGATTATAAATAATTCTTGCTCGCTTCATCATTTATTAGCACAGGAAATTTCTTTATATATTGAAAAAGAACATACCGAACTTCTATTCAGTATTCCCATGCCTACCTCCTCTCATCTTCCTATCCTTCTTTTATCTCGCTCAAACAGGCAGTAAGAACCCGATTCGTGTAGTCCATCAAAAGTAAATATTCATTTCAATGGTTTTGTTTTATTTGACAAAAAATTTATGTCCATCTATTTCCTCACAACAATTTACATATAACGAATAATAATTATCTATTATTTCATGAGATGAAAAAAACCTCTATGTCTAGATTTATCATTATTCCCACCTTTTTGCAACTATCATACCATAGTTGCTATACAAACATTTTTACACTTTTGACAGTTAATCAAACGTTTGTTTAAACGATCTTCTCTCATTTAAACAAACGTTTGATTAACCTAGAAAAACACCCATGTACGGGTGTTTTTCTGCTTAATCTTTACAAGTTACTATTATTATCGCTTATTAATCTCTTCAAGTAAGATTTTGTTAACAAGCGGCGGATTTGCTTGTCCTTTTGTAGCTTTCATAATTTGACCAACTAAGAAGCCAATTGCACGGTCTTTACCGTTTTTAAAGTCTTCGATAGATTGCTCATTATTATCAAGAATTTCTGTTACAACTTTACGAAGTGTACCCTCGTCAGAAATTTGAACAAGACCTTTTGCTTTAACGATTTCCTCTGGGTCTCCACCTTTTTCAATTAACTCGTTAAATACTTTCTTCGCGATTTTAGAAGAAATTGTACCTTTTTCAATTAATTGAACCATTTTAGATAAACCAGCAGGCGTTAATGCAACGTCTTTTAATTCTTTTTGTTGCTTGTTTAAGTATGCAAGCACTTCACCCATTAACCAGTTTGATGTTAGTTTCGCATCTGCTCCATCTTCAATTGCTGCTTCAAAGAAATCAGACATCTCTTTCGTTAATGTTAATACGTGTGCATCATAAGCTGGTAAGCCAATTTCTGCAACGTAGCGAGCTTTACGTGCATCTGGAAGTTCTGGAATCGAAGCACGAATTTCTTCTTTCCACTCATCATCGATGTAAAGTTCAACTAAGTCTGGCTCTGGGAAGTAACGGTAATCGTCAGATCCCTCTTTCACACGCATTAAGATTGTTTTCTTCGTTGCTTCATCATAACGACGTGTTTCTTGTTGGATGATACCACCAGATAACAATTCTTTCTCTTGGCGCACTTGCTCGTGCTCAAGACCTTTTTGTACGTAAGTGAATGAGTTTAAGTTTTTCAGTTCCGCTTTTGTACCGAACTTCTCTTGTCCAACTGGACGAAGGGAAATGTTCGCATCACAACGCAAGGAACCTTCTTCCATCTTACAATCAGATACGCCAGTGTATTGAATGATTGATTTTAACTTCTCTAAGTATGCATATGCTTCTTCTGGCGTACGCATATCTGGCTCAGATACGATCTCGATTAAAGGCATACCTTGACGATTGTAATCTACTAATGAACCATCAGCTGTATGCGTTGATTTACCAGCATCTTCTTCTAAATGAAGACGTGTAATACCGATACGTTTCTTTTTACCGTCTACTTCAATTTCAATCCAACCATTTTCACCAATTGGCTTATCGAATTGAGAAATTTGGTAAGCTTTCGGATTATCTGGGTAGAAATAGTTTTTACGGTCGAACTTCGTTTCCGTTGCGATTTCACAGTTTAATGCCATTGCAGCTTTCATTGCAAAGTTAACTGCTTCTTTATTTAAAGTAGGAAGTACCCCTGGGTATCCTAAGTCAATTACACTTGTTTGTGTATTTGGCTCCGCTCCGAATTCTGTTGGACTCGCAGAGAAAATTTTCGAATTTGTTTTTAACTCAACGTGAACCTCTAAACCAATAATTGTTTCTAAATTCATCTATGCTCGCCTCCTTACAGACTTGCTTTTTTTGTATGATAGTCTGTTGCTTGCTCAAACGCATGTGCAACGCGGTAAATTGTCGCTTCATCAAAGTGTTTACCAATGATTTGTAGACCAAGTGGCATGTTGTTAGCACCGAATCCACATGGAACAGAAATCGCTGGAACACCCGCTAAGTTTACTGGGATTGTTAAAATGTCATTTGCATACATTGTCATTGGATCATCAACTTTTTCGCCCACTTTAAATGCCGGAGTTGGCGTTGTTGGTCCAATAATAACATCGTAGTTAGCAAATACATTTTCAAAGTCGTTTTTAATTAATGTACGTACTTGTTGTGCTTTCTTGTAGTATGCATCATAGTAACCAGAGCTAAGTGCAAATGTACCAAGCATAATACGACGTTTTACTTCATCACCAAAACCTTCGCTACGTGTGTTTTTGTAAAGGTCTAATAAATTATTTACATTATCAGAACGAACACCGTAACGTACGCCATCAAAGCGTGAAAGGTTAGCAGATGCTTCAGAAGAAGATAATAAGTAATACGTTGCTAGAGCGTATTTAGAGTGCGGAAGAGATACTTCCTCCCAAGTTGCGCCCATACCTTCTAATACTTTTAAAGCAGCTAGTACTGACTCACGAGCTTCTTCGCCAACACCTTCTCCTAAGTATTCTTTCGGTACAGCAATGCGTAAACCTTTAACGTCGCCTGTTAAACCAGCTAAGTAGTTTCCTACTTCAACGTTAGCAGAAGTTGCATCCATACGGTCAATACCTGAAATAGCTTGTAATAAGTATGCATTATCTTCTACTGTACGTGTAATCGGTCCGATTTGGTCAAGTGAAGATGCGAATGCTACTAATCCGTAACGAGATACGCGTCCGTAAGTTGGTTTTAAACCTACAACGCCGCAATATGCAGCTGGCTGACGGATAGAACCACCCGTATCAGAACCTAGAGAGAATAATACTTCTCCTGCTGCTACAGCTGCTGCAGAACCACCACTAGATCCGCCTGGAACGTAATCTAAGTTCCATGGATTTTTCGTAGCGTAGAAACCTGAATTTTCATTTGAAGAACCCATTGCGAACTCGTCCATATTTAACTTACCTATTGTAACTGTGTCAGCAGCTTTTAACTTTTGCACAACTGTTGCATCATAAATTGGATCAAAGTTTGCTAACATTTTGCTCGCACAAGTTGTACGAAGACCGTTAGTTACAATGTTATCTTTTACACCAATTGGCATACCGAATAATAAACCATTATCTTCAGCACCAATTTTCGCGTCTAATTCTTTCGCTTTCGCGCGTGCGTTTTCTTCATCTAATGTAAGAAAAGCTTTTACGTTATCTTCAACATCCGCAATACGTTTGTAAGATTCTTCTACTAAATCCGTAACGGAAATTTCTTTGTTGTTTAACTTCTTATGTAACTCTGATACGGAATGATCAAATAATGACATCGAAATTCCCCTCCTCTATTCTAATACTGCTGGAACACGGATTTGATTATCTTTGTGATCCGGTGCATTTTTTAATACTTCTTCGACTGGTAAACCTTTTTCTGGTACATCTTCACGCATAACATTTTTCATAGTTAATACATGAGTTGTTGGTTTTACATCAGTTGTATCTAATTCATTTAACTGTTCTGCAAATGTAACAATTGCATCTAGTTGTTTTTGAAATTTTTCAGCTTCTTGATCAGTAATTGCAAGACGTGCTAAATGTGCTACGTGCTTTACATTCTCAACGGAAATTCTTGACACGGCTAGGCCACCTCCATAATATATCGTTCAATCTACAATACTATTGATGATACCAAATTTTCAGTACTTCAAGCAAGTCAACACACGGCACTTACTGCATTTTTACATAAAAAAAGAAAGGCGAATGCCTTTCTTTACGATTTACTCTTTATCTAACGGTTTATTTTTCGGAAATCTCTCGTTATCTTCTTCATTATCACGAATTGTTTTTTGTAATACAAAACAAGACATCGTTAAAAATAATGTTCCAATTAAATAATATCCTTTTACACTAAGCGTTTCATCTAACGTATAAATTCCAATTAGCATACCTGAAAGTGCACAAACAAATGAAGTCCATGCTAAAAACGTGAACGCTTGCGTATTACGTCTTCTCATTGTTCTCCCCCTCGTTAGCTGTACATCCATTATAGATAAGTATATTTACTATGATGGATTTTTATGTAAATTCTAGTTTTATATTTATAAATCTATCATAAAAGAATGCTATTTTAAAGTTAGTTTTCTGTCTAATCTGAAAAAACAGTTAAAAATATTGACATTTATTTCAATTCTGCATAAAATAAAAACAAATATTACGAACCTCGAAATATACGGGAGTGGAAATAATTGTTGCAATACGAACATTTTTTAGACTTACTGCTAGATAACGCCAAGAAACTTTTTTATCCTGAAGAATGGGTAAGCCTAGATTTAACACTTTCTAAAACAGAAGTATTTTGTTTACTTTGGATGGAGCGAAATACAGATATTACAATGACAAAAATCGCTGACCTTCTTGATATACCGATGAGTACAACGACAGGTGTTGTAAATCGCCTCGTAAAAAAGGGATATATTGAAAGGTACCGTGATGAAAACGACCGACGCATTGTATTAATTCGTTTAACAGAAAACGGCGTAATGCTCGTTCAAGAAGTAAAACAAAATGCAGCCCATTACTTTAACCTAGTGACAGAAGCATTATCAGAAGAAGAAAAAGCATTCTTACTACAAATCTTCCAAAAGATTATGAATCACATTGCTACGTCACAGCAAAAAACAGAAGAAAAGGTTTCTACACCTAAAATGAAAAACATTCCGATTGAATAAAACCCTAGTTGGGTTTTTATTCAACATTTTATTTCGGAACTCGTAATATTCGATACTCGAAACAAAGGGGATAGAATAATGAGAATTATTTTGTATACAGGTAAAGGCGGCGTAGGAAAAACTAGCATTTCAGCAGCAACAGCACTTCAAAGCGCAAAACAAGGGTTAAAAACATTAGTAATGAGTACAGATCCTGCTCATAGTTTAGGAGATTCATTTGGTATAAAGCTATCTTCTGAGCCATTAGCAATTCGTGAAAATTTGTGGGCACAAGAAATTAATACGATTTATGAGATGGAAAAAGGCTGGGGGAAATTACAGAAATATATTACAGTACTCTTCACTTTCAAAGCAGCTGATGATATTACAACAGAAGAATTAACAATGTTTCCTGGTATGGAAGATTTAATTAGCTTACTTCGCGTACTCGATTATTATAAACAAAACACATATGATGTTATTATCATTGATTGTGCTCCAACAGGAGAAACATTAGCAATGCTCAGCTTTCCAGACATGCTCGGCTGGTGGATGGAAAAATTATTTCCTATTAAAAGAAAAGTTTTAAAAGTTGTTCGTCCTGTAGCTCAACCACTTCTTGGTGTCCCCCTTCCAACCGATGATATTATGGACGAATTAACGAATACACTTGAACAACTTGGAGAAATGAGAGATATTTTATCAAACCGAGACATAACAAGTATCCGCATCGTTGTAAATCCTGAAAAGATGGTCATTAAAGAAGCTCAGCGCAGCTTTACGTATTTAAACTTATACGATTATAACGTGGATGCCATTATGATTAATCGCGTCATCCCTAACACTGTCACCGATCCTTATTTTCAAGCATGGAAAGATACTCAAAAGAAATATAAAACATTGATTCAAGATAGTTTTCAGCCGCTTCCTATTTACGAAGCTCCTATGTTTGAACAAGAGGTTGTCGGTTTGTCTATGTTAGAGCGTGTAGGAGATGCTTTATTTAAATCAGATTCTTCTCCTACGGAAGTGAAATTTAACGGTCGCACTCAATATGTAACAAAAGATGGCGATGAATATATTTTTGTATTATCCATTCCCTTCTCAAATAAAAGTGAACTTTCATTAAATCAAAAAGGTGATGAACTTATCATTCGTTCAGGTTCTGTGAAACGGAACATCACATTACCCAAAACGTTAACACACCTTTCTATTCAAGGAGCAAAATTCGAAGATGATGTACTAAACATTCGATTTGGAGGTGTAGTACATGCGTGAGGAACTACTAAGGAAGGTAATTCGTACAAAAATAAAAGTCGGTATGAATATATTAGAAGAGTTACCTGCCCCAATCCAGCAATCAGCTAAGCAAGCACTAAACATTTTGCAAGAGGAACTAGCTACTTATCCGAAAAAACAAGAGCATCATGAGGATAATTTAAAAAGTATCATAATTGAATAACTATCCCTGTATAGAGGGCCTTTTTTAGGCTTTCTATATTTTATTGGAGTGATGTAAGTTGATGAAAAAACATTCCACTATTATACTCTGGATCATTCCTTTATTATTTTTCGTTCATAACCTTGAAGAATCTTTTCAAATGCCACAATATCTTGCTAATCAATTTTCAATTCATTTTATAACAAGCCGACAATTTTTCATTGCGATTTTCGTATTAACAATCTTTGTCTTACTTATCGTCTTTCTATATCAACTAAACTTCTTGTCTTCTATATACTGGATTATTTTTATACAGGGGGCGATATTCTTCAACTCTGTTCAACATATTATTTTGTTTTTCATTTATCGTTCATATAATCCTGGCGTAATATCAGCCGTTTTCATTATGATTTTTTCTATTTTCTTTTTTTCATTCGAAAAACACCTCATTCATAAAAAACAATTCGTAATTACACTCATTTTCAGCTTATTTGCTTACCCTTTTATAATTTGGATTACCTTACTATTCGCTAGCTACTTTCATTCATAAAAAAAGACCAGGAAAACTCCTGGTCCATCACTCTACTTAACAAACATTGGATTCTACGTTATACAGAATTGGAAGGTACAAAATTAGGGTTTTGTTTGTTAAGTAGATTATATGTTGAACGAGCTAACAGCGGAGGGGTTCCTACTGTTAATCGTTAAACCCGATAATTATTTTACGATTTTTTCAAGCTCCTCAAGTGAAAGATCTACTGAAATGGAACCATCATTTGTTTCTTTCTTAATTGCATCTGTTACTTCTTTTGAATGATATAGTTCAATTACTTTTTTCAGTGTTGGATCATCTTTATCTTTTGTACGAGCTGCGAAAATATTAATATATGGCTTCGCATTTTCATTCTTTGGATCTTCTAAGAAAATTGGATCCTTCGCTGGATCTAATCCAGCTTGACCAGCAACACCGTTATTAATAACTGAAGCTGCAACATCTTTTAATACACGAGGTGTTTGCTGTGCGATAACCGGTGTAATTTTTAACTTCTTCGGATTTTCAGCAATGCCACTTGGATCTCCGAATAAGCCAAAGTCTTTCTTAAGCTTTAATAATCCAGCTGCATCAAGAAGTTTTAATGCACGAGCTTGGTTCGTTGGATCATTTGGAATCGCAATTTCTGAACCATCTGGAATTTCATTTGCCTTCTTATATTTTTCAGAGTATAAGCCCATTGGTGCAATTTGCGTTGTACCGACAGCTGTAATATCTAACTTATGCTCTTTTTTAAATTGCTCTAAGAAAGCAACGTGCTGGAATGAGTTTAGTTCAATATCTCCATCAGCTAACGCTTTATTTGGCGTTGTGTAATCAGAGAACTCAACCAGTTTAATTTTAATTCCCTCTTTTTCAGTTTTTTTCTTTAAAATTTCCCAAGCGTCTCCATCTGTTCCGGTTACGCCAACGCGAACTACTTTCTCTTTTGCTCCTGCCCCCGTGTCTCCACTTGAGCAGCCGCTTAACGCTGAAATTCCTACAATCGCTGATAATGCAAATGCTAAAATTTTCTTCATTTTCTTTTCCCCTCTTCCTTTTTATGATCTACGTAAAAAGACTTTCGCAAAGTAGTTTCCTAAATTTTGAGCTACCTGTACGAGAATAATAAGTAAAACGACCGTTACGAACATAACTGATGTATCAAAACGTTGATAACCATATGTCATCGCTAAGTCACCAAGACCGCCACCACCGACAAGCCCAGCAACTGCAGAAAATTCAATTAAACCAACTGTCATAAACGTAACACCTAAAATCAATGGCGCTAACGCTTCTGGTACAAGAATTTCAAAAACAATTCTAAATGGTGAAGCACCCATCGCTTGAGCTGCTTCAATGACTCCCTTTGGAACTGAAACAAGATTTGTTTCAACCATTCTAGCAATACCAATTGACGCAACTAACGTCATTGGAAAGATTGCTGCTGCTGTTCCAATCGTCGTTCCGATAACACTTCTTGTTAGTGGGCTTAAAGCTACTAAGAAGATGATGAATGGAACCGGACGAATTGTATTAATAATGATATTAAGAATAGAAAAGACCCATTTATTTTCTAAAAAGTTTCCTTTCCTCGTTACATATAACAGTAAACCTAGAGGTATACCAAGAATTGTAGCAAATATAAGGGTTACGATTACCATTAAGAGGGTATCCCCCGTCGCATCTACTATGCGAGGCCAAAATATACTCCAATCAACTCGCATGAGCTTCTACCTCCTTCAGCTGCACTTGCAGTCTTAGATGTTGTAATGCTTTTTGAATTTCTTTCTGCTCACCTTGCAGTTCTACAAGTAGATTTCCAAATAGCACATTTTGAAGTTCAATAATATTTCCGTACAGTACGTTTACATCGACGTTATAGTTTTTCGCGATATATGATAGTACCGGCTGCCCTGTCTCTTCCCCAGTAAATGTTAAGCGATAAATCTGTCCACCATTTTGAATTTTCCCTAGAACACTTTCCGGTAAATGATCATTAATGATGGAGCGTACAAAGTTTTGAGTTGTCTTTGTTTTTGGTTGTGTGAAAACATCAAACAGTTTTCCTTCTTCAATAACCTTTCCCTTCTCCATTACAGCTACACGGTGACAAATTTCTTTCACAACATGCATTTCATGTGTAATAAGAAGAATTGTTACATTGTATTCTCGATTTACTTTCTTTAATAAGTTCAAAATTTCTGTCGTTGTTTCTGGATCTAAAGCTGATGTTGCCTCATCACATATAAGAATGTCTGGCGATGTTGCAAGTGCTCTTGCAATGCCAACACGCTGCTTTTGTCCGCCTGATAGTTGCTCTGGATAATAGTTTGCTTTATCTTCTAATCCTACAAACTTTAGCAGTTCATTTACTCTTTCTTTTATCTCATTTTTTGGTACTTTCGCTAACCTTAATGGATAAGCAATATTCCCAAACACTGTTCTTGAATTAAATAAATTAAAACTTTGAAAAATCATCCCGATTCTTTGTCTTAGCTTCCGTAATTCTTTCGTCGATAGTGATGTAATATCTTTATCATCTATTGAAATCGTTCCCGCCGTTGGTCTCTCTAACATATTTACTAGGCGTAATAACGTACTCTTTCCAGCGCCACTAAAACCGATAATGCCAAAAATTTCGCCCTTCTCAACTGATAATGTTACATCCTCCACCGCATGAACAGATTGCCCACCTGATTCATATACTTTACTTACGTTGTTAAAAGAAATCATTTTTTCGCCTCCTATATGCTGTAAAAACTTGAAGTAGAGCTTTCGAGGTAAAATAAAAAGTGCTCTCCTTCTTATCAACCGTAAAGATTAAGAAGGAGAGCACTTATATGTACTCGGTCACATCTTCTCATCTTCCAAGCCTTTTATAAGGCTTGCTGGAGTTAGCACGGTATTAAAAAACCCGTTGCTGAGGTATCGTAGGGCCAGTCCCTCCACCTCTCTGGATAAGAATGTATCGATTTAATTGTCGTTTAATTAATTCTCATTATAGAACTCAGAATAATAAGAGTCAATACATTTTTCAGAAAAATATTAATTATTTCTCTATTAAAATTTTCAAATAAAAAATCACAATATAATATTGCTTTTTAAAGTTATGTAAAATTCTTCTCCTTCATATTTTTTTAAAAGGAGAATCCTCTCTATAAAGTGAAACTATAATCAGTGGGGGTTTTGTTCATCCCCCACTGATTATTAGTTGAACCAATCGGACATTTACGGACAGTTGATCTCCCACCTAACTTCTTTGCTCCAGCCTAATTTTGAGGTGGGAGTTTTACTGCCCGTTAATGTCGGATAAATTGAATACCATTATTTGAATATGAAACCGGAGGAAGATAAATATATGAAAACAGCTCTTTTACTCGTTGATATTCAAAATGATTATTTTCAACACGGAAAGATGGAATTGCGTAATCCAATAGAAGCAAGCAAATATGCTCGTCAGCTGCTACAACTCTTTAGAACGAAAAACGAACCTATTTTTCATATCCAACATGTAGCAATAAAAGATGACGCTACTTTTTTCCTACCCAATACAGAGGGTGTACATATTCATGAAAGCGTACGTCCACTTAGAGAAGAAACCGTTATACTCAAACATTATCCAAATAGTTTTCGCGAAACTGATCTTCTAGAACAATTACAACGTTTAGACATTGAGCACGTCGTCATATGCGGGATGATGACTCATATGTGTATTGATGCTACCGTAAGGGCTGCTTTTGATTTCGGCTTTCCATGTACCGTTATACATGATGCTTGTGCTACAAAAGATCTTTCTTTTAAGAATGCTACTATACCAGCCGTTTATATTCATAACACAATTTTGGCTAGTTTAAATGGAGTATACGCAACTATAATGAGTACAGAGGAGTTTGTGGCTACAAAAAAACACTCCCTTCAGTGAGCAAAACCGAAAAGAGTGTTTCTTGTCAAACCATAGATTTTCTTTCAAATTGTATTATACAGGAAATCCTTAAAATGAATACTAAAAAATATGACTAATAAGTCAACTTTTCTCATTGTTTTGTTTCTATTTACATGTTTATCCCGATATTAATAGGATTTAGCTAGTTCTAATTATCGAATGGTAATATACGGTAATTAGAACTAGTTTCTCCTATCAAAAACGTAACATATTATTTATCTGTTTGTTTTTGCTTCTTTTTCAAATACTCCGCACGCAATTTTTCAATTTGCTGCTTTTTATCAAATTTGGCAGGCGTCTGTTTTTCATGAAACTTTGCCACAGATACCTGACTTTTGTAATCCAATTGATATTTTCCCACTTTGTTCACCTACTTTTCTTGTCTTTAAAGAGAATCTATTCAACAAATATAATATACCTTATTTACTGAAGTAAACCTTATTACATTATTAGTTTCTCTACTTATATCTATCTTAATCCATATATAGAAATTTTTTCAAAAAAAAAAAAAAAAAAGAGATCTTCGCAGACTGCGAAGATCTCTTCTACTATTTCTTATAAAGTTTCAGAAGTAGTTTTTGCTTGCATGTGAAGTGCTAAGTAGTCAGGGCCACCAGCTTTAGAGTCTGTACCAGACATGTTAAAGCCACCGAATGGTTGGTAACCTACGATTGCACCAGTACATCCACGGTTGAAGTATAAGTTACCCACATGGAATTCTTCACGTGCTTTTTCAATATGGTCACGGTTATTAGTAACAACAGCACCTGTTAAACCGTATTCTGTATTGTTTGCAATTGCAAGTGCATGATCAAAGTCTTTTGCTTTACAGAATGCTACTACTGGTCCGAAGATTTCTTCTTTCATTAAGCGAGCATCTTCTGCAACGTCAGCAACGATTGTTGGTTGGATGAACCAGCCTTTAGAATCGTCTCCTTCGCCACCTGTTAAGATTCTACCTTCTTCTTTACCAATTGCAACATAGCTCATCACTTTATCAAATGCAGCTTGGTCATTAACAGGACCCATGTTTGTACCTAAAACAGCTGGATTAGCAACTGTTAATTCTTTCGTTAATTCAACAGCACGATTTAATACGTAATCGTATACATCTTCATGGATTACTGCACGAGAACATGCAGAACATTTTTGTCCTGAGAATCCGAATGCTGATGCTACGATAGATTTAGCTGCTAATTCAAGATCTGCTTCTTTATCAACAACGATTGTATCTTTACCACCCATTTCAGCGATAACGCGTTTTAACCAAATTTGGCCTGGGTTTACTTTCGCTGCACGCTCATAAATACGGATACCTACATCACGAGATCCAGTGAAGCTCACGAAACGTGTACGAGGGTGATCTACTAAGTAGTCACCAACTTCAGAACCATTACCTGGAACGAAGTTTACTACGCCAGCTGGTAAGCCAGCTTCTTCTAATACTTCCATGAATTTAGCTGCTACTACAGGAGTTGTACTAGCTGGTTTTAGTAATACTGTGTTACCAGAAACTAAAGCAGCTGTTGTCATACCTGCCATAATTGCGAATGGGAAGTTCCAAGGAGAAATGATAACACCTACTCCTAATGGAATGTAAGAGAAACGATTATATTCAATTGGACGGCTTTCTACTGGAATTCCGTCTTTTAATTTTAACATTTGACGACCATAATATTCCATAAAGTCGATTGCTTCTGCTGTATCAGCATCTGCCTCATTCCACGGTTTACCTGCTTCTTTTACAAGAATAGCAGAGAATTCATGCTTTCTGCGACGAACGATTGCTGCAGCACGGAATAAAATGTCTGCACGCATTTCTGGCTTTGATTTTCTCCAAGTTTGGAATGTTTCATCCGCTACTTGCATTGCTTTTTCAGCTAACTCACGGCTTGCTTTTGAAACGCGACCAACAAGTTCCTCTTTATTTGCAGGGTTTACAGAAACAATTTTGTCTTCTGTAGTGATTTTTTCTCCTCCAATAATTAATGGATAGTCTTGTCCAAGATAAGATTCTACTTTCTTTAAACCTTCTTCAAACGCTAATTTGTTAGCCTCCACTGAAAAATCTGTAAATGGCTCATGTTTGTATGCTACTACCATTCTTTTTAGCCTCCCCTTAGAAAAACGTTTACATTTTACAACATTATTCTACACGATAATTTAGATTTATTCAAATATTCCTAGACTTATATTTTAAAAATTAATAAATTTTTAAAATATAATAAAAAAATAGAGTTATACATACGTATAACTCTACAAAATATGAGTATATTCCAAAATGTTTTTTCCAATCAATAAAATAGTTACTAACAAAAATAAAGTTCTTACATATCCAACACCTTTTTGTACTGCAAACTTCGATCCAAAATAAGCGCCAAAAATCATCGACAATCCCATAATAATACCGTATTCAAAATGAATTACGTCTAAAAATAAAAAAGTAATTAAAGATACGATATTACTAACAAAGTTCAAAAGTTTTCCAGATGCTGCCGCTTGAATAAAATCCAAACCAACTAATAAAAATGCAAAAATTAAAAAGGATCCTGTCCCTGGTCCAAAAAAACCATCGTAAAACCCTATCATTAAAATAACAAAGAAAAATATTAATGTTTTTCTTTTCGTCATCTTCTTATAGGTAGATACACTTCCCCAATCCTTTTTTGCAATAATATAAATGGCAATAAACACCAACATCACAAGCACTAACGGACGTAAAATATCCGGCGGAATAAACTTTACTACTAAAGTGCCTGCGACCGCTCCTATAACAGTTAACGGGATTAACTTTCCTACAATTTTAAAATCGACCTTTCCTGATCGAATAAAATAAACTGCACTCGTAAACGTCCCCATCGTTGCAGCTAATTTATTCGTTGCAATTGCCGAAGCTGGTGGCAAACCAACAAACATAAGTGCCGGAAGCGAGATTAATCCTCCACCGCCAACAACTGAATCAATAAAAGCTGCTAAAAAGCCGAATGCAATTAATAAAATAATGACTTGAAAACTTAATTCGTCCATGTGCTTTACCCCTTGCCCCATTATTTATAACATTTTAAATTATAACAAAATTACCTAAGAAAAAAAGCCGTTCCACAAAGGAACGGCCCTTCTATTTAATCTAAAATTTTCACAAATGGTTCATCTTGCTTCGCTTCACGTATAATAATCGCTTCTGGACGTTCTACAGATTTAATCGTTACTTGTACTTTCATATAATTCGGGAAGTATTCCATAACAAGCCCGGCTACATATTGTGTAAAACCAATTATTTCTGCTTTCCCATTAAACTGGACAGGAATATCAAGCTTTATTTCTCTTAATTCATCATCTCTATACATACCAGTACCGATAACAGCTGTATAGTCTCCTTGGAAATAATCCCCTAGTTTTGCTTTAAAGTTTGATACTCTCGCCAGATCTTCACGTTTATTATCTGTTTTCGCTTGTTCAGATGGGAACAAATAATAGTTCTCATTAATTTGTTTCCAATCCTCAACCGTTTCACTGCCTTTTTCGACATTTGCATAAGAAACAAAGTTACCTGGCACGAGTGAAGCCTTTGGAGCCTGACGATAAATTGCAAATGTTATCGGAAGATTTTTTGTTGCAGGCTGTCTTTGATGCATAAATTTCAAGACTTCTTGCGCCATTTTTTTCCCTTCCGCTAACATTTTTTCTTGCTCAATTTCAGCCTCACGCGGATAACCATGCTCTTCCTCGTAATAATGAACCGAATTCATCGCTAAACCAACTACTATGCCTTTGCGCTCATCTGTTTCGCCTTTTTTCACATAATAATCATGCTCTAAAATATTTGAAATATATATTGGATTTTTTTTATTTTTTGCCTCTAATGATTCAGATCCTCCACCTAACGCTGGGTTTAACCCAATGTTTGGAAATTTAACTGCATCTTTTTTTAATTTGTCCTCTAGTTCCTTTTGTTCAGCATCTGTACGCTTTCTTTTAACAAGCATCTGCACATTTTGAGTATCTAGAACATCTCCACCTTTAAAGAAATGATCTTTCGTACTAAAGGATTCTTTTGCAATACGCATTAATCCTGTTTCAAATTCATCTATATCAAGACGATTACTTAATCCTTGTACAACTAATCCGCGTGCAGCTCCTGCTTCAAATGGAATAGTCGCCTTATAATATTCATCCGAAATAGCGTACTTCGGAACGATTGCTTGTTCTTTTGCTTTCCCCGATTTCTCAACCACTTTTTCATCTTTATCGGCACCTGCACTACACCCACTTACGAGTAGGCCAAGGCTTAATACCGCTAATGCTATTTTTTTCATGGTAAGTTTGCACCTCTTACTTATTTAGCTCTTGTAAGAACCTCTCTTCATTCCAAACCTCAACATTATGCTTCTCTGCTTGTGCTAATTTCGAACCTGCCGCTTCACCTGCAACAACTAAATCCGTACTTTTACTAACACTTCCTGTGACTTTTCCACCTAATGCCTCAATCTTCTTCTTCGCTTCACTACGTCCCATAACTTCTAATTTACCTGTTAAAACGACAGTTTTTCCTGCGAAGCAAGATTCAACATTTTGTAAATCAGCCATTTTTATACCTTTGTATGCCATATTCACGCCATACTCTTTAAATTGTTGTAATAACTCTAATACGTCTTCATTATCAAAATACGTCACGACAGATTGAGCCATTTTTTCACCAATTTCATTAATTGCTTTTAGTTCTTCTTCCGTTGCTTTCACAAGCGCATCCATCGTTTCAAAATGCTCTGCAAATGTACGGGCTGCTTTCGCTCCGACATGGCGAATACCAAGACCGAATAATAATCGCTCTAATGAGTTTTCTTTAGAATTCTCAATTGCTTGTACTAAATTCGTTGCTGATTTTTCACCGAATCGTTCTAACTGCAATAATTGCTCTTTCGTCAACGAATATAAATCAGCGAATGTACGAATATAATCAGCATCAAAGAGTTGTGTAATGACACGTTCTCCAAGTCCATCAATATTCATTGCATTTCTTGAAACGAAATGGATTAATCCTTCTCGAATTTGAGCCGGACAAGTTGGATTTATACAGCGAAGTGCTACCTCTTCTTCTAAACGAACTAGTTCACTCTCACATGCTGGGCAATGCGTTGGCATATGATATTCTTCTTCCTCACCAGTACGCTTATCAAAAATAACGTTCACAACTTCAGGAATAATATCTCCGGCCTTCTTCACAACAACATAGTCACCAATTCGAATGTCTTTTTCACGAATTAAATCTTCGTTATGTAAAGAGGCACGACGAACGATAGTACCAGCCACTCGCACTGCCTCTAGCTCTGCAGTCGGTGTTACAACCCCTGTGCGACCAACACTTAATTCAATGCCTGTTAATCTTGTTACAACTTCTTCAGCCGGGAATTTATAAGCAATCGCCCATCTTGGACTCTTTGCTGTAGTTCCTAAACTTTCTTGAAGAGCAACATCATCCACTTTTATAACGATTCCATCGATCTCATAATCAAGATGCGGGCGTTTTTCTTGCCATTCTTCTACATAAGCTATAACTTCTTCGATTGTTTCACATGTACGACGATTTGGATTTGTTTTGAATCCAAGTTCACCTAAGAAATCAAGCGATTCACTATGTGATGGAATTGTTTTTTCTTCTACATTCGCAAGACCGTACACAAACATAGATAAGTTACGCTTCGCTGCAATTTTTGGATCAAGTTGGCGTATTGAACCTGCTGCCGCATTACGCGGATTCGCAAATACATCTTCACCATTTTGTTCTTTTTCTTCATTTAACTTAACGAATGAACGCTTCGGCATATAAACTTCGCCTCGTGCTTCTAATGTTACTTCTTCATTTAAACGGAGCGGGATCGCTTTAATCGTTTTTAAATTTTGAGTAATATCTTCACCTGTTACACCATCACCACGCGTTGCCCCTTGAATGAAGCGTCCTTTTTCATAATGAAGTGAAACAGCAAGTCCGTCAATTTTTAATTCGCATATATATCTTACATTCGCATCATCAATTCCTTGGCGTACTCGTCGGTCGAAATCACGTAAATCTCCTTCGTTAAATGCATTTCCTAAACTTAACATCGGTGACTTATGTGTTACTTTTTCAAATATATCTAGAACAGTTCCCCCAACGCGAATGGAGGGAGAGTCTTCACTCATAAACTCTGGATTCTCTGCTTCTAATTTTATAAGCTCCTGCATATTACGGTCATACTCCGCATCAGAAACAGAAGGATTGTCTAATACGTGATACTGATAATTAAATGTATTTAACAAATCACGCAGTTCTTCTATACGTTGTTTTGCTATCTCTTTTGACATATCCTCATTCCTTTCCTATTGTTTCGTCACAGGTGCAAATTTTGCTAACAAACGTTTAACACCAATTGGGCTTGGGAACGCAATATCTAATTCTTTTGCATCACCTTCACCTTTTACACTGACAACTGTACCGACTCCCCATTTTTGGTGGGAAGCTTTATCGCCTACTGCCCAGCCAATTTGCTCGCCACCTGTCGTCTTAGCTGCAGGACGCACGAAAGCTGAACGAGAGCGTGTTGTGGTTGTAGTTGTCATTCTACTTGTACTTGTCGTTCTTCCTTTTGCACCAAACGAAGTTTCACGCTTTGGCGCTGTTTCATTTAACGATTCTACTAGCTCTGCCGGGATTTCTGTAATAAATCGAGAAGCAGCGTTCATACTTGTTCTACCAAATAAAGTACGCATTTGTGCATTGGATAAATATAACTCTTCTTCTGCACGAGTAATACCTACATAAGCAAGGCGACGCTCTTCTTGCATTTCATCTTCTTCCATTAGAGAACGAGTATGTGGGAATATTCCTTCCTCTAACCCAACAATAAAGACAACTGGGAACTCTAACCCTTTCGCTGAGTGCATCGTCATTAAAATAACTTCCTCACCCGCAGTTGGATCTTCATCGACACGATCAATATCAGCAACAAGCGCTAAGTCTGTTAAGAATGCAACAAGGCTCTTATCTTCGCTTTGAGATTCAAATGTTTGCGTAACAGATAAAAACTCATCTAAGTTCTCTAAACGACCTTCTGCTTCTAAAGTACGCTCGTTTTTCAACATATCGCGATAGCCTGTTTTTTCAATAACTTCTTCTACCAATTCTGTAACAGATAAATACTCTTGCATATTTACCCAGTTGTGTAATAGACCTGCGAATTCTTTTACTGCCTTTGTTATTTTTGCACTTACACCAACATGCTCAATCTCATCGAATACAGCAGTTAATGAAATTCCATTTTGTACACCGTAATTAATAATTTTATCGATAGAAGTCGCACCAATTCCGCGCTTTGGCATGTTAATAATACGTGCGAAACTAATCTCATCATCTGGATTCCCAATTAAACGTAAATACGCCAAAATATCTTTAATCTCTTTACGATCGTAGAACTTCGTACCGCCGACAATTTTGTAAGGAATATTAGATTTCAGGAAAATCTCCTCGACCATACGAGACTGGGCATTTGTACGATATAATACTGCAAAGTCCGTATATTTTCGTTTTCCCATTTGAATATCGTCACGAATTTTTTTCGCAACAAAATATGCTTCGTCTTTTTCCGTCGCAGCACGGTAATATGAGATTTTGCTTCCAACTTGATTGTCTGTCCATAATTTTTTCGGTTTACGGTTTGAATTTTTTTCAATAACAGCATTCGCTGCATTTAAAATATTTTGTGACGAACGATAGTTTTGTTCTAACAGAATAACTTGCGCATTCTCATAGTCTTTTTCGAATGACAAAATGTTAGAAATGTCAGCCCCACGCCAGCGGTAAATAGACTGATCTGAGTCACCTACAACACATAAATTTTTAAAACGTGCTGCTAAATGTTTTACAAGAAGGTACTGCGCTTTGTTCGTATCTTGATACTCATCCACGTGAATATATTGGAACTTACGCTGATAAAACTCTAGTACTTCTGGAACACGTTCAAATAGCTGAATCGTTGTCATAATTAAATCATCAAAGTCTAATGAGTTATTTTTCAGAAGACGTTTTTGATATTCTGTATATACATCACTCGTTAATTTTTCATATGGATCAGCGATTGTAATTTTTTTCGCATATTTATCTGCAGATAACAATTCATTTTTCGCATTACTAATACCAGCTAAAATAGAGCGTGGCTCAAATTTCTTCGGATCAATATTGCGCTCTTTCATAATTTTTTTGACTACAGTTAACTGATCGCCTGAATCTAAGATTGTAAAGTTACGATTAATACCAATACGATCGATATCACGTCGTAAAATACGTACACACATAGAGTGGAACGTAGAAATCCAAATATCTTCTGCTTCTGGTCCGACAAGTGTATCAATACGCTCGCGCATTTCTCGAGCCGCTTTATTTGTAAAGGTAATAGCTAGTACATTCCATGGCGCTACACCTTTTTCACCAAGTAAATACGCAATACGATGTGTTAACACACGTGTTTTACCACTACCTGCACCTGCCATTAATAGAAGTGGTCCGTTCGTTGTTTGTACTGCTTTTTGTTGCTGCGGATTTAAACCATTTAATAACTTATCTGTCTTACTCATATACGCCTGCACCTACTCTCCTTTTACTGCTTTAACTGTTTTTAACGCGGATTTTATATCATCATAAATAATATTCCCAACCACTACTGTATCAGCGTATTGTGCCATTTCCTTCGCTTGTTCAGCATTAGAAATACCGCCGCCATAATATAACTTCGCTTGTTTTAATTCTGCTTTTACATTTTTAACAAGTTCAACGTCTCCATACGTACCGCTATATTCTAAATAAAATATCGGTAAACGTAATAGCTTGTCTGCTAAACGCGCGTATGCAATTACATCATCTTCTGTTACATCACATTTCGCATCTGTAAGCTGAGCTACTTTCGCTTCCGGATTTAAAACACAATACCCTTCCATGAAAATTTCGTCCCAGTCCATAATATCCCCAAATTCTTTCAAAGCCTCATGATGAACACCTGTTACCCATTCTACCTTTCGGCTATTTAAAACGCTTGGGATATAATAAAAATCAAATCCTGGTGTAATTGCTTCCACATCAGAAACCTCTAACACACAAGGAACTGCATATCTACGAATGCTAACTAGCATGTGTAATACATTATCAATTGTAACTCCATCACTTCCGCCTACAATAACAGCATCTGTTCCAGACTCACAAATCATTTCTAAATGTTCGTCACTTAACTCCTTATTTGGATCAAGCTTAAATACATGTTTCCACCCGGAAATATCGTACATGAAAACACCCTTTCTTTTCTCTAGTTATATATATTTCTGCTCAAAATAACAGTTTATTTTCATCAGGATTTTTTTAACTTCATCTTAAATATTTGTTTAAAACGGAGAATTAAGTTTGGAATTCCCTCTTCCATAGTTTTTCAAACGAGAGGATTTAATTTTGAACTTCCTTTTGTGCATTCTTTCATTATAACAAAAAAAGCTACTTACACACACGCACATTCCAACATCTTTTTCAACGTCAAATGTTGGATTACATATCCCCAAAATCACACGGGATACTAATAAGAGAAATAGTATTATCTATTTCAACTTTCATAAAAAGGAGTGTTTTTCTAATGAAGCAAAACATCGGTACAATAAATGCCCTAATTCGAATTACACTCGGACTTATCCTCTTCGGCTGTAGTAGTGCTAAACTTGTACGCAAGCCGTGGTGCACTTGGTCTAACGTCTTGCTATGGATTGGTGCAATGAAAATCGCAGAGGGAATTGTTCGTTTCTGCCCCGTTGTTGAAATGTGGAAATTCGGAAAATACATGAATATGGGGGCATTTAAAATGCCTAGCATGAATTTTACCGAAAAGGGACATGCTAAAGAAGAAGTGAACCAAACTTCCAACCACGACAAACCAAAGTCAAATGGAAGTTATGACACTTCTGACAAAGAGATTGAGTCAGCGATTGAAGATATAATCCTGGCAAAACCGCTTTGAATCATTTGTCACGATGCAAGATGCTCTCAAAGGGACTTAGCTGCTGCAGTGGGCGGTTAAGTCTTCTTTATTTTACCACAAAATAGAACATACATTCTCATTTCAAACCTCAAAATATACATAAGAAATACCTAATCAATAATTTCAGAAAATTAGGTGTAAAGCCCTTGCATAAAATGATATAAAAGTGATATCATTTTTATATCAGGAGGCGATCATATGAAAGAAAAACAAGTTTTTTATGTAAATGGTTTTCTCGGTATTATCGGGATTTTAATTTTAGCCGCTATCGGTGTATTTTTCCTTGTACAAGAAATTTTCATAGGAGCGGCATTAACTATTATTTTAGCCGCCGTTCTTGCTACAGGTATTGGTATTGTTCAACCAAACCAAGCAAAAGTTATTACGTTTTTCGGTAATTATTTAGGAACAATTCGTCAAAATGGTTTATTTTTAACAATTCCATTCGCATTCCGTCAAACTGTATCGTTACGTGTTGAAAACTTTAATAGTAAGAAGTTAAAAGTAAACGATATTGAGGGAAATCCAATTGAAATTGCAGCCGTTATCGTATATAAAGTAGTTGATTCTGCAAAAGCAATGTTCGGTGTTGAACATTACGATCGATTTGTAGAAATTCAAAGTGAAACAGCAATCCGCCACGTCGCAACAAAATATCCTTATGACAATTTCCAAGATGAAACTTGCATCACGTTACGAGGAAATACTGAAGAAATCTCTGAAGAATTAAAACGTGAGTTAGAAGCGCGCCTTGAAATCGCTGGCGTAGAAGTATTAGAAACTCGTTTAACACATTTAGCTTACGCAACAGAAATTGCCCATGCAATGCTACAACGTCAACAAGCAAAAGCAGTATTAGCTGCTAGAAAAGAGATTGTTGAAGGTGCTGTGAAGATGGCGAAAGATTCAATCCATATGTTAGATGAGGAAGGCGTACTTGAATTAGATGACGAGCGTAAAGCAAATATGGTGAACAACTTATTAGTTGCCATCGTTTCAGATAAAGGTGCGCAACCAGTTATTAATACAGGAAGCCTATACTAAAGGGTTGTAAATCATTATGGCTAAAAAGAAAAGCTTTCCATTACGTATTGATCCTGAATTACACGCAGTCATCGAAAAATGGGCGAATGATGAGTTTCGTAGCGTCAATGCACACATCGAGTATTTACTTCGAGAAATGGCAAAGCAAAAAGGAAAATTGAAAAAAGATAAAGATGCATAAAAAATCCCGCTGAGAAATCAGCGGGATTTTTTAATACAATGATGATGTTTTCTTTGTAATTATATCGAAAAATACAAATATAACATTATTAATAGAGGTGGTTCGCTTTGCCTATAAAACATTACTATAAAAAAACGAGTTTATTATTTATTGCACTACTCTCATTCAATCTTGTCACTTGCTCAAATAAACGACCAACAATTGATACATCCAATAAAGAATATAGTTTTGAAACCGCCGAAAAATATGGTGATGTCATTCAAAAGAATGACACAGTTTACAATATCGAAAAATTAGATATCTTCATTAAAAAATATAATTCAAATAAGAGTCACTCCATTCGCATCACTCGATTTAACGAAAAAGATGAGCCTCTCATCATAGATTTAACAGTAAAAAAAGGAAGAGAGACAACATCTTTGTATTATGATGTTGATTACTCAAAAACAAGCGACCGAAATACAGAAAACAAAAAAATTCAATATTCCAATAGTAGTTGCCGAAAAATTTCAAAGAAAGTTTCATCAACAGCAATAACTTATCAATTACAATGCCCTGACATTATTGATCTTATAAAAGTTCCTAAATAAAATAATAAGAAAAGCGGAGAATGAACTACCTCATTCTCCGCTTTTCTTACCGCTAAAACATTTAATATTACTAGCTTCTCGTCATCTCATGACCAATTGCACGATATCCTATATCACTTCGGTAAAATAGACCATCACTCTCAATTTTACCGATTTCTTTATACACCTTATCTTTCGCCGCTTGTAAACTGTCCGCCTTACAAGCAACAAATAGTACACGGCCACCATTTGTTACAAAGTCACCATGCTTCATCGCTGTACCTGAATGGAAAACAATTACATCGTTCAGTGCATCTAATCCTTTAATAATGTCACCTTTTTTATATGCTTCCGGATACCCTTTCGAAGCAAGTACAACACCAATTACCGCTTCCTCTGACCACTGTAACGTTAATTCACTTTCATTTAATACAGCGTTACATACATCAACTAAATCATTTTCTAAGCGAGGTAATACTACTTCCGTTTCAGGATCACCAAAGCGTGCATTAAATTCAATTACCTTTGGGCCATCATTTGTTAAAATAAGTCCCGCATATAAAATCCCTGTAAACGATCGATTTTCTGCAATCATCGCTTTAGCAGTTGGATGTAATACTGTTTTTATCGCCTCTTGAACTGCTGATTCCGAAATTTGTGGTACTGGAGAATACGCACCCATTCCGCCTGTATTTGGACCTTTATCACCATCAAAAGCTCGTTTATGATCTTGCGCAATTACCATCGGATGCACAGTTGTTCCATTTACAAATGCCATTAATGAAAATTCTTGTCCATCTAAAAACTCTTCAATAACGACCTTCTTGCTCGCTTCGCCGAACTTCACATCTTGTAGCATCTCTTTCACAGCTTGTAATGCTTCTTCAAGCGTCATTGCTACCGTTACACCTTTACCAGCAGCTAGGCCGTCAGCTTTAATAACGATTGGCGCACCAACTTTTTGAATATACTGTACTGCTTCTTCATAGTTTGTAAAAGTTTCATATGCCGCAGTTGGAATATCATATTTTTTCATCAATTCTTTCGTAAAAGCCTTACTACCTTCAATAACAGCAGCCGCCTTATTTGGGCCAAACACACGAAGTCCCTCTTCTTTAAAGCGATCAACAATTCCATTCATAAGCGGAATTTCTGGTCCAACGAAAGTTAATTCAACCTTATTCTCTTTAGCAAATAAAACTAATGCGTCAAAATCATTTTCATCAATATCAACTGGTGTTGCAACATCGCGCATACCTTCATTACCAGGTGCTACATATACCTTTTCCACCTTTTCAGATTGCGCAAACTTCCAAGCTAAAGCATGCTCACGCCCACCGCGGCCAATTACTAAAACATTCATATTTCATCCCCCAATACTTAAATAAGTACAAACTAGAAGCTCTGCTCCTAGTTTGTTTTCATATCAATAAAAGTTTAAAAAGGAGGATCAAGAGCAACGACGACATGCGACAGTTATCTTGACCGGACTTTTTAAATATCCTCTATTAGTGTTTGAAATGACGTACGCCAGTGAACACCATCGTAATCCCATACTTATCCGCAACTTTGATAGAATCTTCGTCACGGATTGATCCGCCTGGTTGAATGATTGCTGTAATCCCTGCTTTTGCTGCTTCTTCCACTGTATCTGGCATTGGGAAGAAAGCATCAGATGCAAGTGCGCTACCTTGTGCCTTTTCGCCAGCTTGTGTAATTGCGATTTTTGCAGAACCTACACGGTTCATCTGTCCCGCGCCTACACCAACTGTCATGTTATCATTCGCTAAAACAATTGCGTTTGATTTCACATGTTTTACAACTTTCCAAGCTAGTTTTAAATCTTTCCACTCTTGCTCTGATGGTTCACGTTTTGTCGGAATTGAAATTGTACTTTCATCTAATGATAACGTATCTTCCTCTTGAACGAGAAGACCACCTTGTACAGAAGTTAGTTTTTTGCTTGCACTTGTCGCTTTTTCAATATTTACAGTTAGTAGACGTAAGTTTTTCTTACTTTGCAATACTTCTAAAGCTTCTTTTGAGAAAGAAGGTGCAATAATGATTTCTAAGAAAATTTCGTGTAACTTTTCTGCTGTAGCTTTATCAATTTCACGATTTGCTGCAATAATTCCACCAAAAATTGATACTGGATCTGCTTCATAAGCGCGTGTGTATGCTTCATGAATATCAGTACCCACTCCAACACCACATGGATTCATATGTTTTACTGCTACTACTGCTGGCTCTGTAAATTCTTTTACAATACTAAGTGCTGCATCTGCATCATTAATATTGTTGTAAGATAATTCTTTACCGTGTAATTGTTCTGCGTATGCAACAGAAGAAGTTACAGCGAATGGTGCTTTATAGAAGGTTGCTTTTTGATGTGGATTTTCTCCATAGCGTAAATCTTGTTTTTTCTCAAATGTCACTGTTAATGTTTCTGGGCTTTCTTCACCCATTTGCTCTGTTAAGTAGTTAGAGATTAACGCATCATATGCCGCTGTATGACGGAATACTTTCGCTGCTAATTTACGTTTTGTTTCTTCTTTTACTTCACCGTTCTCTTTCAGTTCTGCTAATACAACATCGTAATCTACTGGATCTACAATTACCGATACAAATTTATGATTTTTCGCAGCAGAGCGAATCATTGTTGGACCACCGATATCAATATTTTCAATTGCATCAGCAAATGTTACATCAGGCTTAGCGATTGTTTCTTTAAATGGGTATAAGTTAACAACAACAAAATCAATTGCTTGAATACCTAATTCATTCATTTGTGCTACATGCGTTTCATTATCACGAACCGCTAATAGCCCACCATGAATATTTGGGTGTAATGTTTTTACACGTCCATCCATAATTTCCGGGAAACCAGTTATTTCAGAAATACCGATTACTTGTAAGCCGTTTTCTTCTAGTAATTTTTTCGTACCACCTGTTGAAATAACTTCAATCCCTTGTTCTAGTAAACCTTTAACAAATTCTACTACTCCTGTTTTATCTGAAACACTTACTAATGCACGCTTTTTCATTTATCCTTCACCCCTGGTTGTATGTTAGTTAACAGTTGTTTCTTTCGCAGACTGAACAATTTGATTCACTGTATTTACGTATAATTTATGTTCAACTTGTTGAATTTTCTTTTGTAAGCTTTCTCTCGTATCCCCTTCAGAAACAACTACTGCTTCTTGCGCAATAATTGGACCTGTATCCATACCTGCATCTACATAATGAATTGTTACTCCAGTTACTTTCACACCTGCTTCTAACGCTTGACCGACAGCATCTTTACCAGGAAAACTCGGTAATAGTGACGGATGAATATTAATAATCTTCCCACCATACGCTCCTAATAAAGTCGGCCCAATTAAACGCATATATCCAGCTAAAATGACATAATCAATCTCATACTCTTCTAGCTTCTTTAATATTTCTTTTTCAAATGCTTCTTTTGACTCATATGCTTTCGCTGAAAAGGCGAAACACGGAATATGATGATAATGTGCCCGTCCAACAGCACGTGCTTCTGGTTTATCACATACTAATAAACTAATTTCTGCATCCAATCTTTTTTCTTCTACCGCATTAACGAGAGATTGAAAGTTAGAGCCGCTTCCAGAAGCAAAAACTGCTAATCTACTCATAGTGCCGTGCCCCCATTGAAGGTAACGCCAGTTCCTTGTACAGTACGTCCAATAATACGAGCTGTTTCTCCTTGCTCTTCAAGAAGACGAACGATATCTTTTGCCTCTTCTTCCTTCACCGCTACTACCATACCAATACCCATGTTAAAAATATTGAACATTTCTTTCTCTTCTAGTTTTCCCATTTCTTGAAGTAAACTGAAGATCGGTTGAATTTTCCAAGATCCTAATTCAATTTCTGCACCGATTCCTTCTGGTAACATACGTGGAATATTTTCAATGAATCCGCCACCTGTAATATGCGCCATACCGTATACTTCATATTTCTTCAATAGTTCTAAAATAGGTTTGACATAAATTTTCGTTGGTTTTAATAATTCTTCACCAAGAGGTAGTTCTAAGCGTCCGTAAATGCGATCTAAAGATAGTTCTCCATCTTCTAGTAATAATTTTCGTACTAAAGAATAACCATTACTATGAATACCGCTAGATGCTAAGCCAATTAATACTTGACCACCTTCAATTTTTTCACCTGTTACAATTTTCTTTTTATCAACAATTCCAACTGTAAAACCAGCTAAATCGTATTCTTCCATAGAATACATTCCTGGCATTTCAGCTGTTTCTCCACCAATTAATGCACAACCAGCTTGGCGACAGCCCTCTGATATACCTTTGACGATGTTTTCAATTTTACTAGGTTCAGCTTTACCACAAGCAATATAATCAAGGAAGAAAAGCGGCTCTGCTCCTTGGACAACAATATCATTTACACACATTGCTACTGCATCAATACCAATTGTGTCATGTTTATCTGCCATAAAAGCGAGCATCAATTTTGTTCCCACGCCATCTGTTCCAGATACTAATACAGGTTCTTCTAATGCAAATTTTGATAAATCAAACATACCTCCAAAACCGCCTAGACCGCCTAGTACTTCTTTTCTCATTGTTGTTTGTACGTGTTTTTTCATGCGAGATACCGCTTCATATCCAGCTTCAATATCTACTCCTGCTTGCTTATATGCATTCGCCATCGTTATCTACACCTCGTCTTTTAATTTCTCCCTATTCAGGGCGGGCCATTTTAAGAAAGAAGCTAGCTTCTACATCAAAAGAAGTAGAAGCTTTTTTCTTCTTATTTCATACTTTCTAAAAGCTCTTGCTCATAATCATAAAGAGCTGTTGGATAATCTCCATTGAAGTACGCCATACATAGACCGCCGTATTTCCCTTCATATGGACGTCCAATTGCATCTACTAATCCATCTTCACTTAAAAACGTTAAAGAATCTGCTCCGATGATTTGACGGATTTCTTCTATTGAATTATTTGCTGCGATTAATTCTTTTCTTGTTTGAATATCAATGCCATAGAAACATGGATACTTAAGAGGTGGTGAAGCAATTCTTACATGGACTTCTGTCGCTCCAGCCTCGCGAAGCATACGAACAATTCGTTTACTCGTCGTTCCTCTTACGATAGAATCGTCAATCATCACAACTCGTTTTCCTTCAACTACGCCTCTTACTGCTGAAAGCTTCATCTTAACCCCTTGCTCACGCAGTTCTTGAGAAGGTTGAATAAACGTACGTCCAACGTAACGATTTTTAATTAATCCTAACTCATATGGAATTCCTGTGGCTTCCGCATAACCAATTGCCGCTGAAATACTAGAGTCTGGTACACCAGTAACAACATCAGCTTCAATAGGAGCTTCTGCCGCCAAACGTTTTCCCATGTTTTTACGTGCTGCATGGACGTTAATACCTGCAATATTAGAATCCGGACGTGCAAAGTAAATGTACTCCATACTACAAATTGCATGATCTACTTCATTTGTAAAACGATCTACATGAATTCCTTCATCATTGATGATAAGTAATTCACCTGGTTCTACATCACGAATGTATGTTGCACCTACTACATCGAAAGCACATGTTTCTGATGCTACAACGTAAGCATCTCCCATCTTTCCAATTGAAAGAGGACGGAATCCATTCGGGTCTAGCGCAACGATCATTTCATTTCCAGTTAGTAAAAGATATGCAAACGCACCTTTCACTTTATTTAGAGCTTCTTTTACACTTTCAATTAAAGAATCTTTCGTACTACGTTTAATGAGATGTAGAAGTACCTCTGTATCTGAACTTGTTTGGAAAATACTTCCCTCTGCCTCTAATTCACGACGAAGCATCTTTGCGTTAATTAAATTTCCGTTATGAGCTAATGCCATACTATGATCAGAAAAACGGAATAATAATGGTTGAACGTTAGCAACTTCACTTCCGCCAGCTGTCGCATATCGTACGTGTCCAATTGCTGATTTTCCGTTTAAGCCTTCTAGCTCACCTCTTGAAAATACTTCCGATATTAAACCTAACCCCTTGTGACCGACGATTTTCTCACCATTATTTACGACGATGCCTGCGCCTTCTTGTCCACGGTGCTGTAAACTATGCAATCCGTAGTACGAAACTTGTGCTGCATTTTCATGCCCCCAAATTCCGAAAACGCCACATTCTTCATTTAACCCCTTTATTTCAGCAAGCATGGGATTGCCCCTTTCCAAGCCTTTCTCATTTCATCTACATTTGCTGTAAGTAATACTTCATTTTCTTCATTATGAATTGTTACTTCATTTGTATTTGTCACTTCTCCAACTTGAATTGCTTCTACCGCCGTCTCAAACGCTTCTTTATTTTCACGTTTTACAGTTATAACGAAGCGAGATTGTGATTCAGCAAATAATGCCGCTGTTGCTTCTCCATCTAATTTCACAGTAGCACCTAAACCATTTGCACCAATTGCACTCTCAGTAATTGCAACTGCTAAACCACCTTCTGCAACATCATGAGCAGATTGAACAAGACCAGCTTGAATTGCTGCTAATACTTGTTTTTGACGTTTTAATTCTACGTCTAGATCGATGCTTGGTGATTGACCGAAAATTTTGCCGTGAATCATTTTCTGTAATTCACTTCCACCAAACTCAGCTTTCGTCTCTCCGATGATATAAACTAAATCGCCAGCTTGCTTAAACTCTTGTGTTGTTACATGTTTTAAATCGTGTACAAGTCCAACCATCCCAACTGTCGGTGTTGGGTATACAGCTTCACCACTACGTTCGTTATACATTGATACGTTTCCGCCGATAACTGGCGTTTGTAATATGCGACAAGCTTCACTCATACCATCTACTGATTTCTCAATTTGCCAGAAGATTTCTGGTTTTTCTGGATTACCGAAGTTTAAGCAATCTGTAATTGCAAGTGGCTCTCCCCCAGAACATACGATATTACGCGCTGCCTCTGCTACTGCAATTTTACCGCCCACTTCTGGATCTAAATAAATGTAGCGAGAGTTACAATCTGTCGTCATTGCTAATCCTTTTTCTGTACCGCGTACACGTACAACTGCTGCATCTGAACCTGGTGTAACAACTGTGCTTGTGCGAACTTGATAATCATATTGATCATAAACCCACTCTTTACTTGCAATCGTCGGTTGTTGTAATAGAGCGAATAACGTTTCTTTATAATTTTCTACTTTTGGTGTTTCCATTTTCATTGCCTGGAATTCAGCAAAGTATGCTGCTTCTTTTGATGGCTTATGATAAATTGGTGCTTCTTCTGCAAGAGCATCTGCTGGTACTTCAGCTACCTTTTCACCTTTATGGAATAAGCGAAGCATTTTGTCTTCCGTTACTTTCCCCATCGTAACGGCTGCAAGACCATACTTCTCAAATAAATCTACTATTTCTTGCTCTCTACCCTTTTTCACAACGATTAGCATACGTTCTTGTGATTCAGATAGCATCATTTCATATGGTGTCATTCCTGTTTCACGTTGTGGTACATCATCTAAGTACATTTCAATACCCATACCTGCTTTACTTGCCATTTCTGCAGAAGATGATGTTAAACCAGCTGCACCCATATCTTGAATTCCAACAAGTGCATCCGACTGAATAAGTTCTAAGCAAGCTTCAATAAGAAGTTTTTCCATAAATGGATCTCCTACTTGAACTGCTGGACGCTTCGCTTCTGAGCTTTCAGATAACTCTTCAGATGCGAATGTTGCACCGTGAATACCGTCACGACCAGTTGATGCTCCTACGTACATTACTGTGTTTCCAGCACCGTGCGCTTGCCCCTTTTTAATATCTTCATGATTAATTAAGCCTACGCACATTGCATTTACAAGTGGATTTCCTTCATAACATGGATCAAATTGTACTTCGCCGCCAACAGTCGGAATGCCGATACAGTTACCGTATCCTGCAATCCCTGCTACTACTTCTTCGAATAAATATTTCACACGTGGTGACTGTAATTCACCGAAGCGAAGTGAGTTTAATAGAGCTACCGGGCGTGCTCCCATAGAGAATACGTCACGGATAATACCACCAACGCCTGTTGCTGCTCCTTGATATGGTTCAATAGCAGAAGGATGGTTATGACTTTCCATTTTAAATACAACCGCTTGATTATCACCGATATCTACAATTCCAGCACCTTCCCCAGGTCCTTGCAGAACGCGCTCACCTGTTGTTGGGAATTTTCGAAGTACTGGTTTTGAATTTTTATAACTGCAATGTTCAGACCACATAACAGAGAATAATCCTGTTTCTGTATAATTTGGCAGACGGCCTAAAATCTTTTCAACCATGGCAAACTCTTCGTCTGTTAGCCCCATTTCCGCATATATGCGCTCTTCTTTAATTTGTGTTGGATTTGGTTCAAGCATTAACGACATATGTTTCCCTCCACTGTTTTAAGATAGATTGAAAGACTTTTAACCCTTCAGCACCGCCAAGTAATTCATCTACAGCACGCTCTGGGTGTGGCATCATACCAAGTACATTTCCTTTTTCATTTACAATACCAGCAATATCTGAAACACTTCCATTCGGATTTTCTACGTAACGGAATGCGATTTGATTATTCTCTTCTAATTGTTTAAGAGTCTCTTCATCACAATAGTAATTCCCCTCACCATGCGCGATTGGAATATTGATTACTTCATCTTTTTCATATTGTGATGTAAACATCGTTTCATTATTTTCAACACGCAGCTGAACTGTTCGGCACATAAATTTTAAGTTTTCGTTTCTCATTAACGCTCCTGGTAGTAATCCTGATTCAACAAGAATCTGGAATCCATTACATACACCTAAAATCGGCTTTCCTTGCTCAGCAGCTTTTTGCACTGCTTTCATTGCATTCGCGAAGCGAGAAATAGCACCACAACGTAAATAGTCACCGTAAGAGAATCCACCAGGTAGTAAAATTGCATCATATTCATCTAAATTCTCTCTATCGTGCCAAACGTAATCTACTTCTTCACCAAGCTCATCTTTAATTGCATGGAACATATCGACATCACAGTTCGAACCTGGGAATACTATGACTGCAAATTTCACTGTGCGACAACCTCCTCAACTTCATAACGGAAGTCTTCCATTACAACGTTTGTTAATAGTTTTTCACACATTTCTTTTACCTTTGCGTCAAGGTCAGATACTGATTTATCAATTGTTAATTCCATATATTTTCCGATTCGAACGTCTTGTACTTCTGTGAACGAAAGACTATGAAGTGCCCCTTTTACTGCTGTTCCTTGTGGATCTAATACGCTTTCTCTTAATGTTACATATACCTTAACTTTATACATGTGAAATTCCCCCTAAACGTTTTAAAATCTCTTCATAAGCTTCTGTTAAATTTCCAAGGTCACGACGGAATACGTCTTTATCAAATTTTTCATTGCTCGTTTCATCCCATAAACGGCAAGTATCTGGTGAAATTTCATCTGCTAAAATGATTTTTCCTTCATCTGTTACACCAAACTCTAATTTGAAATCTACTAGTCTTACACGACAGCTTGCGAAATGATCAATCAACACTTGATTGATTTGTAGAGCCATATCTCGTAATACGCTTACTTGCTCTGGTGATGCAACGTTTAATACACGAATATGATCTTCCGTTACAAGCGGATCTCCTAAATCATCATCTTTGAAGTAAAATTCTACGATCGGTTCTGCAAGTACAGTTCCCTCTTCCATTCCTAATCGTTTTGAAAGACTTCCTGCAATTACATTTCTTGTGACAACTTCTAGAGGAATAATACTCACTTTTTTAACAAGTTGCTCTGTTTCAGATAACTTCTCTACAAAATGTGTTTTTATTCCTACTTCTTGTAACTTTCTGAACAATAAAGTTGTAATCTCATTGTTCAAACGACCTTTTCCTGTAATCGTCTCTTTTTTCTCCCCATTGAAAGCAGTCGCACTATCTTTGTACTCTACCCAAACCATATCTGCTGATTCTGTACGATAAATTCTTTTTGCCTTACCTTCATACAGCAATTCTAGCTTTTGCATTTCGCAAGCCCCCTGTAGTTTGAAAAATGTGAATAATGTTTTTATAAAGAATGGCACAGAATGACTCTATTCTGTGCCATATGAAATTTTACGCTTCATTTAACCCAAGGCGTTCAAAGATTGTATCAACGTGTTGCATATGATGCTCATAGTTGAAGCATTCATTAATTTCTTCTTGTGATAACTTGCTCGTAATACGCTCATCAGCTTCTACAAGCTCTTTAAATTGCACTTGTGTTTCCCAAGCTTCCATCGCTTTAGGCTGTACGATATCATAAGCTTCTTCACGTACCATACCTTTGTCGATTAATGTAAGCATTACACGCTGAGAATAAATTAAGCCGTATGTTCTTGTCATATTGCGTTTCATATTCTCTGGGTATACAGTTAAGTTTTTAACGATATTACCGAAACGATTTAACATATAATTTAATGCGATTGTAGCATCTGGTAAAATTACGCGTTCTGCCGAAGAGTGAGAAATATCACGCTCATGCCATAATGGAACATTCTCATATGCTGTCATCATATAACCGCGGATAACACGAGCTAAACCAGTCATATTTTCTGATCCGATTGGATTACGTTTATGTGGCATTGCAGAAGAGCCTTTTTGGCCTTTTGCAAAAGCCTCTTCAACTTCACGTGTTTCACTCTTTTGTAAACCACGAATCTCAACTGCCATCTTTTCGATAGATGTTGCGATTAGTGCAAGTGTTGACATGTAATGAGCATGGCGATCACGTTGCAATGTTTGTGTTGAAATTGGTGCTGCTTCTAATCCTAAGTTTTCACAAACATACTTTTCTACGAATGGATCGATATTTGCGTATGTACCAACCGCACCAGATAATTTACCAACGCGAACTGTATCAGCAGCTTGTTTGAAACGCTCTACGTTACGTTTCATTTCTTCATACCAAAGACCAAGTTTTAAACCAAATGTTGTTGGTTCTGCATGAACACCGTGTGTTCTTCCCATCATGATCGTGTATTTATGCTCTTTCGCTTTGTTAGCTAAAATGCTTACAAAGTTTTCTAAGTCTTTTAATATGATTTCATTCGCTTGTTTTAAGATGTAAGATAGCGCTGTATCTACTACGTCTGTAGATGTTAAACCGTAATGAACCCATTTACGTTCCTCACCTAATGTTGGTGTTTCTGATACAGCACGAGTGAATGCAACTACGTCATGACGTGTCTCTTTTTCAATTTCATAAATACGATCAATATCAAATGATGCATGCTCACGGATTTTTTTAACATCTTCTTTTGGAATATCGCCAAGCTCAGCCCATGCTTCACAAGCTAAAATCTCAACTTCTAACCATGCTTTAAATTTGTTCTCTTCCGTCCAAATTGCACCCATTTCTGGGCGTGTATAACGACTAATCATCTTTTTCCCTCCAACAGTTGTTCTTGATGGTCCCAAATATGCAAACTCTTCGCTTTTTCTAGAGCGACTTCAATATTATCATTTAAAATATTAACATGCCCCATTTTTCGCTGCGCTTTTGCTTCTTCTTTTCCATACAAGTGTAAATAGCACCCGGTTAATCTATTCACTTGTCTTAGGACCCCTTCTATATGTTCGCCTAAAATGTTTACCATGACAACTGGTTTTAACAAATTTGTTTCTCCAAGAGGTAAATTACAGATTGCTCGAATATGTTGACCGAATTGACTCGTTTCACATGCATCCTGTGTATAGTGTCCTGAATTGTGAGGTCTTGGTGCTAATTCATTAATATAAATCTCACCATCAGCTGTAGCAAACATCTCTACCGCTAGTGTTCCCACAAGTTCTAGTTCATCCGCGAGCACTTTTGCATAAGCAATTGCTTTTTGAGAAAGTTCTTCTGTAATGCGAGCTGGAACGATAGATTCATGCAAAATGTTATTTACATGAATATTTTCCGCTACCGGAAATACTTTCGTTTCACCACTTACACTACGAATCACAATAACTGATACTTCTTTTTCAAAAGGCACCCATTTCTCTAAAATACACTCTGCTGCATTCGCAAGCTCTCGCGCTTTATCAACGTCAGCCTCACTTCTTAAAACAACTTGACCTTTCCCATCATATCCGCCTGTCGTCGTTTTCAAGACGGAAGGATATGATAACTCAGTGATTGCTTCAGTAAGCTGATCTTGATTTTGAACTATTCTATACGTTGCTACTGGTAGCCCAGCTTTCTCAATCGCATTCTTTTCTGTAAAACGATTTTGTGTTTTACTTAACAACTGACTGCCTTGCGGTAAGTAAGCATGTTTTTCAAGCCATTTTAAACATCTATAATCAATGTTCTCAAATTCATATGTGACAACATCACTGATCTCCGCTAAATGCTGAATTGCTTTTAAATCGTCATATGGTGCAACAATTTCAATATCAGCAACTTGTGCACATGGTGAATTTTTTGTAGGATCTAAAACAGCAATTTTATATCCCATCTCCTTAGCTGCCAATGCCATCATTCTTCCTAGCTGGCCGCCTCCAATAATGCCGATTGTTTTTCCAGGTAAAATGATTCTCGTCATACTAGCTCACTACCTTCGCGCACATCTTTTTTAATTGCTTCTCTTCTCAATTCTAATGCATCATGTATATCATCATGGAATGATCCAAGTATTTGTGCAGCAAGTAAACCAGCATTTGTTGAACCAGCCTTACCAATTGCAACAGTTGCAACTGGAACCCCTCCTGGCATTTGGACGATGGATAATAATGAATCTAAGCCGTTTAACGCTTTTGATTGAACTGGAACTCCGATTACAGGAAGATTCGTCTTCGCTGCAACCATCCCTGGTAAATGCGCTGCTCCACCAGCTCCAGCAATAATAACTTTCAACCCACGTTCACGAGCCGTCTCTGCATATTCAAACATATAATCCGGAGTCCGATGAGCAGATACAACTTTTTTCTCATACGGTATATTTAATTCATCTAAAATGTCACAAGCATATTTCATTGTTTCCCAGTCTGACGTGCTTCCCATTATGACTCCAACTAGTGATTTCATATTAGAATCCCCCCGATTCAAATAAAAAAAGCCTGAAATAGAACAGTTTCTCTTTTACTATGAGAGAAAGTGCTCTACTCAGGCATACGTATCCCTTGTGAATAGAAAAATACCGAGTGACTTTCCCTCATAGTCTAACGAATAACGGTCGTTAGGTAGAGACTTGCAGGCCATATCCCCGCGATTATATGAGGTCTTATATATTATTCTTTCTATGGCTATATTAACAATATTTCATAAACAATGTCAATAAATAATCGAATGTTTTTTTATTACTCGCCAATAACGTTCGTGTTTTAGTTATATTCAAAAGAATAATTGTAACTATATGCAAGAAGGATAAGAAATTAGAATTTATATTTCTAGAGATCTATTGTACACATAACGGTTTGTATACTTATTCCGTATGCTTTAATATAAAGCATATCATTTATATTCATTTTATTTATAAGGAAGACAATAATGAAAAAACGAACTACACTTTTTTCGTATTTATTCCTTTTTATCGCAGTCTTTGCTGTAATGATTGAATACTTATTTATATCATCCCACATTTTTAAATATATACTTGTGGTAGAAATAACGTTTCCTATCATAAAGATTATTTTAGGAACACTCGGAAAACCTAGAGAACAAAAAATCATTGCTAGTACTTTAAACAGCCTCTATTCCATTCTTTTCTCTTCTTTAAGATTATTTAATTTATGGATTATGACATTTGGTAAATAAAAATAAACACAAAAAAACCTAAGTCGAATCGACTTAGGTTTTTGCTTGGCGACGTCCTACTCTCACAGGGACAAGGTCCCAACTACCATCGGCGCTAGAGAGCTTAACTTCCGTGTTCGGTATGGGAACGGGTGTGACCTCTCTGCCATCATCACCAAACTATGAAGGCATATTCCTTCAAAACTAGATAACATTTGCTTCATATTATATGGTTAAGTCCTCGATCTATTAGTATTCGTCAGCTCCACATGTCACCATGCTTCCACCTCGAACCTATCAACCTGATCATCTTTCAGGGATCTTACTAGCTTACGCTATGGGAAATCTCATCTTGAGGGGGGCTTCATGCTTAGATGCTTTCAGCACTTATCCCTTCCGCACATAG
>NZ_JBPPHF010000076.1:0-328 GCF_051294775.1 Bacillus pretiosus
TCGTAGGAAGCGTGAGTTGTTTATAAGAGACAGCTTCCTTCTATAATTAAAGGGGAAACTCTTTAGAATATTCTAACCTTTTTCTTCCTTTTTTTCAAAGTAAAATTAGTAAGCATAAGGAGGGGGAAACAATGGGATTTTGGAGTATGCATCGAAATATAAAAATTAGAATTATAACTTCGTTTTTAACACGTACAGTGTCCACGATGATTTTTCCATTTATGGCGATTTACTTTTCAATAAAGTTAGGTAGTGCGATTGCTGGTGCGTTACTACTCATTAAAGTAATAGCTTCATTAGTAATTGGTCTATACGGTGGGTATGTTGG
>NZ_JBPPHF010000077.1:0-327 GCF_051294775.1 Bacillus pretiosus
TAGAGACAGGTGCTGTAATGGCAGTTCCCGCTCATGATGAGCGTGACTATGAAGTCGCATCAACGTTCAATCTTCCAATGAAGGAAGTTGTAAAAGGCGGAGACATTACGAAAGAAGCATACACAGGTGATGGTGCGCACGTAAACTCAGCATTCCTTGATGGTTTAAATAAAGAAGAAGCAATCGTAAAAATGATTGAATGGCGTGAAGTAACGAGCGCAGGAAATCAAAAAGTAACGTACCGTCTACGTGACTGGTTATTCAGCCGTCAACGTTACTGGGGTGAGCCAATTCCAGTAATCCACTGGGAAGATGGCACAATGACAG
>NZ_JBPPHF010000078.1:0-327 GCF_051294775.1 Bacillus pretiosus
GCTTCCATCCAAAGTATATACATATTTTACTTCTCGATTAGATGGTAAGAACAGTTCTCCATTCTTCGTAATTTCAATTTTGAAATGAGTTTCGCTATTGCCATAAAAGCCCGCTTTCTTTGCCACGACTTGAGGCATCTTGACCTTGACCGGCTTGCCAAAAGATTTGTTCGGCTTGATGTTCTTAATTGTCCCCTTCTCTTTAAGCACGGCGAGCAGCTATTCAGTTGCCAGCAGTAGATTTGTAGAGCTTCGTCCACCGGAAGACAACACAGCCGCTGCCATTTTCTGTTCCGGAAGCACGACCAGTATAGCATGTTGCAGTGC
>NZ_JBPPHF010000079.1:0-326 GCF_051294775.1 Bacillus pretiosus
GATTTTCACAGCGTTCTCAACCGCTTCTGCACCACAATTTAAAAATAGTACTTGCTTATCAAAACTTCCCGGCGCTAATGCCGCAAGTTTTTCTGCTAATTCAATATATGGCTCATACATCATGACATTAACTCCAGTATGAATGTATTGATCTACTTGTTTATGGAGCGCCTCTTTAACAGCTGGATGACAATGCCCTACGTTAATTGTTCCGATTGCTCCCGCGACATCAATGTACTGATTGCCATCAACATCTGTTACAAGAGAACCATTTGCAGATTGTACAAACGTTGGGATGCCGTTACTTACTCCTATTGGTACTATAT
>NZ_JBPPHF010000080.1:0-326 GCF_051294775.1 Bacillus pretiosus
AGTCAGGTTTTCCAGTTGGCATTTCAGGATCTAAAAAGTACCACATTATTTCATTTTTTTCTTTTGCGATAATAGGACTATCAGCCATTGCGATTTTTTCTTCGATGACTTTTAAAGGTATTTTTTCTTGTATGAAGGAAGGTGTTTCTTCCCAATTTACATCTTTTAAAACGCTAAGATGAAAGAAGGAAGGTGCATTAACTTGAGTGGATGACGTTGCGATGTCTTCTTTTTTAGGTGCTTCTGAATCAGGTTGCGCTTGTGTGCATCCAGCGATGAGAAAAGAGAAAAGTAGCATATTTCCGATTTTTTTCATGGTGTCACAC
>NZ_JBPPHF010000081.1:0-325 GCF_051294775.1 Bacillus pretiosus
CGTGTGAATTGTTAGAGCGCGAAGGGTTTGAAGTGACATATTTACCTGTTGATGAAACAGGACGCGTTCAAGTTTCTGACATACAACATGCATTAACAGAAGAGACGATTCTCGTATCCGTTATGTTTGGGAATAATGAAGTCGGGACGATGCAACCAATCGCGGAAATAGGGAAGTTGCTAAAAGAGCATCAAGCTTATTTTCATACAGATGCGGTACAAGCTTACGGATTAGTAGAAATAGATGTGAAAGAGGTCGGCATTGATTTATTATCGATTTCAGCTCATAAAATTAATGGACCAAAAGGTGTAGGGTTCCTATATGC
>NZ_JBPPHF010000082.1:0-325 GCF_051294775.1 Bacillus pretiosus
ACATAAACGTTAGCCTTTGCTTTAAATCTCCGCCGTATTTATCAGTACGCTTATTTGCGACCTCATAAGTAAATTGATCGATTAAATATCCGTGTGCACCGTGTATTTCTACTCCATCAAATCCAGCTTCGATCGCGTTTTTCGCAGCTTGTGCATATTGACCAATCACCTCTTGTATTTCTTCTAACGTCATTGCTTCTGGCGTGTCGAACGGGTTACGAAAACGCGGAACATTTCCCTCTGCAGCGATAGCAGACGGTGCTTGTGGCATCTGCCCACCAATTAGCTCGTGATGACTCATACGGCCAACATGCCATATTTGAGC
>NZ_JBPPHF010000083.1:0-325 GCF_051294775.1 Bacillus pretiosus
CTCGTACATAACCTCAACGCGCTCTTTAATAAATGCACTTCTACTCGGCTCAATTTTGACATTACTTTTCAAAATATTAACGTGAGACTCCATTCCAAAGAACGAGCGCATTTCCAAATAACATAACGCACGCTCCTCCTCACGAAATGCATACGTATATATACATGCAGGTGTTGTACTATGATTACTCAATCTATTATCATCCTTTATCGGTTAAAATTATTATGAATACAATTATTCGAATAACTTTTTTACGTAAAATTAAATGATATCACATGCTGGAAATAAAGAGAAAGGTTAATAAATAAAAGAGACTGCCTATTGG
>NZ_JBPPHF010000084.1:0-325 GCF_051294775.1 Bacillus pretiosus
CCTTTTGCAAAGAAAAATGTTAAATCTTCAGCATCTTTATTAATTAACTTTAAGTTCGGTAGTTCTTCTTCAATTAATTTATCAAGTGCATCTACAACAACACTTGTGAATTTTTCAATTCCAATATAATTAATATGTGGGTTTGCTTTTGCCATATCGTACATAAAGCGGCCACGACCTGTACCTACTTCAATATGAATTGGTTGCTCATTTCCAAATTCTTCTTTCCAGTTACCAGCGCGCTCCTCTGGGTTTCCAATTACGATATGTGAATACTCATTAATTCGATCCATTGCATATGGTTTATGTCTTAAACGCATAGATG
>NZ_JBPPHF010000085.1:0-325 GCF_051294775.1 Bacillus pretiosus
ACCCTAACCAGTTAAGTCGTGTTGAAGAGGAACTTGCAGAAGGATTAGCAAAAATATTTTCCACGCAGCTTGAGTTAGGTGAAGCAGAGTTACAACGTAAGTTATTGCAAGATGCCGAAATAAAAGCGTTACAAGCACAAATCAATCCGCATTTTTTATTTAATGCAATTAATACCGTATCAGCTTTATGCCGAACAGATGTAGAAAAGGCAAGGAAGTTATTATTGCAGCTTAGCGTGTATTTCCGTTGTAATTTGCAAGGGGCACGTCAGTTGTTGATTCCACAAGAACAAGAATTAAACCATGTACAGGCATACCTATCACT
>NZ_JBPPHF010000008.1:0-199555 GCF_051294775.1 Bacillus pretiosus
AGATTTCCCATAGCGTAAGCTAGTAAGATCCCTGAAAGATGATCAGGTTGATAGGTTCGAGGTGGAAGCATGGTGACATGTGGAGCTGACGAATACTAATAGATCGAGGACTTAACCATATAATATGTAGCAATGTTATCTAGTTTTGAGAGAACATAAAAAACTTGTTGACTTTTAAAGAAAATAAGTTATAATAATGATTGTCTCAAAAGAATAATGTCTGGTAATGATGGCAGAGAGGTCACACCCGTTCCCATACCGAACACGGAAGTTAAGCTCTCTAGCGCCGATGGTAGTTGGGACCTTGTCCCTGTGAGAGTAGGACGTTGCCAGGCAATATTATTCCGCAGTAGCTCAGCGGTAGAGCTATCGGCTGTTAACCGATCGGTCGTAGGTTCGATTCCTACCTGCGGAGCCATTGGAGAGCTGTCCGAGTTGGCCGAAGGAGCACGATTGGAAATCGTGTATACGTCACAAGCGTATCAAGGGTTCGAATCCCTTGCTCTCCGCCATAGGATTTATAATATTTGGCCCGTTGGTCAAGTGGTTAAGACACCGCCCTTTCACGGCGGTAACACGGGTTCGAATCCCGTACGGGTCACCACTTTTGGAGGATTAGCTCAGCTGGGAGAGCACCTGCCTTACAAGCAGGGGGTCGGCGGTTCGATCCCGTCATCCTCCACCATATAAATTATATGAATAGTATTATCGCGGGGTGGAGCAGCACGGTAGCTCGTCGGGCTCATAACCCGAAGGTCGCAGGTTCAAATCCTGTCCCCGCAACCAAATGGTCCCGTGGTGTAGTGGTTAACATGCCTGCCTGTCACGCAGGAGATCGCCGGTTCGACCCCGGTCGGGACCGCCATTTTAATAAGGCTCGGTAGCTCAGTCGGTAGAGCAGAGGACTGAAAATCCTCGTGTCGGCGGTTCGATTCCGTCCCGAGCCACCATTTATCTTAATAATATACGCCGGCTTAGCTCAATTGGTAGAGCAACTGACTTGTAATCAGTAGGTTGGGGGTTCAAGTCCTCTAGCCGGCACCATGTAAGTTTCGGAGGGGTAGCGAAGTGGCTAAACGCGGCGGACTGTAAATCCGCTCCTTCGGGTTCGGCAGTTCGAATCTGCCCCCCTCCACCATTTACATAGGGGCATAGTTTAAAGGTAGAACTGAGGTCTCCAAAACCTCCAGTGTGGGTTCGATTCCTACTGCCCCTGCCAAATATATTTACACAACATGGCGGTTGTGGCGAAGTGGTTAACGCACCGGATTGTGGCTCCGGCATTCGTGGGTTCGATTCCCATCAGTCGCCCCATTTTTATTTTTAAAATTACAAATAATCTAATTGATACTTACATATAATTAAGTAAGAATTCGATGGGCTATAGCCAAGCGGTAAGGCAACGGACTTTGACTCCGTCATGCGCTGGTTCGAATCCAGCTAGCCCAGCCATTTTTGCGGAAGTAGTTCAGTGGTAGAATACAACCTTGCCAAGGTTGGGGTCGCGGGTTCGAATCCCGTCTTCCGCTCCAATAAAATTTAACATGGCGGCATAGCCAAGTGGTAAGGCAGAGGTCTGCAAAACCTTTACCACCGGTTCAAATCCGGTTGCCGCCTTTCTTTTGTGCCGATGTGGCGGAATTGGCAGACGCGCACGACTCAAAATCGTGTTCCTTCGGGAGTGTCGGTTCGACCCCGACCATCGGTATCATGAACGACGTAAAAAACTCTATACAATTAGTATAGAGTTTTTTTGTATTTTCTTTTCATTATATGACAAAATAAGTACAAAAAGTGTACGGTGAGTAGACTGCGAAACATTAAAAGGATAAAAACAAACATTCATTTTTATCATTTTAATTGTGATATTCTATAAAATTCCAGCAAAATATTGTATATACAATATTCCCTTCGTATACAACAATAGAAAGTAGTTATGGAAATATTATGGAAATATGTATCGGCTATATAAAAAGACTCTAACATTTCTGTTAGAGTCTTTTTTGTTAAATTATACTATGTGCTTCTAAAATTCGTAATAAATGTAGAAATTCATGTATAATATAACTTGTCGAAAGAACAAAATGATAGTAATTTATATTATGTCTGTAATATGAATCAAAAATGAACTTTTTATATTTCTTTTAAAAATGTGTTGAATACACATTATATTTCATATTAATATTTTTATGTAGATTTAAAACGGGAAAGAGAGTGGAAAGTATGGGTCGTAAATGGAATAATATTAAAGAAAAAAAAGCATCAAAAGATGCAAATACAAGCCGTATATACGCGAAATTTGGACGTGAGATTTATGTGGCAGCAAAACAAGGCGAGCCAGATCCAGAATCAAACCAAGCGCTTAGAGTTGTATTAGAACGTGCGAAAACATACAACGTACCAAGAACAATTATTGATCGTGCAGTTGAAAAGGCAAAAGGCGGTTCAGAAGAAAATTATGACGAGCTTCGTTATGAAGGATTCGGACCAAACGGATCTATGGTAATTGTAGATACACTTACAAATAACGTAAACCGTACTGCAGCAGATGTACGAGCTGCATTTAGCAAAAACAGTGGTAACATGGGTGTAAACGGTTCTGTAGCTTACATGTTTGATGCGACAGCTGTTATCGGTCTTGAAGGTAAAACATCAGATGAAGTTCTTGAAATTTTAATGGAAGCAGATGTTGATGCACGTGACATTCTAGAAGAAGAAGATTCTGTTATCGTGTATGCTGAACCTGATCAATTCCATGCAGTACAATCTGCACTTAAAGATGCTGGTGTTGAAGAATTCACAGTTGCAGAATTAACAATGCTTGCACAAAGTGATGTAGAACTTCCTGAAGATGCTCAAGTACAATTTGAAAAAATGGTTGATGCATTAGAAGATCTAGAAGATGTGCAACAAGTTTACCACAACGTAGACTTAGGAGAATAATACGATAGAAGCCCCTGTTCATTTAATGGATAGGGGCTTTTTTTCATGAAGTTAATTAAGAGGATGAATTAGTAAAGGTATTTTGTTTTAGACAGGGAATATGCTTATAGGGATATATGAAATAATCATTATTTCTAGGAGGTTTAATATGGAACATAAAACACCAAAGCATATCGTTGCTGTAGCAGGTTATTTAACAAATGAAAAAGACGAAGTGTTATTAGCTAAAGTACATTGGCGATCGGATACGTGGGAGTTGCCAGGAGGACAGGTGGAAGAAGGAGAAGCGCTCGATCAAGCTGTTTGTAGGGAAATAAAAGAGGAAACAGGATTAACGGTGAAGCCTATCGGTATTACAGGAGTTTATTATAATGCTTCCATGCACATTCTAGGTGTTGTTTTTAAAGTGGCATACGTGAGCGGTGAAATACAAATTCAGCCTGAAGAAATACAAGAGGCTAAATTTGTTGCTTTAAATGAAGAGAATATAGATGAGTATATAACGCGTCCTCATATGAAATCCAGAACGCTTGATGCGATGAGAGCAACACATTGTATTCCGTCCGAAACGTGGGAAGTGCAGCCATATAATTTAATAGGTAGATTGTAAAGAAAAGAGTAGCCGGTTTGAGATACAATCAAATCACTATTCTTTTTTGTATACTGTTTAAGAAAAAGGTCAAAATAATAATAGTGCTAGTATTGATTTCAGGAACGTTTGTTCTGTATAATATATGATATATTGTATACATTTAGATTACTAGATACTTACAAATATATATTTTTGTAGATGATATAATGAAAATAGGATGTTTTAATAGGGAAGTATAGGCTTAAGGTATACTCTGTTATTGGTTTAGCATAATCTATATTCAATATTTCAGATGAATAGTAGATAAAAAAGGACTGTGATACAATACTTTTTTATACCTTACAATGATGTAAGGTACGTGTAAGAGAAATCGATGGGATATTTTTTTACAACAAGGTATTCTTAAAGTAAGAGTTATACGCTGTGTGGAAAAGAGGTGTTTAAGATGAAAGAACGAGTATTATCTAGGGTGAACTATCATCAAAAAGTTGCATTAAATCCAATGACTAAATTCTTTTATAAAGCCATTATTTTATTATTATTGTTAAGTTGTACGTTATTATTCATTGGAAATGTAATGATCGAGCAAAGTGATATTAGTAAATTACATGTACCTGCTAAGTTAGAGGTGCCAGAATCATTAACACATGCATTTATTGCGACAGAAGATAAAAGGTTTTATCATCATAACGGTTTAGATTATATAGCGATTGTCAGAGCGTCTGTTGAGAATATAAAAGCTGGTGGTGTTGTGCAAGGCGGAAGCACAATTACACAACAGTTATCCAAAAATGCTTTTTTAACGAATGAACGTACATTTTCTCGTAAGTGGAAAGAAATTTTTTATACGAAAAAAATTGAACGCACATTTACAAAGGATGAAATTTTAAAATTGTATGTAAGTAATATTTATTACGGAGAAGGAGCATGGGGAATTGAAAAAGCAGCAAACCTTTACTTCGGTAAAAAGGTGAGCCAATTAACGTTGGCTGAAAGTGCAATGATGGCTGCTGTAGTAAAGGCACCCGCTTATTACTCACCTGCACAAAATTATGATAAGGCCGTAGAGAGACGAAATGTCGTTTTGCGATTAATGGAGAAAGAAGGCTATATCAATCATAATGAGTATGTGCAAGCAGTTAGTGAGAAGTTAGTAATTCGTCATGATATAAAAACAGAGCAGTCGATGTTAAAGAGTGCTCGTGAAAAAGCAGTAAGCTAAAGGAAGTTCCTACATAGGAGCTTCCTTTTTTTGAATAAATTGTGACAAATTGTGACACAATATCGTCACAATTATTGTGTTTTTGTAATTTATGTGAGCGTGTTCATTGCGTGACGTATATAAGTGTTGATATTATGTGTATTGTGTACAATGCTGTATACAGAATATGAATTTAAAGAGGAATGTATATGAAATCAAATAAACTCATGGCTCTTGGTGTAGTTTTTTCTATCGCAGTATTGATTGTAATCGGAACAATTGCGTATAGCATCATAAATGACAAAAAAGATAAAGGGGATGAGATGTTTGCTTATTCCACACAACAATCTTTAGGGAAAGATGATGCCCCAGTTAAGGTAGTTGAATTTGGAGACTTCAAATGTCCTGCTTGTCGTACTTGGGATGTAACAGTATTACCACGATTAAAAGAAGAGTATATCGATAAAGGTAAAGTGCAGTTATACTTTATTAACTTCCCATTTATCGGAAAAGACTCTGATTTAGGTGCAGCAGCTGGTGAAGCAATTTATAAACAAGATCAAGATTCATTCTGGATTTTCTACGATGAGATTTATCAAAGTCAAAAGAAAGACACGGAAGAATGGATTACAGAAGAATTACTTCTTAACATTGTGAAAGAGACGCTTCCGAAAGTTGATGTAGAACAATTTAAGAAAGATTTACACAGTAAAGAAATAAAAGAAAAAGTACGTAAAGATTCAGATCGTGCTCAAAAATTAAAAGTTCAAGGTGCTCCTTCAGTATATATAAACGGAAATCTTGCAAACCCTGATTTCGATAGTATGAAGAAGGCGATTGATAAAGAATTGAAAAAGTGATGAGATACTCATCACTTTTTCGACTTTTTTCGATAAAATTCTTGCTTCCGTTTTTTTTACATGCTATACTACTTTACATAAGTTATTCTAATATCTTATATTTATTTCATATTTGCGGGTGTAGTTTAGTGGTAAAACAAGAGCCTTCCAAGCTCTGGTCGAGAGTTCGATTCTCTTCACCCGCTCCAAATTTTATTAAATGTTTTTCTATAAATTGTGATCAACGCAGTGTTTCGTTTCTAAGATAAACGAGGCATTGCGTTTTTTAATGTTTGAAAAACATAATTGTATGCGAAAATAGAAGTAAAGAATAGTATTCCAAAAGTGAATTGCTAACCAATATAGTCGTTACATAAGGGATGGATTCATCTGAGGAGGCGATTAGGAATGGATTTTGAACAATTAAAGCAAGATGTCATTGCGTATAGTAAAACAATTGGTATAGATAAAATAGGCTTTGCTAGTGCCTCACCATTTGAGGAATTAAAGCAGAGGTTAATCCAGCAACAACAATTAAATTATCAATCGGGATTTGAAGAGTCTGATATAGAAAAGAGAACGAACCCACAGCTTCTACTACCTGGTGCAAAATCAATTATTGCGATTGCATTAGCGTATCCTTCAAAATTAAAAAATGCACCATTAAGTAAGCGCGGAGAACGCCGCGGTATTTTTTGTCGTGCCTCTTGGGGACAAGATTATCATCTTGTTTTACGAGATCGTTTGCAAAAATTAGAAGCATATTTAATCGAAAAACTTCCCGATATAGAAGTTAAGTCAATGGTTGATACGGGTGAATTAAGTGATCGAGCTGTTTCGGAGCGTGCCGGTATTGGATGGAGTGGTAAGAATTGCGCTATTATTACACCTGAATTTGGTTCGTATGTATATTTAGGAGAAATAATTACAAACGTTCCCTTCCCACCAGATCAGCCGATAGAAGATCAATGTGGAAGTTGTACAAAATGTATTGATGTTTGTCCTACAGGCGCTTTAATACAAGGAGGACAGTTAGATTCGAAGAAATGTATTGCATTTTTAACACAAACGAAAGGATTCCTACCGGAAGAATACCGCGACAAAATAGGAAATCGTATTTATGGATGTGATACATGTCAGACTGTTTGTCCGAAAAATAAAGGAATGGATTTTCATAATCATCCTGAGATGGAACCAGATCCTGAGTTAGTTAAGCCGTTATTAACACCACTTTTAACAATTAGCAATCGTAATTTTAAAGAGAAATATGGAATTATGTCTGGTTCATGGAGAGGTAAAAAGCCGTTGCAACGAAATGCAATTTTGGCACTTGCGCATTTTAAAGAGGCATCAGCAATTCCAGATTTAATTGGTGTTATGAAAGACGATCCAAGACCAGTACTTCGCGGAACAGCAGCATGGGCACTTGGGAAAATTGGTGGAGATGGCGTGGGCGAAGCTATTGAAAAAGCGATGCAACGTGAGAAAGATGAAGAGGTTCTTCATGAAATGAATCGCGGACTTGAATTGTTAGCGCAGAAAAAAGAGTAGATAATATCTCCCTTCTTCATATTGTAATATGGGAGGGAGACGAAATGGTTGTAAAAATAAATATTGAAAAGCAAGTACAACAATTTTTAGCATATGTAACAGAGAAACGAACAAATGTAGATGGTATTGCTGAAGATTTATTACAAATAGCACAGAGAAAGAAACAATTGTTTCAAAAGCGTAATGCAGAGATAGTGAAAGCAACTGCGGATGTTTCTTTCATGAGACAATTAAATAATAGCAATCATCAAGAAATTGATTATCAAATACATTTTAAATATTTAATTAAGCATAAAGAATTGTTTTATATCGAAGAGGAACAACTAAAACGAAGAGTTTGTTTAAATAATAGCCGGGTAATAGGTGATTATGCTATTGAAGTGCCAGAAGCAGTTGGAATGAGTGAGACGTTAGAAAGGGAAGTTACAAAAGAGAAGTACGGTTCTTATCAGTACAACCGTTTAGAGGCAGTTAAATATGCAGAGCGTTGGTGGGATGATCGAAACCCTGTATATCGTAATTTCCCTGATAATTGTACGAATTTTATTTCTCAATGTCTTCATACTGGAGAAGTACCAATGAATGGATATCCTAATATTCGCAAAGGATGGTGGCAAAGGGAGAATCAGTGGAGTTGGAGCTGGGCTGTCGCACACTCTTTTTATTGGTATTTGTCAGGTGCTACAACAGGGCTTCGAGCTGAAGCGGTAGAAAGGCCAGAGGACCTTATTCTTGGTGATGTCATCGCTTATGATTTCGAGGATGATGGTAGGTGGAATCATACGACGATTGTAGTAGCAAAAGACGCAGATGGTATGCCACTTGTAAATGCACATTCAGCGAATAGCCGTCGGCGTTATTGGAACTATGAAGATTCTAGTAAATATACACCACAAATGAAATATAAATTCTTTCATATTATTAATGGGTAGAGATTTTTCGCTCAAGTGGTATAATACGTAGTAGACAAAAAACAGAGGTGAATATCGCGTGGGAGTACATGTTGTTTTATATCAACCAGAAATTCCAGCAAATACAGGGAATATTGCTCGTACTTGTGCAGCAACTGGAACAGAATTACATTTGATTAGACCGCTTGGATTTTCAACGGATGATAAAATGTTAAAGCGTGCAGGATTAGATTATTGGCAGCACGTGAAAGTTACGTATTATGATTCAATTGAAGAATTTTATGAGAAAAATAAAGACGGTGAATTCTTCTATTTAACAAAGTATGGCGAGAAAGCTCATACAGCATTTGATTATAGCAAACGTGAGAAGGATTACTATTTTGTATTTGGAAGAGAAACAAACGGCTTACCAGCTAATGTAATCGAAGAAAATTTCGATCATTGTTTACGTATTCCAATGACTGATAAAGTGCGCTCATTAAATTTATCTAATACAGCAGCTATTTTAATTTATGAAGCATTCCGTCAACAAAATTATCCGGGATTAGATTTAGAAATTGTTTATTAAAAGTCGCCATATGGCGACTTTTTTTCTAAAAATAAAAATAATATGTAATCATACATTTAAAAAAGGGTACATATTCATATAGAATGGGATATATGAATAAAAATAGATTAGACGGGTTGAGATAAATATGAAGGAACAATATAATAATCAAAATACCTTTTTAAGTATGATAGATATGGATTTAATAAGAAGAGGACTATTACATGCTATTCAAGATTTAGTATTTATTGTGAAAGTTATGGATGAGGAAACCTTTAAATATATTTATGTAAATAAGATAGGTATGGATTATGCGAAGCTAGGCGAAGAATGTTATGGAAAAACGTTTGCTGAAGTATTATCAGAAGATACGGCGGAAATATTGCGAGTGCAATATGCAAAAGTAGCGAGCGAAGCGAAAGCACATACCTTTTGTGATGTAGTTAGTTTATCAAAGGGTGAGTTACATTATGAATCTTCACTTAATCCTGTATTCGACGAAGAAGGAGTATGTCAGTTTATTATTTGTATTACAAGGGATATCACAGCTCAGATTGAGGAAAAGGCAGAGATAGAGGAAAAACAAATGTTGTTTAAGTCGTTATTAGAATATAATAATGACTCCATTATATCTATAGATTCTATAGGTAGAATTACATATGCAAATCCAGCAACGTATGAAATATTTGGATATCGATATGAAGAATTACATAATAAATTTATTTTTGAATTTATTAATAAAGAATATGAAAAAGATTTTCAAATTATATTTAAAGGAGCCCTGCAAGGAAGGGCAAAACAAATTGTTTCAAAGAAATATGTTCATAAAGAAGGGTACGAGCTCTATATTTCTTTGAGAACTATTCCGATTATTGTGAACGCCGAAATTGTTGGGGTATATATTGTTACGAGGGATGTTACAAGGCAAGTATTGAATGAAATGCGAACAGAATATTTAGCTTATTATGACCAATTAACAGGATTAATGAATAGAATTTCATGTGCAAATAAGTTAAATGTTTTTTTAAATGATAATACAGAGTTTGCGCTTGTTTTTATAGATTTAGATGAATTTCACCTTATTAATGATACTTTTGGTCATAAAGAAGGAGATAAAGTATTACAAAAAGTTACAGAATGTTTAAGCAGTCTTCAAATAGATGGTATGCACTTATTTAGAGAACACGATGATCAATTTGTTATGTTAATAGAAAATATAACGAAAGAACGTGTAGAGATAGTTGCAAAAAGCATACTAAAAAAGATTAGTGAACATTTTGTAATCGAAGAAGAGGACGTCTATTTAAGTGCGTCAATCGGAATTGTAATGGCTCCAACAGATGGAGAGGATGAAAAAATATTATTTCAAAGAGTTGATGCTGCTTTGGAAAAAGCAAAAGAAAAAGGAAAAGGGCATTATCAGTTTTATTGCAGTGGATTAGATTGTGAGCGTGAACAAAGATTTATAATAGAAAACCAATTGCATCGTGCTATAGAAAAAAATGAATTCTGCTTGTATTATCAGCCACAAATGAATATTGAAACGAAAAAAATAGCGAGTATGGAAGCTTTAATAAGGTGGGAGAATAAAGAATTGGGATTTGTCTCTCCCAATCAATTTATTCCGCTAGCAGAAAGAACAGGATTTATTATTAAGCTTGATGAATGGGTAGTAAATGAAGTGTGTCGGCAAATACGTGAATGGTTAAATAAAGGATATGAAGTTGTCCCGATTGCAGTTAATATTTCAGCCAGGCACTTTCGCTCGATTACATTAATAGAGATGATTACACGGGCGTTACATAAGTACAATGTACCAGCTCATCTATTAGCGATAGAGGTTACAGAAGGAGCCCTTATGCATAAAGACATATCGAAAAGGGTATTGCTACAATTAAAAGAACAAAATTTAAAGATTCATTTAGATGATTTTGGGACGGGATATTCATCTTTAAGTTATTTAAAAACGTATCCAATTGATACGTTGAAAATCGATCGTTCTTTTATGGAAGGTATACATGTGGATGAACGTGATACGAATATTACAGCTGCAATTATTCATTTAGCTCATACTTTGGAATTGAATGTAATTGCAGAAGGTGTAGAAAAAGCGGAACAAATACAATTTTTGAAGGAAAAGAATGTGAAGTTTGTGCAAGGTTATTATTATAGCCGACCTTTATCAAAATATGATGTGGAAAATGTGTATTATAAATGATTGATAAAAAAAGTGATGTGCTAAGAAGCACATCACTTTTTTTGTGTACCGGGTTTATCATTGTAACCAGATGTGAAAATAGCTGTAAGAAATGTGAGTGATACACCTAAAATTAATAATAATTTCATACTAATATCCCTCCTATTTTTCAGTTTACGAATCTTAAATATGAATCAAAATGTATGTAAGGTTCTTGGAAGAAAAGAATTTATTTAAAATGAATAGAGGTGTAAAAACTTTAATACCTATATTATACAGAATTTTCTTTGAATTTTGGAGAGAATTTTATAGCACTACTGTATATTTCATTTTGATTTAAAGAATGTTTAAGGACATCCTAGCATACCTTTTATAATAATCCGATTGAACAAGGAGATGGGGGAGGAGCTATAATGGATATTCTAAAAAAGATTGAACAGCATCGAGCAGCAGAAGAACGGTTACAATGGGAAGGTACGTTTGCGGAGTATTTAGAGCTTGTGAAGGAAAGACCATGGGTGGCTCAAACAGCACACTCTCGCATTTACAATATGATAAAAGATGCTGGAATCGAAGAAGTAGATGGTAGAAGAAAGTATAACTTCTTTAGTAATCAGCTATTTGGATTAGAGGATGCTTTAGAACGTCTTGTGGAGGAATATTTTCATCCATCTGCAAAACGATTAGATGTTAGAAAACGTATTTTATTATTAATGGGTCCTGTTAGTGGCGGGAAATCAACATTAGTTACGATGCTGAAACGAGGATTAGAAACATATTCACGAACAGATCGAGGCGCAATTTTTGCAATTAAAGGCTGCCCAATGCATGAAGATCCACTGCATTTAATTCCGCATCATTTACGGGATGATTTCTTTGGTGAGTATGGAGTTAGAATTGAAGGGAATTTATCGCCACTAAACGTAATGCGTCTAGAGCAAGAATATGGTTCAAGGATTGAGGATGTAGTTGTAGAGCGTATTTTCTTCTCGGAAGATCGCCGTACAGGGATTGGTACATTTAGCCCGTCTGATCCTAAATCACAAGATATCGCCGATTTAACAGGTAGTCTGGACTTTTCAACAATCGCAGAATATGGTTCAGAATCAGATCCACGAGCGTATCGCTTCGATGGAGAATTGAATAAGGCAAACCGTGGGATGATGGAATTCCAAGAGATGCTAAAATGCGACGAGAAGTTTTTATGGCATTTATTATCGCTTACGCAAGAAGGGAATTTCAAAGCGGGAAGATTTGCGCTTATTTCAGCAGATGAATTAATTGTAGCGCATACGAATGAAACGGAGTATCGTTCCTTCATAGCAAACAAGAAAAATGAAGCATTGCACTCAAGAATTATTGTAATGCCAGTTCCATACAATTTACGAGTGAGTGAAGAAGAACATATTTATGAAAAAATGATTCGTGAAAGTGATGTATCCAATGTGCATATTGCACCGCACACACTTCGCGTTGCAGCAATGTTTACGATTTTAACTCGTTTAAAAGATCCGAAGCGTCCAGATATTGATTTAATTAAAAAGATGCGTTTATATGATGGAGAAACGGTAGAAGGTTATAATGCGATTGATGTAGAGGAGCTGCAACGTGAATATCAAGATGAAGGTATGAGAGGTATTGACCCTCGTTATGTTATTAACCGAATTTCCTCTACAATTATTCGAAAAGAGGTACCATCTATTAACGCATTAGATGTACTTAGATCGCTCAAAGACGGGTTGGATCAGCATCCGTCAATTAGTAATGAAGATCGAGAGCGTTATATGAATTTCATCTCATTAGCGAGAAAAGAATATGATGAAATTGCGAAGAAAGAAGTACAAAAAGCATTCGTGTATTCATATGAAGAATCAGCGAAGACACTTATGGATAATTACTTAGATAACGTTGAAGCATATTGCAATAAATCGAAATTACGTGATCCATTAACAGGTGAAGAAATGAGTCCAGATGAAAAGCTAATGCGCTCAATTGAGGAGCAAATTGGAATTTCAGAAAATGCTAAGAAAGCATTCCGTGAAGAAATTTTAATTCGCATTTCTGCTTATGCGCGTAAAGGAAAACGCTTTGATTATAATTCACATGAGCGTCTTCGCGAAGCGATTCAGAAAAAACTATTTGCTGATTTAAAAGATATAGTGAAAATTACAACATCAACGAAAACGCCAGACGAAAATCAGCTTAAGAAAATCAATGATGTTGTTGCACGCTTAATTGATGAGCACGGCTATAATTCTTCATCTGCGAATGAATTATTACGCTATGTAGGTAGTCTGCTAAACCGATAGTTTGATAACAAAACGCTGTCTCTTGTATTTTGCGGGACAGCGTTTTATTATCCATTTATATGTGTAAAGTGTCATACCTTGTCCAAATGTAATAAATTAAGATACAATTTCATGAATTTATTGTCAATTATTTTTACAATATGCATATGATAGAGTAACCAACCATTCATACGAAAAAAGCCAACACAATACAATATGTTGCAAAGTGTAAATGTGTGCAACTATGCATTGTGTTTCTTTCTTATCAACGGCTGAATATTTCTTTCTAGTATGTGAGTGGCAAAATTTTGTTTAGGATGCTCGGAGTATTATATGAAAAACGTTATATATGTTTATGGGATGAATTTCGATGGGCAGTTATCTTTCATTCTAGCTTGCACAGTATAAAACAAAATTTCTAGCTTACTGTTCATAAGGGAAGACAATTACAGTAAGGAGGGAAAGAAATGGGTGAAGAAAACCAACCAAATTATACGATTTCACAGGAAAACTGGTCCCTCCATCGCAAAGGATATGACGACCAACAACGCCATCAAGAAAAAGTACAAGAGGCAATTAAGAATAATTTACCCGATCTTGTAACAGAAGAAAGCATAGTTATGTCTAATGGTAAGGATGTTGTAAAAATACCGATTCGTTCTTTAGATGAATATAAGATTAGGTACAATTATGATAAAAACAAACACGTTGGGCAAGGAAATGGTGACAGCAAAGTTGGTGATGTCGTTGCGAGAGATGGATCAGGTGGTCAAAAGCAAAAAGGACCAGGAAAAGGGCAAGGAGCAGGGGACGCGGCTGGAGAAGATTATTATGAAGCTGAAGTCTCTATTTTAGAATTAGAGCAAGCATTTTTCAAAGAGTTAGAGCTGCCTAATTTAAAGAGAAAAGAAATAGATGAAAACCGGATTGAACATGTTGAATTTAATGACATTAGAAAGACTGGATTATGGGGAAATATCGATAAGAAACGAACGATGATATCCGCATATAAACGAAATGCGATGCGTGGTAAAGCCTCTTTTCATCCGATTCACCAAGAAGATTTAAAGTTCCGTACTTGGAATGAAGTATTAAAGCCAGATTCAAAAGCTGTTGTATTAGCGATGATGGATACGAGTGGATCGATGGGAATATGGGAGAAATATATGGCACGTAGCTTCTTTTTCTGGATGACGCGATTTCTACGAACGAAGTATGAAACAGTAGATATTGAGTTTATTGCCCATCATACGGAGGCAAAAGTAGTTCCAGAGGAAGAGTTTTTCTCAAAAGGAGAAAGTGGCGGAACGATATGTTCTTCTGTATATAAAAAAGCACTCGAGCTAATTGATAATAAATACTCACCAGACCGCTATAATATTTATCCATTCCATTTTTCAGACGGTGATAATTTAACATCAGATAATGCTAGATGTGTAAAGCTTGTCGAAGAGTTAATGAAGAAGTGTAATATGTTTGGATATGGGGAAGTGAACCAGTACAACCGCCATAGTACCCTCATGTCAGCCTATAAAAATATTAAAGATGAGAATTTTAGATATTATATTTTAAAGCAAAAAGCAGACGTATTCCATGCGATGAAGAGCTTTTTTAAAGAAGAAACCGGAGAAAAAATGGCATAACCCCCTTAAAAAGGGGTTATTTTTTTGTTAACTGTTTATTTTTTTAGTTGACAATGATAATGAAAATCATTGTCATTTATTCGAGGTATGATTACATTTAGATTTATATATTTTGGAGGAGATGTAAAGTTGAAAAAAAATAAAAGAAAACATATAAATGCGATGATTATCGCTGCGGCGTTATCACTTCCATTTGCCACGTATTCAACGCCTGCTTTAGCGGCAGTAGCAATTGAGGCTAATAAAAAGGGCTATGCTTTAGAAGATGGTACATATGATGCTGTTATGAAAGCATATAAAGATAAAACGAATGAGGAGTCTATGGCAGCTGTTTATATAAAGGATCCTAAGTTAACGATTGAGAATGGAAAGAAAATGGTAACGGCAACGTTAAGTGATAGTGATTTCTTCAAATACTTGAAAACAGAAGATGTTCATACTCCTGGTGTGTTTCATGATGTAAAAGTAATATCAGAAGATAAAAAGAAAAACGGAACGAAAGTGATTCAGTTTGAAGTAGGAGAATTAGGAAAAAGATATAATATGCAAATGCATATTTATATTCCGACAATGGCCTATGATAATAAATATCAAGTGCAGTTTGAAGTAAATGCTTTAAATTTAGAAAATAATGTTCCAGAAAAGCAAAAGGAAAATAAAGAGGATCAACAGGATGAAGACGGAAATGTAATATTAGATAAGCAATTACAAAGGCATATTAATAAGTATAATTTAAATAGAGAGAATCTAAATACGCCAATAACTAAGGAAGATTTATTAAAAGTTAAATCTTTAATAGTCGTTGAAGCGAAAAGTAAAGGAATACAAGACGTAACTGGTTTAGAATATATGACGAACTTAGAAAGCTTAACATTGGAAGAAGTTAAGTTAGAAAATATACAATTTATCTCGAGTTTGAGACAATTGAAATCATTAAGTATAACTTATGGTGAACTTAATGATATTGGACCTTTGGCTGAGTTAGAACATATCGAAAGTTTAAGCTTGAGAAACAATAAAATCTCGGATTTAAGCCCATTGAGTCGAATGAAGAAGATCAAAATGCTAGATTTAAATAGTAATTATATAAAAGATATTAAACCATTATTTACAGTAACAACTTTAAAGACTTTGACTGTAGCAAATAATCAAATTAGTAATGCTAATCTTGCTGGGATTGAGCAATTGAAGAATGTGAAGAGTTTATCTTTAAGCAACAATGGACTGACTAATATTGAACATATTACACCAATGAAAAAGTTAGTAGAGTTAGATCTTTCTAAAAATGAATTAGAAAACATCGAACCTGTATCAAGATTGTCTACCGTACAATCACTTAATTTAGAAGAAAACTATATCTCAGACATAACGCCACTTAGCCACTTAACAGGTTTATACGATTTAAAGCTAGGGTCAAATGAAATTCGTGATGTTAGACCGGTTCAAGAGTTAGGGAAAAGAATGTACATTGATATTCAAAGACAAAAAATCTTTTTAGATGATGTAGAAAAAGATAAGGAAGTTAAAATACCTATCTATAATTTACAAGGAGAGCCACTCGATACTGTTCAATTAAAGAATGGAGATGGGGTAGTTAATAATGGTTCTGTTAAATGGAGTACTACTGGTGAAAAAACATACGAATTTCTGTTGGATATAAAACCAGAAGAGAATCGTATTAAGTTTAATGGAACAGTAATTCAAAATGTTGTTGAAAGGTTAGATGAAATAAAAGGAAATGATGAACAAAAGGAAAATATAATTCTTGATAAAACTTTACAACAACATATTAATAAAGAGAATTTAGGTAGAGAGAATTTAAACGCTCCTATCACAAAAGAAGATTTATTGCAGATTAAAAAATTAGAGATACTTAAAGAAAAAGGGGAAAATATAAAAGATATAACAGGTTTAGAATATATGATGAACTTAGAAAAACTTACTTTAGAAAGAGTAGGTTTGAAGAATATTGAATTTATCTCAAACTTAGAAAAGTTGAACGATGTGAATGTATCTCATAATCAGATTGAAGATATAACACCACTATCTTCATTAAAAAGTTTACAGTGGTTAAATCTTGCTGATAATCAAATTAAAGATGTTTCAGTTCTTAGCCCAATGTTAGACCTACTCAGTTTAAAATTAGCTGGAAATGAGATTCGTGATGTAAGGCCGTTAATACAATTAGGCCAATGGTTTTCAATTGATGCCGGAAGACAGAAAATCTTTTTAGATGAAGCAAAAGTAAATGAAGAAATTCAAGTTCCTGTATATGATTTAGAAGGAGAAATTATTGAGAATATTAAACTGACAAGTGAGGGTGGAACATTTAATAACCGAGTAATAAAATGGAGTACTCCAGGTGAAAAGGTGTATAAATTTGATTTAGATTCGGATGAAATTAGTATAAGTTTTAACGGAACAGTAATCCAGAATATAGTTGAAAAAGAAGAAGAAAAAGAACCAGCAAAAGAAGTTGAAGAATCAAAAGAAGAGCCAAAAGAACCAGCAAAAGAAGCTGAAGAATCAAAAGAAGAGCCAAAAGAACCAGCAAAAGAAGTTGAAGAACCAAAAGAAGAAGTGAAAGAACCAACAAAAGAAATTGAAGAATCGAAAGAAGAAGAAAAAGAGCCAACAAAAGAAGTTGAAGAATCAAAAGAAGAAGTAAAAGAACCAACAAAAGAAGTTGAAGAACCAAAAGAAGAAGTGAAAGAACCAACAAAAGAAATTGAAGAATCGAAAGAAGAAGAAAAAGAGCCAACAAAAGAAGTTGAAGAATCGAAAGAAGAAATCAATCAATCGGCACCAGTTCAAGAACAAAGCGTGAATAATCAAGTTGTGAAAGAAAAAGTAGTAGAGAATCAAAGCATGAAAGAAAATAAACCAGTTGTTAATAAAGAAGAAAGTAAGAAATCGCTAGGAGCAACAGGTGGACAAGCGAATACATCAACGTTACTTTCGGGTGTAGCATTAGTTCTTTCAGCACTGAGTATGTTTGTATTTAGAAAGAGATTATTTAAGAAATAAAAACGCTTAATCTTATTATACTATAAAACAGTTATATAAGGTGTTAAGAAGAAAGCATGTTTACAACACTATATAATAGAGTAAAAACCCATTCGTATGAAAATTATATTTCATACGAATGGGTTTTATTTAATTTATTTTGCAGCCCTCAGTAATAATGGATTCAGGACTAATCAGAGGACCGAATTCTTCTTTAGGAGAGGTGCTAATCGTTACATAACCTTCTTTATTTTTTGCGGAACTTCTTTTGCTTGTAAATTAACATCTTCTTTTCGAAGCTCCTTAAAGAGCGAAATGACCATAAGAACGACTACGATAGAAAATGGTAGCGCAGCAATTATAGCTGCTATTTGCAGCGCATTTAATCCTCCAGCTTGTAATAAAATAGCAGCAATTATCGCGATTGTTAATCCCCATATAAGTTTTAAACTATTTTTCGGTGATAAGCTTCCGTTACTCGTTTGCATTGAAACAACAAATGTTGCTGAGTCAGCAGAAGTAACGAAAAATGTGGCTACTAAAATTAACCCGATAATTGTTAAAAATGTAGAGAACGGTAGGTGTGAAATAACAGCAAATAATCCAATCTCTGTACCATTTTTTGCGATTTCGTCAGCTATACCAAGCGATTGGAACATTTCCATATGGATAGCGGTACCGCCAAATACTGCAAACCAAAATGTACAGATAAGAGTTGGGACTAATACAACTCCAATAATAAATTCTTTTATTGTGCGCCCTTTAGAAATACGAGCGATGAATGTACCGACGAATGGAGACCAAGAGATCCACCATCCCCAATAGAAAATAGTCCAGTTTTCAATCCAAGAAGAAGATTTTTCATTAAATGCTCCTAAATTTAATCCCATACTAGGTAAAGCTCCGATATAAGAACCGAGTGTAGATGTGAAATATTTCATAATAAATACAGTTGGTCCTAAAAGTAAAAAGGAGACGAGTAAAATACCTGCAAGAGAGAAATTTAAGTTACTCAAATATTTAATCCCACGATCTAAGCCTGTTTGTGCACTTGTTAAATATAAAACAGCGAAGATGGCGATAAGTACGAGTTGTGTAAGTACAGTGTTATGAATAGAAGGGAATAAATAGCTTAATCCTCCGGCGATTTGTTGAGCACCAATCCCAACAGATGGCACAATACCGAATACTGTGGCTAAAACAGCCAAAATATCGACTGTTTTTCCGATAGGAGAATTTTTCGATCGATTAAATAATGGAGTAACTGTAGCTCCAATTGTGCTACCTTTTTGTTTGCGGAATGTGAAATATGCAATTGTTAAAGCAACCATCGCGTATAGTGACCACGGAAAGAGTCCCCAGTGGAAAAATGAATATTGCATAGCGAGTTTGGCGCTTTCCTCTGTACCTGCTTTTCCTGTTAATGGATCTGTAAAATGTGAAATCGGTTCAGTGATTCCATAAAAGAGCAGTCCAATTCCCATTCCTGCTCCAAACAACATGGATAGCCAAGATGGATAACTATACTGTGGTTTTTCTCCATCTTTACCAAGACGAATAGAACCGTACTTAGAAAATGCTAAATAAGTGGCTAAAATAATCATTGCGGTCATAAGTAGAGAGTAAAACCATCCAAATTTATTGAGGATAAATGAGTTTAAGGAAGATGTAACACTTTGCAAATCATAGCCTTGTATCCAACTTGCCGGGGTAATTCCCCATATGATGAATAATGTTGTTAGCAAGATGGAGATATAAAATACACTGTTTTCTTTTTTTATCATAGAATCCCACCCTTGTTTAATAAAGTTAACAATTATATTAACCATAACAATTAAAAGGTTAATTGTCAAAAAATTCGATTTTTACCTTGTGTAAAAGGACAGTTTAATCGCTATGGATTCATAATTATTGGAGGTTAGATAAAGGTAAGCCTGTTCACGATATGTACAAAATATAGAAAGAAATAATATGAAATATTGCATTTTATATTGTTGTATCTAGATTTTATGTTAAATTCTTCAAGGGAATATATAAATAGGGGGTAATGATATGAACAAGAAATCAAAGATTAATAAAGTGGTGCTTAGTATTAGTACAATGGCGCTATCGTTAGGAGCAATTCAAACGAATGTATCAGCAGAAGAAAAGGTGCCATACAATGTATTGCATTCGAAACCAGTTGGGATTGAAAAACCAGTAGATGAGATTGGACATGTTTCTAAAGCAGAGGAAACATTATCGTTTCAAGAACGTTTAAAAGTAGGAGACTTTTCACAGCGACCAGCATCTATTATGAAGAGCTCAGAAGTAAAGCAAATTAAAGAAAGCTATTCAATGGCTGATTTAAACAAAATGAATAATCAAGAATTGGTTGAAACGCTAGGAAGTATTAAATGGAATCAAATTACAGACTTATTTCAGTTCAATGAAGATGCAAAGGCTTTTTATAAAGACAAAGGGAAAATGCAAGCGGTTATAGATGAATTAGCTCACCGAGGTAGTACGTTTACGAAAGATGATTCAAAAGGAATTCAAACGTTTACAGAAGTGTTACGTTCAGCTTTTTATCTCGCATTTTACAATAATGAATTAAGTGATTTAAATGAGAGAAGCTTCCAGGATAAATGTTTACCTGCTTTAAAAGCAATTGCAACCAATCCAAACTTTAAGCTTGGTACATATGAGCAAGATGCAGTCGTATCTGCATACGGTAAATTAATTAGTAATGCTTCAAGTGATGTGGAAGCGGTTCAATACGCATCGAATATTTTAAAACAATACAATGATAATCTTCATACGTATGTAGACGATCGTATGAAAGGACAAGCTGTATACGATATGATGCAAGGTATTGATTATGATATGCAATCTTATTTATTTGAAACTCGTAAAGAAGCAAAAGATACAATGTGGTACGGGAAAATAGATGGATTTATTAATGAAATAAATCGTATTGCTCTTTTAAATGAAGTAACACCAGAAAATAAGTGGCTCGTTAATAATGGAATTTATTTTGCTAGTCGTTTAGGGAAGTTTCATAGTAATCCAAATAAAGGTTTAGAGGTTGTTACACAAGCAATGCATATGTATCCGCGTTTAAGTGAGCCGTATTTTGTTGCAGTAGAACAAATTACAACAAATTATAACGGAAAAGATTATAGCGGTAATACTGTAGATTTAGAGACGATACGTAAAGAAGGAAAAGAACAGTACTTACCAAAAACGTATACATTCGACGATGGATCTATCGTATTTAAAACAGGAGATAAAGTATCAGAAGAAAAAATTAAGAGACTATACTGGGCTGCAAAGGAAGTAAAAGCACAGTATCATCGTGTAATTGGGAATGACAAAGCATTAGAGCCAGGTAATGCAGACGACGTATTAACGATAGTAATCTATAATACTCCAGACGAATATCAGTTAAACAGACAACTGTATGGATATGAAACAAACAACGGTGGCATTTATATAGAAGAAACAGGTACATTCTTTACATATGAGCGTACGCCAGAACAAAGTATTTATAGTTTAGAAGAGTTATTCCGTCATGAGTTTACTCATTATCTTCAAGGGAGATTTGAAGTGCCAGGTTTATTTGGAAGAGGAGATATGTATCAAAATGAGAGATTAACTTGGTTCCAAGAAGGAAATGCAGAATTTTTCGCAGGATCTACTCGTACAAATAATGTAGTACCGAGAAAGAGCATCATTAGTGGATTATCATCTGATCCTGCAAGTCGTTATACAGCAGAGCGCACATTATTTGCTAAATATGGTTCTTGGGATTTCTATAATTACTCGTTCGCATTGCAATCTTATTTATATACACATCAATTTGAAACATTTGATAAAATTCAAGATTTAATTCGTGCAAATGACGTGAAAAATTATGATGCCTATCGTGAGAATTTAAGTAAAGATTCTAAACTAAATAAAGAGTATCAAGAGTATATGCAACAGCTAATTGATAATCAAGATAAATATAATGTACCGGAAGTAGCAGATGATTATTTAGCTGAACATGCACCAAAATCGTTAACAGCAGTAGAGAAAGAAATTAGTGATACGTTGCCAATGAAAGAGGCAAAAATGACAAAACATAGCTCCCAATTCTTTAATACATTTACATTAGAAGGCACATTTACAGGTAGTGTAACAAAAGGTGAATCTGAAGATTGGAACGAAATGAGTAAACGAGTAAATGAAGCACTAGAACAACTAGCGCAAAAAGAATGGAGTGGCTACAAAACTGTTACAGCATACTTCGTCAATTATCGTGTGAATAGTTCAAATGAATTTGAATATGATGTAGTCTTCCACGGTATCGCAAAAGATGATGGAGAAAATAAAGCTCCAACGGTTAATATAAATGGACCTTATAATGGGCTTGTAAAAGAAGGAATTCAATTTAAAAGTGATGGCTCAAATGATGAAGATGGAAAAATTGTTTCTTATTTATGGGAATTTGGAGATGGCAGCACAAGTGCAGAAGTTAATCCAATACATGCATATGAAAGAGAAGGAATTTATAAAGTAGCGTTAAGAGTAAAAGATGATAAAGGTAAAGAGAGCAGAAACGAAACCACTGTTACGATTAAAGATGGAAGTTTAACAGAATTAGAACCAAATAATCGTCCAGAGGAAGCAAATCGTATCGGGCTAAACACTACTATAAAAGGTAGCCTTATCGGCGGAGATCACACTGATGTTTATACATTTAATGTAGCATCAACGAAAAATATCGATATTTCCGTTTTAAATGAGTATGGAATCGGGATGACATGGGTGCTTCACCATGAATCAGATATGCAAAATTATGCCGCTTACGGTCAAGCTAATGGGAAGCATATAGAGGCAAAATTTAATGCAAAACCAGGTAAGTATTATTTGTATGTATATAAATATGATAATGGCGATGGAACGTACGAATTATCAGTAAAATAAGTGCTTTTCCAATGTATGTTTAACTTTACTTTTTGTGGAAAATAGTATATTATATAGATATATAATATATCGGTTATTTACTAGGAGGAGCCTGTCACAATAGGTTTCTCCTGTTCTTTTTTAGGGGCCTGTCTTACAGGCTTTTCTTTAAAGGGTAAATAACTGAAAATTAAGAACTATAATCTTTGAAAGAGGTGGGGCATACACATAACAAAAAAGGGATTGTTTAAGAGAGGGGGATAAGAAATGGCTTTGTTTGGTTATCCACTTGAAACAATTTATTTATACGGATTTATTATTGCTACTATACTCACTGTTATTTATATCTTTTTTGGAGATATATTTGAATCCATATTTAGTTTTGGAGGCGGATCTGTATCCGTTGTTACTTTATTACTTAGTTTTTTCGCCATGTTATGTGGACTTAGTTATATAGGAGAATATTTATTTTCCTTTAATAGCATTCTTATTTTCGGGTCTGCATTTGCTATATCCTTTATTGGTGTTTTCATAATGAAAATATTAATTTTAAAGCCGATTGCAGAAGCAGAACAAAACACTGTGCAGCGTATGGATGAATTTATTGGTTGTAAGGGAGAGGTCATTACGACTATTCCTACAGAAGGGTTTGGTGAAGTATTAATTTCCTCCCAATTTGGAAACAATGCAATCCTAGCTAAAACAGTTGGAAAGAAAGATATTTCACAAGGAACTGAAGTTATTATCGAGGGAGTTCAAGATGGTGTTCTGCTTGTACAGAACATTGCTTATTCTTTAAAGAAACCAAAATTATAAGGGGGAATTTACATGACGATTCCATTAATTATCGGTGGAGTATTACTCGCAATTTTAATTCTACTCATTTTAGTATTCATTACAAAGTATCGAACAGTTGGACCAGATGAAGCATTAATTGTTACTGGAAACTGGCTTGGTGGCGGGAAAAATGTAGTTACCACTGATGATGGAAAGAAGATTAAGATTATTCGTGGCGGCGGTACTTTCGTAGTTCCGATTATGCAAAGAGCAGAGCCTTTAAGTCTATTAAACTACAAATTAGAAGTGGGAACACGTGATACGTATACGAAACAAGGTGTACCGATTACAGTAAATGGTGTTTCTATTATTAAAGTAGGGTCTACCATTGAAGAAGTTTCTACAGCAGCTGAACAATATTTAGGAAAAGAAACAGAAGAGTTGAAAATAGAAGCAAAAGAAGTTTTAGAAGGGCATCTACGTGCTATTTTATCTTCTATGACAGTAGAAGATGCCTATAGTAATAGAGAGCAATTTGCTCAAAAGGTACATGAAGTAGCTTCTACAGATTTAAAGAAGATGGGACTTCGCATCGTTTCCTTTACAATTAAAGAAATCATGGATAAGAACGGTTACTTAGATGCACTTGGTCAGCCACAAATTGCGATGGTTAAGCGTGATGCAACAGTTGCAAATGCAGAGCGTGAAAAAGAGGCGCGAATTGAAAAAGCTCGTGCTGAGAAAGAAGCGAAAGAAGCTGAGTATCAACGTGATGCACAAATCGCTGAAGCTGAAAAACATAAAGAGTTAAAAGTACAATCTTATAAGAGAGACCAAGAACAAGCTCGCGCAGATGCAGATCTTTCCTATGAATTACAACAAGCAAAAGCGCAACAAGGTGTTACAGAAGAGCAAATGCGCGTTAAAATCATTGAGCGTGAAAAGCAAATTGAATTAGAAGAAAAAGAGATTGCGCGTCGTGAAAAGCAATATGATGCAGAAGTAAAGAAAAAGGCAGATGCAGATCGCTATGCTGTTGAACAATCAGCAGAAGCGGAAAAAGTAAAACAAATGAAAAAAGCAGATGCAGATCAATATAAAATTGAAGCGGAAGCAAGAGCACGTGCAGAAGAAGTTCGTGTAGAAGGTTTAGCGAAGGCGGAAATCGAAAAAGCGCAAGGTCAAGCAAAAGCAGAAGTACAAAAAGCACAAGGTACAGCGGAAGCAGATGTTATCAGATTAAAAGGTTTAGCAGAAGCGGAAGCGAAACAAAAAATTGCAGAGGCATTTGAGTTATATGGCCAAGCGGCGATTATGGATATGGTTCTTAACATGCTTCCAAGTTATGCGAAGGAAGTTGCAAGCCCACTTAGCAACATTGATAAAATTACAGTTGTCGATACAGGTGGCGGTGGTAAAAATAGCGGTGCCGGAAAAGTTGCAGGTTATGCGACTGATTTAATGGCAACGATGCAAGAAACATTAAAAGCTTCTTCTGGCATTGATTTAAAAGAGTTATTAGAAGGATTTGCTGGAAAAGGAGCAGTACAACAATTATCAAACGATAAACCTGTTGTATCTGTAGTAGAAGATGCGAAAAAAGAAGTAGAAAAAGATAAAGAATAGTAAAGCGGTAGGAACCTCTAGTAAGTGAGATACTAGAGGTTCTTCTGTGAATTATAATATTTCGAATAATATACATTTTTATATATTGTTTTAATTATTTAATTTATATAGAATGAAAAAGGTATGTATCAACTCTTCAATAGAGAAAGAGTTGATACATTTGAATCGTATGATTTATATAAAGAAATTAAATGTAAAACAATTACATTTAAAACGGTATGGAGGGGTAGAAATATGTTTCAAGGGAAATTAAGGAGTAGTAGTTTAAAAGCAAAGTTACTTGTGTCATTTGTTATCATTTTGATTCTTCCAAGTATTGTAATTGGTTGGACGTCTTATCAGCAAGCGAAGACAAACTTTAATGAGACGATTTCACAATCGGCGAAAGACAATATAAAAATTTTGGATAATGTAATTAATAAAGAATTGGATAGTAAAAAAGTAGATGCAGTTTATTTTACGAAACTATTTACACAATCAAGTTACCAAACGGATCAAATACAAAATATCCAAAATAAACTAGAAGAATATAATAAGTTACATCCAGAACTGGAAGCCATCTATACTGGATCCAGCAATGGGCAGTTTATTCAATCACCGTCTATTCAAATGCCAGAAGGATATAATCCTACAGAAAGAGATTGGTATAAAGAGGCAGTGAAAAAAAGTGGAGAAGTAATTATTACAGCTCCATATAAATCAAAAACGACAGGAAATATTGTTATTACAATAGCAAAACAAAATGAGGATAAGAGCGGTGTTCTTGGTATTGATTTAATTATTAATGATATCGTAAACACTTCAAAGATGGTTAATATCGGTAAAAGTGGATATGTAGCAATTTTTGATCAAGATAAAAATGTGGTAGCACATCCAACGATGAAGCCAGGTGATAAGGTAGAAGAGAAACTTGAAAAAGAGTTGTACAAACAAGAAACAGGTGATTTTAATTTCAGATTAGATGGTGAAGATCGTCATATCACTTTTAAAACAAATAAGATAACTGGATGGAAAATAGCAGGAATTATGCCTGCAAAAGAAATTATTGAAGCTGCTGAACCTATTTTCTATAAAACGATAACTGTTATTGGTATTTCATTAATAATTGGCGGGATTTTAATTTACTTCATAATTGCTTCTATTATTAATCCGTTAAAACAACTTGTTATATCGTCGAAAAAGATTAGTGAAGGCGATTTAACAGAATCCATTACAGTTCATTCTAAAGATGAAATTGGACAGTTAGGAGAAAGCTTTAACGAGATGGCAGCATCATTACAGAATGTCATTTCCAATATAAATACTTCAGCAGGTCATGTAGCGGCATCTTCAGAAGAATTAACAGCTAGTATGAAGCAGACGAGTGAAGCAACGGAACAAATTACACAAGCGATAGAGCAAGTGTCGAGTGGAGCGGAAATACAAACGAAAGAAGTCGAAGAAGGCGCAACATTATTAGAAGAAGTTACAGAAGGAATTCAACGTGTGGCAGACAGTTCTTCATTAGTATCCACAGCATCTATGTATACGAAGAAAAAGGCTGAAGATGGTGGGAAGTTAGTTGAACAAACGGTGAATCAAATGCAATTAATCCATGAGTCTGTTTCACAATCAGATAAAGTTATTGTTTTGCTAGATGATAAGTCGAAACAAATTGGAGCAATCCTTGAGGTAATTCAACATATTGCAGAGCAGACAAATTTATTAGCATTAAATGCTGCAATTGAGGCTGCGAGAGCTGGAGAACAAGGAAGAGGATTTGCAATTGTAGCAGATGAAGTGCGAAAGTTAGCAGAACAATCAGGACAGTCTTCTACGGAAATTGGAAAACTAGTAAAAGAGATACAATTTGACATAAAAGAAACAGTAAGCTCTATGAAGCAAGTTGGAACAGAAGTACAATCAGGACTTGTAGTTGCAAATGAAACGAAGCAAAGCTTCGCTGAAATATTGAAGTCTACAGATGATACAGTTGTACAAATTGATAGTATGGTAGAAGTAGCGGAACAAATGACAGTAGATGCAAAACAAGTTAGTGCATCTATTAATGAAATTGCAGCTACAATTGAAGAAAATGCAGCAAGCGTTCAAAATATTGCTGGTTCTTCAGAAGAACAATTAGCTTCGGTAGATGAAATCAATGCAGCAGCAGTTCATTTATCGCAAATGGCAGAAGAATTACAAGAGATGATTGGGAAATTTAAAGTGTAATAAAAAATGTTAAGAAACGAGGTAGTAATTGTACTTCGTTTCTTTTTTTGTGAAGATAAAAATAAAGAAATATAGAGTAACCGTGTTATGATTAGTTGTAATCGCAAAAGACTGTAAATTCATTAAATTCTATCTTTAATTATGTTAGGGGAATGGTTTTGAAATTTAAAAAGTTAAAACTACAACCGAGAATCACAATAACAATTAGTACACTTATTCTAGTCGTACTTCTATTAACAAGTTATTTATTTTATTACATATTGTCTGAAACGGTAGAAGAGCAAATTGGGAAACGGGCTTTGCATGTTGCGAAAACAGTTGCTGCTATACCTGAAATAACGGAAGCTTTTCAAAAAGAAAACCCAGCTTCTATCATTCAGCCAATTGCAGAAAAAATTCGAATTGATACAGATGCTGATTTTATTGTAGTTGGAAACAAAGAGGGGATTCGATATGCACATCCTAAGCGAGATAAAATAGGAGAAGCAATGGTTGGTGGAGATAATAAAGGAGTTCTAGTAGAAGGAAAATCTTATATTTCGAAAGCAACTGGATCATTAGGTCCTTCATTACGCGGCAAAGTTCCAATCCGTAATCAGGAAAATGAAATTATAGGCGTGGTGTCTGTTGGATTTTCAATGGATGATATTCATGGAGCGGTAGAAGTATATGGAAAGCGTGTATTTTGGATTACAGTAATAGGTCTTTTAATCGGGATAATTGGTTCTATATATTTAGCCGGAAGTATAAAAAGAATGATGTTTGGGATGGAGCCAGAAGAAATTTCATCTTTATATGAAGAGCATAGTACAGTAATTCAATCTGTACGTGAAGGGATTATTGTCATTGATTACAATGGCATGATTAGTTTAGTCAATCAAGCGGCTTATGATATTCTTTCGTTAGATGAACAGCGTAATATTATTGGAGAATTTATTTTAAATGTAATTCCTAATTCAACGATACTAGATGTACTTCAAACTGGTGAAGAACAGTTTGATCGTCAATTAAATATAAAAGGGCAGGCTGTTATTGCGAACCGTCTACCTATTAAAGTAAAGAATAAAGTAACTGGCGTTGTATCGAGCTTACGTTTGAAATCTGAAATGGATCAGTTAACAGCAGAGTTATCTCAGACGAAGCAATATACAGAGGCATTACGAGCGCAAACGCATGAATATAATAATTTGTTGTATACGCTTTCAGGTCTTATCCAGTTAGAATCATATGAAGATGCTTTAGAGCTTATTCATAAGGAAACAGCGGTATATCAAGATTTTGTTCAATTTATTATGAAGCGAATTCAAAATCCATGGTTAGGTGGAATTTTAATTGGATTCTATAATAGAGCGCGAGAGTTAAAGATTGATTTTATGCTAGATCGAGAAAGTAGCTTAGATAAATTAAGCCCGCATATTGAGAGTAATTACGTCGTTTCTATTTTAGGAAATTTAATTACGAATGCATTTGAAGCAATTGAAAGAAATGAAGAGAATGATAAGAAGGTAAGGATGTTTGTAACTGATATTGGAGAAGAGATAGTAATTGAAGTGGAAGATTCAGGACAAGGGATTCATGATGAAGTCATTACTAGCATATTTTATAAAGGCTTCTCGACGAAAGAAGGCGGGAAACGAGGATATGGATTAGCAAAAGTGAAAGAGTTAGTAGAAGATTTAAATGGGAGTATTGCAATCGAAAAAGGGGATTTAGGTGGTGCATTATTTATTATTGCATTACCAAAAGAGAGAGGCGAATTGTAATGGGTGAGGAGATTGAAGTATTGATTGTAGAAGATGATATTCGAATTGCGGACATTCATCGTCGTTTTACTGAAAAGATTGAGGGATTTAAAGTAATTGGAACAGCAACGACTGGAGAACAAGCGAAAGAATGGCTAGAGTTTGTGAAGCCACAACTCGTTTTATTAGACGTGTACTTACCTGATATGCAAGGAACCGAACTTGTCACATATATTAGGAATAATTTGCATGATACAGATATTATTATGATTACAGCTGCATCGGAAACAGATGTAGTGAGGCACGCTCTACGAGGCGGAGTAACAGATTATATCGTGAAGCCACTTATGTTTGATCGATTTAAAGCGAGTTTGGAAAGTTACCAAAAAAAGATTGTGCAGTTAAAAAAAACTAATCAATTATCTATAGAACAAATTGAACATTTATGGTCTCAAAGAGGCGTAAAGGGAAATGAAATAGAATATGCCCCGAAAGGGATAGATCCTTTAACTTTAGCAAAAATAAAAAAGCATATGTTAGCAGTTGATGAAGAAGGTATTACGGCAGAAGTGTTAAGCTCAATGGTTGGGGTAAGCCGATCAACAGCGAGGCGTTATTTAGAGTATTTAATATCTGGAAAGAAAGTTCATGCGGAGCTTATATATGGGAGTGTAGGGAGACCAGAAAGAAGGTATTTTCTTGTTTCTTCATAACAAAAAAACAGTAGAGAATTACATTTCTTCTACTGTTTTTTTACGTCTTATATTGGAATAATTCCGATTACAATTCCCGTAATTAACATCACCATTGTTGTTCCAACAGCCCAAAGTAACGTAAAGCGTTGATGTTCACCAAAATCAACTTTGGCCATTCCGACTAATAAATAAGTGGAAGCGACAAGAGGACTTAATAAGTGAACAGGTTGCCCGAGTAATGAAGCACGTCCCATTTCAGCTGCACTAATTCCGTAAGCAGCGGCAGCTTTCGTTAAAATAGGTAATACTCCGAAGTAAAATGCATCATTGGACATGAAAAATGTGAACGGCATACTAAGAAGAGCTGTAATAATCGGTAATTGTGGTCCAAGAGCGTCTGGTATAAGAGTGACTACACTTTGAGCCATTGCATCTACCATTTTTGTTCCTGATAAAATACCAGTGAAAATTCCAGCGGCAAATACGAGAGAAACAACGGCTAATACGTTTCCTGCGTGAGAAGCAATACGTTCTTTCTGTTGTTCTAAGTTCGGATAGTTAAGCATAACAGCAATGGCGAAAGCGATTGTAAATAAAACAGGTAACGGCATAACTTCTAGTATGAGACAGACAAGTAAGGTAACAGTTAATAAAAAGTTAATCCATAGAAGTTTAGGGCGTTTATGAACGGCAGCTTCTACTGTGGCAGCTTGCTCATCCATCGTTTGCATTTGTTTTAAGTATTGTACATCCATAATTCCTAATCGTTTTCTTTCTTTTTTGCCAAGATAGTAAGCAACGAAAACGACCCAAATTGCACCAGCGATCATTCCTGGTATAAGTGGTGTAAAGAGATCTGATGCGTCTAGTCCAAGAGCACTCATAACCCGAGCCGTCGGTCCGCCCCACGGTGTAAGATTTGTCACTCCTGCTCCTAACATAACAACCCCAGCTAATATAAGTGGATTCATTCCAAGGCGTTTATATAATGGGTACATTGCGGAAACCGTAATCATATACGTTGTTGTTCCATCCCCATCTAATGAAACGATAATAGTAAGAATCGCTGTACCAACAACAATTTTTAAAGGATCTCCTTTTACAAATTTCAAAATCCTACTAATGACAGGATCGAATAAACCGCTATCAATCATAATTCCAAAATACAAAATAGCAAACATAAGCATAATACCAGTAGGTGCTAGTTTTTGAATTCCTTCTAACATCATAGGTCCCATATTTGCATAAAAACCGCCAATTAATGCGAAAGTAATTGGAATTAATATTAATGCTACTAGTGCTGACATACGTTTCGTCATAATTAAAAACATAAAGACAAATACCATCGCAAATCCAAGTAGTGCTAACATGTAATCTCCCCCTCAAGAATGATTGCGCTTTCAAAATGTAACGAAAATTCAGAAAAAGTGTTTTTTATTTATCATAAAAGCATTCATTCAAATGGTAAATAATTTGAAAAATAACATCATTAGAAGCATAATTTTTATTTTGGTCATTTTGTTCACGGTAGTTAATTTGAATTTTTAAAAAGTAAGCTGCTCTCCGTAAGAATGGTAGAATAAGATGAAAATATTGAAGTGTGAAATAGGGAGTAGATTTTATATGAAAACGAGAATTGAAGAGATTTATAGTTCTTATGAAGGAAAAGTAGAAGAGATTTTTGTTAATGAATCTTCTTACGTATATGAGTGGGAAAATTTAATGATGATCCGAAAAAATAACGGTGAGCTTGAAAAAGTTGCGGTCGGTATTAGTGGAAATATAAGGTTAGTAAATGTAGTTGTTGGTCAGCAAATTAATACAGATACATTATTAGTTAAGTTAGAAGACGATTTATTAATTACAGGTTGTGAATGATGAGAGATGTGTAGAAATGGCTACACATCTTTTTTGGTCTTTATATTACAAAAAGTACATTATTTTTTCACAAATCTCACACAACTTTTTGATATGCTCCTTGTGGAAGATACGGTTAGGGAGGAAGTAAAATGAGAACAAAGTATGTGACACTTGCTATATGCTTATTCTTTGTCTTTACAATAGTAGGATGTGGTAAGAAACAAGCAGAGGCTGTAGCAATTGATGAGAAACATGATAAGTGTGATATTTGCCAAATTGGGGTAATGGATAATCAATTTGCAACAGAAGTCATTTTAGAAAATGGAAAAGCGTTAAAGTTTGATGATATCGGTTGTATGTATAAATGGATGGAGATTAATCCAGGTGAAAAGACGAAAGAAAAATTTGTTCGAGATTATGATTCGAAAGAGTGGATTTCGTTAGAAGATGCGACTTACGTATATGATAAAACAATAACGACACCGATGGCTTATAATGTCATTTCATTTGAAAATAAAAAGGATGCAGAAAACTTTGTGTCTAACTATAAAGGGAAAGTTCTTTCATATAAAGAGCTAGCAGAGCATAAATGGGAAATGAATAAAGAGATGATGGGGAACCCGAAAAAGGGAAATCACGGTGGTCATCATTAATACTAAAAAAAGACAACTACATAAGTTGTCTTTTTTAGTATTACTCAGGTGCAAATATAGAAAAGGTGTAAAAATTTTAGAAGAACGGTTACAATGGAATATAGTAACCTAAAGCAATCATTTATGTACTTTTTAGAAATGTATACAAATGCGGTAAAATCGTGCTAAACTAATTGCTTCATAATGTTAATGATGAGGCCATCAGGCACATCATTCCAATAGGTTGAGAAACATAGTATAGGTTTTAAGATAATCCGATTAAAGAAGGAATATAAAGGGCTTATGGATAAATGTACTCAAGAAGAGTTATTGTATGTGATGGAGGAATGGTTAAGAAAACATTATCTTTCATAGGAGCTGTAGTTGTGAGAAAACAAAAAATTTTATTATGTATGTTATTAGGACTTTTAATGACGGTAGTGGCTTGCGATAAGCAAGAGGAGCCAGAATCGAAACCGGTTCATGTGAAAAACGAAAAGAAAAAAGAAAAGCATAAAGAACAGGAAGAACCTAAAGAAGAAAAAAGTATAAATTTAATGGACAAACAGTTGCTACTTTCTGCGACTCTTGGAGACACGGAAACAGCTATGAAGCTGATTCAAGATGGAGCCAATATAAACGTAGAAGGTGACAACGGAGAAACTCCTATCCTTGCAGCAACGTATCAAAATCATGTAGAGACAGTTAAAGCATTAATTGGTGCAGGTGCTAATATTGAAAGGAAAGATGAGAAACAAAGTAATCCATTTCTTTATGCAAGTAGAGAAGGATATACAGACATTGTAAAGCTACTAATTAATGCAGGGGTTAATACGAAAGAAACTACTAAATCAGGTGGAACAGCACTCATTTCTGCATCTGAACGTGGCCATGTAGAGGTCGTAAAAGAGTTATTAGAGCATACAGATATTGATGTGAACTATAGAAATGATCGTGGTGGAACAGCTGTAGTAGAAGCAATCGTATTAGGAAATGGTAGTGAAAATCATAAGAAAGTAATTCAAATGCTTATTGACCACGGGGCAGATGCAAATATGGCCAATAAGGAAAATATTACGCCACTGCAATATGCTGAAAAAAGAGGTTTTAAAGATATTGCAAATATGTTGAGGTTAGCTGGAGCGAATGAAGTCGTACAGCCACAACCACAACCGGTGGAATAACAAGATAAAGAAATAAAAAGTACGAAATAATCTCATTTAGATAGACAGAATGAAGAAGTCATTTAGTATGATGGATTCAGTAATGTGTATTTGAATGGGATTTTTGTTTTGGGAAAATTGTTTGAGGGAAGGGATGGATACATAGTAAAAGGAATAATAAAGTGTGTAAATGAAACATGACAATACGAAAAAGGATACGGCTTTTTTTACAAGGAGATAAGGGATCAAAAAAATGAAGAAGTCTTATCTCTTTTATATGAGTAAAGGGTCTAGAATGAATCTTGTCCTTTTCATTATTTATTTAACTCCATTGCAACTTGTTTGCCATTTACGAAAACCGCTGCCACCGCTACTACAACTTCCATCACTTTTTTCATGTCTCATCTCTCCTTGTTTTTTGTTTCATTTCTTACTTTTAGTATAAGGAAATATAGCACTTGCAACTATCGAATTGGATGACAAGAGACTTACATTGTTGTAAGGACAATCGTTTTATTTGTAATAAATGTGATTTTGAATATGGATTCAGAAATTTCTGTTGTTTTGAACTATAATTAGAAAGAGAGTGGCTTAGAAAGAAGGGGATAATATGAAAAGAATTCTTGTTATTAGTGATATTCATGGAGAAATAGAAAAGTTCGAACAGTTATTAGAAGAAGCTCAATATGATGCAAGACAGGATCAATTGATTTTATTAGGGGATTATGTAGATCGTGGTCCCAATGCGCGTGCTGTAATTGAAAAGGTAAAAGCGTTAAAAGAAGAGGGAGCCCTCGTTCTAAAGGGTAATCATGAAGATATGATGATTAAAGCGTTAACGACTGATGAAGAACGTTCATGGAACCATTGGGTAAAAAGGAATGGTGGAGATAAGACTTTATACAGCTATGGCTTTGTAGAAGAAGATATTGTGGTTAATGAAGAAGCCTTCCAAAAACCAATTTTACAATCGCATGTTTTAGAGGAACATGTAAAATTTATTCAAGAATTAGATCATTACATTGAAACAGAAGAGTATATATTTGTACATGCCGGTGTTGAGCCATTGAAGCAAGTTTCGGAATGTGAACCATATACGTTAATGTGGATACGTAATGAGTTTCATAGTGGGTATAGTGGTGAAAAGGTTGTTGTATTTGGTCATACGGAAACAAAAACGTTTCATGGTAGTGAGAATTGCGGCGTGTATTTTGGGAGTAATCGTATTATAGGGATTGATGGCGGTGCTGTATATGGTGGCCAGTTAAATTGTTTAGAATTGCCGAGTAAAAAGGTGTACGTAGTAAAAAGTTGAAAGAGATAAGGGGAGTCTTATTTCTTTCAATTTTTTATTAAGAAAAATTTAAGAAAGAATTTTTATAATAAATCTTTCAAATTTTATATTGAGAAAAACGTTAAAATATAATTATAAATAGGATTGAACGATATGGTGGAAGGTGAAAATATGCGCTTACTCGTAGTAGAAGATAATGCTTCTTTATTAGAGTCTATTGTCCAAATATTACGCGATGAATTTGAAGTAGATACAGCATTGAATGGGGAAGATGGATTATTTCTAGCGTTACAAAATATATATGATGCCATTTTACTTGATGTGATGATGCCAGAAATGGACGGTTTTGAAGTAATTCAAAAAATACGTGATGAAAAAATTGAAACACCAGTCCTATTTTTGACAGCGAGAGACTCTCTAGAAGATCGAGTGAAAGGCTTGGACTTTGGTGGAGATGACTATATCGTTAAGCCATTTCAGGCTCCAGAGTTAAAAGCGAGAATTCGTGCTTTATTACGACGAAGCGGTAGTTTAACAACAAAGCAGACTATTCGTTATAAAGGGATTGAACTGTTCGGAAAAGATAAAGACGTTCAAGTAGATGGACAAAGTATGAAGTTAACATTAAAACAATATGAGCTTCTAGAGTACCTTGTTCAAAATAGCGGAAAGATTTTAATGCGTGAACAAATTTTTGATCGTGTTTGGGGATTTGATTCAGATACGACAGTAGCAATTGTAGAAGTGTATGTACATCATTTACGTAAAAAATTAGAGCCATTCGGTTATCAGAAAGATATTCAAACTGTTCGAGGTATTGGATATATATTAAAAGAACAATGAAAAAGGGAAGCATGTTTCAGAAAACACGCATTCGATTGACTATATTGAATTCATTAGTATTTATTATCTTGATAGGTGTATTAGGCAGTATCATTTATTCATACACATATAATCGTATTTATAATGAAGTAGATAAATCGATAGGAAAATCCGTTCAGCATAGAAAGAATTCAGATGATAAAAAACTACCTAAAAAAATTAGGGGATATCCTCCGATTGGGGATCCAAGGATAACGGAGTTAACTTGGCTTGGAAACACAGTGGAGATAGGTATTGAAAACGGCAAACGCCGTTTTATCTTTGAAGATAATTTGGAAAAGTTTTCTCCAAAGAAATTAGGAACTTTGCAAGATATAGAAGTGCAAGGGCAATATTTTAGAACGTTTGCATTTCAACAAGATACAAAAATAGTTCAAATTGTACGCGATATAACAGCTGAAAAAGAAATGTTAAATACTTTATTTTTAATTCTTGTTATTGGTTGTAGTGTAGGAAGTTTATGTGCAATAGGAATTGGTTTTTTCTTAGCGGGCAGGGCGCTTATACCTATTCAAAATTCATGGGAAAAACAGCAGCAATTCGTTTCGGATGCATCACATGAATTAAGGACACCACTTGCAGTTATTCAATCAAAAACGGATGTGTTATTCCAGTCACCATCTGCGACAATAGAAGAAAAAGCGATGGATATTTCTACGATTTCAAAGGAGTGTAGACGGTTATCTAAGCTTGTAACTAACTTATTATTGTTAGCACGTTCGGATTCTAATCAAATTGAGATGGATAAGAAAACATTTGAAATGGATAAATTGTTAGAAGAAATAGTAGATCCATATAAGGAAATTGCTTCATATCAAGAAAAAGAGATGATATTGAAAGTAGAACATGACATATCATTTATGGGTGATAGAGAGAGAATTCATCAAATGATGGTCATATTGTTAGATAATGCGATGAAGTATACAAATGGGGGCGGACATATTCAAATCGATTGTACGCAAACGAGCAGCTCAATTCATATACGAGTGAAAGATGACGGGATAGGGGTTAAAGATGAGGACATCCCAAAATTATTTGATCGTTTTTATCAAGGTGATAAAGCGAGAAGTGCGTCAGAAGGAGCCGGATTAGGCCTTTCAATCGCAAATTGGATTGTAGAAAAGCATTATGGGAAAATATTAGTAGAGAGCAAATGGGGAGAGGGTACTTGTTTTGAAGTGAATTTCCCTAAAAACCAAAGAATATAAGTGAGAAGACGATCTTGTTTTTACAAGGTCGTCTTTTTTTAAGGGAAAGTTAAGAAACTATTTATAATATGTATGATATACAGAAAGTTCGCCCTATGAAGAAGCAATTATAAAAAGGTATTTGAGCAGATTATATCGATTATAATGTTATTTCGATTATGTATAGGGAATGATGGAAAAGAAAGTGTAAGGGGGAGGAATTAATTTTGAAAAAGAAAATGATGACGGTATTCACTATTGGAGTAATGAGCTTAAGCATATTAGGGGGTGCCTCTCCTTCTGAAACATCAAAAGGAAAGACAAATTACACGCAGCGCAGTAAAGAACAATTAAATAATGGGAAGATACATGCGGTGCATACAGAAGAAAAGGCGGAGAATCTAGGTATTGAAACGGAAGGGAAAGAACAAATTACGCTAGAAAAAGAAATTCATGAGACGGAAGTAGGAAGAGAAGCTGAACAGTTAGGAATTTCGATTGAAAGAAAAGACGTTGGAACTCTTTCAGAAGAAATCTATGAAACAAAAGTGAAGCAAGAAGCGTTAAAGCTAGGCATATCTATAGAAAATACAACGATTGTAAATTTAATTAATCAAATTAATACGATTAAAATTAATGATGAAGCGGATAAATTAGGCATTTCGACAAATGGAAAAGAAATAGAAGACATTGCGGAAGAAATCTATGGAACGAAAGTAAGAGAGGAAGCAGGGAAGTTAGGTATTTCACAAAAAGGAAAAGAGATAGAAACGTTAGCGCAAGAAGTGTACGAACAAAAAGTGCAGGAAGAAGCAAAAAAATATCATATTGATTTGTATGGTAAAGATATATATCAAGTATTAAGCGAAATTAATGAACAAAAAGTGTTACAAATGGCAGATGAGCTTAATATGGATAAAACGAATATGAACGTTCAAGAATTAGCAGAAAAAATTAAAAAAGATCAGCCTGAAAAAGGAAAAGAACTAAATTTTGTACCGGTGATTCGCACGGATGCTGACGCGTTTTATTCTTATTTAACGAACTAAAAAGGGCGTGAGAGTGATACGGAGATGGAAGTGGTATATATGTATGGCTTTACTAGCTATAGCAGTATGGAATGTATATAAAAATGGCATTACAAAGTATGTGGAGAAGTTAACATTCTTCAATATACAAAGCGGAAAAGAAGCAGATTTTAGTAATAATGATGAAAAGGTCATCTTATCGAATGTACCTTTAATTCAGCAATTACCAGAGCTAGATAGAGGCTGTGAAGTGACTAGCTTAGCGATGATGTTACAATATGCAGGCATTACAGTGGATAAGATGCAATTAGCAAATGAAATAAAGAAAGTTGATTTTATGAACGATGGTGTACGTGGGAATCCGAATGAAGGATTTGTAGGGAATATTTATACCTTTTCTGAATCTGGATATGGTGTATATCACGGACCACTTTTTCAATTAGCGAAAAAGTATTTACCTAATAAAGCTGTGGACTTAACAGGGAAGAGTATAGAAGAACTTTATAAGAGTGTAAAATCAGGACAACCGGTAGTTATGATTACGAATGCAACATTTGCGCCATTAGATGAAGATGAATTTACTACATGGGAAACAAATAGCGGAGATGTTTCTATTACGTATAATGAACATTGTGTAGTACTGATTGGATACGATGAAGAATTTGTATATATTCGGGATCCTCTCGAGGATAGCCTAGATGTAAAAGTGCCGAGAGGAAAATTTGAAAAGGCATGGATGCAAATGGGGAGTCAGGCGATTAGTTATGTGAAAAGCTCTAAATGAATTAGTAAGGAAATAGATGTAAGGAACTGTAAGAGGAGTTTTTGTGGGTGTTTTTTGTTAAGAAATAAGAGAACCTCAGCTTATTATATAAGCTGAGGTTCTCTTATTTTTTATGATTAAATATTTAGAAGTAGTGAATATGTAAAAATGCATAATTGACAAAAAAATTACATGTTATCATTATATATTGTTTTATATATGTTACTTGTATAAAATTACACAAGTATCTACATTACATAAAGGAGGATTATTATGCAAAAAATATTTAACTGGGTTAAATGTATGAGTGTTAAGAAAAAATTAATCATTTCATTTTTTCTTATTTTAACTATACCAGGACTTATTATCGGTGGTGTTTCATATCAAACTGCCAAAACAAATTTTGAACAACAAATTACAGGTAAAGCAAAGGAGAATATTTCAGTTTTAAATACTGTTATTTCTCAAAATATAGAAGAGAAATTTGTTGATGCGGCGTACTTTGCAGACATTTTAACAGAGGATACATATCCAAACGGACAAGAAGAAATAGTAAGAACGAAGTTAACGCAATATATAAAACTTCATCCAGAAGTAGAAGGTATTTATATTGGAACACAGGCAGGAAAGTTTATAAGAGAACCATTTATCCAAATGGCTGATGGGTATAATCCAACAGATAGATCTTGGTATAAAGAAGCACATGAAAATAAAGGGAAAGTAATTGTTACTGCACCATATCAATCAGCATCTACTAAAAATATGGTAGTGACAATTGCTAAAGAAGTAAAAGATGGTAAAGGTGTTATAGGAATTAACTTAAATTTAGATAACATCTTAAAAATTTCCAAAATGATTAACATTGGTGAAAAAGGTTATGCAGTTATTCTAGATCAAAATAAGCAAATTGTTAGTCATCCATCTAGAAAACCAGGTGCAAAAGTTACTGATCCGTGGATTAAACCAATTTATGAAGAAAAACAAGGAAATGTGTCTTATACAGAACAAGGTGATAAAAAGAATTTAATCTTTGCAACAAATGAGAAAACAGGATGGAAAGTAGTCGGGGTTATGTTCGACGAAGAAATTACCCAAGCTGCGAATCCAGTGTTTTATAAGACTTTGATTGTCATTGCTATAGCTATTGTATTTGGTAGTGTATTAATTTATTTCATTACAAAGTCTATTACAAGACCATTAAGAAAAATAGCTGACTCGGCACATAAAATTAGTAAGGGAGATTTGACAGAGAAAATTACAATCCATTCCAAGGATGATATAGGGAAATTAGGGAATTCATTTAATGAAATGTCTGCCTCTTTACAAGATGTGATTACTCAAATTAGTTTTTCAGCAGAACATGTCGCTGCATCGGCTGAAGAGTTAACAGCGAGCGTACAGCAAGCAAATGATGCGACAGATCAAATTACAATTGCAATGGAACAAGTATCAGGTGGGGCTGAATCACAAAGTCAAGGTGTTGAAGAAGGTGCGGCTACATTACAACAAGTAAATACAGCAATTCAAGATGTAACTGGAAGCGCGGAATCAATTTCTATCTCCTCATTACATGCGAGAGAAAGAGCTGAAGAAGGGGAAGAATTGGTTGAACAAACAGCAAAACAAATGCAGTCTATTTCTAAATCGGTATCCGAGTCAGATGCTATTATTAAACTTCTTGATGAGAAATCAAAGCAGGTAGGAGCTATTTCTGAAGCGATTCAAAACATCGCTACTCAAACGAACTTATTAGCTTTAAATGCGGCTATTGAAGCGGCAAGAGCAGGTGAACAGGGCCGAGGGTTTGCTATTGTAGCTGATGAGGTTAGAAAATTAGCGGAGCAATCAGGAGAATCATCTGGAGAGATTGCAAATTTAATTGCAGAAATTAAGGCGGATATTGAACATACTGTTAAGGCGATGGATAATGTGAATGGAGAAGTTCAACAAGGCCTTGATGTTGTAACAAAAACGAAAGCAAGTTTTACGGAAATTTTAAGTTCTACTACACATATTGTTTCTCAAGTTAATCAAATGGTAGAAACAACGAAGAGAATTGCTGGAGATGCAAATGAAGTGACAAATGCTATTGATGAAATTGCAGCGGCTGCAGAAGAAAATACAGCTAGTATGCAAAGTGTTGCTGCTTCAACAGAAGAACAAGTGAATTCGATGGAAGAAATTAGTTCAGCTTCGCAAAACTTAGCTGGGATGGCCGAAGAACTACAAGCGATGACTAGTAAATTTAAAGTATAATAACAGCAGATAAGTAAGGTGATATTATTTTCACCTTACTTATTTTTCTATTCAGCAATTAGGGGAGTCATTAACGGGATGAAAAAAAGAAAAAGACTATGGAATTTATGGAAAACGATTACATTGTTAGTTTGTACAGTTGTAATTTTTTCTTTACTTGTGACAGATATATTAATTAGTCATAATGTAGAACGGACGACGGAGGATAGCCAAGCAGAGAAAGCAAAAACAATTGCACACATTGTGGCGAATGATTCAATTGTAATCGATGGTTTGATTGGGAAGGCAGATACTTCTGCAATCCAAACGTATACAAATAGAATATTAAAAAACACAGGTGTTCAATTCATTGTAGTTATGGACATGAATGGAATAAGAAAATCACATCCAAATCCTCAAAAAATAGGCTATCATTTTATTGGGGGAGATGAAGGGCCTGCATTGAAAGGAAAGGAACATGTATCGCTGGCAGAAGGAACTTTAGGTATTTCAATGCGAGTGTTTGTACCTGTATTTTCTGAAACAGGTGAACAACTTGGAGCGGTGGCCGTTGGTATTTCAGCAGATAATGTAAAAGAGAGAGTTAAGGAAAGTAGACATATCATTTACATTGGTGTCGGAGTTGGAGTACTAGTCGGAATTATAGGAGCAATATTACTAGCTAGACATATAAAGAAAAGTTTATTCGGTCTTGAACCTCACAGGATAGCGAAAATTCTTGAAGAAAGAAATACGATGCTACAATCTGTAAAGGAAGGTATTATTGCTGTAGATAAAGAAGCCAATGTAACTTTAATAAATAATGAGGCAAAACGATTGTTTAAGAAAAGTGGACTTGAAGAAGATTTTATCGGTAAAGATGTTGAGTTGTATATGCCTAATTCACGTATAAAAGAAGTATTACAAACGGGAGAGGTACAATTAAACGAAGAACAAAATATTTATGGAATTACGATTGTGACGAATCGTGTTCCTTTATATGTAAAAGGAGAAATAGTTGGTGCAATTGCAACATTTCGTGATAAAACAGAGGTTAGAAAATTAGCAGAAGAATTAACTGGTATTAGACTATATGCGGAAGCATTACGGGCACAATCGCATGAATTTATGAATAAAATGCATGTCGTATTAGGACTTACACACATGAAGCAGTATGAAGAATTACAGAAGTATATAAGCGGTATGGTATCAGAGCATCAATATGAAATTGGTGGGGTTATGGAGAGAATAAAAAGTCCAGTATTTGCTGGTTTTTTACTTGGGAAACTTAGCTATGCTAGAGAGAAAAATATAAAATTAATCATAAGTGAAGATTCTTACATGCCGGAAATAGATGATGAAAGTATTATTCATGAACTAATTACGATTGTCGGAAATTTAATTGATAATGCATTAGAGGCAGTGATGAATTGTGAAAAGAAGCAAGTTGAACTTGAGATACAATATGGGGATACATTAATCATTACAGTACAAGATACGGGGAAAGGTATACCAGAAGAAGAAATAGGGGCATTATTTACGAAAGGTTATTCCACAAAGGGAGATAACCGTGGTTATGGTTTGTATCTTGTAAAAGAAAGTATACAGCGAATAAATGGGGGAATTCATATGCATTCATTAGTAGGAAAGGGAACAACGATAACAATTGAAATACCTAAAGGTAGGGATGAGAGGCAAATATGATTAAAGTTTTAATTGTAGAAGATGACCCGATGGTAGCAATGTTAAATACGCATTATTTAGAGCAAGTAGGAGGGTTTGAACTTGTTCAAGCAGTTAACTCCGTTAAAGAAGCGATAGAAGTATTAGAGGAATTACGAGTAGATTTAGTATTACTTGATATTTTTATGCCTGAAGAAACTGGATTTGAGCTTTTAATGTATATTCGGAACCAAGAAAAAGAAATCGATATTATGATGATTTCAGCTGTACATGATATGGGGAGTATTAAAAAAGCATTACAATATGGTGTAGTAGATTATTTAATTAAACCATTTACATTTGAACGATTTAAAAAGGCGTTAACTATATATCGAGAAAAGCTTACTTTCATGAAAGAACAACAAAAAATTAGTCAATCGGAATTAGATTCGTTAATTTTGCAAAAAGAAAAAAGAGAGCCTACTGTCACTAAAGAGCTTCCGAAAGGATTAACGAAGCAAACGATGCAATTAATTTGGCAAAAGATCGAGTCGCTGAATGGACGAGCGTTTACAACAGATGAAATGGCGCAATTAGTTGGAGTTTCAAGAGTTTCTATTCGAAAGTATGTAATGTTTTTGACTGAAATTGGAGTATTAGAAAACGAAATGGTGTATCAACATGTAGGAAGACCAGTGAGTAAATTAAGATGTATTGACCAAAATAAAATAGAGTTTTACGTATAAGCGACTTATTATAAGTCGCTTATACTTTTTTTAATTACAAAATCAATTACAAAACTTACAAAAACTATTTTTACTATTGAAAGCGTTTTAATATTGTTATTAAGAAAACAAGGAGGTGCCATATGGGAATTCAAAAGAATGTGGAAGCGGTATCATTTTCTGGAGGAAATGAAGTACAAAGAGAATCTTTCGCTTCTAAAATTATGAATGTAAAAATCGGTGTTATACCTTTACCGTTATATGTAGTATTGGCTGCTATTATTTATGGGGCATCTGTATATAATAAATTGCCAGCAGATATGATTGGTGGATTTGCAGTTATTATGATCATGGGTATTTTCTTAGGCGACATTGGAATGAGAATTCCAATTTTAAAAAATATCGGCGGCCCGGCAATACTTTCATTATTTATTCCATCATTACTTGTATTTTTTAACTGGATGAATCCAGCTTCAATGGAAGCTGCGACTATGTTAATGAAAAAATCGAACTTTTTATATTTATATATTTCTTGTTTAGTAGTCGGAAGTATTTTAGGAATGAATCGTAAAGTATTAGTACAAGGTTTCGTTCGTATGTTTATACCTTTAGTAGTAGGGACGTTAGCTTCTGTAGCGGTAGGATTATTGGTCGGTTCACTATTTGGATTTGAAATGAAGCAAACATTCTTCTTTATCATCGTACCAATTGTGAGTGGTGGTATTGGGGAAGGGATTTTACCATTGTCGCTAGCTTATAGTGATATTTTAAATGAATCATCAGCAACGTTTGTATCACAACTTATTCCAGCGGCTATTATTGGAAATATGTTCGCAATCGTGAGTGCAGGGTATATGAAGCGTTTAGGTGAGAAGAAACCGGAGCTTAGTGGTAACGGTGTATTAGTGAAAACAGACAATCAAGCAGAGTTATTAAAAGAACAAAATACAGAGAAGCCAATTGACTTCTCATTAATGGGAGCAGGTTTATTAATTGCGTGTACGTTCTTCATCTTCGGAGGATTTGCTTCTAAGTTCATCGGTATTCCTGGGGCAATCATTATGATTTTCTCAGCAGCACTTGTGAAATACTTTAAATTAATGCCAGCAAAAATGGAGCAAGGAGCATTCCATTTATATAAATTCATTTCGAAGAATTTAACTTGGCCGTTAATGGTTGGACTAGGATTGCTATATATTCCGTTAAAAGACGTAGCAGCAGTTCTTTCAGTAGGATATGTTGTTGTGTGCGCATCAGTTGTTCTTACAATGGTAGCATCAGGTTTTCTTGTAGGGAAAGTGATGAAAATGTATCCAGTTGAATCAGCAATTGTAACGGGATGTCATAGTGGTTTAGGTGGAACTGGAGATGTTGCTATTTTATCAGCTTCAAATCGTATGGAATTAATGCCGTTTGCGCAAATTTCAACACGTTTAGGCGGGGCAGCAATGGTTGTAACAGCGACAATTTTATTGAAAATGTTTTCATGATCAAACAAGCTAGCTATATTCATATAGCTAGCTTGTCAATTTAAGGGGAGATTATAAGTATGTTAGATAATCAAATTAATGAAAGATCATTGTTACTGCATAAAGAATTAGTAGGGAAAATTGAAATTACAAGTAAAGTAGAAGTAAATTCAGCGGATGATTTAAGCCTGACATATACACCAGGTGTAGCGGAGTCTTGCAAAGCAATTGCGGCGGATGAAGAAACAGTGTATGACTATACGGCACGCGGTAATATGGTGGCAGTTATCTCAGATGGAACAGCGGTACTTGGTTTAGGGAATATTGGACCGAAAGCAGCTATGCCTGTTATGGAAGGGAAGAGTATTTTATTTAAGAAATTTGCGAATGTAGATGCTTTCCCGTTATGTTTAGGTACGACTGATGTGGATGAAATCGTTACTCTTGTGAAAAATTTAGAGCCTACGTTTGCAGGAATTAACTTAGAAGATATTGCGGCACCACGTTGTTTTGAAATTGAAAAGCGATTAAAAGCAGAAACAAATATTCCTGTATTCCATGATGATCAACATGGGACCGCTATTGTCGTCTTAGCAGCTGTTATTAATGCATTAAAAGTTGTTAGCAAACAAATGGATAATGTGAAAATTGTTATTAACGGTGCGGGTTCGGCAGGAATTGCAATTGGAAAATTATTATTAAAAGCTGGTGCAAAGCGCATTACGTTAGTTAGCTTAGAAGGTATTGTTTGTGAAGGTGAATCATGGATGAACGAAGCACAAATTGAAGTTTCCAAAAAGACAAATCGAGAATATGTGCGTGGAACGTTAAAAGAAGCGATTCATCAAGCTGATATTTTTATTGGCGTATCTGCTCCTAACGTATTAACGAAAGAACTTGTACAAACGATGAATGAGAAAGCAATTGTGTTTGCTATGGCGAATCCAATTCCAGAAATCTTCCCAGAGGATGCATTAGAGGCTGGGGCAGCTGTAGTAGGAACCGGACGCTCGGATTATGCGAATCAAGTAAATAATGTATTGGCGTTCCCAGGGATATTCCGTGGTGCGTTAGATGTGCGCGCGACTGATATTACAGAAGAGATGAAATTAGCGGCAGCATATGGGATCGCTAACATCATTACGGACGAAGAACGTAATGCGAATTATGTAATCCCGAATCCGTTAGATAAAAGAGTTGTTCCAAGTGTTGCGGAAGCTGTAGCGAAAGCGGCCATTGATTCAGGTGTGGCGCAAATTATGAAAATACCAAGTTATTAATAGCTAAAAGCAGTGCCTAAAAAGGCACTGCTTTTTTGAGATAAGAAATCAAAATAATGAAGAAGTGTAAAATTATTTATTTGTGTGTCTTCACTATTTATTTAATTCCATTGCAACTTGTTTACCATTTACTAAAACCTCAGTTACTGCTACGATTACTTCTATCATTTTTTTCATCTCTCATCTCTCCTCGTGTCATTTCTTACTTTAAGTATAAGAGAAGAGAGATACTTCAACTATCGAAGTACATGACGTAGAAATTACATTGTTGTAAGAAAGTGTTTTAGTTTTGTCACTTTACTCAGCGGTAATTAAAAACTGATCATAATATTTTTCATTCACATATATATTTAATATCCATAATCCAGATGAAGGTAGTGACATAGTGAGAGGGAGTTCGTTTGTAGTAGAATCAATTGTATTTGAAGTAGTCCAAGTTGGTTTGGAAGTTTCTTGTTGAAAGAGTACGGGTGTTGGAGTTATTGATCCTTGTTTTAGTGCAATAATAGATAGTTTTCCAGTTGGCATTTCAGGATCTAAAAAGTACCACATTATTTCATTTTTTTCATTTGCGATAATAGGACTATCAGCCATTGCGATTTTTTCTTCGATGCCTTTTAAAGGTATTTTTTCTTGTATGAAGGAAGGTGTTTCTTCCCAATTTACATCTTTTAAAACGCTAAGATGAAAGAAGGAAGGTGCATTAACTTGAGTGGATGACGTTGCGATGGCTTCTTTTTTAGGTGCTTCTGAATCAGGTTGCGCTTGTGTGCATCCAGCGATGAGAAAAGAGAAAAGTAGCATAGTTCCGATTTTTTTCATGGTGTCACACTCCTAAATTTTATTGTTAGTGTAATTGTATTTGCTAGAAAGCGGGACAATTCCTTTAAAGTATAAAAAGAGGTCGTAAGTTTTGTACGACCTCTTTTGACATTTTCTATATTTGTTCAGTTGAAAAGGTAGGTTCATTCTCTTTTTGTGGCATCGTTAAGAAAATAACAGAAAGAACGATACATACGCCGCCTAATAATTGATATGCTCCAAAGGATTCATTTAGCCAAGCGATTGAAACGATGGCAGCTACAAGTGGTTCAATGCTAGATAAAATGCTCGTTTCTGTTGCTGCTAAATATTTCAGACTACCGATATAAAGGAGGAAAGAAAGAGTGCCACTTATGATGATAAGAATAAGCATAGAAAAAGTTCTTGATGTAAAAGTTTGTGAAAGCTGATTCCATTCAAACGAGCGATTACAAATAAGCAGGGTAATACCGCCAATTAACATTCCCCAGCCAATTACTACAGTTGTTCCGCATTCTTTAATAAGAGAGGCTGGATGAAGGGTATAAAATGCAAATCCAATTGCAGTTAATAGACCAAAAATAATGGCTTCTTTTGATAAAACAATATTTTCAATTGAACCATTTGTAATAATAAAGTATGTCCCCGTTAGTGCTGTTATAATTGCGAGCAGTTGCATAGACGCTGGGAATTTCCTTTGTCCAAATGCGACATAAATGGTAATAAGAACAGGACCTAGAAATTGAAATAATGTTGCTGTGACTGCGTTACTAATATGAACCGTTTCAATAAAGGCGTATTGCGCACCGAGCATGCCGAGAATAGAGAAAATAATAAGTTGTATAGAATGTCTAGGATGTTTCCAAATTTGAAATATGTTTTGTTTCTTTATAAGTAAGAAAGATAAAATAAATATTCCCGCAAGCAACAAGCGAATTGTTAAAAAATCAATTGATGATACGTTAGTATGTTGAAATAGCCACTGAATCATCGGGCCAGATAATCCCCATAAGGTAGCTCCTGTAATAATCATAATGAGTCCAATCTGTCTATTGTTGTTCATGATCATGCATCCCCTCTCGAGTATTTGATTTTTTATGTGTGACATGATACAAGGAATTATATATAACTTCTGGTACTGTAAAAAGTATCAGATTTCAGTTTTATTAAGGGGTCAGATATTATGTTAGAATTAACGCCTAATTTAAATATGAATAGTAAAAAGGCATTGTACGTGCAATTGTATGAGTATATAAAAAAAGAAATTAAAGATGGAACGATTCCGGCTTTTACAAAATTACCTGCTAAAAGAAAGCTGGCGAGTTATTTACAAGTGAGTAAGAATACAGTAGAAGCGGCTTACGAGCAATTACTTGCAGAAGGTTATATTGAATCGGCATCGAGAAAAGGTTATTTTGTATGTGAAATTGAACAAATGATTTATGTAGAAGGAAGTGAAGCGAAAGTAGAAGAAGTACCGTTTCGGGAGGAGAACTATACATTTGATTTCACCCAAACAGGGGTTGATACGAATACGTTTCCGTTCACTACGTACCGCAAGCTTATAAATGATGTATGGCAACCACATAATAATGAGTTGCTTTTTCTTGGACACCCTCAAGGGGAATTGAGCCTGAGGGAGGAAATTGCGAACTATTTGTATGAATCTAGAGGTGTACGTTGCTCAGCTAGTCAAATTGTATTAGGGGCGGGAACACAAATATTAGTGAAGTTACTTTTTCAATTGTTGAAGGGAAGTAATTATGCTGTTGAAAATCCAGGTTATCATAGGAAAATGGTCGTTTTTGAACAGGGAGAGAAGAAGGTTCAAATGTTGTCTTTAGATAGAGACGGAATTTGTATGGCAGATTTAGAAAATAGCGATGCGAATGTTGTATTTGTAACTCCATCTCATCAATTCCCATATGGAATGATTATGCCTATTACGAGAAGGACGCAGCTTTTACAATGGGCGAAGAAAGAGGAAGGCAGGTATATTATTGAAGATGATTACGATAGTGAATTTCGTTATTCAGGAAAGCCAATTCCGGCACTACAAGGTTTAGATACAGATGGGAAAGTTATTTATATGGGGACGCTCTCAAAAGCTTTGTTGCCCTCATTACGGATGAGCTATATAGTATTACCGAAGAATGTAATTGAAAAATATCAAAAGGAGTATTTGTTTTATACACAAAGTGTTTCAAGAATGGACCAAGAAGTGATTAGAAAGTTTTTAAATGAAGGCTATTGGGAAAAACATATTCATAAAATGCGCGTCGTCTACCGAAAAAAGAGGGATCGACTTGTTTTTGAAATAGAGAAGTATTTCTCTAATCGTGTTGAAGTGATAGGAGAAGATTCTGGATTACACATTTTATTAAAAGTGCATAATGGAATGCGAGAAGAAGAACTCATTCAAGAAGCTGCAAAATATAGTATTAAAATATATCCTGTTTCTACGTACTATAAAGACGGTACTGCGCCTGAAAATGTAGTTTTACTTGGGTTTGCAATTTTATCAGAAGACGAAATTGCGAAAGCGGTTCAATTATTACATAAGGCATGGTATACAAGAAAGTAAAAAACATCCTCCAGGCATGAGGATGTTTTTTATTATTTATTTTCATCTAAGAATAAGACCATATGCTCTTCGTCCCAATACTGTCCGTTATATTTCAGTGAACGTTCTTGTACACCGAATGTTTTAAAACCTAATGATTCATAAAGTTTCTTCGCACCATCGTTGCCAACAACAACATCAAGCATAACTTGTTCTACTTCTAAAGATTTAGCAAGTTCAAGACATTCTTTAATAAGTGCTTTTCCTGCTCCAAGTCCGCGTGCTTTTGGAGACACATATACAGAACCAATTTTAGCTTTATGTTCTTGTTTTACATATGGTTTCGTTTCCAGCGTTGCAACTCCGATTAATTGTCCATCTTTAAATGCACCTAGCGTATAGTTTTCATCTTGTGCTAATTTTTGTGCTTTATATTCAATCGCACACTCTTTATTAATAATATCTTCATAAGAAGAGCTGAAAGCTTCAGGGTTTTGCTTTAATCCTTCTACACGAAGTTCTAAGTAAATTTCTGCTTCATCTTTTGTTAATACATGGATATCCAATTATATCACCCTCCAAATCTTTGCAAATGTACCTTTACCCCGCTATTTGCGGGCAGTAAGAATCCAACTTTAAAATCCGGCGAATGCGCGGAATTTAGGTGGGAGATAACTGCCCGTAAATGCCCGATTGGTTAAAGTTTTACTTTATTTTATATTGAAATAAGAATAATTTCAAAAGGTTAGCTTATATGAGCTGATTTTATGAACAAAATAACACCAGTAGTGTTTACTACTACTGGTGTTTTCACACGCATCTTATTCAAAAGGTAGCTCGATTCTAAAGTTTGTTCCTACTCCTAATTGGCTTGTTACTAGAATGGAACCGTTATGCAATTCTACAATTTCTTTTGCAACAGCTAGCCCGATACCTTTTCCTCCAGTAGCTCTCGTTCTCGATTTATCAACACGATAAAAACGATCAAAAATATGCGGGATATCTTCTTCAGGAATACCTTCTCCTTCATCGGCTACACTTATTGTAAAAGAATCTGTTTCTGTGAGTACGCGTATCGTAATAGTAGTGTTTTCTGGCGAATGTTGATAAGCGTTGTGTAATAAATTTAACATAACTTGTTCCATACGTCTTTCGTCTATGCAAACTTCTAAATCATCTTTGCAATATACATGGAGTTGCATTTGTTTATTTGTTAATGTTGTTTTTGTTTTTTCAACCATTCGTTCTAAAAATGGTTGAAGAATCACTTTTTGTTTTTTTATAACAAACTGGTGTTGTTCTAATTGCACCAGCATAAATAAATCTTGGACGAGATCGGTTACACTATCTGTTTCATCCTCAATGATTTGTAAGTATTCTTCACGCTCTTCTTTCGTTAAAGAGTCTCTCTTTGCTACCTTCGCATAACCTTTCATATAGGTTAATGGAGTTAATAGTTCATGGGCAACACTAGCGAGAAATTCATTGCGTTCTTTTTTCATATAAGTCAGTTCACTAGATAAATCTTCAATCGTTTTTGCTAAACTTCCAAGTTCATCATTCCGTTTAATACCTAATTGAATTGGCTTATTTAACTTTGACATTTTTTCTGTTGCCTTCTTCATTTTTATAAGCGGTTCTGTAATAACACGAGAAAAAACAAAGACAGAAATAGTCGTTAAAATAATTGTTAAAACACTAATGATAAGAAATTGGTTCATGAGTTTAAGTAACATATTTTCTAAGAAAGATGTTTTTAATAACATATACAACTTACCTTGAAATCCTTGAAGTTCCAGCGGGCTTACCGTAGTGATGAATTTTGATTTTTTCCAGTTCTTTTCGACGATTAATCCGCCTTTTGGAATAGGTTCTGTTTTACAAGTAAGTTGTTTCTGCATTGCCTTTGTTACGGGTTCTGAAGTGGAAATGACTTTGCCATTATTGTCTGTTATTATGATGGCTATATCAGAGTTAGCAATTAATTCTGATTCTACTAAGTGTTCAGCTTCATTCGCGATATCGAACTCTGGATACATAGGACGGTTAGGCTTTTTATTGTATTCAGCGCGTTCGAGGTATTTCTTTTCTTTAGCAATGGCACTCCACTTTGTGCGGTTTGTAATTTTGTTACTATAGCGATTGCCTTTTTCTAAAAGAGCAAGTGTTTCTTCCTCAATGCGCATTGTTGAAATGCTTTTGTAAAAAGATACAAAAGCAATTGTTTCAATACATAAAGCTAATATTAAAAAGTATGTCCCAATTTTAAGTGAAAGTTTACTCATTTCCTCACCATACCTTATTTCATATAAAGGGTCAGTGGTATACTATTGTCCACTGACCGAAGTAATTATTCACTTTTCCATTTATATCCGACTTTATAAACAGTTTCTAAGTAATTTTCAACTGGAAATCCTTTTTTACGTAATTTATCGCGGATATTGCGAATATGTGAATCGATTGTTCTATATTCAATGTCTGTTTCATAACCCCAAATTTTTTCAATCAAATCATCTCGGCTATAAGCACGGTTTGTATTTAGTAAAAATAGTCCAAGTAACGAAAACTCGATAGGAGTTAGTGAGATTTTTTCATCATATACTGTGACAGTATGTTTCGTTTTATCCCACTCAATACCATTGAAGCTAACGAAGCCGTCTTTCTTTGTACGGCGTAATATAGCCTCGATTCTTGCGACTAATACATGCTCATCAAATGGTTTTGTAATATAGTCGTCCGCGCCCATAGTGAGACCTTTCACCATATCGTAGTTTTGATTACGAGCTGTTAGCATGATGATCGGAACGTTGGAAATTTGACGGATTTGATAGCAAGTATCCCATCCATCCATATTCGGCATCATAACATCTAACAAAATAATATCGAAGTCTTTTTGTTCTATTAACTTTAGTGCTTCAAGGCCAGAGGTAGCTTTCATACAAAAATAGCCACGAGGACTTAAGAACAGATCTAATAATCGTAACATGCGTTCTTCATCGTCTACTAATAAAATTTTTACCATAATATTGTGCACCCCAAACTGTTCATTCTACTTGTATAGTTTACATGAAAATAATAAAAAACTCTTTTTATGTGATTGGGTGGAAGAGTTATTTTTCGCTCAGAGTAATTGACATAAAAAATGCACTAGTTTTGCACAACTATTTTTTATAATAGAAAACGTAGCGACACAAAATACCCTATGTTGCGACATAACGTCATGTCATTTTATTTATAAAATGACAATTCCATTCTATTGTGTATGTGAGATAGAGAGGGTTTTCGTATTCACCTCGCATCGGATAAGAAAAATTTCCTATCTCACACTTTTTTTAAAAGGAGATCATACACATGAATCCAAAAGAAGAAATTTCAAAAAAAGAAAAGCAAGATCGTAATACGGTTGTCATGTGCATTGCCGTATCTATGGTTATTATTATAAGTTGTGTAAATAAAATTTTGGGGATTTTATAATATAGAAAAAGCTTATTGCTTCTTAAGAAGCAATAAGCTTTTTTTCGTTATTAGGGGAATAGTTTTATATAATAAACCAAGGTAAAATTGCTAACCCAGAAGTTACAATTGCTGTAGTAAATATTAAAAGCATAGCTCGTTTGTTTTGTTTCATGTCACATTCTCCTTTATATATCAATTGAATGCTATACGTTCATTTCATGATTGGTACCTCACTAATGAAAGTGTCACTTTACCTCGCATTAATGGGCAGTAAGAATTCCATCTAAAGATTTAGTGGATGCGAAGAAGTTAGATGGAAGATCAACTGCCCATAAAAGCCCGATTGGTGAGTGCTAATACTCAGTGGAGGTAAAGATGTCCACTGAGTAAAGTTTCACTTTATACTTTTAGTATAATGAATGGAAAGGTTTGGTACGATCGATAAAGGTGACATGAAGATTACATTGTTGTAATGAAAAAAGCACCTTCCTTAATAAGAAGATGCTTTAAAAAAACTATATTGAAGTATTAATCATTTAAGAACAGAACCATATGTTCCTCGTCCCAATATTGCCCGTTATGTTTTAATGAACGCTCTTGTACGCCGTAAGTTTGGAAGCCTAATGACTCATATAATTTTTTTGCAGCATCGTTACCAACTACAACATCGAGCATAAGTTGTTCTACATGTAGTTTATCGGCATTTTCAATAATTGCTTTAATTAGAGCTCGTCCTGCTCCAAGGCCACGCGCTTTTGGGGAAACAAAAACGGAACCGATTTTTGCTTTATGTTCTTGTTTAATGAAAGGCTTTGTTTCTAAAGTAGAAATGCCGATTAAATCGTTATCTTTGAAGACCCCTAGAGTATACTTATCCGGATTGCTTAATCGTTTTGCCATAGCAGCTACAGGATCCTCATGTTTAAGAACATCTTCATAAGAAGAGCTAAAAGCTTCCGGGTTCTTCGTTAAACCTTCCATACAAACTTTTAAATATATTTCTGCGTCCTCTGTCGTTAATAAGCGAATTTCCATAGTTATAACCTCCTTGGTCAATTTCAAATCAAATAAATCCATTACTTCAATAAGATTGTGTATGCGTTTTGTTAACAGTCTCTTTTAATTTGTAAAAGAATGAAAAGATATATGCTACAATGTTTGTTTTTAATATGTAATGAAATTATATATTAACTTCATTAACTATTCAAGTATTTAATATATTACATTTTTATAACTAAAATAACTCCTCAACCGAGGAGTTATTTTAGTTATTCAATTGATAACCATCAATTCGATGTGGATGTGTGTAAATATTGCAAGATTCATTTCTAATAAATCCTACGACTGTAATGCCTAAATCATGAGCGAGTTGTAATGCTAATTTTGTTGGAGCGGATTTAGATAGAACCATTTCACATCCGATTTTTGAAACTTTGAGTAAAATTTCGGATGAAATACGCCCGCTAAATGCGATGATTTTTCCTTTAACGGATATATCGTTGCGTAAACAATGACCATATATTTTATCTAATGCATTATGTCTTCCAATATCCATTCTTGATAGGAGGATATTGTTTCGATCACATAGCGCGGTATTGTGAACCCCACCGGTTTGGCGAAAGGTAGTGGAAGATTGTTGTAAAGTATTCATTAAGTAAAAGCATTCTTCAGGAGTAATTTTTACATGTATATCATGTAAATCTTTTGCTTTTGCTGCATCGTTAACGAAAATAAAACCTTGTCTACCTTTTCCGCAGCAAGAAGTGATGTATCGTTTATTATATAAAGTTTGATAGAGTGGATTTACTTTTGATGATGTTACATGGACAATTCCGTTATCTTTTTGCACCCATAGTTCTTCAACATCTTTATAGGAAGCAATAATTCCTTCAGAAATTAAAAAACCAATTACCATATCTTCAATATAATTTGGTGTGCATACAACTGTTACATATTCTTCACCATTTAATTTAATAGTAATAGGAGATTCTGTAACAATCTCATCCAGTTGTTTTGAAAATGTACCAGATTGATAGCGTACAATTGTATAAGTCTCTTGCGTAGGCCCCATATTTAATTCCCCTTTTATATGTATTTATCTCCCATATTTATCATAAAACAATGGGAAAATAAAAACACCTATTAGCAAGGAAATCACAGATTATTTTGGTTATTATTGTATATGTACGATATAATAGAACCGTAGAATAGTGATATTTTCAAGCTTTCGTAGTTATACCTTATAACATCTAGAATCGACTTCATAAGAAAAGTATTTGGGCAGAGCGTTTCAAAAATATGTACAGTAATGCGATTTTGAAAACGGATTCATAATTGTGTTGTACAGTTGGTTGTAAGGAGAGGGGAAACTATGGCAGAACAGACAGTCCGTGTAACCGTGGATGGTAAAGAATTTTCCACATCGGGTGAAAAGACGATACTACAATTATTTAACGAGAGTAATTTGGAACATCCTCAAATTTGTCATGTACCAGAAGTAGATCCAATTCAAACTTGTGATACGTGTATTGTAGAAGTAAATGGGAAGTTATTACGTGCTTGTTCAACGAAATTAGAGAACGGTATGCATATTGAAAGACAGTCCCAGCGTGCGAAAGAGGCACAGACTGAGGCAATGGATCGAATATTAGAGAATCATTTATTGTATTGTACCGTTTGTGATAACAATAATGGTAACTGTAAAGTTCATAACACGGTACATATGATGGGAATTGAAGAACAGAAATATCCGTATGAGCCGAAAGTAAGTGCTTGTGAAGTGGATATGTCACATCCGTTTTATCGGTATGATCCAAATCAATGTATTGCTTGTGGACAGTGTGTAGAAGTATGTCAAAACTTACAGGTTAATGAAACTATATCGATAGACTGGAACTTAGATCGTCCACGTGTTATATGGGATCATGGTGTAAGCATAAATGACTCATCTTGTGTAAGTTGTGGACAGTGTGTAACAGTATGTCCATGTAATGCGTTAATGGAAAAAACAATGCTAGGTGAAGCTGGGTTTATGACTGGATTAAAACCAGATGTGTTAGATCCGATGATTGATTTTGTAAAGGATGTAGAGCCTGGATATAGTAGTATTTTAGCGGTTTCAGAAGTAGAGGCTGCGATGCGTAAGACGAAAGTTAATAAAACAAAAACCGTTTGTACATTTTGTGGTGTCGGTTGTTCCTTTGAAGTATGGACAAAAGATCGTCATATATTAAAAGTACAACCTGTTTCAGATGCACCTGTTAATGGTATTTCCACATGTGTAAAAGGTAAATTTGGATGGGACTTTGTAAATAGTGAAGATCGAATTACGAAGCCCTTAATTCGCCAAGGAGATATGTTTGTTGAAGCTTCATGGGAAGAAGCATTAGAAGTTGTTGCTTCTAATATGCAGCATATTAAATCTCAATATGGCAGCGATGCATTTGGATTCATTTCTTCATCGAAAGTAACGAATGAAGAAAATTACCTTATGCAAAAACTAGCCCGACAAATATATGGAACGAATAATGTGGACAACTGTTCTCGTTATTGTCAATCTCCAGCGACAGACGGTTTATTTAAAACTGTCGGTATGGGCGGGGATGCTGGAACAGTGAAAGATATAGCTGAAGCAGGCCTTGTTATTATCGTTGGTGCGAATCCAACAGAAGGACATCCTGTACTTGCGACGAGAGTAAAACGTGCTCATAAATTACACGAGCAAAAACTGATTGTAGCAGACCTTCGTAAACATGAAATGGCAGAGCGTGCGGATTTATTTATTCATCCGCGCCAAGGTACGGATTACGTATGGCTTGCTGGTATTACGAAATATATTATTGATCAAGATTGGCACGATAAAAAGTTTTTAGCTGAAAATGTGAAGAACTTTGATGAATATAGCAAAATGTTAGAAAAGTATACGCTCGATTATACAGAAGAAATTACGGGGATTTCTAAAGCGCAGTTAAAAGAAATGGCCCGTATGGTATATGAAGCAGATGGTACTTGTATACTTTGGGGAATGGGTGTAACTCAAAATACAGGAGGAAGTACAACGTCCGCAGCAATTTCAAATTTACTACTTGTTACGGGTAACTATCGTCGTCCTGGTGCAGGTGCATACCCATTAAGAGGGCATAATAACGTACAAGGTGCTTGTGATATGGCAACATTACCAAACTGGCTTCCTGGTTATCAAGCAGTATCAGATGATACGCTTCGTGCGAAATTTGAAAAAGCATACGGTACAACTATTCCGAAAGCACCAGGATTAAATAATATTGCAATGTTACTTGCAGCGGAAGAAGGAAAACTACGCGGTATGTATGTCATGGGTGAAGAAATGGCTTTAGTCGATTCAAATGCGAACCATGTGCAACATATTTTATCAAATTTAGACTTCCTCGTTGTTCAAGATATGTTCTTATCAAAAACAGCTCGTTTTGCTGATGTTATTTTACCGGCAGCACCAAGCTTAGAAAAAGAAGGAACGTTTACGAATACAGAGCGCCGTATTCAAAGATTATATGAAGTATTGAAACCGCTTGGTGATTCCAAACCAGACTGGTGGATTTTGCAAAAAGTTGCTCGTGCACTGGGCGGGGATTGGAATTACGAAAGTCCAAGTGAAATTATGGACGAAATCGCATCACTTGCACCGTTATACTCTCAAGCGACGTATGACCGTCTAGAAGGATGGAATAGTTTATGTTGGGGTAGTCATGATGGTAGCGATACACCGCTATTATATGTAGATGGATTTAACTTCCCAGATAAACTTGCTCGTTTGTCATTAGATGAATGGGTACCACCGGTTGTAGCGCCAGATGAGTATGATTTACTTTTAAATAATGGTCGTATGCTAGAACATTTCCATGAAGGGAATATGACGAATAAGTCGGCTGGTATTTTATCTAAAGTATCTGAAGTATTCGTTGAAATTTCACCTGAACTCGCTATAGAGCGCAATGTAAAAGATGGTGGTCTTGTAGAATTAGCATCACCATTTGGGAAAATTAAAGTACAAGCGCTTATTACTGATCGTGTAACGGGGAAAGAGCTATATTTACCAATGCATGCAACAGTAAATGAAGAGGCAATCAATATTTTAACTGGGACGGCAACAGACCTTTATACGTGTACACCAGCATATAAACAAACGATGGTGAAAATGCGTGTGTTACGTGAAAAAGGAAATCGTCCGTTACCATCTTCAAACCCGCGAGATAAAAAGCGTAATCCGCAAAATGGTGTTGAAATCGAGCAAAAGTGGCAAAGAAAACAATACGTATCACTTGTGGACTAGGGGGCGGAGATAGTGGCGAAAGAAATTACGTTAATTAAAAAGAAAGTTGTAACAGAGGAAGAACAGAAACAGCAATTAGCAGATGAACTTCTACATGAGTTATCTAATAATCGTGAAGCAGTAGAAGAAACGATGCAGCTTTTAGCACAGTTGCAGAAGGCTGGGATATTAGATGCAGCGATTAGTTTACTTGCTGCGAAGGAAGATGTTTCAAAAATCGCTGTGGAGCAATTAAATCGTGAACCTGTTAAAAATGCACTCAACAATATGATGGGGGCGGGGGAAGCGCTATCTGCAGTTGACCCAGAAGTAACGAAGCAAATCACATCGAGTTTAGTTACTGGATTGCAATTTGCAACAGATGAATTAAATAGTGGTAAAAAAACAAAAGTGATGGATTTCTTTAAAGTGTTAAAAGATCCAGATATCAATAGAGCCATTACATTCGGTTTTAGCTTCTTGAAAGCATTTGGGCAAGGATTAGAGAAAAAATAGAGTAAATGAAAAAGTGATGGGACGTAGCCATCACTTTTTTCATTGTATGTATAAGAGTGTTCATGTTAAGCGGAATATATTATTATTAAAAAGATGGATTAGAAATGGAAATATGGAATCCATCTCAAATATCGTTTTAGAATATGGAGGAATATATGCAACACCGTAAAAGACTATCTATACCAGGAGTAATGAGACATTCCTTTCAAACTGTTAGATTTGCTTTTTGGAATGTGTTAACATTCCAACTTGCTTATAAATTGTTAGCAGCGATTGTGTTTATCCCACTTTTCGGTATTATTTTCAATAAGTTGTTGTACTTTGGTGGGTATGCAAACGCAACAAATGATGAGTTATTAGCATTTTTGAAAACACCATACGGGATTTTGGCGATTTTAATTTTATCTATATTGGCATTGTTTCTTATATTTACAGAGTTTGCAGTACTTATTATCATTTCGTACTTCGCTCATAAAAGGCAAAAGGTGAGACTACGTCCAATTTTGTATAAAACAGTAACGTATTTACCTTCCCTGTTTACATATTGCTTACCCGGATTTGTTTTGTATGCAGTTGTACTATTACCACTATTAAGTATGGGATATAAATCTGCATTGATTCCTGAAATTCAAATTCCTAATTTTATTACAGGTGAACTATTTAAGACAACAATGGGGCAAGTTGGATATTATACTTTCTTTGCTGTAGTTGCCTATTTAAATCTTCGTTGGATTTTTGTTTTACCTATTATTGTTTTAGAGAAGAAGCCGTTCCGTACGGCAGCACGAAAAAGTGCGAACTTAGTAAAAGAAAGCTTCTTTAAAGTATTGTTCTTTTTAGTAGGTTTTTTCATATCTGTAGGAATCGTCTTTCTTTTATGTGTAGGAATTTATTTACTTTGTCTGTGGGGAGTGTATGAATTTACGAACCCAGAAGGGACATTTGCACTACTAGCAGAGTCAACTATTTCAGTCTTCTTAACAAGTACATTGTACCTATTTAGCTTTATTATGACGCCGTTTTATATTATGGCGTTAACAAGATTGTATTTACAAAAGGTTGCGGTCGAAGATGTTTTATTAGAAGAAGGATTAGATTATTCGAAAACGAAAGCAGATAAATGTTTCTTCCAAAAACATCGTTGGAAATTTATTGGCGTATATATTGTAGGAATTATTACTGCTGGAATGGTTGTTGCCTTCATTGTTACCTTTATTACAAACACATATAAAGAACCAATTATTATGGCTCATCGTGGTTATATTTCAAAAGGTGTAGAGAATACGAAAGAAGCTGTGCAGGGGGCTATTGATGCGAAAGCAGACTATGCTGAAATTGATGTACTGCAAACGAAAGACGGTGAACTAGCAGTTATACATGATTTGAAGCTAAAACGTCTTGCTAATGCTAATGTTCATGTGTCAGATTTAACGATGGATGAGTTAAGGCAGCTTACTCTTAGTCAAGACGGATTGTCAGGACAAATCAGTACACTTGATGAGATCATTAAGCTGTCAAAGAACAAAATCAAACTTAATATTGAAGTGAAGCTTCATGGTGGCGAAAAAGATTTCGTAAACAAAGTATTAAAAGTGATTAAAGATAATGAATTTGAGAAACAATGTGTCATTCAAACGCTACACTATCCGCTTATTAAAGAGTTTAAACGTGCAAATCCAAATATAAAAGTAGGATATATACTGTATGCAAGTAGAGCCAACTTAAAGAATGTGAAGGCTGATTTTTATGTAGCAGAAGAATACATGTTAAATAAGAAATTAGTAAAAGAAGCAAGAAAGTTAAACAAGCCGATTTATGTATGGACGGTAAATGATATGGAAAGTTTAAAGGGATATTATAAATTAAACGTAGATGGTATCATCACCGATTATCCTGAAGATGCACGCGAAACAATTAAGATGTTAAAAGAGCAAGAAGCGGAAGAAAGTGATCTGTTTGATAAAATTAGCGAAACAACAGATGATTTATTTTCCAAGTTATTTATAAGTTACCCAGCTGCCGGCTAAATGCCTGCAGCTGTTTTTTTAGGAAAAGAATATATCTCTAAAGTATTGTACAAATTATTAACTGTATATGTATACGGAATCACTCGGGTTTCTTACATTGTTACATTATTGTCGAATAATAAGTGAATGCTGCTTATTTTTAGGGAGTATAATAAAAATAGAGTGATATATAATGAAATGGAGCGAAGATGCTAATAGAATCAATGTTTCATATATTTACACTATTCTAAATATATAAACTTTTAAAAAATGATATGTTAGCGTTTTCATAACTTTTAAGTTATGCTAGAATAAGGACATAAGTTATTAATTATTACAAAAAGAAAAAAGACTTTCTTTTTTCTGTTAATTATAAGGGGGCATTTCATTATGCGTATTGGGGTACCAGCAGAAATTAAAAACAACGAAAACCGTGTGGCAATGACACCAGCAGGTGTTGTACATTTAATTCGTAACAATCACGAAGTATTCATTCAAAAGGGTGCAGGTCTAGGATCTGGTTTCACAGATGCTCAGTATGTTGAAGCGGGAGCAAAAATTGTTGATACGGCTGAAGAAGCTTGGAACATGGAAATGGTTATGAAAGTTAAGGAACCAGTTGAAAGCGAATACAAACACTTCAGCGAAGGTTTAATCTTATTCACATACTTACACTTAGCTCCAGAACCAGAATTAACAAAAGCGTTAATTGAGAAGAAAGTTGTTGCGATTGCATACGAAACAGTACAATTAGAAAACCGTTCTCTACCATTACTTGCACCTATGAGTGAAGTAGCTGGTCGTATGGCTGCACAAATTGGTGCACAATTCCTTGAGAAAAACAAAGGCGGTAAAGGTATCTTACTTGCAGGTGTTCCAGGGGTTAAACGTGGTAAAGTAACAATCATCGGTGGTGGACAAGCTGGTACAAATGCTGCTAAAATTGCAGTTGGACTAGGTGCGGATGTAACAATCATCGACTTAAGTGCAGAACGTCTTCGTCAATTAGATGACATTTTCGGAAACCAAGTAAAAACTTTAATGTCTAATCCTTACAATATTGCAGAAGCTGTAAAAGAGTCTGATCTTGTAATCGGTGCAGTATTAATCCCAGGTGCAAAAGCGCCAAAACTTGTAACAGAAGAAATGATTCAATCAATGGAACCAGGTTCTGTTGTTGTAGATATCGCGATTGACCAAGGTGGTATTTTCGAAACAACTGACCGTATTACAACTCATGATAACCCAACTTACGAAAAACACGGCGTTGTTCATTATGCAGTTGCAAACATGCCAGGTGCGGTTCCACGTACATCAACTCTTGCATTAACAAACGTAACAGTACCATATGCAGTACAAATTGCTAACAAAGGCTACAAAGAAGCTTGCCTAGGCAACGCTGCATTACTAAAAGGTATTAACACATTAGACGGCTATGTAACATTCGAAGCAGTTGCAGAAGCTCACGGTGTAGAGTACAAAGGTGCTAAAGAATTATTAGAAGCAGAAACAGTATCTTGCTAATAGCAGCATTATACAAAACAAAATCGAACAATATATAAAACAACATGAGAAGAGCTAAGAGTGAAGATCTCTTAGCTCTTCTTGGCAAAAGGGGGCATACATCGTGGCCAACCTATTTAAAAAGAAATCCGTTACGCAATTGTTAGGGGAAAGTAAAAGTAAAACTTTAACGAAAACGCTAGGGGCATTCGACCTAACAATGCTAGGGATTGGTGCGATAATCGGTACAGGAGTTCTAGTATTAACAGGATTAGTAGCAGCAAGAGATGCTGGTCCAGCAGTTATTTTTTCATTCATGATAGCAGCAATTGTTTGTGGATTTGCAGCATTATGTTATGCAGAAGTTGCATCTACACTTCCTGTTTCAGGTAGTGTGTACACATATTCATATGCAACAATTGGTGAGTTTGTTGCCCATTTAATGGGATGGACATTGTTATCCGTATATGTCGTAACAACTGCTGCAGTAGCTGGCGGATGGACGGGTTATTTCAATAACTTAGTTAGTGGATTAGGACTTGAAATTCCTAAAGCCTTGTTAACGATTCCATCGCAAGGTGGTATGGTGAACTTACCCGCAATTATCGTTACGTTGGTGATAACTTGGTTATTATCACGAGGTACGAAAGAAAGTAAGCGTGTGAATAACATAATGGTATTAATTAAAATTGGTATTGTTGTTTTATTCATTGCAGTTGGTGTATTCTACGTGAAACCAGAAAACTGGATACCATTTGCACCGTACGGCATAAGTGGAGTTTTCGCCGGAGGAGCAGCAGTATTCTTTGCTTTCTTAGGATTTGATGCATTAGCAACTTCTGCTGAAGAAGTAAAAAATCCGCAACGTGATCTACCGATTGGTATTATTGCTTCGTTAGTTATTTGTACAATCATTTATGTTGTAGTTTGTCTCGTTATGACAGGTATGGTTTCTTATAAGGAATTAGATGTACCTGAAGCTATGGCATATGTGTTAGAAGTTGTAGGACAAGATAAAGTGGCTGGTGTAATTGCTATTGGAGCTGTAATCGGAATTATGGCTGTAATTTTCGCTTACATTTATGCAACAACTCGTGTATTCTTCGCAATGAGCCGTGACGGTTTATTGCCAAAATCTTTCGCGAAAATTAACAAGAAGACTGAAGCTCCAACATTTTCAGTTTGGTTAACAGGAATTGGTAGTGCTTTAATTGCTGGATTTATCGATTTAAAAGAATTGTCGAATTTAGCGAATATTGGAGCGTTATTAACATTCGCCATGGTTGGTGTAACTGTTATCATTCTTCGTAAAACGCATCCGAAATTACAACGTGGATTTATGGTACCACTTGTACCGATCTTACCGATTATTTCAGTTGCATGTTGTCTATTCTTAATGGTAAATTTACCGTTAAAAACATGGATATACTTCGGTGTTTGGTTAGCAATCGGAGTAGTTGTATACTTTGTTTATTCGAAAAAACATAGTCATTTAAAAGACGATGGAAGTTCGCAGGATAATTTAGAACAAGCTAATTAAAAGGGATATAAGTATAGTAAGCCTTGTGCGTCTAGGGAGCGCGCAAGGCTTTTTTCTTTTGTGCAAAATGTACATCCTTTTTTGTATGAGAATGTAATGGATGTGGAAAATATGTGTAAGTCTTATTAAAATATGAACAAAATGTTCGAAAAAATGTATGAGATTTCATTGACACATATGAATGGACGCTCATATAATAAGAGTATAAGATATATGAATGATTGTTCATATGTTCAAATGAAGAGGTGAGCTATAATGGCTGGAAATAAAGTAGAAACACCACAAGAGACATGTTCTCAAACGATAATTCATGAAGAAGTTGTTGATCAAGTAAAACAAACAATTCCAACTGATGAAAGTTTAAGTAAAGTAGCAGAACTATTTAAAGTATTAGGTGATCGTACACGTACGAGAATATTACATGCGTTATTTGAAGCAGAAATGTGTGTGTGTGATTTAGCGTATTTATTAGGAATGACACAATCATCTATTTCACATCAGCTTCGTGTGTTAAAGCAAGCGAAACTTGTAAAGAATCGTAAAGAAGGAAAGGTCGTTTATTATTCGTTAGCTGACCAGCACGTAATTCATATCTTCGAGCAAGCGTTTGAACACGTAAACGAGGAAGAATAAAAAGAACGCGAGGAGGGAGAACGATGGCTGAAGCATTAGTGAAAAAGAAACTGGTGTTAGAAGGTTTAGATTGTGCGAACTGTGCAATGAAAATTGAAAAAGGCGTTGGGAATATAGAAGGAGTAAATTCTTGCTCTGTAAATTTCGCGACAAAAACAATGGTTTTAGAAACAGTACAAAATAAAGAAAGCGAAGTTGTTACAGAAGCAAAACAACTCGTTACAAAATTAGAACCGCACATTAAAGTACAAGAAGAAAACAACACAAAAGTAGCGAAAGAAGTATTTATATTAGAAGGTTTAGATTGCGCAAACTGTGCGATGAAGATTGAAAATAAAGTGAAAGAAATGCCCACTGTTTCAGCAGCAACTGTTGATTTCGTATCAAAGAAATTAAGAGTTGAAGTAGCGAATAAAAGAGAATTAGAAGCGACTATAGCAAATATAACAAATGTCGTTCAAAAGTTAGAACCAGATGTAAAAGTTGTTCGTGAAGAAAAAGGTGGTCATGACCACGGACATAGTCACGACCATGGTGAAGCAAATGTGAAAAAGATGGTAGGACGATTAGTGGTCGGCGGAATTTTGACAGCAATTGCTGCATTAGCTGGCTTACCACAAATGATAACAATTCCGTTATTTGTCCTTGCGTATTTATTAATAGGTGGAGATATCGTTTGGAGAGCGGTAAGAAACATAACTCGCGGCCAAGTGTTCGATGAGAACTTCTTAATGGCAATTGCAACACTAGGAGCTTTTGCGATTCAACAATATTCAGAAGCTGTTGCGGTAATGCTATTCTATCAAGTAGGGGAACTATTCCAAAGTATTGCGGTCAATCGCTCCCGAAAGTCAATTACTTCATTAATGGATATCCGTCCTGATTATGCGAATGTGAAGGTTGGAAATGAAACGAAACAAGTATCACCAGAAGATGTACAAATCGGCGATTATATTATCGTGAAGCCTGGTGAGAAAGTACCATTAGACGGAAAAGTAGTTGAAGGAACATCAATGGTAGATACTTCAGCATTGACTGGTGAATCTGTACCACGTGAAGTCGAAGTTGGAAATGATGTATTAAGTGGTTTTGTGAACCAAAATGGCGTATTAACAATTGAAGTTACAAAAGAATTTGGTGAATCAACTGTATCAAAAATTTTAGATTTAGTTCAAAATGCAAGCAGTAAAAAAGCGCCAACAGAAAACTTTATTACGAAGTTCGCGCGTTACTACACTCCGGTTGTAGTTATTACAGCAGCGATCATGGCGTTTATTCCACCACTTATTTTAGACGGAGCTACATTCTCAGAATGGATTTATAGAGCTTTAGTGTTCTTAGTAATCTCTTGTCCATGTGCGTTAGTTGTATCTATTCCTCTTGGATTCTTTGGAGGAATTGGTGGTGCATCTAAAAGTGGTGTGTTAATAAAAGGAAGTAACTATTTAGAAGCTTTAAATGATGTGAAATATATTGTTTTTGATAAAACAGGAACATTAACAAAAGGTGTCTTCAAAGTTACAAAAATGGAACCAAGCGAAGGTATTACAAATGAAGAATTATTAGAGTATGCAACATTTGCAGAAGTGTATTCTAATCATCCAATTGCACAATCTATTCGAAAGGCATACGGAAAATCAATTGATGAAAAAATAATCGATGAGTATAGCGAAATTTCTGGTCACGGTACAGTCGTAAAAGTACAAGGAAAAGAAATTTTTGCAGGTAATGCTAAATTAATGAAAAAAGAAAACATTACATTTAAGCAACCAGAAACGGTAGGTACATTAGTTCACGTTGCTGTAGATGGGGAATATGCAGGTTATATCGTTATCTCTGATGAGGTAAAAGAAGATTCAAAACAAGCAATTCAAAAATTAAAAGAACTAGGTATTAAGAAGACAGTCATGTTAACGGGTGATGCAAAATCCGTTGGTGAAGCTGTTGGTAAAGAATTAGGTTTAGATGAAGTTCACGCAGAACTATTACCGCAACAAAAAGTTGAAGAGATTGAAAAAATTGATGCGGCGAAGAACGGAAAAGAAAAAGTTGCTTTCGTTGGTGATGGTATTAATGACACACCGGTATTAGCAAGAGCAGATGTTGGTATTGCGATGGGTGGTTTAGGATCAGATGCAGCGATTGAGGCGGCAGACATTGTTATTATGACTGATGAGCCTTCAAAAATTGCAACAGCCTTAAATATTGCAAAACGCACACGACGCATTGTATGGCAGAATATCATCTTTGCATTAGGGGTAAAAGGATTAGTTTTATTACTTGGTGCTTTTGGTATTGCAACAATGTGGGAAGCTGTCTTCTCAGATGTTGGTGTGACACTACTTGCAGTGTTAAATGCAATGCGTGTACTACGAGTGAAAGATTTATAAAAAAGAGGACGCAACCTGCGTCCTCTTTTTTAGGTTATTTTGTTGAAATTGACTCAATAAAATAATAACAAATATTATTTTATAAATAAATAACATAATATTAAAATTTACAAATAAAAAATATTTGTCGTACTATTTTAATATATTTTCCACAAAGATACATATCGTATTGAAAAAACAGAGAAGGAAAAGCTTCTCTGTTTTATTTTTGTATATTTTTTTCAACTTGTTCTCGAACGGTTTGAATGTAATTCATTTTATGATCCCAACATTCTTGACTTAAATCGACAGGGTACTCTTCGGGATTTAAAGTTCGCATATATTCTTCCCAAAATAGTGCGAGACTCTGTTCATTATATTTTTGAATATCTAATATACCTGGTAGTTCATATGTTCTTTCGCCGTTAATGAAAATGTCTTTATGCAGTTCGCGTGCTTCAAAGTTTGTTACAAATTTACTTATATACGTGTGAACAGGATGAAACATTTTTAAACGTTCTTCTTTTCCTGGCTCTTCAGAATCTAATGCAATATAATCGCCTTCTGCATGATCGTTAACTCGATTGATAATGCGATAAATTCGTTTCAGTCCTGGAGTGGTAATTTTTTCAGGGTTAGATGAAATTTTAATTGTATCATTTAACTTTCCATCAGTATCTTCAATCGCAACAAGTTTATAGACAGCCCCTAACGCTGGTTGTTCAAAGGACGTAATTAATTTTGTTCCAACGCCCCATACATCAATTTTTGCGCCTTGAGATTTCAAGTGCATAATTGTGTATTCATCTAAATCGCTAGAAGCAATAATTTTTGTATTTGTAAACCCAGCTTCATCTAGTAGTTTTCTTGCCTTTTTAGATAAATAAGCCATATCACCACTATCAAGGCGAATTCCATAAAAATCGATACGATCCCCAAACTCTTTCGCGACGCGAATCGCATTTGGAACACCTGATTTTAAAGTGTCGTATGTATCAACGAGAAAGACACATTTTTTATGAGTTTCAGCGTATTTCTTAAACGCGACATATTCATCGCGATATGCTTGAACGAAAGAGTGAGCGTGTGTGCCTGCTACAGGTATTCCGAAGCGCTTCCCAGCCCGTACGTTACTCGTAGATGAGAAACCACCAATAAAGGCAGCGCGTGTGCCCCAAAGAGCTGCATCAAACTCGTGGGCACGTCTTGTACCAAATTCTAAAAGTTCATCATTATTTGCAGCGTGCTTCATACGAGCAGCTTTTGTTGCAATTAATGTTTGGTAATTCACAATGTTTAACAGGGCAGTTTCAATAATTTGTGCTTCACCGAGCGGTGCATCAACACGTAATAAAGGCTCGTTATTAAATACAACTTCACCTTCTTGCATACTTCGAACGGTCCCAGTGAATTTCATATTTTGTAAATAATGAAGGAATTCTTCTTCAAATTGTAATTCTGCTAAATAAGCGATATCGCTTTCGGTAAAGCTGAAGTTTTCTATGTACTCTACAATCTTTTCAAGGCCAGCAAAAACAGCATAACCGTTCTCGAATGGAAGCTTTCGAAAGTATAAATCAAACACCGAGCGGCGATTATGAATACCATCTTTCCAATATGTATAAGCCATATTAATTTGATATAAATCTGTATGTAAGGCATAGCTATCGTCTTTATAATAAGTCATCGCGAAAACACCTCCATAATTTGGTTATAGTATACCAATTTTTAATCGCTCGTAGCAAAGAATGGATATGAAAGTAGAGTCAAGAGGGAAAAAAATGAAATATTGCATATTTTTTAGAAAATTAACATTTATCAATTTATATTTCTCAAGATTTTATGTATTATTAGAGTAATGGGGGTAATGAGAATGGAGGAGGACAATGCAACAAACATTAGAAAAAATAGGCAAACAAGTCTTTTATAAACGGCTACAGCAAAAAATGACACAAGAAGAATTATGTCAGGGCATTTGTTCTGTCTCATACTTAAGTAAAATCGAAAATGGAAAGATCGAGGCATCAGAAGAAATTCTACAATTGCTCTGCACAAGGTTAGAAATTGCCGTGACGGATTTGAGAGATGTAGAAGAAGACGTGAAGGGGAAGCTAGATGAATGGTTGAATGCACTAGTTCATTTGGACAAGCCGCAAGTAGAACGCATATATGAAGAGTTGCAAGGTGAAATGAAGCATGTTTTGGATTTTGAAATTATAAATTATTATAAACTGCTGTATACGCGTTATTTAATTATGAAACGAGATTTTCTGGCTGTTGAAGAAGAATTAGAGAGATTAAAAAAGATGTACAAAAAGTATTCGCCATTTCAGAAATTATTATATACGTATAGTAAAGGTCTATATTATTTTTTACAGCATAAATATAAAACGGCCTTAGATTATTTAGTTCAAACTGAAGTGATGGCGAAAGAACAAGGCTATTATGAAACTGGAATCTATTATAATTTAGCTCTTGTTTATAATGAATTAGAAATAGAACATATGGCTTTACATTTTGCTCATTTAGCTATGGAAGGCTTTAAGAATGAATATAAATTTCGTCATGTGATTAATTGCCAGTTATTGATAGGGTTAAGTTATATACAGAAAAAACAATATAACGAAGCTTTAGGAATTTATAGAAATATTTTAAGAGAGGCTAATTCTTTTGCGGATAAAGATAACATAACAGCGATTGCTCTAAATAACATGGGGTATTTACATTACCATTTAAAGGATTATGCAAAAGCGAAAGAGTATTATTTACAATGTTTACAATACAAGAAGGAAGAAGATTTAGATTATATTGATGCTGTATATGAGATTGCATTGCAATGTATTGAATTGAAGGAATTTGAAGAAGTAAAAGAGTGGATTAATAAAGGGATAGAAGTTGCGAAAAGAGATGAGAAGTATAAAAGTATGTTATATACACTTTTAATACTTCAATATAAATATTTTGAAGAGAAGGGGGTGTATAAAAAGTTTTTAGAAACAGAAGCTTTAACATTTTTTAAGCAAGAGGAAAATAAAAAAGATTTGAAAAAGGTATATTTAGAATTAGCAAAATATCATGAAGAAGTATTAGAATTCCAAGAAAGTAATCGGTATTATAGACTAACTATTAATTTATTAGAAGAAAAGGGAGGAAGATGAATATGAAGAAAATGATTTTTGGTGCACTAGCATTAGTGGCTATATTAGTAGTGTTAGAACCTCAATATGCTTGGACTGGAGATATGTATGGTCAAGCTAAAGAACTAATAGAAGTAATAAATTCTTAATAAAAACCCCTTTCCAATCGGAAAGGGGTTTTTTTCAATATTTGTTCCTCAAAATTCTACAAAACTTGAGAAAAAAATTATTTGAATTTTTAGTATATTAATAGTGGAAACATAGTGCTACGATAAAACTACTCTTTTTCAAAAAATAATTTATTAGGGGGAAGATTCATGAAAAAGAAAAGTTTAGCGTTAGTGTTAGCGACAGGAATGGCAGTTACAACGTTTGGAGGGACAGGCTCTGCGTTTGCAGATTCTAAAAATGTGCTCTCTACGAAGAAGTACAATGAGACAGTACAGTCACCGGAGTTTATTTCTGGTGATCTAACTGGAGCGACTGGTAAGAAAGCAGAATCTGTTGTGTTTGATTACTTAAACGCAGCAAAAGGTGATTATAAGTTAGGGGAAAAGAGTGCGCAAGATTCTTTCAAAGTAAAACAAGTGAAAAAAGATGCTGTAACTGATTCAACAGTAGTACGTATGCAACAAGTATATGAAGGAGTACCTGTATGGGGTTCTACGCAAGTAGCTCATGTAAGTAAAGATGGTTCTTTAAAAGTATTGTCTGGAACAGTTGCACCTGATCTAGACAAAAAAGAAAAATTGAAAAATAAAAATAAGATTGAAGGCGCAAAAGCAATTGAAATTGCGCAACAAGATTTAGGTGTTACACCTAAATATGAGGTAGAACCAAAAGCGGACTTATATGTATATCAAAATGGTGAGGAAACAACATATGCATACGTTGTAAATCTAAACTTCTTAGATCCAAGTCCAGGAAACTACTATTATTTCATTGAAGCAGACAGTGGTAAAGTATTAAATAAATATAATAAACTTGATCATGTAGCAAATGAAGATAAATCGCCAGTTAAGCAAGATGCTCCTAAACAGGAAGCGAAACCGGCTGTAAAACCTGTAACAGGAACAAATGCAGTGGGAACTGGTAAAGGTGTACTAGGAGATACAAAATCACTTAATACAACGTTATCTAGCTCATCTTACTACTTACAAGATAATACGCGCGGAGCAACGATTTTCACATATGATGCAAAAAATCGTACTACATTGCCAGGAACTTTATGGGTAGATGCAGATAATATTTTCAATGCAGCGTATGATGCAGCGGCAGTAGATGCTCATTATTATGCAGGTAAAACATATGATTACTATAAAGCTACATTTAACAGAAACTCTATTAATGATGCAGGAGCACCATTAAAATCAACAGTTCATTACGGAAGTAAGTATAATAATGCATTCTGGAACGGCTCACAAATGGTATACGGAGATGGTGATGGTGTAACATTCACTTCATTGTCTGGTGGAATTGATGTAATTGGACACGAATTAACGCATGCTGTTACAGAGTATAGCTCAGATTTAATTTATCAAAATGAATCAGGAGCATTAAATGAAGCTATTTCAGATGTTTTTGGTACATTAGTAGAGTATTATGATAACCGTAACCCAGATTGGGAAATTGGTGAAGATATTTATACGCCTGGCAAAGCAGGAGATGCGCTTCGCTCTATGAGTGATCCAACGAAATATGGTGATCCAGACCATTACTCTAAGCGTTACACTGGTACTAGTGACAATGGTGGCGTTCATACGAATAGCGGTATTATTAACAAAGCGGCTTATTTATTAGCGAATGGTGGCACGCATTACGGTGTTACTGTGAGTGGTATTGGTAAAGATAAAGTAGGAGCGATTTATTACCGTGCAAACACGCAATATTTCACTCAATCTACTACGTTTAGTCAAGCTCGTGCTGGTTTAGTACAAGCTGCAGCTGATTTATATGGTGCTAACTCTGCAGAAGTAGCAGCAGTGAAGCAATCATATAGTGCTGTTGGTGTAAACTAAGGATTTAAGAGAGTATTATTAATAAAATACTTCAAAAATAAAGAAGGAGCCTATGCTCCTTCTTTATTTTTTTCTCCATTTTTTCCACAAATAAAACAATCCAACACACCCCGCGATTGTTAAAATCCACTTCGCTTCATTCGTTCCATTCATGACATGATAGGCAGAATATACTTCGATTAACAAAGCCGGTATTTTACCTATTGTGCTGGCAATACTGAAAGAGAGTAATGACATTTTGCCTAGAGCGGCAAATAAAGTAACGATACTTGATGGGATGAAAGGTATGAATCGAAACGATAGAACGAGTAGAAAGGCCTCTCTACCTTCTACATAAAGTAGGCGTTCTACCTTTGGATACTTATTTACTTTGTTGTGAGTGAATTTCTGAAGGCCTATACGATAAATATAAAACGAGATAATAGCCCCTAATGCCTCACCTGCGATCGAAATAATGGTCCCGTTTGTTACACCAAAGAGCTGTATGTTAATAGCGGTCAAAAAAATACTAGGGATAAAACCTAAAAGACTGATGATGACGTTAATTAAGATACTAAGTGGAATTGCGATTGAATAATAGTCTGTTAAGAAGTTTTGAATTGTTTCAGCCATTGTTTAAAATCCTTTATCTTTTTTTGCATTACACCATATTTCCATTGTGTAGGCAAGCACAAATTTACATAATGTAGAAAACGTTGATAAAACACCATCAATATACCTTATATAGGTATTGGGTATGTTAAATCAGGGGTATATTTAACTTTTTGTAAAATAACCGAATAAACCTTTGTTTAAAGGGTTTGTTTGGTTGTTTTACGGGTGGTTTAAATCGGGAAATAATTATAAAAATACAGGGGTATATTTATAGAATGGTCGAAAATAGCGATTTTATGAAAATTGGGTGATAATATGGCAAAATAGGTGAGGAATTTAAAAATGTGTATGTTTTTTCGGTGTGAAATTGACTTTTAGTGGAGTTACGATAATAATCATGAAAGAGGTGATATGATGAAACGAATAAGTAGTCTTTTCTTGAGTAGTTTATTGACACTAATGCTGATCTTAAGTGGATGTGCAGGAAAAGAACAAAAAACAGAGAAACAAACAGGGAATCAATCGACATCAGTAGAAAAAATTAGTGATAATATTTTAGATGAAATGGAAGGACCACCTAAAAATGGTCATACGATTGAAAGACATGTAGGAAAATCAGAAGAGGATTTGAAGAATCGCTTGAAGACAGATAAAGTATCAGCGGCAAGTACATACTATGATAAGGAAACAGCGACGAAAGCTGTAAAAGATAGTTTGAAGCAGCATGATAAGGAAATTCAAGATTGGTTAAAAAATTCTAAAGAGGCTCGTCTCGTATTAAATACAACTCATTCATTCCCAGTTGGAAAAACGGTAATAAAGAAAAATATGAATGTAAAAGACAAGTTAGTAAAAACTGTTACTGTTTTGGCGAGAGATAAGTCAGGAGATTTAGGATATAAGATCATTACTTCTTATCCATCTGATAAATAAGAAGGGGGAGTAAATATGTATACGACATTACAATATTTTCTCAAATCGTATTGTACGTTAAGTATCCATGAGGATGAAATAGTAGGCGTGATGGAAGAGTTTATAGAGCAAGAAGATGAAGAAATTGTTTTGAAATTACGCAATGAATTATTATATATGAAGAAAAAAAACGCTTGGGAAGAGGCGTGTGTATTAGCTGCGAAGCAAGGAAATCGCATGTGGTCTTTAGAAGAAACGAAAGACCATCTTGAAGCTTTTTTACTACTATTGCAAAAGAAAAAGGCGTGAATAGATCACGCCTTTTTGTTTGCCAATTTGATGGTGTCTCATTGTGTTGGGGCACTTTTATATACGCTTTTTGAAATTTGTCCATTTGATACTACTTCACCGTTTTGTGTTACTTTTTTATACGTAACCGCTGTTATTTTATCACCAGTTCTACTAACTACTTGAGAAGAAACTTCAACATTTTTACCAGTATTTGTACCAAAAATGCGAGTAGTAATACTACCGCCATTTGAAAATGCTTGAATATAAATATGATTGCCTGTATTGTTTTTAAATTTTAAATCCGGACCATAATCTGCCACTGCTGCATCTTGCCCAAGTGGTAAATAATTTACGGGCATAGAATGATTGCTTCGAGAAACAATTCCTAAATCTGCTCTTAAAGCTGCGCTATATAAAGTGCTACTAACTTGGCAAACGCCTCCGCCTGCACTTTGTATAACTTTACCTTGTGAAAATACTGCTGCGGATTTATAACCATGGGCAGCATCCGTTACGCCAACACGGCCATTAAAACTAAACGTTTCATCAGGTGCGACAATAACTCCACTTAAAGTATTAGCTGACTTATTTACGTTATAGGACTGGTTTCCATTCCGACCAGCCATTGGAGTTGAATATTCAGCAATTACTTCTTTAATCCCCATTTTCTGTATATCTTCTGTAGAACGCTCAGGTTTTAAGAGTGTAACTGGTAATGTAACGTCCGATGAGCCAGAAGTAATGGCCTGCTGCGTTAAATCAGTTAATTTTCCTTTATCAATTTTTTCTCCATTTTGACTTTGGCTAATATTTACTGTAGAGCCTTCAACACTTAATTCTGCATTAATAGGATTTTTTAATGTTTCATTATATTTATCCTTCATAAAGCTTTCATAAGCAGTTGTATTTAATTGAGCTGTTAATTTATAGTCACGTTTTAATTCACCGTTTTCGGCCTGCTTCCGCATTTGGTAACGATTCATTGCGTTTCCTTCTTGTTCTTTAAAGATTTTGTCAATAATATCTTTTTCCTTATAATTTATCCCTAAATCTTTCCATGTGTACGTTTGTTTATCATTTTGGAATATGTAGGTAAGAGATTTTTGATCTAATTCAGTTACCTTTTGATTAATAATTGCTTGAATATCTTTTTTATTTTTTCCATCGAGAGAAATACCTTCAAATGTAGTATTTGGTAATGCAGTAGTATCTAATTGATTATTTAGTTTGGATACATATTGATATCCACCAACACCGCCTACACAAAGTAATATGCCCCCAGTAATTGCAGAACCGATCAGTATTTTACTTAGCTTCATTTATTTCCCCCCAGAAATTTTTGTATAAATATATGTATTACATTTTTTGTATAAAAATGATGAAAATAACATTATGTACGTACTAGTATACTATTATTTCCACTATGTGTGTAATGTTTTTATAAAAAACGTTACACTGTTGTAATAATTGTATCTTTTTGTCACAATATGTACGAGAAATATGTTGAAAATTATAATAAAAAGGCTGTCTAGAAAGATCTAGCAGCCTTTTTATTATAATTTTTTATGTTCATTTTTATTCGTAACACCGAGATGTTCTTGTAGTGTTGTCGAAATATTATTGACGCTTTTTTCATTTGGAACGTAATAATAAATACCACCTATATATTTATCAGTACCTTCTACTTGCATTTTGTCCATTTTCAAATTGGAATCCATTGAATTTTTGGCAATTGTCATCATATCATCAAAAGTTAAATTTGTTTTTAAGTCTTTATCGACAGCGTCTAATAGGCCACCGATTTTATTAATGGAATTAAGAGATAGTGCTTTTGCAGCAATAGCTTCTAAAACAAGCTGTTGTCGTTGACCGCGCATATAATCACTGTCGATATGACGAGTTCTAGCTAGCGCTAATGCCTCTTCTCCATTTAAATGTTGACGTCCTTTTTTCAGATGAATAGCATCTGCTTCGTCTTTACTATTTTGTTCTGTAAACTCAACCGGAACATCGACAGTAATACCACCAAGAGAATCGACAATTTTGATAAATGATTTAAAGTTGAATTTTACATAGTAATCAACTGGAACATCTAAAAATTTCTCCACTGTATCAATTGTGCTATCCACACCACCGAATACGTGCGCATGTGTAATTTTATCGTATTTATCACGTGATTTAATGTAGACACGTGAGTCACGTGGAATACTCACAAGTTTAACAGATTTATCGTTTTTATTAATTGTTGCAAGTAATAGCGCATCCGTACGAGTTGCTTTTCCATAACTCTTGTCCCTAATATCACTTTCATCAACACCCATAATAAGTACGGAAATGTTGTCAGTCATAGGTTTCACAGCTTTTTCACGTTTGCTGGATTTATCCCCGCGGCCCAGTTCAGAATAGGCATTACTTAATACAGACTTTGCTTTACTGTATATATGGAAGGAGTAACCTCCTGCTCCAAGTGCTATAATCAGTAATGGAATAAGAAGGAACCAGAGTAGGCGTTTTTTCTTTGAGTTTCCTTTTTTGGCTCGGGTGTCTTTGTTCATATCGGATTTCATCATTTTTCTCCTTTAAAACTATCAAAGTGTATACATCTAGAAGCGCATTCAAACACATAAAAAATATTGTACGCTAAATAAAAGCGATTGTACATGTATAAAAAATAGATGTCTTGATTATTTATCCCGCATTAACGAGCAGTAAAACTCCCACCTCAAAGTCTAGCGAATGCAAGGAAGTTAGGTGGGAGTTAACTGCCCGTAAAAGCCCGATTGGTTCAACTAATAATCAGAGGGGGATAGCCCCCTCTGATTAAAGTTTCACTTTATAAGACATCTATTCGTTATTGTATACAAAAGATAGGGATAAGAAAATGATAAAATTTTACCTAATTACAACATAATGCTTACGATAATTGCAGATAAAATGCTAACGAGAGTAGCTCCATATAGTAATTTAAGGCCAAATCTGGCAACGACGTTTCCTTGTTCTTCGTTTAACCCTTTTACTGCACCTGAAATAATGCCGATAGAAGAAAAGTTGGCAAAAGAAACGAGGAAAACAGAAATGATCCCCACTGTACGGGGAGAAAGGCTATTAGAAAGTTTACTAAGGTCCATCATTGCCACAAATTCATTCGTTACAAGCTTCGTTGCCATAATGCTACCAGCTGTGACAATTTCAGAACTTGGTACACCGATAAGGAATGCAACAGGCGCAAATACGTAGCCGATTAATTGCTGGAAAGTAATGCCGAATATAATGAGGAATAGGTCATTAATGCAGCTAATTAATGCGACGAATCCGATGAGCATAGCGCCGACAACGATGGCTACGCGAAAGCCATCTAGAATGTATTCTCCAAGCATTTCAAAAAAGCTTTGCTTTTCGCCTTTAATTTCTAAAATATCTTCGTCATCTTTCACGTCGTAAGGATTGATGATGAGTATGATAATAAAACCACTAAATAAATTGAGAACGAGTGCGGTTACTACATATTTAGGCTCGATCATTGTCATATAGGCACCTACGATAGACATAGATACGGTTGACATGGCAGAAGCGCAAAGTGTATAAAGACGGTGTTTTGGAATTTGAGCTAATTGCTTTTTAACTGTAATAAAAACTTCTGATTGGCCGACAATGGCAGAGGCGATAGCGTTGTAAGATTCTAATTTCCCAAGACCATTTATTTTGCTAAGGAAGTAACCGATCCAATGAATAAAAAATGGTAGTATTTTGAAATGTTGTAGTATACCAATTAAGACGGAAATGAAGACAATTGGTAATAATACAGTAAGGAAAAATGACATTTCACCTTTATTGGCAAGACCGCCAAATACAAAGTTTATACCATCAGCAGCATACTCGAGTAGCTTTGTAAACAGACTGGAAATGACCCGAATAAGTATGAGGCCGATTTCTGTATTTAATAATAAATAGGTTAAAATCAACTGTATAATAAGCATGATGAAAATTGGTTTAAATTTAATATGTTTCTTATTGTTGCTAGCAATATAAGCAAGGAAGAAAACAACGATAAGTCCCACGAAAAAAGTAATAAATTTCATAGTAAGCCCCCTAAAAGAGATATTCTGCTATATATGTTTTTCATTTCAAGGGAGAATATGCATCTTTGGTAAAGAAAGGAATAGAGAGAGCATGAATATATGTAGAGTGCACCACGTTGCAATTATTTGTTCGAATTATGAACTGTCAAAGGATTTTTATACTCGGATATTAGGTTTAAAAGTGATAAATGAAGTATATAGAAAAGAACGAGATTCTTATAAGTTAGATTTATGTGTAGGGGAAGAGTATCAAATTGAATTATTTTCATTTCCTAGTCCACCTGAGCGCCCGAGTTTTCCAGAAGCAGCTGGACTTAGACATTTAGCATTTGCTGTTACAAATATAGAAGAAGCTGTAAACCATTTAAAACAATGCAGTGTGGAGACTGAAGCGATACGTATGGATGAAATTACGGATAAAAAATTTGTCTTTTTCCAAGATCCTGATGGCTTGCCTTTAGAATTGTATGAGGCTTGAAATTGGTGAATTTTATACAGGGTTGCTTTCAAATAAATGAAGAAACTAAAGTGAAACTTCTTTTTTAAAGGAGGTGTAACTTTAGCTAAGAAAGCTAAAGGACATATGTGGATATTTTAAAATTATTGATGGTAGTTATCCTTATTGCGTTAACAGCATTTTTTGTAGCTGTTGAGTTTGCAATTATTAAGGTACGTAGCAGTCGTATTGATCAACTCGTTAGTGAGAAACGACGAGGAGCATTGGCAGCTAAAAAAGTAACTTCGAATTTAGATGAGTATTTATCAGCATGTCAGTTAGGTATTACAATTACTGCTTTAGGGCTTGGGTGGTTAGGAGAGCCCACTATAAAACATATACTCGAGCCGTTGTTTTTAAAACTACACCTATCTCCTGCAATTGCAAGTACAGTTTCATTTATTATTGCCTTTGCAGTTATTACGTTTTTACATGTTGTAATTGGTGAACTTGCTCCGAAGACGCTCGCTATACAAAGGGCAGAACAAGTTAGCTTATTATTATCGAAGCCAATTATTTACTTTTACCGAGTAATGTATCCGTTTATTTGGGCTTTAAATGGTTCTGCAAGGCTTGTGACAGGGTTATTCGGATTACATCCGGCTTCTGAACATGAAGTTGCTCATTCGGAGGAAGAATTACGATTAATCTTATCCGAGAGTTATGAGAGCGGAGAGATTAATCAAAGGGAATTTAAATATGTAAATAATATTTTTGAATTCGATAATAGAGTCGCAAAGGAAATTATGGTACCTCGTACGGAAGTTGTAGGTTTATATGAGGACGAACCATTTGAAACACATATTAAAATAATCGCACAAGAAAAGTACACGAGATATCCCGTATTTGGTGAAGATAAAGATGAAATTATTGGGATGGTTAATGTAAAGGATTTATTTATTCGTTATATGGATGGTAATCGAGACGAGGGGTGCTCGATTAAGCCATATACAAGACCAGTTATTGAAGTGTTAGAAAATATTCCTATTCATGATTTGCTATTACAAATGCAAAGAAAACGAATTCCATTAGCTGTATTATATGATGAATATGGTGGTACAGCGGGGATCGTTACACTAGAAGATATTTTAGAAGAAATTGTTGGAGAAATCCGAGATGAATACGATGAAGATGAACACCCGCCTATAGAGCATATAAGTGAAGGGTGTAAAATCGTAGAGGGAAAAGTGCTTATTAGTGAAGTAAATGATTTATTTGGCCTACACTTAATCGCTGCTGATGTAGATACAATTGGTGGCTGGATTATGGTACAAAAGCAAATCGTTGCTGAAGGAGATATTATTGAGAAACACGGCTTTTCTTTTAAAGTTCTTGAAAAGGATATGCATCAAATTAAACGAGTGGAAATAAAGAAGGTAGAAGAATGATTTTCTATAAATTTTTATCCCGCTATTTGTGGGCAGTAAGACCCCTACTTCAAAATTCAGCGAAAGCGAAGAAGTTAGGTGGGGGATCAACAAAACCCCCACTGATTAAAGTTTCACTTTATAAAAGGTATATATAGAAAAATAAATGTTTGCGCTTTCAAAAAAGGTGCTATATAGTGAAGGTGGATACTGAAAAATTCTTCTGAATGATACTCGTTTTTTTAGAGGCGAATTTTTTAGATAAGGATTTAGAATGAAAAGTATAGGTGATGAAAATGATAGCAACGAAGGATATACGTATAGAGAAAGATTTTTTAGGTGAAAAGGAAGTACCGAGTGTAGCTTATTATGGGGTACAAACATTACGTGCTGTAGAAAACTTCCCGATTACAGGATATCGCATTCATCCGTCACTCATTACGGCAATGGCAATTGTGAAAAAAGCGGCGGCACTTGCAAATATGGATACTGGTTACTTAGCTAAAGACATTGGATATGAAATTGCAGAGGCAGCGCAAGAAATTGTTGATGGGAAATTCCATGATCAATTTATCGTGGATCCAATCCAAGGCGGTGCTGGAACTTCTATTAATATGAATACAAATGAAGTAATCGCTAATCGAGCTTTAGAACGTATGGGATGTGAAAAAGGCGAGTATGTGAAAATTAGCCCAAACACGCATGTGAACATGGCTCAATCAACGAATGATGCGTTTCCAACGGGAATTCATATTGCAACTCTTATGATGTTAGAAGAACTTCTTATTACAATGGAAGAACTTCATGCTGCTTTCCGTGAAAAAGCAAAAGAGTTCGACCACGTCATTAAAATGGGACGTACACATTTACAAGATGCTGTTCCGATTCGTCTTGGACAAGAATTTGAAGCGTATAGCCGAGTGCTTGAGCGTGATATAAAAAGAATTAAACAGTCTCGCCAACATTTATATGAAGTGAACATGGGGGCGACAGCTGTTGGTACGGGATTAAATGCAAACCCTACGTACATTGAACAAGTGGTTAAACACTTGCGAACATTTAGCGGATTACCACTTGTTGGTGCAGAGCATTTAGTTGATGCAACGCAAAACACAGATGCATACACAGAAGTATCTGCCGCATTAAAAGTATGTATGATGAATATGTCTAAAATTGCAAATGATCTTCGTATTATGGCATCTGGTCCACGTGTTGGATTGGCGGAAATTCAATTACCAGCTCGCCAACCAGGTTCATCTATTATGCCAGGTAAAGTAAATCCTGTTATGGCAGAAGTAATTAATCAAGTTGCTTTCCAAGTGATTGGTAATGATCATACAATTTGCTTAGCATCAGAAGCAGGACAATTAGAGTTAAACGTAATGGAGCCTGTACTCGTATTTAATTTAATTCAATCTATTAGTATTATGAATAACGGATTCCGTGTATTCCGTGAATATTGTATTAAAGGAATTACAGCAAATGAAGAATTGCTGAAGCAATATGTAGAGAAAAGTGTTGGAATTATTACAGCGGTGAACCCTCATATTGGTTACGAAGCAGCATCTCGTATTGCACGTGAAGCAATTGAAACAGGAAAATCTGTTAGGGAGCTATGTTTAGAACATGGTGTACTGACAGAAGAAGAATTGGATATTATTTTAGATCCATTCGAAATGACGCATCCTGAAATTGCTGGAGCTTCTTTATTAAAGAATAAGAAGATGTAATATGAAAAAAACACCGATCCAAATGGATCGGTGTTTTTTTAAAAGATATTAAATACAGAGTTTAATTGAAGTAAGCTAATAATAGCTAAGAAGATTAAACTGTATTTCATCGCTGTTTTAAATAGGGCAGACTCTTTACCAACTAGTCCAACTGCTGCACAAGCAACGGCTACAGATTGTGGTGAAACCATTTTTGCCATTGTACCACCTACTACGTTTAATGCAACAAGAGTAGAAGGAACGATATTTAATTGATCTGCAGTTACTGCTTGAAGCGGTGCGAATAATGAACCACTTGATACTACTGAACCTGTAATGAATACGCCAATCCATCCTAAGATTGGAGAAAGAACTGGGAATGCATTACCAGTAGAAGAGAATGCCAGTCCAAGTGTAGATGACATACCAGAGTAGTTCTCTACGTAGGCTAAAGCGATAACGCTACAGATTGTATATACTGGAGCTTTTAGTTCTTTCATTGTTTCTACTATTAATTCTTTAACCATTTTACCTTTTACGCGGTAAACGATAAGTGAAACAATAATTGCTAATACGATTGCAGTAGTTGTAGATGAGAATACATCAAACTTGAAAACAGCCGCGAAAGGTGTATCAGCTTTTGTAATTGGTGTAGTTTTCATAACAGCATTATGAAGACCAGGGAACTGAATGTTAAATACTAAGTTTGCTAGTGCGCCATCCGGAGCAAATAAAGCTTTAATTGGTTTTAAATTAAAGATTGTTACGAATGCAGTTAAGAATACGAATGGAGACCAAGCATATAAAATTTGATTGAATGTATGAGATTCTTGTTTTTCTTGTTTTTCTTCTGTAGAAGAAGATTTTGGTTGCCAAACACGTAAGAATAATGCTAGAGAAACCATACTTACAACGGCTGCGAAAATATTAGTAAGTTCTGCACCTAAGAAGTAAGTCACAAGGAACTGAGTTATAGCGAAAGAAAAACCACTTACAAGAATACCTTGCCAAGTTTCTTTAATACCTTTAATTCCATCAACCATTGAAACAAGTAAGAAAGGTAAAACAATACTAATGAATGGTAAAATAAGAACAGTTTGACGACCGATAGTTAATGCGTCTAGCTCAGTTAATTGTGCTGGTACTGTAACTGGGATACCCATAGCACCCATAGCACCACCAGCGATGTTAGCTACTAAACAAATACCTGCTGCTTTTAATGGATTAAAGCCCATACCCACAAGTAATGCAGCTGTAATAGCAACTGGAACCCCTAAACCAGCTGCGCCTTCTAAGAAAGCACCGAAAGAATAAGCGATTAATAATACTTGTAAACGTTGATCATTTGTAATGCTTGAAATACTATCACGAATGATGTTGAATTGCTCTGTTTTAACAGTTAATTTGTAAAGGAAAATTGCTGCGATAACGATAGTACAAATTGGATAAAATCCAGATAAAACACCGAATCCGGCAGATGCTACAGCTACGGTTGCTGGCATTTTATAAACGAATATAGCAAGAATAATAGCGATAATTACACTGTAAAGACCAGCCATGTAACTTTTCATTTTCAGTCCCATTAAACAAATGATGAAGCAGAAAATTGGAAGTGCTGCGATTAGTGCAGATAACCAAATATTGTTTAATGGGTCATAAATTTGTGTCCAAGTACTCATAATAATGACAACTCCTATCTATTTTATGTGAAGAAATTCACATTATTTGTGAAACAATTCACAATCAACTTACATGCTTAGTATATTCTCCTTCAACACTATTGTCAACGTAAAAAAGTATAATTATTCCATAATAGTATTAAAAGAAATGCTTTGTTCATAAAGTAGACAAAAAGCAAACTCAAATAGATTTGAGTTTGCTTTTTGAAGTTATTTCTATATTGTTTTATTTGTTCGTATATCATTAATCTTATATGTTAGATGACGTCTTTGCATTAAGTATATAGGATGTTGAAATTTGATAGGTGTCACATGCTGGTCTGAGTTGATCTAGTAAGAAAGAGAAACCAAATGCATTTAATAGGAAGTTTTGAATAACAGTCTGAGCAAGTACAATACGAATTAAAACAACAATAAGTCAATTTTTAATATTACATTATCTTTTTTTACTGAAAATTCCTTTTAGCATAACAAAGAGGTTAAATATAACCCGAATACGTTACGATAGGTTATCAATTATAGACGGTATTTTACAATATCGTTACTGTACGTTGCAGTGAGGTGAAAATATAACAAAAAGCTTGATAAAACAACGTTTGTAAGCAAAGTATTCATAGCCCTTACTTTTGCTTTTTCATTATATCATATAGTATAATATTCAAAATCAGCAAGGAATTTTTCCTGAATTCTTTCCTGATAAAGGTGGAAAAAATTTTCAGCATTATAGGTTGATAAAGTTATGTCGTAACAGGAAATATAAGAACAGATATATAAATAAATAAAAAGAAAATAAAAACGAAAATGAGGGGAACTTTATGAGCCAAAATCAATTCGAATGTCGTATTTCAGAAGAAGATGTACAAATGTTAAGAGCGTTAGCGCATCCGTTACGTTTACGCCTAGTAATGGAACTAATGCAACGTGGAACTTGTAATGTAACACAATTACAGGAAGTGTTAGAAATTCCACAATCAACGGTTTCGCAACATTTAACGAAATTAAAACAAAATAAAGTAGTGCGCTTTGAAAGACGAGGACTAGAAGTGTATTATCAAATTCATAATGATAAAGTAAGTGAAGTTGTAAAAACATTATTTTCTTAAAATTTGAATATTATGGAAAAAGACGTGTGGGATATACGTCTTTTTTTATTTGTCAGAAAGGTGATATGAGAGTAAATGTTAGCATGTAAGGAAGAAAAGGTTATCAATTAACATGTTGTTATATGGAATATATTCTAAAGGGAAAAGAAAAGATAGAAAGGAGTGTAGTAAGGAAAAGGAGGAGTAGTAGTATGGATGTAAAACGTGTGAAACAAATCTTATCTTCTTCAAGTAGCATTGACGTTACATATGAGGGCGTACCAGTATGGATTGAGAGCTGTGACGAGCAGAGTGGAGTTGCTCAAGTGTATGATGTATCTAATCCTGGAGAAAGCGTTCACGTGAACGTGACGGCTTTAGAGGAGAAGTAATAGAAAAGACGCTTCTAAATGTTTAGAAGCGTCTTTTTATTTCCTATTCCATCATATGTGCAATTTTCTTAGAGAACATAAGAAGTACTAATCCTAGCACGATTACGATAACACCGATGCTTGCGAATACTTCTAAATATCCTAAAGATTGAGTGAAGGCAGCTAATTGTCCTGCTAATAAGTTCGCGAAGCCAGTACCAGCTAACCATACACCCATTAATAATGATGCCAATTTAACAGGAGCGATTGCACTTACCATAGATAATCCGATTGGTGATAAGAATAATTCACCGATTGTATGGAACATGTAAGTGAATACAATGAATAGTAAGTTTGCTTTCATTGCAATATTACCTTCATCGCTACCAGTTTTTAATACAGCTAAAGTTAGAACTAAATATCCAATCCCTAGTAAAATCATACCAAATGCCATTTTTGTTGGGATTTTTAAGTCACCATTTTTCGTTTTTGAAAGTTTAATCCATAATGCAGAAACCGGTAATGCTAGTAAGATAATGAATAGTGGGTTTACAGATTGGAACCAAGGTGTTGGAATTGTAAATCCACCAATTGTACGATCCACGAACTTATCTGTGTAAAGTGTTAAAGAACTACCAGCTTGTTCAAATCCTGCCCAGAAGAATACAACGAAACAAGTTAAAATTAAAATTGCAGTAGTACGTTTTTTCTCTTGTGTTGTTAAAGGTTTTTTCTCAATTGCTTTTGCATTTTTTTCTTTAGACTTTTTACCGACAACAGTTGTTCCGATAGATCCTAAGTAACGAGGTGCTAAGAAATTAAAAGCAAGCTGTCCAATGATCATACCGATACAAGCTGTTAAGAAACCGTATCTATAATCTGCGAAGTAACCGCAAATGAATGGAGCGATAAGAGCCCCTAAGTTAATTCCCATGTAGAAGATAGTGAAGGCACTATCACGACGAGAGTCGTTTTTGCTATATAATTGACCTAATAAAGTCGAAATATTTGGTTTGAAGAATCCGTTACCAATAACTAATAATCCTAATCCTAAAAATAGTCCAGTTTTAGTGTTCATTGAAAATAGTACAAAGTTACCAATTGCCATAATGATACCACCAATAGTAATGGCATGGCGTTTCGTAATGAAATGGTCAGTTAACCAACCACCAATAATCGGAGTGAAGTATACTAACATTGTGAAAATACCGTATATTTGTACAGCAACTGCTTTATCAAATCCTAAACCGCCGCTTACTAAGCTCGTTGTTAAATAAAGAACTAATAAGCCACGCATTCCGTAATAACTAAATCTTTCCCATGCCTCTGTAAAGAACAACAAATATAATCCTGGTGGATGTTTTTTTGGTGATTGTTGCTCTCCAGCTTTGTCTAATTTTAAAGCTGCATCCATGTTTGTTTCCCCCTAATCCTGTATAACGGATATTTATGTAATTATTTTAATTCACAAAATATTTAGAAGTCAATAGAATTATATGGAAATAGAAAGAAAATTTCTAAAAAAATCTATTCTTCTTCAACCGTTACTGTATTTTTCCCTGAAAACTAGATAATAAGCGTTTTCAAATGTAATAATTGAATTCTAAAAGAAAATAAAATGGTGATTAATCAGAAAATTTAGATTAAAATATTTATTCTGATATAGAGAAAATATATTCTATTTACTTTTACAATATAACATATTGAGAATAAAAATACAAAATGAAATAATGTGACATTTAAGTGAATTGAAAAATAACCAGCTCCATAGAAGGGGAGCTGGTTAAGGAAATATTATTTAACAAAGCGTTTTTCGATATCATCTAATAGTAGGTTAGCAGCCATTACACCACCGGCTGTATTCCAAATAACGTCGTCAACTTTGTATGCTGTACCATTTTTTACTGCATTTAAATTTTTAAATAGAGGATCATTGATATATTCTTTTTCTAATTCAGAGCCTTTTTTCTCGTTTCCTTTATCAAATGTGAAGTAGAATAATACATCGCCATCCATTGCTGAAATACGTTCTTTAGATACGTTACGTTCTGCAAAGTCATCTTTATTTTGATCACCAGGACGTTTAAATCCAAGTTCTTTTAAAATAACACCAGAGAATGTATCGCCATGATAAATACGAACATCACCAGGCATGAAGCGAACCATAGAGATTTCTTGATTTACTTTATCGCCTAGTTTTCCTTTTAATTCTTTTGTACGTTTTTCGTAATCAGTTAAAACCTTTTGACCTTCTTTTTCTTTATTTAATGCTTTTGCATAAAATTTGAAGTTATCTTTCCATTCACCACGTAGTGTTTCAGAGAACACAGTAGGTGCAATTGCTGTTAGTTGCTCGTACACTTTTTCGTGACGCATTTTGTTACCGATAATTAAGTCTGGTTTTAAAGAAGCGATTGTTTCCACGTTCACTTGTCCTTCGTCACCAACAACTTTTACATCTTTCATTTTATCTTTAATATGTGGATACCATGGGTCCCCAGTCCAAGATTTTACAGCCCCAACTGGTTTCACACCTAGTTCAAGTAAAGCTTCAGTTCCTTCATTTGTTAAAATGACTACACGTTTTGGATTAGCAGGAACTTCTGTTTTACCCATTGCGTGTTCCACCGTAATCATTTCTTTTTTTGTATCTTCTTTTGTTTCCTCTGTCGTATTTGATTTTCCACAAGCACTTAAAAGTAATGAAAAGGCTAGTAAAAATACAAATACTGTAAACGATTTCTTTCGTGTTAAATTCATTATGTACCCCCTACATACTGAGAAGTTTTTTCAATAGCAAGCATGATATTAAGCTTTTATCTTTTGATTGTCAATACATATCAATGAAAATAGTTCTCATTATCGTTGACAATGAGAATTAAGTTGAAATACACTTACAACGTATCATTATACATTGAAGGGGAAACGCTGCATGTTATTAAAAACAAATCAAGCAAAATGGATTGGATTATTTGTTGGAATCATTGCAGTCATTATTTGTATTTGGGGAAGTATTATTTTCGGATATACAAATACGAGCTGGAAATTAGCGTTAGATGCTTTTTTTCATTTTAATGGTTCCAATGAACATATTATTATTCAAAATGTGCGTTTACCAAGGGCATTAATTGCAGCTAGTGTTGGTGCTAGTTTAGCCATTGCCGGTTGTCTTATGCAAACTTTAACGAAGAATCCACTTGCTTCTCCAGATTTTATTGGATTAAATTCAGGTGCTGCTTTCTTCATAGTTGTAGCAATTGTTATTTTTTCCGTGACATCATTATCAGCTTTCACGTGGATTGCCTTTTTAGGGGCAGCAATTGCAGCTGTACTTGTATTTGCTTCTAGTTCTTTAGGAAAAGAAGGGACGACGCCTCTTAAGTTAACGTTAGCAGGGGTCGCAATTAGTGCGTTATTTTCATCATTAACGCAAGGATTACTTGTGTTAAATGAAAAAGCGCTTGAAGAAGTACTGTTTTGGCTTGCCGGATCTGTGCAAGGAAGAAAGTTAGAAATTTTACAATCTGTATTCCCATATTTATTAGTAGGCTGGATCGCATCTCTTATGATGGCAGGGAAAGTAAATACATTAATGATGGGGGAAGACGTTGCAAAAGGACTTGGACAAAGAACAATTTTAATGAAATCATTCGTACTATTTATTATTGTCCTGTTGTCTGGTGGTTCAGTTGCAGTCGCTGGTCCGATTGGATTTATTGGTATTGTTACTCCGCATTTTGCCAGATTTCTTGTTGGAGTAGATCACAGGTGGAGAGTACCGTATAGCGGATTGTTAGGTGCAATACTATTAATCTTAGCTGATATAGCAGCAAGATATGTCATTATGCCACAAGAAGTACCAGTAGGGGTTATGACAGCGTTTATCGGGGCACCATTCTTTATTTATATTGCACGTAAGAGAGGGCTTAGCAAATGAAGAAGTATATTCCGTTTCGTATAGGAAAAGGCGGGCTCTCGTTTTTAATGTATAAACGAGCTTGTCTCGTCTTATTCAGTTTACTAGTTGTTTTAATAGGATTATTTTTTGCGAGTGCAGGTATGGGAGACATGAAAATTCCTCCGTATGATGTATGGCAAGCGATTACTGGAAATGGCGATGCGATGTCAAATATGGTTGTAAACAAGTTTCGTATGCCGCGTATTTTGATTGCCATCCTTGTAGGAATCGCACTTGCTGTAGCAGGATGTATTTTACAGGGTCTCGTTCGAAATCCACTGGCTTCTCCTGATATCATCGGGATTACAGGTGGTGCAAGTGTTGCAGTTGTATTATTTTTAGCTATATTCAGTGATAAAAATAATGCGCTAACCGTAAGCATTCATTATATGCCGTTAGCAGCCTTCGCTGGGGCAACGATTGTAGCGCTTTTTGTATATTTATTTGCATGGAGAAATGACGGATTATCACCGATTAGTCTTGTTTTAATTGGTGTTGGTTTTTGGGCATTAACGAAAGCGGCAACGACTTTGTTTATGTTGTTAGCGCCAATTTATCAAGCGAGTCAAGCGAATGTATGGATTACAGGTACTGTTTACGGCTCTTCATGGCAAAACGTTATGGTGCTTGCGCCGTGGGTTCTCATTTTAACGGTAATATCATTTATAGCTGCTAGACATTTAAATGCACAAGAGCTAGGGGATGATATTGCGGTAGGACTTGGTGTTCCTTTAACGAAGTCACGCGTATTCATGTTATTACTGAGTACAGCTTTAATTGGTGGCGCAGTTGCCTTCGCCGGAGGAATTGGGTTTGTCGGTTTAATGGCACCTCATATTTCACGAAGACTAGTTGGTTCTTTATACGGTGCATTACTCCCAGTTGCGGCTATTGTTGGTGCAATTTTAGTACTTGCTGCAGATTTAATTGGGCGTACAGTTTTCACACCACTTGAAATTCCAGCAGGGGTATTTACATCAGCAATTGGTGCACCTTATTTTATTTATTTACTTTATAAAAGTCGGAATTCATAAAGGGAGATGAATATGCAAAGAGCATTGGAGACGAAACGTTTGACGTTGTCTTATGGTGAAACAATTATTATTGATGAGTTGAATTTAGAAATTCCAAAAGGCGAAATTACAATCTTTATCGGTTCTAACGGTTGCGGGAAATCAACTTTATTACGTTCACTAGCTAGATTGTTAAAGCCAACAACGGGTGACATTTTGTTAGATAATCAAGCCATTCAAAGTATGCAAACGAAGCAAATCGCTCGTCAAATGGCAATTTTACCGCAAGGACCGCAAGCGCCAGAAGGACTTACAGTATTGCAGCTTGTAAAGCAAGGACGTTATCCATATCAAACATGGCTGAAGCAATGGTCAGAAAAAGATGAAGAAATGGTACAAAGAGCACTTGCGGCAACAGGTATGACAGAATTTGCTGAGCGTGATGTGCATGCTCTTTCAGGTGGACAACGTCAACGTGCTTGGATTGCAATGACGCTTGCACAAGATACAGATATCATTTTACTGGATGAGCCTACTACATATTTAGATATGACTCACCAAATTGAAGTGCTAGATTTATTATTTGAATTAAATGAAACAGAACAAAGAACAATTGTTATGGTATTACACGATTTAAATTTAGCATGCCGTTATGCAGACAATATTGTAGCCATTCAAGATAAACAAATATATGCACAAGGTAAGCCAGAAGAAGTAGTAGATGAGAAGCTAGTACGTGATGTGTTCCGAATGGAATGTCAAATTAGTACGGATCCGTTATTTGGGACGCCACTTTGTATTCCGCATGGAAAAGGAAGACGTGTACGTAAAGAGGTCGCTCAGGCAATGAGATAATAAAAAAGTCGATGATGATTCATCGTCTTTTTTATTTTTCGCAAGAGAATAGTAGGAAGAGGGGAATTCGTAAACGTCGTTCATATTCTTCTTCGCTCTGAAAATAAGTTTGATTTGGTGTAGCTTCTTTTATATTTGTAATCGTAAATCCAGCTTGTTGTAATAATGTAAAATATTCTTCCGTTGTACGATGATATTTAATAACTTCTTGATCAATCCAAGGTTCAACGCGTTTTCCCATTTTAAAATAATCATCGACGAGCCAGCTTGTTCTTTTTCCGCTCGTTTGCAAGCTTTCAAATGAAGAAGTAATAACAGGGTGTTGAACACTAAAAGTAAAGGTTCCATTTGTTTTTAAAGCTTCGTACACATTTTGAAAAATGATAGGAAGATATTCAATATAATGTAAGGCGAGTCTAGACGTTACTAAATCAAAAGTAGAAGGAGGGTATGTGTAGTCTTTGAGGTTTAAACAATGGACGGTTCCATTTTTATTTTCTAGTTGTTTTTTAGCTTTTTCATACATAAGTTCGGAGCCTTCAATACCAGTGTAAGAGTGGCAGCCATTCTCTAATAATTCCTCGCCAAACTTGGCGTCACCGCAGCCTAAATCGAGGATTTTCTTTCCTTTCACATCACCAATGAGTTGAAAGAAGGCTGGTTTTTCAAGTGATTCATTTGGGCTATTTTCTCGGTATCTTCGTTTCATATATTGTTCAAAAAATGCTTCGTTATTATATACATCAGATTCAGTAAATGCCATGATTGAAGCCCCCTTAAATATTTTTTTTATTCTACCAAATATGAAAAGTAAATGATAGATTTCTTGTAATGAATCATATATAATCTAGAATTGTAAGCGGTTACTTTAAACTATTTTTCTATAATAAATTCTAAAAACGTGTTAAGCTAGTAGAGGGATTATTAGAACTATTAAGACAATAATCCGCTTACATGAACGATGGGAGGCTTCACAATGTCTAGTAAAACACTTGCGAAATTTTTAGAAGAAAATTTAGAGGATTTAAAATCAAAGGGGCTTTATAACGTAATTGATCCGCTTGAGAGTTCAAATGGACCGATCATTACAATTGGCGGAAAAGAATATATTAACTTATCTTCAAACAACTATCTTGGATTAGCAACAGATAGCCGTTTGCAAGAAGCAGCAATTGGTGCAATTCATAAGTACGGCGTTGGAGCAGGAGCTGTTCGTACAATTAACGGTACTTTAGATTTGCATATTAAATTAGAAGAGACAATTGCAAAGTTTAAACATACAGAAGCAGCAATTGCTTACCAATCAGGATTTAACTGTAATATGGCAGCGATTTCAGCCGTTATGGATAAAAATGATGCGATTCTTTCAGACGAATTAAACCATGCTTCTATTATTGATGGTAGTCGTTTATCAAGAGCGAAAATCATCGTTTATAAACATTCTGATATGGAAGATTTACGCCAAAAAGCAATCGCAGCGAAAGAATCAGGTCTTTACAATAAATTAATGGTAATTACAGACGGTGTCTTCTCAATGGATGGAGATGTTGCAAAATTACCAGAGATTGTTGAGATTGCAGAAGAATTAGATTTAATGACATATGTAGACGATGCACACGGTTCAGGTGTACTTGGAAAAGGTGCAGGAACTGTAAAGCATTTCGGTCTATCTGATAAAGTTGATTTCCAAATTGGTACATTATCAAAAGCAATTGGGGTAATTGGTGGATATGTAGCAGGGAAACAAAACTTAATTGACTGGTTAAAAGTTCGCTCACGTCCATTCTTATTCTCCACAGCATTAACACCAGCTGATGCAGCTGCATGTATGCGATCAATTGAAATTTTAATGGAAAGCACAGAGTTACATGATCGTCTCTGGGAAAATGGCCGCTATTTAAAACAAGGGTTAAAAGAACTTGGCTTTAACATTGGAGAAAGTGAAACGCCAATTACACCTTGTATTATTGGTGACGAAGTATTAACACAAGAATTTAGTAAACGTCTAAATGAAGAAGGCGTATATGCAAAATCTATCGTGTTCCCAACTGTAGCTAAAGGAACAGGCCGCGTTCGTAATATGCCTACAGCAGCTCATACGAAAGAAATGTTAGATGAAGCAATTCGTAAGTATGAAAAAGTAGGAAAAGAAATGGGCATCATTTAAGTAACGACATCTTTTGAATAGCTTGCAAATGAGGAGTGGGGAAAATGAAAAAAATTCTAGTAACCGGTTCTTTAGGGCAAATTGGTTCTGAATTAGTAATGAAACTTCGTGATGTATACGGTGCATCAAATGTTATTGCAACAGATATTCGTGAAACAGATAGTGAAGTAGTAACGTCTGGTCCATTTGAAACGTTAGATGTAACAGATGGACAAAAACTACATGATATCGCAAAGCGTAATGAAGTAGATACAATTATTCATTTAGCAGCTTTACTTTCAGCAACAGCAGAAAAAAATCCGTTATTTGCTTGGAATTTAAATATGGGTGGACTTGTAAATGCATTAGAAGCAGCTCGTGAATTAAACTGTAAGTTTTTCACGCCAAGTTCTATCGGTGCATTCGGTCCATCAACACCGAAAGATAATACGCCACAAGATACAATTCAGCGTCCTACTACGATGTATGGGGTAAACAAAGTAGCAGGAGAATTACTATGTGATTATTATCATCAAAAGTTTGGCGTTGATACGCGCGGTGTACGTTTCCCTGGTTTAATTTCTTACGTAGCTCCTCCAGGAGGCGGAACAACTGATTATGCGGTTGAAATTTATTATGAGGCGATTAAAAAAGGCACATACACCTCATACATTGCAGAAGGAACATACATGGATATGATGTATATGCCAGATGCTTTACAAGCGATCATTTCATTAATGGAAGCTGATCCAAGTAAACTTGTGCATAGAAACGCGTTCAATATAACAGCAATGAGCTTTGAGCCGGAGCAAATCGCAGCATCAATTCGTAAACACATCCCGACGTTTACAATGGATTACGCTGTAGATCCTGCTCGTCAAACAATCGCTGATAGCTGGCCAAACTCTATTGATGCAACAGCAGCAATGAAAGAGTGGGGCTTTAAAGCAGAATACGATTTAGACAAAATGACAACTGACATGTTGGCTAAGTTAAAAAAAAAGCTCACAGCTGAGTTAGTGATGAATTAATAGGAAGGGTCGATTCTTAGGAATTGGCTCTTCTTTATTTTTTGAGGGAGAGAAGTCTTATGCAAAGAGTTGACGTTGTATATGCACTAATACATGATGAAGAAACAGATAAAATATTAATGGTACATAATATAGAACAAAACGTTTGGTCACTGCCGGGTGGGGCTGTTGAAAAAGGTGAAATATTAGAGGAAGCACTAATAAGAGAAGTGAAAGAAGAGACAGGTTTAACTGCCGTGGCAGGTGGACTTGTTGCGATCAATGAAAAATTCTTTGAAGAATCAGGGAATCATGCGATACTTTTTACATTCCGAGCAAATGTAGTGAAAGGTGAACTGATTGCGGGAGATGAAGAAGAAATTTCTGCAATAGAGTGGGTGAATCGAACGATCGCAAATGAACGATTCCCATTCTACGATGGCGGATTCGAGGCATTATTAGAAGTAGCCATTCCATATAAGTTTCAATCAGAAACAAAGTGATTGAAAGAAAAAACAGGAGCGACAACGCTCCTGTTTTTCTATTCAATCGTCTTCAGTAGTAACTTTTTCAATAGTGGTTTAATCTTCAGACGTAAATCTTCAGCATGATTTGCAACTAAGAAGTGATGGTTATAAATGTTCTTCATTAATTGATAAGTGGCTTCTTTCGCTTCGCCTTCTTCGATGAAGATTCCGATTACTTCCATACCACTTTTACGAGCAAGTTTGACAGCTTCATGCGTATCTAAAATACCGTCTTGTTGATAGTCTAGCGCAGAAGGCTCACCGTCTGTAAAGACAAGTAAGAATTTATGTTTTTCTGGTCTTTTTGCAAGCTTTTCAGAAACGATACGAATAATATATCCGTCGCGGTTATCTTCTTCTTCGCGAAGCTGCATAATTTCTGGACCGACGTTTGGTAACGTTGAGTTTTTATACGTTACAACTTCATGGATAACGTTGGGCTTATCCTCAGGCTTAGCACTAGAAGCATCTTCCCAAAATCCACTAATGGCGTGCGGGATTTTTAAAGATTTCAATGCTTCATGGAATAGGACCACACTCTTTTTCGTTTCTTCCATTTTGTTATACATAGAACCAGAGCAGTCCACTAGTAGTTGGAATGCAACGTCAAGTTCTTGTGATTCTTGTCCTTTTTTATAAAACATGCGCGGCTGCTTTTCAGTATAAATACGAAGGAATTTCTTACGAAGTCTTCCGTAATATTTATCACTATTTGCATTCGTTTTATTTTCAATCGTTTTTTCGATAATTTTCTTTAATTCTTTTACATCTTTATTAACGACTGATTTGATAGCTTGGTAATCCTTTTTTTCATCAGGATTTGATTTGCGAGCTTCTTTAAATATATGAGAAGCACCAACGTTATACTTACCGTATGCACCCTCGTTTTGGCTAGAAGCGTGTGAAGCTCTTGCTTCTTCTGTATCAGCGCCATCAAAGTTGGATTGTGTACTCTTTTGAGAAGTACCTTGTACAGAACCAAGTGCTTGGTCGCCATCTTCTGATTCACGAGCAGTATCGCCCATCATATTTGTTTTTGTTCCGCTTTCTAAATCAAAGCGTAAAAAGTTCTCGTTTTCGTTATTTTTATTTTCACGATGCCATGTGGAGAAACTTTCATCCATTTTGTTCTTATTTTCATCGTCATCTATGAGCTGCGTATCATCATTTGCTAATTTTTCAGCGCGACTGTCTTTCTCATCTGCAATCACAGATAAATAAAGCGGAGCATGTCCGAAATAATTATTAAGCATATCATTTTCAAGAAGTCCTTCTAAACGATAGCGAATTTTTTCAACGATATACATAATGTCTTCTGTATTACGAGCTTGGAATGTTTCATGCAAAATTGCTTCAATTTGCTCGAAATATTCATTATTAAACATTTCATATTTATCGCTCGTTAATGAAAGATAGCAGAGACAAAATAGACGATCACCGTGATAGTTACGAACACGATTGATTTCATTTTGTGAACCAAAGTAATTGCGATACATTTCTTTTCTTCTTTTAAAAACATGCTTTGTGCCAGGGCGTAAGTTTTTTACGATTTCCTCAACACGTAAATCTTCTAATAGAACAAATAATTGTGTTAAAAACTTTTTTAAGGGTGATTCTTGTAATTCAATCGCATAAGAACGAATTAAAGTCATGTCCGAGTAATGTTTATTACCAAGTGCTTTTAAAAACACTTCGCTTTTTAATCCGATTACTGTATCCTCTTCTTTTCGATCATCCCAAAAGTGACTAATGACAACCTTTTTTTCAATTTCGTCGTAGTATGCTTTATAGCCATACTCAAGGTAGGCATCGTCTTCTTTTAGAAGAGCATACATTAAGTTTTCCATTTGTAGAAACAGCGACGCATCAATTTTTTTGTCACTAAAAATTTGTCTCATGAATTATCCCTCAAAGAAATAACTTTCTGCTAATTCACGGACAGTCATTTGTTCTGTTTCATCGTTTAATTTTGCGATAATACTACGTTCAATTGCACGCATAACAGGAATATATACACCTAAATCACATGCGTCGATAATGCCACGAATACTTGCTGCTTCTTCACTTACACGTCCATCACGAGCTAAAGGCATAAGGTCGCTTGCAAATGCAACGAACTTTTCAATTGTTGCAACATCATTTAATTTTGATTCAGATAGTAATAGTTCTTTTAATGTGTCACCTTGAATGTATGGAACTTCAATAATAACGAAACGGTTTTTTAATGCTTCGTTTAGTTCACTTGTTCCAACGTAACCTTCATTAATTGCTGCAATTACACGATACTCGTCATCGCCATATACAACCTCTTGTGTAAATGGATTTGTAATCATTTTACGGTAATCTAATGCACCGTGAAGAAGTGGTAACGTTTCAGGTTTTGCCATATTGATTTCATCAATATATAGGAAATGACCGTTCTTCATTGCTTTCATAAGAGGGCCGTTAACGAATGTAACTTCAGATGCGCCATCTTTCGTTTGTAGTGTGTTGTACCCTAAAATACCTTCTACATCTAGGTCAACAGAACAGTTAATGCTATGCATTGGTTTTTGGAATAAAGAAGAAAGAGTTTCAGCTAGTACTGTTTTACCACTACCAGTCGGCCCTTTTAATAGAATGTTTTTGCCAAGAAGAAGCGCTGTAATAGCATCTTCAATAATGCTGTTATCAGATGCTTTATATATTTTCTTTCCAATTAAATGTGCATTTTCACCAGCTTCTTGTTTATTTTTTTCGTGAATGGTTGAGAGCTGTTGTTTTAAATCAGCATGTATATGAAATTGTTCTAACATGTATTTCCCACCTAACATTATTTTCATAAAGTAATACATCTTATGATAACTTGTTTTAATATGGTATGCAAAGAAAAGGAGAGAGGGGAAATGGAAAAGAAAAAGCAATCAATGTTACATTGATTGCTTACAGTAAAGGCGAAATGAGTCGCATGAAAGACTCTAATATTCGTTTTTTGATACTTCTTTTTTGGAATGCGTTCCATTTAATTTCAGTGGAATGCTTAAAGTCGTCTTCAAAATCATGTTTAATATCATGAACGGTTTCTGATTCATATAGTACGCTAATAAGTTCATAATTTAATTCAAAGCTGCGTACGTCCATATTTGCCGTTCCAATTGTCGCGATCTTATCATCAACGAGTACAATTTTTGCATGCATAAAACCATCTTTATAACTATAAATGGAAGCACCAGCTTTTAAAAGCGGAGTGAAGTAGGACTGAGATGCTTGATCACTAATAATACTATCACTTTTACCAGGATATAAAATGCGTACATCTATGCCAGATATTGCACTTAAACGTAATAATGTTAAAGTTTCTTGATCTGGAATAAAGTAAGGTGTAGCGATCCAAATCGATTTTTTTGCAGATCCCATAACAGCTAATAATGTATTGCGAATGCTTTTATCATCTGAGCTTGGTCCGCTCGCTACAATTTGCACAGCACCTTCTGCATGTGAAATTTCTTTACCTGGGAAGTATTGTCTATTCATAAATTGATCCCAAGAATAAGTATTCAACCCACTAGATGCATAGAGCCAATCCTCTAGAAAGATTGCTTGTAATTTATATAACGCTTTCCCTTCTATTTTTAAATGGCTATCACGCCAAATGGGGAATTTTTTTGAACGACCAAGATATTCATCACCGACGTTGAGTCCACCAGTAAAACCGATTTCTCCATCTACAATAACGATTTTACGGTGGTTACGATAATTGACTGTTTCAAGTAACCAAGCTGAAAAAATAGGGTCAAATTCTACAATTTCGATCCCAGCTTCTTTCATAGGTTTTAAAAAGCGTCTTCTTAAAGTGTTACTTCCGAGTCCATCATAAAGAAAGCGTACAATAACACCAGATTTTGCTTTTTTTATTAAAGCATCTCGAACTTTCGTACCAATCTCATCAGATTTATAAATATAGTATTGAATATGTATGTGATGTTTTGCTTGCTCGATAGCTTGTAAAATTTCTGAGAATGTTTGATCTCCATTTGTTAAAAGTTTTGTCGTCGTTCTATCTGCGGCAGGCCCGCCTCCAAATTTTTGTACGACTTCTGTTAAATGTACAGAACGTTCATGTAAGGGGACTGTGAGTGCTAATTCTAGTCGTCTTCCTTCTAATATTTCACGGAATAATTTTCTTTGTTCTTCTGAACGATGGAGATGTTTTTTTCTTCTCCAACGGCTACGACCGAAAATAGAGTATAAAAGCACCCCTATAACGGGAAGAAGTGCTAATACTAAAAACCACGCTAAGGTGCTTTGAGGAGACCTATTTTCGATGAAAATAACGAATGAAATTCCTATGATTGTGATGGACCAGAGAGCGCCGACAAATGTATATAACGAAATAAATGATGTATTTAATAGGAAAAGAACGATAGATATAATTACAAATATTGATAGTAATTGAACGATAGGCTTCTTCATTTCTATAAAATTCCTCTAATCTTTCTTAAGTATAGACTTCTTATATAAAAAGGTATAATCCGACATTCTTATTATAAAGTGTTTTGTTTTTTTTACAAAATATAGACATTTTCCCCATGCTTTCCGCATTTGTCCTACATACATTATATTGTGACGTTATTATCCAGCTATTTGCTGGTTAATAAACAGTGTAGGAGGGACAAAAACCTTGCCCTTTATATAGGAAAGGGGATAACCATATCATGGATTTGTAGCAGGTGCATGATGAAGACCAGGATATAGTTATCTTTATTACGCGGATTCTTCTTAATTATATAGGTTACTAACAAGGTCCGTACTATCCATACAATACCTATTAAGATGAGAAAATGGAAAAGGAGAGGGGAAACATGAATTATATAGAAAATAACGGATTGTATTATCGTAATCATCATCCTCATGGAGGGCACAACCATAACGGCGGACATCACCATCATGGAGGGCACAACCACTATGATCATCACCACCATCACGGAGGCGGATGGGGCTGGGGGGGCGGGTCATGGGGCGGCGGATTTTTCCCAGGAAGTTTTGCTGGAGGCGTGTTAGGTGGACTTACAGCTGGCGCATTAACGGGTGCAGCAAGTGGAGGCTACTATCCAGCACCGTACCCAGTAACTTATCCAGCGCCATACCCAGCACCATATTCAACTCCATATCCGGGGTATCAGCAAATACCATATCCGTATTAAACTAAAAAAGAGGCTTTCCTCTTTTTTTAGTTTAATAAAGTATTTATAAAATATTTCCAAAATAAAGGTGAAAATATGTTAATATTTTGTTATTGTAATTCAAAAACATATATACTAATTTTAACTTTTATATTATTATCCGTGAATAGTTGTATAGTGTGCTCGAAATTCTATTTCGCTAGTAAAGTAAAGAGGTTAGATATGAGCGGGATTAATAGGGAATAGGCATTGTATAGAGCTAGCTATAAAGGAATGTAAGAGAATGAATTATAATAAAGTAAGCTAATTATAGCGATAAGAAACTACTATTTATAATTGAAACGGTATTATATTGCTTTTTATTACAAATAATATTATGTTATTTTAATCGGCATATTTCAAAATGTGATGAATGCAAATAGCTATTATTAAGAAATGAAATATCTCTATTTCTATGAAGAGAAACAAGTTGTGTTTTAGTCAGATAGGAAGCAAGGAGAGATGCGCATGCTAGAACAAAGAGGTCATGCATTATATGACTCTTCATTGCGAGATTTAAAGTTAGCATTAGATGAGTCTTCAATTGTTGCGATTACAGACCGAAATGGTCTTATTACATATGTAAATGATAAGTTTTGTGAAATCTCCAAATATACACGAGAAGAGTTAATAGGGAAAGATCATCGTATTTTAAATTCAGGGTATCACCCGAAAACATTTTTTCAAATTCTATGGAAGCGCATTTTGAACGGAAAAGTATGGAGAGGTGAGATTCGAAATCAAGCAAAAGATGGGACGTATTATTGGGTTAAAACAACAATTGTTCCGTTTTTAAATGAAAAAGGAGAGCCGTATCAATTTATCGCGATCCGAAATGATATTAGTAGTAGGAAAGAAGCGGAACAGAGGTTGCGGTTAAGTGAAAGTCGTTATAGGGAGCTTGCGTATCATGATGCTTTAACGAGTTTACCGAACCGATTGCAGCTAATAACGACTGTAAACGAGATGATTGCAGGAAAAAAAGAATTTGGTATGATTTACTTTGATTTGGATCGTTTTAAATTAGTAAACGATACGCTAGGTCATATGATAGGGGATTTACTTTTAAGCGAAGTTGCTTCACGGTTGCATTATGTGCTAGGAGAGAAAGACGTTCTGGCTAGGCTGGGTGGCGACGAATTTGTGCTGCTAACAAAAAATCATAAACAAGATGAAATGAGGCAGTTAGCAACATCTGTGTTGTCATGTTTTCAGGCCCCATTTATGCTTGAAGGTCATGAAGTATACATTTCAGCTAGTCTAGGACTGTGCGCATATCCGCAAGACGGACAAGATGTAGAAACTCTATTGAAAAATTCGGATTTAGCCATGTATAGTGCGAAAGAACAAGGCAGAAATGCCGCGTGTTTCTTTACAGATGAGTTACGTGCGAAAATAAATCGTAGAATGAAAATTGAATTCGCTTTGCAAAAGGCAATCCGTGATGAAGAATTAGATGTGGTACTGCAGCCTATTATTGATTTGAAAACGAAGAAATATACCGGTATTGAGGCTTTAGCACGTTGTTCGACAGAAGAAGGGCCTATTTCGCCAGGCGAATTTATTCCAGTAGCTGAAGAATCTGGACTTATTATAAAATTAGGAGACTGGGTATTAGAAAAGTCATGTCGCTTGTTTAAAACATTGCCAGATTACGAAGAAGGACTAAAGTTATCTGTTAATTTATCCATACAACAATTAATGCAAAAGCGTTTTATTATATCTGTACGTAGCATTTTAAGGAGAACTGGCTTTCCACCGAATCGTTTAATTTTGGAAGTAACGGAAAGTATCGCTGTTCGCCATTTTGATTATATTATTGCTACATTACAAGAATTAAGAAATATGGGTATTTTAATTGCTTTAGATGACTTTGGAACAGGTTATTCTTCCTTATATTATTTAAAGCAACTGCCACTGGATATAGTGAAAATTGATCGTAACTTTATTCGTGAATTTCATTATGATCACGCACAGCCAGAGCGAACGATTGTAAAATCTGTTATTGAAATTGCCCATAGCTTAAATTTAGCAGTAGTTGCTGAAGGAGTAGAAACAGTAGAGCAAGAAAGTTTATTACAATCTATGGGCTGTGATTACGTCCAAGGATTTTATTATGCGAAACCTTTATCTGTAGGAGAGTTAAAAGAAAAGTTAATTACAGATTTTTAATAAAAAAGAGAAGCTGGTAGCTTCTCTTTTTTTAATTCGTTTTTTGTGAGTTTTTCATTAGTACTGGATAAAGAATAAGACCTAATACGAACAATCCAATTCCTAAGAAGAACGTTTTTAAATCAGCAGTTCCGGTTTTGATAACCCAAATAGAGTATACAAATGCTAATGTGGTAATGATCCCATCCTTTATTCGAGAGCCAGGCATTATATCATACGTTTCTCCTGTAATAACCAATTTGAATTGGTACAGCGTAGAAACAAGGTATGGAATTAAATAAGCTAATGTTGCTACAACGATAGCGAAATTATAAGCTTCGGATACGGTACCAGAAATCGTTGAGAATAAGAAAATTTGCGTCATCACATTTGTAATAAATAATGATTTTGAAGGACTACCTTTTTTATTTGTTTTCGCGAAAAACTTAGGGAAAAGTCCATTCTTGGCTGCCTGGTAAGGTACTTCTGAACTAACAACGATCCAGCCAACTGTAGATCCAAATAAAGATACAAGTGCAAGTAAAGCCATGATATAGGCACCTTTATTGCCAATTGCTAAATTTAATGCGTCTACTAATGGTTTTTGAGATTCTTTTAAAGCATCTTGCGAGAGAGCTCCCATTGTAAGTAAAGTAATTGACATGTAAATAAGAAGAGCGATAATCAACCCGAAAATGGTAGCTTTTTTTACATCGCGCTGAGATTTTGCACGGTTAGAAAGCATTACAGCAGATTCAATACCGATAAATGCCCAAAGTGTTGCGATAGCAGCTGAATTGATTTGTCCACCTAACGAAATTGATTGTCCTGCTTCATTCATAAATGTTTGACCGTCTCCGAAATTAGAGGCATTGAAAATGAATAATGTGATTACAATAAACATTGTAAATCCAATAATTTTTGCAATGGTAGCAAGCAGATTCATATTTCCAGCTCGGTCAATATTTTGAGAAAGAATATATTGAATTCCCCATAACATAAGGCTACATACGAGGAAAGTTAGTCCTTTTCCGAGTTCTAGTGAAAATCCGTTTGTTGAAAAAAGAATTTGCTTACTTTGTAACACTGGAAAGAATGTTGATAAATATCCAGCAAAGGAAATAATAACAGATGCGGTTGCAGCCCAGTTCGCAGCCCAATAGCCCCATGCCATACTATATCCTGCAACTTTACCCGCTTTTTTTGAAGGGAACATCGCTTGAGCATAACTTTGTGGTCCAGCTTTTAATTCTGGTTTTCGGATTGCTAAATTTCCAAATACGAGTGCAATCATAAATACGCCAAGGCCTGTAATACTCCATGCGAGTGTAGAACCCATTGGACCTGATACGTGTGCTAAATTTGCTGGGAGCATAAATACGCCACCGCCAACCATATTTCCGATTACAAAAGCTGTTAAAATCCATAATCCCCATTTTTTCGTTTCCATTTTTGTTAACTCCTTTGTAGTAAGTTTTGCTTAAACATCATTTTTTACTAGCTTTTGGCAATAAAAAAAGAGCCATGTAGATAAAAAATACCTACATGGCTCTTCGCCTAACGTAGGTACAACGGGAATAACCCTTGTACCTACGCGTAATTTTTCCGCTAGGTTTCAAGGGTTACGTATGATGATGATGTTTTTGTGCAAATGTAACTACAATTGTTGTATAAGTAAGCATAGTTCTTTGCTCCCTTTCTCCTCTGATTTTGAAGTTAGTATACTACATGTTTTTTTGAATGAAAAGAAAAATATAAAAATTTTTATAAAAATACGTTTTAGAGATTAAATATTTACCTGTATTTTTCCTATACTGGAAAATAAGTGAGAGATTGGCAGAAGAGTGTAGCATGGTATAATACATATAGAATTAGAAGGTGACAAGGGGCTATTGTAGATGATGAGTAAGTATGAACAAATTTATACAGAAATCAGTAAGTCTATTGATAATAAGCGATTAAAAGAGGGATGCAAAATCCCATCCGAAACTGAATTAATGAAGCAGTATGAAGCAAGCCGCGGTACGGTAAGAAAAGCTGTAGATTTATTACAAGAGCGTGGATATGTTCAAAAAATACATGGAAAAGGTGTTTTTGTTTTAAAGCGAAAAAACATTGAATTCAACTTTGGTGGTATTGTAAGTTTCCAAGAAGAAAATGAACGTTTAGGACGCCATTGTATTACAGAAGTCGTGGAAATAGAGAAAGTAAAAGCGACAAAAGAAGTTGCAAAGCTATTAAATGTGAAAGAGAAAACAGAAATAGATCATATTAAACGAGTACGGAATATTGATGGAGAAAAAGTAATTTTGGATATTAATCATTTTGTATCGGAATATATTCCTGGATTAACGAGTGAAATTGCAGCGGAATCCATTTATAAATACATTGAGAAAGAATTAGGTCTTCATATTAGTTACTCACAGAGGGTAATTGAAGTGCAGCCATGTACAGAGGACGATAGAGAGTATTTAGATTTAAATGGAACAGACTATGTTGTCGTTGTGAAAAACTTTACGCATTTTTATGATGGAAGTCAGTTCGAATATACAGAATCACGCCATCGTTTAGATATTTTTCATTTTTCGGATGTGGCGCGGAGAAAATAAGGAGATGGAACGAAATAACGTTTCATCTCTTTTTTTATAAAAAAATCACAAACTCGTATATACGAGTGTTGACTAACTTATATATACGAGTTAATATGTAATTGTAAACGGTATCAAAAAAAGAAAAGAGGGACGGGAATATGGGGAAAGACTATCGTCAAATAGCAGAGGAAGTGTTGCAGTATATTGGTGGAAAAGACAATATTGAACAAGCTGCGCATTGTGTAACGAGGCTCCGTATCGCTTTAAAAGATGAAAGTAAAATAGATAACGATAAATTACAGTCTGTTTCATTAGTGAAGGGAGCGTTTCATAACGCTGGAGTATTTCAAATTGTAATCGGTCCAGGAGATGTTGATCGAGTTTATGCCGAATTGATAACGCTTGCAGGTATGAAGGAAGCGACAGTAGCTGATGTAAAAGATTCTGGAAACCAAAAGTTAAATCCAGCTCAAAAGTTTGTAAAGGTATTTTCAGATGTATTTATGCCGATATTACCAGCCATCGTAACAGCTGGTTTACTAATGGGAATTAACAATCTATTAGGGGCAAAGGACTTATTTTTTGAAGGTAAAAATTTATTAGATGTGTATCCAAACTTAAGTGGGCTTTGGGATTTAATCAATATGATGGCGAATACAGCATTCGTATTCTTACCAGCGCTTGTCGGTTGGTCAGCAACGAAGCGTTTTGGTGGTAGTCCGATATTAGGGATTGTTATGGGATTAATGCTTGTGCATCCAGCATTATTAAACGCGTGGGATTATGGAAAAGCAGCGACTGGTTTAGATGGACAAAAGATTGAGTACTTCGATATTTTAGGATTATTTCAAATTGAAAAGGTAGGGTATCAAGGTCAAATTCTACCGGTTTTAGTAGCAGCATTTGTATTAAGTAAAGTGGAAATCTTCTTAAAGAAACATGTACCAAATGCAATTCAATTATTAGTTGTACCAATTACAACGATTGTCGTAACAGGTGTGTTAGCATTAGGAATTATTGGTCCAGTTACACGTCATATTGGAGATTTATTAACAGCTGGGTTAGTAGGTGTATATGAAACAGTACCAGTAGTTGGAGCAATATTGTTTGGAGCATTATATGCACCGCTTGTAATTACAGGTATGCATCATATGTTTATTGCTATCGACTTACAATTAATTGCACAGCACGGTGGTACATTCATTTGGCCAATGATTGCTCTTTCTAACATTGCGCAAGGTAGTGCGGCACTTGCGATGTTCTGGATTTCTAAAAATCAAAATGATAAAAGCATGGCATCTACATCAGCAATCTCAGCATATTTCGGTATTACAGAGCCAGCTATGTTTGGTGTAAACTTACGAAATAAATTCCCGTTCTATGCAGCGATTATAGGATCGGCTATTGCAGCTATATTTATTACGTTAAATGGTGTATTAGCACCTGCTATTGGAATTGGCGGATTACCAGCATTTATTTCTATCATTCCGAAATCGATTCCAATGTTTATTGTAGGAATGATTATCGCGGTTGTAATCCCATTTACGTTAACATGGTTATTTGCAAAACGAGTAAAACAGAAGTAGGAGGAAGTTAAACATGAAGGATTGGCATAAAAGTGTAGTTTATCAAATTTATCCGAAGAGCTTTAATAGCTATTACAATAAAGAAACCGGTGATATAAAAGGAGTTACAGAGAAACTAGATTATTTAAAAGAACTCGGAGTAGATTATATTTGGTTAACACCGATATACCAATCACCACAAAATGATAATGGATACGATGTAAGTGATTACTACAGTATTGATCCATCTTACGGAACGATGGAAGAGTTTGAAGAGCTTTTAGAAGAAGCAAAGGCACGTAACATTGAAATTATGCTCGACATTGTTGTAAATCATAGTTCTACGGAGCATAAATGGTTTAAGGAAGCAAAGGAAGATAAAAATAGTCCATATCGTAATTACTATATTTGGCGTGATGAAAAAAATAATTGGCAATCTAAGTTTGGTGGGTCTGCTTGGAAATATGATGAGAAGACAGAGCAATATTTTTTACATCTATTTGATGAGACACAAGCTGATTTAAATTGGGAAAATAAAAAACTTCGTGAAGAAGTATATGATATGATGCGTTTTTGGCTTGATAAAGGGGTAACTGGATTCCGATTAGATGTTATTAATTTAATTTCAAAAGATCAACAGTTCTTAAATGATGACGGAAGTACGGCGACAAGCGATGGGCGTAAATATTATACAGATGGCCCGCGCGTTCATGAATATTTACAAGAGATGAACCGAAATGTTTTTGAAGGGAAAGATGTAATTACAGTTGGAGAAATGTCATCTACGACAATTGATAATTGTATTAAATATTCAAACCCTGAGCGTAATGAATTAAGTATGACGTTTAGTTTCCATCATTTAAAAGTAGATTATCCGAATGGAGATAAGTGGACGCAAGCTGATTTTGATTTCATGAAATTAAAAGAGATTATGTCTAATTGGCAAATTGAAATGCAAAAGGGCGGAGGATGGAATGCGTTGTTCTGGTGTAATCATGACCAGCCTCGTATTGTGTCACGCTTCGGTGATGATAGAAAGTACCGAAATGAATCTGCGAAAATGTTAGCGACAGCTATGCATATGTTGCAAGGAACACCTTACATTTATCAAGGCGAAGAAATCGGTATGACGAATCCTAAATTCGAGTCCATCGAGCAATATCGCGATGTGGAATCGTTAAATATACACGATATAAAGCTAGAAGAAGGATTATCAAAAGAAGAGATTATCGGGATTTTAAAACAAAAATCTCGTGACAACTCTCGTACTCCGATGCAGTGGAATGAAAAGGTGAACAGTGGTTTTACAACAAGTACACCTTGGATTTCAGTTGCTGAGAATTATAAAGAGATTAATGTAGAAAAAGCATTAGAAGATAAAGAGTCTGTATTTTATCATTATATAAAGTTAATAGAACTTAGAAAAACGTATGATGTAATTACAGAAGGAGAATATGCTATTTTAGATGAAAATCATGCTAAGATTTGGGCATATACTCGTACTACAGAGAGTGAAGTGCTACTTGTTATTAATAACTTCTATGGAGAAGAAATAACGTACTCTGTACCAGCTCATGTTCAATTAGATGGAATGAAACAAGAAATACTACTGTCGAATTATAAAGATTCCAGCAAGGATATTACAAAACTTAACTTAAGACCATATGAGGCAATTGTCTATCGATATACGAAATAAAAGGTTGTATGCCCGCGCGGCATACAACCTTTTATTTTAAGACACCGCTATACAAAATGCTTACCTCTACCTCAGGCTTAAATTTTACTTTTGCATAATCTTTATTCCAATTTTTTTTCTTCCATAAGTCAGGGTGATAAGCGATAAGATGTCTTCCAATACCGAAAGCATCACAATTTGCTTTTTGTAACTTTTTCGTTATCTTTTTAGCTTCTTTCGTAAGCTGTTTAGACAATTCTTTGTTTAGTTTGGCTCTTTCATCCATTTTGTAAAGATTATCTCTCGGAGCTTCAAGCGCTATAACTTTTAATTGAAGCTTAATGTGAGCATAAACATTTCCTTTTTTATCCGTTGTTATTTTTAAGTCTCGTTTTAACTTTCGATTGCTAATTTCCATTGTTAAATAATCAGATGTCTTCTCTGATTCATCGCTAGTAAGTTTTTGGGTTATACGGGCACTTGTTCCCATTTTTCCGGTTAATAACACGAATAAAACAGAGTGTTTCAAAGGTAAATGCCCAGTTAATTTATCATTATTAAATAAAGCTAACCCGTTTGTAATTACTTCTTTTCCTTTTATTTTTATAGACGGGAGGGTGAAATCTTTACCGGGATCTAACATTTTTGTAGCAGCTGTTTCTAAAGTTTCTTTTGGAAATACACTCATATCTTCTAAGCTTTTCACTTTTTTCTTTAGAAAATCTCCAATTAGTAAATTTCCTACTTTCTTTTTTTCGAGTATCTCGGACGTTTCACCATCTACTGCAATAAGTTTTACTAAAGCAGTTGGGTTTGTGGGGTCACGAAAGCTGACATCTAAATAGGGTAGTATACCTTTTTTTAGAATTTTGGTTCCTAGTAATTGAACACCATATTTGAAATAGCGAATATTCCCAGTCACATTTTTTTTTAGGGCATCGCTTGTATCCCTTATGTTATGCCCGGTTGCTGAATGTATTTCATTTTCGAATGAAGATTGCTCTCCGCTCGAACTTTTTACGAGCTCGATTGTTTGCTGGAGTTTATTCTCTTCCGTAATATCAGATCCAATACTATAAGCTAACCTTGCTTCCCTTAATGGTTCTTGATCCCAACAGCCAGAAAGGAGGGAACTAGTACATAATATAAAAAGTAATTTAAATCTTTTTTTGAACATACTGTTCTCCTTTCTTCTTTCTTATTACTGAATAGAGTAGAAATAAAAGAGGGAGGACAACGATGAAAATATAGGTGAACTTATCAGTGAAAGTTGCAATTACTTTTAATTCTTCAGGTGTATCTATAAATAGGGCTACACTAAAAGCAATAATACCAACGATTGGAACAGCCTTTTTATGATTAGCAAGATTGAAGATATGTCTAATTCCGATTGAAGCAGCGCAATAATAACTCGCAATAGAAGCCACAACTGTTATCATCCATATTGGAATGAATAGTAAATCAGTCCGGTCTATAATCCCGATATGCAAGGAGCGTAATAAGTAAGCAACTGGCTCTGGGATAAGTTCAATTTGTTTTGGACTAAATACGATAAAGCAAATCCAAACAGTAAAAGTATAAAAAAGAGTTACAAATCCATTAGCGATAGAAATAGCCTTCAGTTTTGCCACAGAATTCCCATTTACTTTTGGGAAAGCGATAAGAATAATTTCAAAACCATACATGGCTGTAATTGTTTCTTTCGATGCTTGAATAATATTCCACCATCCAGCCTCTGTAATGGGAAAAATATAAGAAAAATCAGCTCGGGAAAGCCCTAGGGCAATTAAAAGTGCCATAGGTAAAATGAGAATAGAGGCCATGACATAAAATCGTACGATGACTTTAAACGTATTATAAGCTACATAACAACAAGCTATTGTAAATAACATAAGAATGGCATACCACGGAGTTGCTTGTAATATCCAAACTTTAACGACATTACAAACATTCAACATAACCGTCATACCGATAAGGGTAAAATAAAAAACATAAGCAAAACCTAATAGTTTTCCAAACTTATTACCAAATAGCATACAAACACTTTCATACATATCTGCATCAGGAAATCGTTTTAAGAAAAGCCACATAAGTAAAATGATAAGTTGAATTGCAAGTCCAGCGATGAGTGCAGAAATCCATCCACCACCTTTAGCAATTGGGTGAAGACGGTTAGGGAGAGAAAGTATACCAACTCCGATTTGGCATTGAATAACGAAAAAGGTAAATTGAACTAGCGAGATTTTACTTTGCGTGTTTGTCACCGTCCTCATCCTCTCTCGTTACATGTTGTCGTTGCATTTTTTTCGGTTTTGGATCATGTGGTCGTTCCCAAAATGACCAAATTGGTAGTCTTACGAAAGAATCTTTCATATCTTTAATCCGCATCGGGGCAACAGGAGAAAGATATGGTGTATGAAAAGAATGAAGCTGACATAAGTGAACGAAAGTTATAATTAGACCGAATGATATTCCAATATATCCGAATACAGCAGCAAGGAGCATTAATGGAAAACGAAGAATTCGAACTGCTGAACTCATATCGTTTGATGGAACGAGAAAAGATGAAATTGCAGTTAAAGCTACAACGATAATCATTGTGTAAGAAACGAGTCCAGCTTTTACAATTGCATCACCAATTACTAAACCACCTACAATACCGATTGTTTGTCCAACGCGGCTTGGCAAGCGAATACCAGCTTCTCGTAACAATTCAAAGATTAATTCCATTAAGAGAGCTTCAAAAATAGGAGGAAGCGGTACTTTCTCTAATGAAGCTTTAATTGTATACACAAGTTCGAGCGGCAACACATCGGGATGAAAAGCGACAGTTGCAATATAAAAAGCTGGCAAGAGAAAGGCAATTAAAAAACTTACTAAGCGAATCATTCGGATGAAAGAACCGACAATCCAGCGGTTATTATAATCATCTGGTGATTGATAAAAAGCGAATAACGTAACAGGTACGATGAGTACTGTTGGATCTCCGTCAGATAAAATAGCAACTCGTCCTTCCATTAAATTTGCTGCGACTCTATCTGGACGCTCTGTATTTAATTGCTGCGGGAAGGGTGAGAAAGACGTATCCTCTATAAATTCTTGTATGTATCCTGGAGGCATAAGTGCGTCCGTTTTAATTGTTTCTAATCTTCTTTTCACTTCTGCAACTAAATCGTCATTCGCTATATTTTGCATATAAGCAATTGCCACTCTCGTGTGCATTTCTTCACCAAGTGTGAAATATTTGACGACGATATTTGGACTTTTTATGAGCTTACGAATCGAAGCTAAATTGGTTGCTAAATCTTCTACAAAACCAGTATGTGGACCGCGCACAATGCCTTCATTATCAGGTTCTGTTATATCTCTCTTTAAAGATAAGGCCGTTTCGAAAATACAAAAACTGTCGACCTGTTCATGAAAATATAATGATTTACCTTGTAATAAAAGTTGTATCCCATAATTTAAATTCGTTTCTTTTTTCATATTTAACGTAGAAAAAGCTTTATCTAAAGATAAATCCGACCGCGTTAATAATGGCTCAAGAGCTAATTGATGAATTAGATTTGGATCTGCTAAAGATTCAATATATATGATCGTTCCTTTTCCGTTTTGAAAAGGGACATCTAATTTTTTTATATCATCTGAGTGACAGAGCTTATTTTCAATGTAATTAATATTTTCCGGAAGTGATGGAAACATATGCTTTTTGCTATTATTTTGTTGTGAATTTTCCTGTTCAGTCATAATTTCCACCTCTATTGGAATAAAGTCACTCCTGTTAATTTTTGCTTTTTGTGAGAAATTTATGCTTGGATTATTTGGAAAAAATCTTGAAAGTTACGTTACGTCATCTTTTATACTTAAGGAAATACGGAGTAGAGGGATGGTGTATATGATTTTGAAAAATATGTGGGGATGGAAAGAAATTTTATATTTATTAGTTTTCGTATTTCTAATTGTCCCAGTAACAGTTGAATCTCTTTTTTATAACTATGCTTTAAAAATAATAGGGAACTCATTATATGCCGGAGTATTAATGGGATTTATAATGGCAGTGATATTTACTACTGTAGTTTATCTTTTTTGTATAAAAAGATATCAACTATCTTGGAAAGATATTGGAATCCGAAAGCTTTCATGGAAAGATTTTTTATGGACAGTTATAGCATTGATTACCTTAATTTTAGTTAGTGTTGCTGTATTAATGATAATGGAGAAAATGGATATTTCTTTTGAAAATAGTAAAACGGAGACGGTCCAAAATAATAAATCAATATATTCGTTCTGTATCGCGGCAATTGGAGCAGCAGTTATATCACCAATTTATGAAGAGATTTTATATCGAGGTGTTTTTTATACATTTTTTCGTGATAGATATGGTATATGGGGTGGAGTGCTTATAAGTTCTATAATATTTACCGTTGTTCATATTCCAACATATAACACATTACCAGTGAATTTTTTAAGTGGAGTAGTATTTGCGTGGTTATATGAGAAAACAAATTCTATTTTATCAGCTATAATTGCCCACGCACTATTTAATTTCATAGCAGTACTTTTAACATTTGTGTCGAATTAAGAAGATATATAGGAGGGATACATATGGAAATAGCTGTAGAACGTGTTTTTACAAAAAAGGTTTTAAAAAGAGCAGCGAGTTTGTTTCATGTAACAGTGGAAGAGAAGCCACTTGGAGATTTTGAAAATTATATTTTTAAGGCGAAGGGCGATCGTGGTGAAGATTATGTATTACGTTTAACTCACTCTTCTCATCGTTCTAAAAAGGGAGTCGAAGCTGAACTAGATTTTTTACGATATGTTGCGGAGAATGGGGCAAAGGTAGCAGGACCTCTTTATTCAACGTCTCAAAATCTTGTAGAAGAAATTAGAGCAGAGGATGAAACTTTCTTTTTCGCTTCCTTATTTACATATGCAAAAGGTGAGCAAGTAAAAGGAGAAGAATCTCCTTATTGGGGAGAGACTTACTTTGAAGCATGGGGAAAAGCGATTGGCCAACTGCATCGCCTAACAATGAACTATCCTAAAACAGACTATCGTGATACGTGGGAAGAAGACGAAAGTGGGATTGTTAATGAATTAGAAGATGATCAAGTGAAAAAGATTGCAGCGGTATTAATGGATGAAATAAAGGCTCTTCCAATTGAAAGAGAAACGTTCGGCCTTATGCACGGTGATATCCATCCCGGTAATTTTCATTATGATGGTAAAGAGCTAACAATCTTTGATTTTGATGATGCGGCTTATAATTACTTTATACATGATTTAGCGATGGTTCTCTATTACTCTGTTCTATTTACACCGTGGACAGCGGAAGAGAAGACAGACTTTGCTCGTAAACAGCTACAAGTGTTACGAAAAGGCTATGAGTATGAGCACAGACTAGCGGATAGTTGGTACGAATCGTTACCGTTGTTTTTACGTCTACGTGATGTTGGTTTATACGGTACACTTCAAAAGAAGTTTAAGGGGAAAGATATGCCAGATAACTTCCGAGAATTATCAGAAGAGCTATATGAAAGAATTATAAAAAAAGAAGCAATTTTGAATATATAATACATTTTTGTGAAAACAAAGTATACAGAATAAATGTATGCTTTGTTTTTTTATACAAAAATATGTTTGTTTTATTAAAATAATATTGTTATAGATTCAGTATACACTTATAATTTTATATATATTCTGAATATTCTTTATAAAGAAGGAGGGGGAATGTTGGAAGCTTTCGTAAATTGGTTAAATAATATTGTTTGGAGTCCAGCACTTGTTTATTTATGTTTAGGAGTAGGTTTATATTTTTCCATTCGAACGAGGTTTTTACAAGTAAGGCATGTAGGCGAAATGGTGAAGCTGACATTTCAAGGTGAAAAATCAGAGGCTGGTGTTTCTTCATTCCAAGCGTTAGCACTTTCGTTATCAGGGCGCGTTGGGACAGGGAATATAGCTGGGGTAGCAACAGCGGTTGCATTTGGTGGACCAGGAGCTGTATTTTGGATGTGGGCAGTGGCCTTTTTAGGAGCAGGATCAGCTTATGTAGAATCTACATTAGCACAAATATATAAGACGAAACATCAAGGGCAGTTTCGTGGTGGACCTGCTTATTACATTGAAAAAGGTTTAGGTGTGAAATGGTATGCATTAGTATTCGTTGCAGCGACAATTCTTGCAACGGGGCTTTTACTACCAGGTGTGCAAGCAAATAGTATTGCTGTAAGTTTAGAAACAGCTTTTGGAATTAACACTACCGTATCAGGGGCTTTATTAGTTGTTGTATTAGCTCTTATCATCTTCGGTGGAGTAAAGCGAATTGTTAACGTGGCACAAGTTGTCGTACCGTTTATGGCAGTTGGTTATATTTTAGTAGCTTGCGTTATTGTTGCTATGAATATTGAAAAGTTGCCAGAAGCATTTATGTTAATTATAAGAAGTGCTTTTGCATTAGAGGCGGCTTTCGGTGGTATTATCGGTTTAGCAATTTCTTGGGGAGTAAAACGTGGTATTTATTCCAATGAAGCAGGGCAAGGAACTGGACCACATGCAGCAGCTGCTGCGGAAGTATCACATCCAGCTAAACAAGGTTTAGTGCAAGCATTTTCCGTTTACATTGATACATTATTTGTTTGTTCAGCAACAGCATTTATGATGATTATTACAGGCATGTATAACGTATTTGATGCAAGCGGAAAAAACTTTATCGTAAATAAATTAAATGGTGCTCAGCCGGGACCGGGATATACACAAGCTGCGGTAGAATCTGTTTTCCCTGGATTTGGAAACGGTTTCGTTGCAATCTCGTTACTATTCTTTGCATTTACAACAATTATGGCGTATTACTACATTGCAGAAACGAATATCGCATACTTAAATCGTGATAAAGACCGTCCTTGGCTGTCTATGGTACTAAAATTTGTATTTTTAGGAGCTGTATTCTACGGTTGTATAAAAACAGCAGCAACGGCGTGGGCTTTAGGTGACATCGGTGTAGGAATTATGGCATGGGTAAATATCATTGCGATTTTACTATTACAAAAACCTGCATTAGTTGCATTAAAGGATTATGAAAAGCAGAAAAAAGAAGGAAAAGATCCGGTATTCGATCCAGGGCCATTAGGAATTAAAAATGCTGATTTCTGGGAGCATGAATACGGGAAGGATAAGAAAGAAGAAGTATCTTAATGAACACTCCCCCACTTAGCAAAGCTTGAAGTGGGGGTTTCTAACGTTTCGACCTAACGGACGATTAACGTCAGGGGAGTTAACACATTAGCGAGCTGTTTGACGCCTAACCCCTCTATCCCATTTGTCCATGCATTTGGGACTACTTTTCGTAAAATGTTAGCCGCAGCATTTACATCTGCATTAATTAAAGTTTTATTTGCTGAACGATATATGCCGCGCTCTATTCGTTTTCCTGAAAAAGTTGTATTTTGGTCATTTTCTCCATACGTTGGAATGAAGTCGTTATCCAGAAAACTTGCTTTCGATGTATATGATTCTTCAGTTACAACAACTTGAATGCCTACAGCATTTGCTTTGTATGTAATCATTTGAATCAGTAAACTATGTGGGATATGACAAAACGATTGGTTATTTCTTTTTCCCATATTCGTTTCTTGTTTCCAACTTTTGTTTTGACCAATAACGATTTTACAAACTTCTTCTTCTTGAGCTAGTTTTACGATACGGTGACTAACTTTATGGAAGACGTCTTTTATTTTCAAGTAACGTTTTTGATGAAGTTTTTCTATCCTTTTAGAAGTAAAAGGTCCTTCATTAGTTTGTTTTCCATTTCTAAGAATGCTTGTAAAATGACTCTTCATTTTGTTGTAATATTGATTTATGCTTTTGACATGTTTGCCCTTAACAAGGACAGGTTTCATACCTGTGTTTGTTACGATGGTTGCAAGGTTATCAATCCCTAAATCAATACTCATATAACGAGCATTCTCTTCAATAATTTGTTGTTCAGAAGGAACATCAATTACCAATTCCACTACATATTCATTGTATTTTGGAATCACACGAACTTGTTTCAGTTTACCTTCAGTGAAACCTAGTTTCCCAATATTTAATTGTAATTTCGTCTTTGGAAACTTTAAAAATCTACCGTTTTTAATAATGCAATCTTGATTTGTATACAGAATCTCTTTTTCAGAAGAACGAATATACTTTGGAATCCTAGGCATTCCAGCATATTTGGTTGGATTCTTTTTATAGTCTTTTAAACTAGCAAAAAAAGATTTCCAATTTTGGAACAGACCTTTCATGATTGACTGGCTACATTGCGTAGGCAAAGCTCGATAATCATTTTGAATCATAACCTTAAATAGTGCATCTAGAAAGTTGTAATCTACATAAGGTTTTTCAAAATTAGGTTCTGAAAACAAATTACATTTAATCTCTTTCTGTTCTTCTTTAGGCTTTAATTTCTCTTTTTCCAATTTCTTCTCATAGGCAAGACGTTGTGTGTCATTCATCTTACCAATATTTTTATGAATATTATCCAGAACTTCTTTTTGCAAAGGCTGCAACTTTTTTTCTTGTGTTAATCCAGTGTACACCTGGCGTATATAAAAGTTTGTGGTGTTGTACATGTTCTTAGCGTTATGACAACATTCTTGAAAATAAGAATACATACGATGCCCTTTTTTAATCCAAATTTGAAGAGTTTTATAGTTTGATGGATTTTCCTTTGTCATTTTATTCACTTCCTTGTTAAGGATATTATAGCAAAAAAAGAACGTATGTTTCTGTTTTTTCTTGAAAATAAAATATTTCTTTCGATTCACCTCACCACCTTCACTTACGTTTAGAGGTGGGAGTTCTCTCGAAAGGCATGATAGAAATGAAGAAGCAAAGGGAAATCCCTTTGCTTTTTTTATGGACAAAATGAGGCTGGAAGTTATTTTTTTGCCTATTTTTGAATATAAAAAGAATGTACATGCTTTGTTAGGGGAAGGAGGGGGAGAGTATGTTGATAGAGTTTCGTAATGTAAATAAATATTATGGCAACTTTCAAGTTTTAAAAGATATTAATGTGCAAGTGAAAAAAGGTGAAGTGGTAGTAGTTGTTGGTCCTTCAGGATCAGGAAAAAGCACGTTGCTTCGGTGTATAAATCAGCTAGAGACAATTACAGATGGAGAGTTACTTGTACAAAATACGGAGGTACACAATACAAAAACAGATATGAATGAATTACGCCGGAATATTGGGATGGTCTTTCAACATTTTTATTTATATCCACATAAAACGGTTCTTCAAAATATTACACTAGCACCGATTAAAGTAAATAAAGTTTCAAAAGAGGAAGCTGAGCAAACAGCGATGTTTTATTTAGAGAAAGTAGGAATTCCGGAGAAGGCTAGTGTATACCCGCATCAATTATCCGGAGGACAACAGCAAAGGGTAGCGATTGCTAGGGGATTGGCAATGCAGCCGGAAATTATGCTATTCGATGAGCCTACGTCTGCTCTTGATCCGGAGATGATTGGGGAAGTACTTGATGTTATGAAAACACTAGCTAAAGAAGGAATGACAATGGTCGTTGTCACGCATGAAATGGGATTTGCGCGAGAAGTAGCAGATCGGATCTTATTTATGGATGATGGTCAAATTATTGAAGATACGACACCAACACAATTTTTTGCAAATCCTGAACAGGAAAGAGCTCGTCTATTTTTAAGCCGAGTGTTAAATCATTAAAGGAGGAATTTCATGCTTAAAATGAAAAAGCTGTTTACCTTAATCGTATTCTCATGTTTATTCGTACTTGTCGTTGCCGGATGTGGAAGTAAAAAAGATGAGGCGAAAGAAACGAATACGAAGCAAGGTGGGGCTGTTGAGCAAATTAAAAAGCGCGGGAAACTAGTAGTTGGGGTGAAGAATGATACGAACTTATTTGGATTAAAAAATCCTTCCACTGGGCAGGTAGAAGGATTTGATGTTGATGTCGCGAAAGCACTTGCGAAAAAAATTCTCGGAGATGAAAAGAAACTAGAATTAAAAGAAGTAACATCTAAAACGCGTATTCCACTATTGAAAAACGGTGATATTGATGCAATTATCGCAACAATGACAATTACAGAAGAACGTAAAAAAGAAGTGGATTTTTCAGATGTATATTTTAAAGCGGGGCAATCGTTACTTGTGAAAAAAGGGAGCGATATTAAAAGTATTGATGATGTGAAAAAGGGTGTGAAAGTGTTAGCTGTAAAAGGTTCAACGTCTACAAATAATATTCGTCAAAAGTCACCAGAAGCGACTGTATTAGAATTTGAAAATTACAGTGAGGCATTTACGGCGTTAAAAGCGGGGAAAGGCGATGTTTTAACGACAGATAATGCAATTCTTTACGGCATGGCAAAACAAGATTCAAATTATGAAGTTGTAGGGAAAATTTTTACGGATGAACCGTACGGAATTGCAGTGCAAAAAGGTGCAGATGATTTGACGAAAGAGATTAATAGCTTACTAAAAGATATGAAAGCGAATGGGGAATACGATAAATTGTATGAAAAATGGATTGGACAAAAACAAGAGAAGTAAAGTGAAACTTTAATTAGTGGGGCTTTATTTCTAGTGAATAGTAACAGTGAGAGGATGAGGGATGCTCATCCTCTTCTTGTAAAGAAAGAGGGGAGAATATGTGCCTGATTTTTCTATATTAACGAATAACATTGATATGTATTTAGAAGGCTTTAAGTATACAGTTATGTCTAGTGTAATTGCATTAATAGGAAGCTTTATTTTAGGAGTAATTTTGGCTGTAATGCGTATTGCACCTATTCGTATTTTAAATTGGATAGGATCAGCTTTTGTGGAGTTTGTAAGAAATATTCCACTTGTATTAATTGCATTTATATTCTATTTTGCTTTACCTGTAATAGGAATTACTTTAAATGGGTTTGTAGCAGGAACAGTTACGCTTACCGTATATACGGCAGCGTTTATTGCGGAAGTTATTCGCGCTGGTATTTTATCAGTCGCAAAAGGCCAAATGGAAGCAGCACGTTCCTCAGGATTGACTTATACGCAAGCAATGTACCATATCGTTTTACCCCAAGCGATGAAAATTGTAATTCCTCCTCTAGGAAATCAATTTCTCAATTTAGTAAAAAACTCTTCCATACTCGGAATTATCGCTGGTACGGATTTAATGTATCAAGGAGACTTAATTTCAACGAAGACATTGGTTACGTTCGACGTCTATATATTTGTCGGGATGTTTTATTTAATATTAACAATTCCGCTCAGTATGCTAGTGCGTTATTTAGAAAAACGCTTAGCAAAGGAGGCGGTGTAAATGGATTTTAAGGGAGCAATTACAGGAGATCATATTCTGTTTTTATTAAAAGGATTACTTATAACGCTAGAGGTAGCGCTCGTAGCGATTGTACTTAGCTTTATTATTGGTAGTGTAATAGGGATATTGCGGTATATGAAAATACCTATCGTCTCACAAGTATTAGGAATTATCGTTGAAGTAATTCGAAATTTACCACTACTTTTAATTATATTTTTCACGTATTTTGCACTTCCAGAAGCAGGCTTGAAATTAGAAATTATAACAGCTACAATTGTTGCTTTAACAATATTTGAAGCAGCAATGATATCTGAAATTGTTCGAAGTGGTTTATTATCTATTGAAAAAGGACAGATTGAGGCTGCAAGATCTTCAGGATTAACGTATGTTCAAGCGCTTTGGCACATTATTTTACCACAAGCATTAAGAAGAATGGTCCCGCCGCTTGTTAGTCAGTTTATTTCATTGCTGAAAGATACATCATTAGCAGTTGTTATATCACTGCCAGAGCTTATGCATAATGCTCAAATTATTAGCGGACAGAATGTGAATTATATGATTCCAACGTTTATAGTAGTAGCTTGTATGTACTTTATCATAAATTATAGTTTATCAATTTTATCGAGAAGATTAGAAATCCGTTAACCTTTACAATATATGTAAAGGTTTTTCCTTGTTTATCCTTATTTTCCTTTAATTATAATCCGAATCTCGCGATAATTCGATTTTTTATATTGTTTTATCAGAAAAGTTTTAATTTTATATAGAAATTGTAATCGCTTTCGTGTATATTTTTATTATCAGAAAATTTTAACAAGATATAGGGGTATCGGTAGGGGGAGGATTTAGATGCAGCAATCAACGAATGAGAAATTACATCGTACGATGAAGAGTAGACATTTATTTATGATCGCACTAGGTGGTGTAATCGGGACTGGTTTTTTCTTAGGTTCAGGTTATACCATTAATCAGGCTGGACCAGGGGGAGCCATCCTTTCATATTTAGTGGGCGGATTTATTATGTATTTAACAATGCTTTGTCTTGGAGAGTTAACGGTAGCAATGCCGGTTTCAGGTTCTTTCCAAAAGTATGCGACGAAGTTTATTGGGCCAGGAACGGGCTTTATGATTGGCTGGCTATATTGGCTTGGCTGGGCAGTGACAGTAGGACTAGAATTAACGTCAATCGGTTTAATGATGAAAAGATGGTTTCCGAATGTTGATGTTTGGGTATGGTGTCTCGTATTCGGCGTTATTCTATATGCGTCAAACGCAATTTCGGCGAAAAGTTATGCTGAATTAGAATTTTGGTTCTCTAGTATTAAAGTAGTGACAATTCTTGCGTTTGTTGTTCTTGGTGGTGGTGCATTATTAGGATTTATATCATATGACGGAAAAGAAGCAGCACCTCTTTTCTCTAACTTTGTAAGCGATGGTGGATTATTCCCGAATGGACTAGCTGCCGTATTACTTACAATGATTACGGTTAACTTCTCATTCCAAGGAACAGAGTTAATCGGGATTGCAGCGGGAGAAAGTGAAAATCCAGAAAAAACAATTCCACGTGCAATTCGTAATACAGTATGGCGCATTATGTTATTCTTCATTTTAACAATGACGATTTTAGTAGGATTAATTTCTTGGAAAGAAGCAGGGGTAATTGAAAGTCCATTCGTAGTCGTATTTGATAAAATCGGTATTCCATACGCAGCTGATATTATGAACTTCGTTATTATTACAGCGTTACTATCTGTAGCGAATTCAGGATTATATGCGGCAACTCGTATATTATGGTCACTTGCAAATGAAGGAATGGCACCAACATCGTTCCAGAAAGTAAATAAGCGTGGTATTCCAATTACAGCACTGGTTGTAACGATTGCAGTAGCTGGCCTTTCTTTATTCACAAGTTTCCTTGCAGAAGATACAGTATACATGTACTTATTATCTATAGCTGGTTTATCAGCTGTTTCAAGTTGGATCATTATTGCTTTATCGCAACTTCGCTTTAGAAGTCAGTATATAAAAGGCGGAGGAAAGTTAGAGGACTTAAAGTATAGAACGCCGTTATATCCAATTGTTCCTATTTTAGCTTTAATTACAAATAGCATCGTTGTTATTAGTTTAGCGTTTATTCCAGAACAAAGAATGGCGTTATACTGTGGTATTCCATTTATCATTTTCTGCTATATATATTATTATATGAGTAAGAAACGGAAGAAACCGATGAAAGTGGAGATGGAAGCGAAGTATGAAAATAAAAATTAAGCATGATGGTATAGAGGCAGATTTATCGTATGGTCCATTAGCGATTGGAAAAGAAAATGGGTATTCACCGTTACAATTACTCGTTTCTTCTATCGCAGGATGTAGTGCAATTGTCTTTCGAACAATTTTAGAAAAGAAACGTATTACATACGATACGTTTACAATTGAAACGGAAATTGGTAGAAGTGAAGCTTTATCAAAACCAGTTGAAAGTGTTCATTTGCACTATAAAATTAAAGCACAAAACATTACAGAAGAGCAATTGGATAAGGCACTACAACTTGCAGTGAAAAATTGCACGATTGTTCAATCGGTAAAAGATAGTATAAAAGTTACGGAAACAATTGAACTAATAAAGTGAAACATAAAAACGTGAGAATACGGCTCTCACGTTTTTATGTTTTAGAGAGAGGAGAAAGTGTAATGGAGTAATTAGACTAAAAAGCTGCTTATATTTAGCAGCTTTTTCAGTCTCCATACATATGTAAAATTTCTTTCGCGCGTATACGTAAACCATCTATCAATTCTTTCGGTTCTAAAACTCTTGCATCTTTTCCAATTCTATAAAATAAAGGAGTAATAAAGTTAATTTCACCTTTATCAATTGTTGAATGTATATATCCTGTCCCGTCTTCGTTTACTACCACGAAGTCTTCAAGGTAAGGAACGCTTTTACATTGGCGCACGCCTTCTGCTGTTAATGAGACATGTAACTGGGTAGGAATATGCACTACGTTAGAGCTAGAGGCAAACCATTCTTCTAAATTCATGAACGTATCTTTATTTTCTTCTGTTGATAATATAGAAAGAATACGATCAACGCGATACAGTAAAACTTTTTTTCTACTGAAGTCATAGGATGGTAAGTACCATAGCCCGTCATGAGCATATACACCGATAGGGTGAACATGTTTTGTTTTTATTCCCGATTTAGATTCGTATTGAAAGTGTAAATTTTTATTTTCAATAGCCACAGTTAACACTTCGTTTAAAAGTGGTGTCTCAATTGTTCTCTTCGGATTCCAAAAAGTGATATAAGAACGTATTTTATCAACTTTCGCTTTCGCATCATGTTGTAGAGAACTATACAGTTTATGTGTAACGGAATTGATTTCTGCGTTGAAGGGCAAGTCTCGGTAGTAGCTTAAAGATTGAAATGCAAAAAAGATGGATACTGCTTCTTCTTCCGTAAATAAAATAGGGGGAATGACTTTATTCGTTAATACTTTATAGCCCCCGTTACGACCTTGTTCTGCGTAAATGGGTAATCCCATATCACTTAAATCTAAAATGTATCTATGGACAGTACGAACGGAAATATTAAATTCATCAGCTATTTCCTGAGCTGTAAATGTTTTTTGGGCAGAAGCAAATATAAGAATATCTAATAAGCGTTTAGCTTTTGACAAATGTATCACCTTTTTTCTTTTTAACATGACATAAATTGTCATGTTTTATTGTTAGTATATTGTTTACATCATAATGTTATCAAGATGAGATGCAAGGAGGAAAAGAGATGTCACGTGAAGTTGTTTTATTTATAGCTGCTAGTTTGGATGGATATATTGCGAAAGAAAATGATGATTTAGAGTGGTTAATGGAAACGGAAGGAGAGGGAGATAACGGTTATACAGAAATGTATGAAACGATTGATACAATAATTATGGGGAAAAGAACGTACGATTATGTAGTAGAGCATATAGAACCATTCCCGTATTTAGATAAAAAATGTTTTGTTTTCTCTAACTCAGAAAAAGGTTCAAACGAACACGTGGAGTTTGTAAATGAAGATGTAGTGGAGTTTACGAAAAGGTTGAAAGAGCAAGAAGGATCTAAAATATGGATGGTCGGTGGAGGGAGTCTATTAAGAGAATTCTTTAAGAATAATTTAATTGATGAATATGTTGTTACGATTACACCGCATATATTAGGTTCTGGAGTTCCGTTATTTCAAGACAAGAACCCAGAAATTAATTTAACTTTAACGGATACGAAACGTTTTGGGCAATTTGTAAATTTATATTATAAAGTAAAATGATAAAGAAACACGACTACTATCAGTAGTCGTGTTTTTGTATAGATGGCAATGAAATGATAAAGCAAGACCCATGATCGACTTCGCTCGTTACAGTAATATTCCCGCCGTGTAGTTCTACAATTTCTTTCACGATAGATAGTCCTAAACCAGTTCCGCCTGTAGCTCGTGATCTTGCTTTATCAACTCGATAAAAACGGTCGAAAATGTGAGGGAGGTCTTCAGGCGGAATACCTTCGCCTTCATCTTCAATTGTAATGGAAATACGTTTATGTTCTTCTGTAACAGAAATATTTATATGAGAATGCTTTTGTGAATGTCTATAAGCGTTATTTAAAATGTTTACCAAAACTTGTTCAAATCGCTGTTCATCTAAGTTTATTAGCAGTGTAGGAGGACAAGAGAAAGAAACTTTAATGTATCTTTCTTTATACATGGCATTTACTTTTTCGGCTATGCGAGTAAGGAAGGTGTGTAAATATACTTCCTTTACTTGAATAGAAAAGTTATGTTGTTCCATTTGTGCAAGTGAAAATAAATCTTGAACTAAGTTCGTAATATAATCAGACTCATCTTTTATAATAGATAAATATCGCAAACGTTGCTCAGGAGATGTGTTTTCCTTTAAAGCAATGTCAGTATAACCTCTTATGTATGTTAACGGTGTTCGTAATTCGTGAGCAACACTTGCTAGAAATTCACTTCGCTCTGTTTTCATATAATGTAAATCATTAGCAAGCGTTTGAATAGACGATGCTAGTTCACCAATTTCGTCATTTCGAGTAGTCGTTAACGAAACGGATAAATCGCCTTTACTCATTTTTTCAGTGGCATGTTTCATGTGTAACAATGGCTTTGTTAACAACCGTGATAATAGAAAGATAGTGATGACTGTTAATAGAAACGTAATGACTCCGGCAATAATGAATTGTCTTGTTAGCCCGTTAACCATTTCCTCGATTGATTCTGTTCCGAGAAACATATATACGTAGCCTTCCGTTTTTTCAGCCACTACAATGGGGCTAACTGTACATATATAATTAGATGTTTTCCAATGATTCTCTATAATTGCTCCGTCATGATCTGTCCGTGTTTGCATCTTTTCAATATGCTTTTTTATAGTAGTAGTTATTTCGTTGGATTTAGCTAGCACATCCTTATTGGCATTTGTAATAACGACAGTGGTTTCGGCTTCAGATTCCATTAGGGCAACATGGGAGATTGTTTGCTTATCAAAATACTTTTCAAGGACATCTCGGTGACTATTTCCGCGCTTTAATAAAGCTGCCATTTCTTCATTTACTCTATTGTTGACAAGGCTATAATAAAGCAAGACAAATAGAACACTTTCGATTAACAGTGTAACAATTAAAAAATAAAATCCGAGTTGAATAGAAATTCGCTTCATCGTTTTGCTCCTTAATCTAGAGTATCAACCCATCGATACCCGACTCCGTAAACAGTTTTTAAATGATGATCAATAGGGAAATTTACTTTTCGTAATTTATCACGCAAATTACGAATATGTGAATCGACTGTTCTATCTTCTGTATTTGTATTTAGTCCCCAAATTCGTTCAATGAGCTGATCGCGGCTTAATACGTAGTTCACATGACGTAAAAATAACCCGAGTAAAGAGAATTCGATTGGAGTGAGAAGAAGTTCTTCATTATAGACAGAAACGAAATGCTTTGCCTCATCCCATAAAATGCCGTGATATTGGATTTGCGCGTGTTGATTCGTTCGCCTTAAAACAGCTTCAATTCTTGCGAAAAGCTCTTCTTCATGGAAAGGTTTCGTTACGTAATCATCCGCTCCAAGTTTTAACCCTTGGATGACATCTACCGTTTGATCACGAGCCGTTACCATAATGATAGGAACGTTACTAAAGGATCGAATTCTTTTGCACGTTTCCCATCCATCCATCTTTGGCATCATAATATCGAGTAAAACAAATTTGAAATTTCGATTTTCTATATGTGAAATAGCTTCTTCCCCGGACACTGCACATACGCAGTTATATCCGATTGGAGTAAGATAAAGCGTTAATAATTCAAGCATTCTTGGCTCATCATCTACGAGTAGTATATCGACCATAGAGTACCTCCGCATTTGTAGTTATTACTTAAATTGTAAGTCAAAATCATGAAGAAATGGTGCAGATTATCATGCATCTGCATAATTTCTTCAGAATTGCTTGTTATTGTAAAGTTGAAATTCCATTTTAGGTAATCATATTGGCTCGAAAACGATTCATATGGAGGCGGTATAGTGAAAAAGATGACCCGAATCTTTGGGATAACAATAATTACAGCAGTTGGTCTTGCTGCATGTGGACAAACGAACACGGATCATAAAAACCATGAATCTACAGAAGAGAAAAAGGCAGAGCAAACGAAAATGAAAATGAATCAGGAGGTAACTGCGCCGAAAGAAATGAACGAAGGTGCATCGAATGATTTATTAACGACAAGTTTAAAAAATGTAACGAGATTAAACACAAACGATCCTTTGCAAATGGCAGTAGTAACTTCGCAAACGATATGGCCAGCAACGCATAAAGAGAATCAGCCAGGCGCTGTTATTTTAGTGCCAGTAAACGAGTGGCAATTAGGTATTGCGAGTGCGGATCTTATTCACCATCCGAATAACGGTCCAATTTTATTTATAGAAAAAGAAAAGGTACCCGAAATGACGTTAAAAGAAATAAAACGATTAAATCCGCTCGGAACGAAAGATGGAACACAAATTATGGTGATGGGGGATGTAGGTCCATCTATCCTTGAGCAATTAAAAGCATATAAAGTAAAGCAAATAAAAGAAACGGATCCAGCTATATTTGCTAAAGATGTGGATAAAGAATATGCTGATATAACAGGAAGTTATCCAAATAGTGTTATTATCGGTTCGTCTGAAGAAGAAGGGCGTTTATACACAACACCAGCTGTAAACTGGATTTCTCATATGCCAGAACCGCTTTTATATACAGAAAAAGATAAGGTGCCAGAAGCGACGATAGAGGCATTAAAAATGAGAAAAGATAAAGCGAATATATATGTATTAGGACCAGAAAAAATTATTTCAAAAGCAGTAGAAAAAGAGTTAAGTAAATACGGGAAAGTAACGCGTATTAGTGGGGAGACTCCAACAGAAAATTCGGTTGCATTTGCGAAGTTTAAAGATGAAAACACGAAATTTGGCTGGGGGTTCACAAAACCAGGTCACGGTTTATCATTTGTTTCAAGCAAAACACCAGATTTAGCAGTTGCAGGAGCACCATTTTCACATATGGGTAAACACGCACCTATTGTATTGTTAGAAGAAGGGAAAGCTTCACAACCAGTGTATGACTTCCTTGCTAGTATTCAGCCGAAGTTTAAAGATGACCCAACGCTTGGACCATATAACCACGGCTTCTTATTAGGAAGTACGAGTGATATTTCATTTGAAACACAAGGTATATTGGATGAGAGGCTAGAGATTGTGCAAGAAAGTGGTCAAGGGCACGGTGGACATTAATAAAGTGAGTAAAGGCGCTGCTAAGGTAGCGTCTTTTTCTTTAGGAAACTTTTACATAGCAAAAATCTCTCTACTCGTTATATAATATCCTTCGTGCAGTCGGCCGAGATTTTCTTATGGAGAAAATCAAATGATAAAAGAGTAGAGGAGTGGTATTTTGTTTCAAACGATAAAAAATGACTGGTTCTCCAATGTGAGAGGAGACGTGCTATCGGGAATTGTCGTTGCTTTAGCGTTAATTCCTGAAGCGATTGCTTTCTCAGTTATTGCAGGCGTGGACCCGACCGTTGGGTTATACGCAGCCTTTTGTATTGCAGTTACCATTTCATTTGTTGGCGGACGAACTGGGATGATTTCAGCTGCAACAGGTGCAATGGCATTATTAATGGTCACGCTCGTTAAGGATCATGGTTTGCAATACTTATTTGCTACAACAATATTAACCGGTATTGTCCAAATTATTTTTGGCGTGTTCAAACTGAGCTCATTTATGAAGTTTGTTCCTAAATCTGTTATGAGTGGTTTTTTAAATTCACTTGGAATTTTAGTTTTTACAGCGCAATTGCCACATTTTAAAAATGCAACTTGGCAAATGTATGCACTTGTCGCATTAGGACTTGTAATTATATATGTATTTCCACGTATTACGACAGCTGTACCGTCTACACTTATTTCCATTATTATTGTGACAAGTATTGCACTTATGAGCGGATTACAGTTAAAAACAGTAGGGGATATGGGAAGCTTGCCGAAAGAATTACCGTTCTTTAGCATGCCTGACGTGCCTTTTACACTTGAGACATTAGGGATTATTTTACCGTACGCAGTTATGCTTGCAATTATCGGTTTACTAGAGTCTTTATTAACAGCTTCAGTTTTAGATGATATGACGCATACGGAAAGTAATAAACATAAAGAGGCACGTGGTCAAGGTATCGCAAACATTGTCGCTGGTTTCTTCGGAGGAATGGCAGGATGTGCAATGATTGGACAATCTGTTATTAATATTAAATCAGGTGGACGAGGTCGTTTATCAACATTTGTAGCGGGTGGATTTCTAATCGTATTACTGTTCGTTTTAGGTGACTATGTCGTTCATATTCCAATGGCAGCTTTAGTTGCAGTTATGATTATGGTTTCAATTGGAACATTTGATTGGAACTCTGTGACAACGATTCATAAAGTACCAAAAGGGAATGCATTTGTTATGATCGTAACAGTTGTGATTGTCCTAATTACACATAATTTAGCATTAGGTGTAATTATCGGAACAGTAATTAGTGCGGTTTTATTTGCATTCAATATGGCAAAGATTCACGTGAAACATTTATATATTGAAAATAAGAAAATATACGAAATTCATGGTCAACTTTTCTTCGCATCTACAGCAGACTTTATAAATAATTTTTCATTCAATGAAGATGTAAAAGAAATTGAGTTGAACTTTACTTATGCGCATATATGGGATGATTCAGCAGTAGCCGCAATTGATAAAGTGATTATGAAGTATGAACAAAGTGACGTGAAAGTAAGTATAACGGGATTAAATGAACGAAGCTCGAAAATTATTTCAAATTTAGCTACTTATAATAAAAGAATTGCAAGTTAGAAGCCTCCTTTTTAGGGGGCTTTAATATATAATACGAGTAGGATAACGAAAAGGGGATTCAGCATATGTACAAACAAATTATATTAGCATGTGATGGTTCTGAACATGCACTTCGAGCAGCGGAACATGCAACATATATTGCGAAATGTAGCGAAGAAACAAATGTTGAAGTTGTGTACGTAGTAGATAATAGAACGGCAAAATCAGATATTATACAAGGTCAAACAGATTTAGAAACAATATCGGCTAGTCGAAAAGATAAATTAAAAGAGATTGAAGGTTTATTAAAGAAAGAGAACATTTCTTATAAAATTACGATATTACATGGCGATCCAGGAGATACGATTGTTCAATATGTAAATACAGGGGATATAGATCTCGTTATCGCTGGCAGTAGAGGGTTAAATACATTGCAAGAGATGGTACTTGGTAGTGTCAGTCATAAAATAGCAAAGCGTGTAAAATGCCCGGTGATGATTATAAAGTAAATTGAATGAGATATTTTGTAGTGTAAGCAAGACCTTGATATAATTCGAGGTCTTTTTTGACGTATAAAGGGAGAGAGCTTGGACATACTAGATATATAAGTTTAAAGGGAAATTATTAACTTACAAATTTGTAAGTTAGTTGTTAGTAAAATCGATGTTATGAAAATTTTCCCATTGGTAAAATAAGAGTATCAAAGGGGAGATAGGGAGGATGGAAGCAATGAAATCATTTCAAAATTTATCATACAGTCAAGGGGTAAGCTTAATTTGTTTAGGAGGATTTGCTGCATCTGTTACGTTAGCTGTTGTAATAAAGATGATTCATCAAATCTTTTAATCTTACAGTAGGAAAGGAATTGGTTGTTATTAATAGCGAGAGAAGGGTTATAAATAAAAAATAGCTCCTAGCATGTACCTCAGTGCTAGGAGCTATTTTCTTATTTCTCTGTTTCTGCTTTATCGCTTGTTACGCTAACTTTACCCCATTTGTATTGATCTTCTGGTGTATATTTATAATCTTTTACGCGATTATTTACACCTTTTAAATCAAATTTATAATGAAGTGGAATTAATGGTACTTCATCATGAACTAATTTTTGCCATTTATCGTATACATCTTTACGGTACTTTTCATCAGCAGCTTCTGGAGAAATACCTTGTTTTAATAATTCTGTGTTTTTTTCAGTAGCCCAACGTGGGTAATTGAACGCTGCATCTTTAGCCCAAATACCAGAAGGATCTGGATCAGATGCAGTTCCCCAAGCGGCAGCGAAAAGATCAACTTTTGGATCATCTTTTTTAATCATATCGTAGAAGGAGTTGAATTCGTGTAAGCGACCATCAAGAAGTTCTACTTTTAGGCCGATGTCTTTCCAAGATTGAATAAAGAATTTTGCAAGTGGTTCACTTACATCGCTACCACTCATTGATAAGAAATTAGCTTTAAATTCTTTACCATTCGGATCTTCACGGAATCCATCTCCGTTCGTATCTTTATAGCCAGCTTCATCTAATAACTTTTTAGCTTTTTCTACATCTTTATCATAGGCACTAACTTTATTGTTATGATATTTTGGTAGAGATGGTGGGATTGGTGAGTTAGCTGGATAACGTAGGCCATGATATAATTTTTCACCAATTTCTTTTCTATCAATAGCATAAGCCATTGCTTGACGTACACGAACATCTTTAAATTTCTCCTTATCCATCACTACTTCTTCTTTTTCTTTATCCATATGGCCTAACTTAAAGCCGATATAGCTATAGTATAAATCGGTTTTACCGACTAATTGTGCATTTTTTAATTTACTTACATTTGGATACTGATCTGCACTTACTTCAGCAATGTCAATATCACCATTTTTTAAGGACGCGTTAACAACGGAAGGGTTAACAACTTTTAAAACCATGCTTTTCAGCTTTGGTTTTCCGCCATAATAGTCATCAAAACGTTCAAATTCAACGGATTCTCCAGGAGTAATTTTCTTCACTTTAAAAGGTCCGAAACCAATTGGGTTTTTACGGATTTTATCAGACTCTGCTAATTTATCGATTGGTACATCTCCTAAATATTTCTTATGAAGAGGATATGCCCAAAGTCCAGTTTTCACTGAAGGATTCGGTTCTTTAAACGTAATCGAAATTGTTTTTGGGTCCGTTACCTTGATACCTGAAATTTTTTCGGCTTTTCCATTGTGGTAATCTTCCATACCTTCAATCATTTGCATTTGAGTGTCATAGCGAGAACCAGCATATTGTTTGCTACCAATTACTAGATAAGAGTATTCTAAATCCTCAGCAGTAACAGGGTTTCCATCATGCCATTTTACATTATCTTTAATTTTTAGTGTAATTGTCTTTTTATCTTTAGAAATTTCATATGTAGCAGCACCATCATTCGTGTATTCCCAGTTTTCGTCATTTGATAATAAAGATTCATCAAAAATTGTAATGACCTGGTTATCAGGATCTCCTTCATATACAGCGAAGTTCAAAAGTCCTTCAAATGGTGTGTTAGAAACAAGACCATATGTTAATGAACCATCTTTAATTTCCTTTTTATCATTTTTAACAGATGCACTAAATTTATTTGTATCTACTTTTTTTGTGCTGCTCGTTTTTTCACTACCACCACTGCCCCCACATGCTGAAAGTAGTAATGTTGAAACTGCAAGTGTACTTAATACTTTGAAAAACTTTGGCTTATTTGTCATTTCTTCCACCCCTTATCCTTTTCTTTGTCTTGCGTCGGCCGAACGGCGTAGCGCTTGACCAATAAAATTTATACACAGCATCAATGTTAAAATCATGATTGATGCGGGTAACCAAATCCACCATTTCTCTTGTAATACATCTGGATTTCTAGCATAACTAACAAGTGTACCAAGGCTTGGTGTACTTTCTGGTAGACCAAATCCTAAGAAGGTTAGACCAGATTCAATACCGATGTTTCCAGCAAGGTTTAATGTAACGCTAACAATGATAATGGAACTTAAGTTAGGTAGTACTTGGAAAAGAATGATCTTCCAGTTTGGTGTTCCTAAAGTTTTTGATGCAGAGACATAATCGAGTTCTTTTTCAGTTAATACTTTTGAGCGAATTAATCTTGCCTTTCCTGTCCATAAGAACACGCTCATAATTAAAATGAAAGTGAAGATATTGAATGTAGGAACAAGTGTAATAAATACAATTACAAGCATTAAAAATGGTAAAACCATAACAAAGTCGATAATGCGCATAATGATATTATCAATTGCTCCTCCAAAATAACCGGCAATTAATCCAATTGAAAGGCCAATTACACAAGAAAGAATAGTAATTGCTAATCCAATTGTAAAGGAGTTACGTGTACCAATAATAAGTTGGCCGAAAATGTCGCGTCCTCCGTAATCTGTTCCTAACCAATGTTCAGCAGAGGGAGGAGCATAAATAGCGAATAAATCAACTCGTACAATATCTTCTTGTTTCATAATAAAAGATGTTGCGTAGACTGCTAGTAATAAGATTGCTAGGAAAATAAGTGAAAACATTGCTAATTTATCTTTACGAAGTTCTCGCCACATAATAGAGAAACCAGAAGGGCTTTTTTCGTAATGAATAACTTCAGTTTGTTTTTCAGGGTTTGCTAACATAACGTCATCTCCTTTCTTTAATCAATACGAATACGTGGATCGACGATGCTTAGAATAATATCTGAAAGGAGAGTTCCAAGTAACGTTGCAAATCCAGTAAACATAACGAGTGCAGTTATTACACTAAAATCACGCTGAGAGATAGATTGTATAAATAGTTGTCCAATTCCTGGATAGCTAAAAATACTTTCTAAAAAGATGGCACCCCCAACTAATCCTGTAATTTCATAGCCTAAGAAGGCTGCAATTGGTAAGAATGAATTTCGTAAAATATGTCTAGAATAGATTTTTGATTCTGGAACACCCTTTGCTCTTACTGTACGCACAAAATCTTTATGTTTCGTATCAATAATTTCGCTTCGTAAATATTGAACCGTACCAACTGTCGCAATTAATGCACCAGATAAAGCTGGTAATAGCATGTGATTCAATTTGCTTAAATAGTAAGCAAATGTACCTGTTGCAACTTGAGGATCAACGCTACCGCCGGTTGGGAATATTGCAAACTTAAATCCGAATAGGAAGAGCATAATTAATGCAAATATAAATAGTGGTGTAGCAAAACCTAGATAGTTGTAAATGGTAATGAGTCGATCAGCCCATGTATCATTCCACCGCCCACTTATAACTCCTAGTGGTATGGCAATTAAATAAGTAAGGATAAGAATAACAAGTGCTAAAGATACTGTATTTCCAAGTCGTTCTCCAATTAAATCGGTTACTTTCATTTTATGTGCATAGGAAATACCGAAGTCACCTTGGGCTGCATTTTTAATCCAGCGAACATATTGTGTTGCAACTGGGTCATTTAATCCAAGCTTTTCACGTTGTTCTTCAATCACTTTTGGATCCGCTTTTGGATTCATTGCTCTGCCGGTTAAGGCATCGCCTGGCATTGCCTTAGCTAATAGAAAGACAAGTACACTTAACACGAATAATTGCGGGATCATCACTAAAAATCTCCGTAATATAAACTTCCACATGTTTTATCACTCCCTTATGGTAATGCCACCCGGTGCGTTGGCGAGATTGCTTTTAAGTCATAAGCACGACCGTTTTCATTGAAATAATTTTCGTATGATTTCTCGTATTCAGAGCTTACTTGTTGACGGAGCTTACGCTGTCTCTCTCTGTTTTCAGGACGAATATCAGGAATTGCTGATATTAGGCGCTTCGTATAAATATGTTGCGGATTACTATAAATTTCTGCACTAGTTGCTTCTTCGACAATGCGTCCGCGATACATAACACCGATACGATCACACATATGACGAATTACACCTAAATCATGACTAATGAATAAGTATGTTAGTCCGAGTTCAGCTTGTAAATCTTGCAAGAAGTTTAATACTTGTGCTTGTACAGAGACGTCAAGCGCAGATACTGGCTCATCAGCAATAATAAGCTTCGGTTTTAATGTAAGAGCACGTGCAATACCAATCCGCTGCCTTTGCCCGCCGGAAAATTCATGTGGATATTTATAAATTGACTCTGGATTTAGACCAACTTTATCAAGATATTCTTGAACCGCTCTACGTTCTTCATCAGGTGAGAGCTTCTCAAAATTTCGAAGAGGCTCAGCAATAATGTCGAGAACACGTTTCTTCGGATTTAATGATGAATAAGGATCTTGGAAAATCATTTGAATATCTTTTCGTTGTTCACGTAGCTCGGAGCGACTTAATTTTGTTAAATCTCTATTATTAAAATGAATGCTACCCTCTGTTGCTTTCGTTAAATGCATAATTGCTTTACCCGTTGTTGATTTGCCACTTCCAGATTCACCAACGATCCCGTATGTTTCACCCGGTTGTAATTCAAAACTTACACCATCGACAGCACGCACGTAATCTAATGTGCGGCCGAAGAAACCACCTTTAATTGGAAAATGTACTTTTAAATCTTCTACTTTAAGCAGTGCCATGAGCTACGTCATCTCCTTTCTTATCTTGGAAGTTGAAATGCTTGTAGCAAGTACAACGTACCCAATGGTCTGGTTTTACTTCATGTAAAATTGGATTTTCCTCGTGTTGATCAGGTTTAATCCATGGAATTCGAGCTTGGAAGCGACAACCTGTGCGAGGAAGCTTCGCTAACGAAGGAACGACCCCTTGAATTACATGCAATTTTTCTTTTTCACCATACGCAGATGGAATGGAGTTTAATAGAGAACGAGTATATGGGTGAAGAGGGTTGTTAAAAATCTCTTCAACTTTTCCTGTCTCTACAACTTGTCCAGCGTACATAACGACGATACGATCTGCTGTTTCTGCGACAACACTTAAATCATGAGTAATTAAAATGATGCCCATTTTCGTTTGTTCTTGAATAGATTTTAGTAAGTCTAAAATTTGTGCTTGGATGGTTACGTCAAGAGCCGTTGTTGGCTCATCCGCAATAATGAGTGCTGGGTTACAAGCAATTGCAATTGCGATAACAATTCTTTGTCTCATTCCGCCAGATAATTCGTGTGGGTATTGTTTATATGTAAGTTCTGGTTTTGGAATACCAACTTGATGAAGTAGTTCTAAGGTGCGTTCTTTTTTTCAACTTTTGAAAGGCTTGTGTGGTAGTCTAAGTTTTCTTCGATTTGTTTTCCAACTGTCATAAGAGGATCGAGTGCTGTAAGAGGTTCTTGGAAAATCATACCGATGTTTGATCCGCGTACTTTATTCATCTCTGCGGCTGACATAGTTAGTAGATCCTTATCTCTATAGTTAAGCTGCCCTTGTAATTTTGTATTTGCTTCATTATGCAGTCGCATAATAGAAAGGGCAAGTGCACTTTTTCCGCAACCTGATTCACCAACTATCGCGACAATTTCATTTTCATGGACAGTTAACGAAACATCATCAACTGCGGCATGATAGTGATCTTGTATGCGAAAGGAAGTCTGTAAGTTTTCAATGCGAAGAAGTGGATTCTTCATGGCTATCCCTCCATCTTTTCTGAAAAGACTAAATATTTTGTATGTTGTTGTTATTTTAATATAAATTGACAATGTTTGACAAGCATAAGTTGAGAAAATATTCAAAAATCTTTTTATACAGAGATTGAATGCTGTTATATAAGGGATTGAAGTTAGTTGAAAACGCTAACATATATGTGAGAGGGAAATAAATCTTTTGTAAGAAAAAAGTATTATATGTAGAAAAAAGAGAGGTGTTCTGGAAAGAACAGTCTCTCTTTTTTTGATAAGAATAATATTAGTACTTAAGCTTGTTTTGGTTTTGCAGATCCTGTCTTTAAAGTAAGAGCAAGGAAGAACATTGCAAGTACACAAGATACAAGTAATAAGATGAATCCGCCATCCCATCCGAATGCATCTACAATAAAGCCCATAGCTGCGCTAGCAAAAGTAGCTCCACCTAGGTAACCGAAGAACCCAGTTAAACCAGCGGCAGTTCCAGCAGCTTTTTTTGGTGCTAAGTCTAGTGCGTGTAGGCCGATTAACATAACAGGTCCGTAAATTAAAAATCCAATCGCGACAAGTGCGATACTATCAACCATTGGATTACCAGGAGGGTTTAGCCAGTAAACAAGAACGGCTATAAATACACCAACCATAAATAAAATACCAGCAGGTGCGCGGCGCCCTTTAAATAGTTTATCACTCATCCATCCGCAAAGAAGTGTACCTGGAATACCAGCCCATTCATATAGAGCGTAAGCTGTACGGGAGCTACTATGAGTGAAACTTTTTTCCTCTACTAAATAGGTAGGAGCCCAGTCTACAACGCCGTAACGTACGAAATAAACGAAAACGTTCGCGATAGCGATGTACCATAAAAATTTATTGTTTAGTACGTATTTAAATAAAATTTCTTTTACTGAAAGTTCGCGTTCTCGATCTTTTACTTTTTCATCTGATGGATATTCTCCAGTATGTTCTTCGATAGAAGGTAATCCACAAGATTGAGGTGTATCTCTCATCGTAATTAATACATAAATACCAACTAAAATTGAAAGAATACCTGGGAAGTAAAAAATACTCTTCCAGTCATTTGCGAAGAAGTATAAGCCTAATGTCACAAGAGAAGGCATAAGCGCGCCACCGACATTATGAGCAACGTTCCAAATAGACATTTTTGTACCACGTTCACTAATAGAGAACCAGTGAACCATCGTACGACCACAAGGAGGCCATCCCATACCTTGTACCCATCCATTTAAAAACTGAAGGACAAACATAAGTATAATGCTCGTTGTAATGAAAGAAAATGAGCCGAAAATAATATTAATGATACCTGATAAAAATAGCCCAGCTGCTAAAAAGTAGCGAGGATTACAACGGTCGGATACGATACCCATAAGAAATTTACTTAATCCGTAAGCGATAGATACTGCTGAAAGGATAACCCCAAGTTCCCCTTTACTAAAGCCTTGTTCGATTAAGTATGGCATCGCTAGTGAAAAGTTTTTTCGAACAAAGTAGTAACCTGCGTAGCCGATGAAGATACCTAAGAATACTTGTAAACGTAATTTACGGTATTCGCTATCAACGCGATCAGCTGGTAAGCGTTCCGCGTGGGGCGCAGGCTTAAATAATTGTGTGAAAAACATAAAATGAAAATCCTCCCCTAATGAATTCGAAATGTTGTAAGTCAGAGAGAATATAAAAAGGCCATGAAATATAAAAAAGTTTCCTTTTTTATGATTCATAGCCGTATACTCCGATTCTCCGTGACTGTCAATATTAACTTCGTCGAAAATTATACAACTTTGTGACAGAAATGTAAACGTTTTTATAAATAAAAAGTGTTGACGGATTTTGTTTGTGGGATTAATATTTAAATACGTTAAATATTTTATTGCTTAAATAAGAGGTGGATAACATGCCAAATGATATGACGCATATCGATAAAATTCAAGCTCTTGCCTTTTCGATTGGAAAGAAAATGCAGACGGAGTTATTAGAACAAATGCAAGCAACAGGACTTACACCACCGCAGTTTTATATTTTAAAGATTTTAGATCATTACGGTGCTTCAAGAGCGACAAAATTAGCAAAAAAGATGTATGTAAAGCCTAGTGCAATTACAGTGATGATTGATCGCCTAATTGACCAAGAGCTTGTAGAACGCTATCACGACAAAGATGACCGTCGTGTTGTCATCATTGAGTTAACAAAAAAGGGGAAAGCTAGAGTAGAAGAGGCAATGACCGCTCGTAATGAGCATATTGCAAAATATTTCTCACATTTAGAATTACAAGAAAGAGAAGATTTGTTACGCCTCTTTGAGAAGTTAGAAACAATTATTTGCGGGACACAAGAGAAAAAAGAGAATAACTAAGAGGAATTGAGGAGATTACATGGAGCAACAAGAAAACATAAATAGAAAGTTGCTGTTAATTGGTTTAATAATCGCGATGCTATTTGCTGCATTAGATGGAACGATTGTTGGTACAGCAATGCCGCGTATCGTCGGTGAACTAGGCGGATTAAGTTTAATGACGTGGTTAACAACAGCTTATATGTTAACATCAACGACAGTTGTACCAATTGCAGGTAAATTAGCGGATTTACTTGGCCGTCGCAACGTATATATTACAGGACTAGTTATCTTTATGGTTGGTTCGGCGTTATGTGGTATGGCAAATGGTATGACGGAATTAATTATTTTCCGTGGTATTCAAGGTCTTGGTGGCGGTATTATGATGCCAATGGCTATGATTATTATCGGAGATATGTTTACGGGAAAAGAACGTGCGAAATGGCAAGGTATTTTTGGTGCGTTATACGGTCTTGCTTCTGTAATTGGACCACAAGTGGGTGGTTGGATTGTAGACGCAGTGAACTGGAGATGGGTATTCTACATTAACTTACCAGTTGGTATTTTAGCAACAATCTTTATTGCAATGGGATTAAAGTCACATAAACAAACAGGACCGATCAAGATTGATATTGCTGGAATCTTTACGATGATTCTCGGTGTTGTAAGTTTATTACTTGCATTAACGTTTGGCGGAAAAGATTATCCATGGGATTCTTGGCAAATTATCGGTTTATTTGCATTAGCTCTAATTGGTATTATTAGCTTTGTTATCGTTGAAACGAAAGCAGAAGAACCGATTTTACCGATGCATTTCTTTAAAAATCGCACGTTTACAATACTGAATGCGATTGGTTTCTTTATGAGTATCGGAATGTTCGGTGCGATTATGTTCGTACCATTCTTCATGCAAGGAATTGTAGGAGTAAGTGCTGCTGAATCAGGAACAATTATGACACCGATGATGATTACAATGATAGTGATGAGTATTATCGGTGGTCAACTTGTATTAAAAGTTGGTGTGAAACCACAAATTATTACAGGGATGCTTATTATGGCTGGTGGTTTCTGGTTATTAACAACGATGGATATGCACACGACTAAACTTACTGCTACTTTCTATATGAGTATTATCGGTTTAGGAATGGGTCTTGTTATGCCGACATTAACATTAGCGTTACAAGAAAGTTTCCCGAAAAAAGATCTTGGAGTCGTAACATCATCAAGTCAGTTCTTCCGTCAAATCGGTGGAACATTTGGTATTACAATTTTAGGGTCAATCATGAATAACACTTCAGGTACAACATTAACAAATAAATTAGTACCTGTATTAGATACGTTCCCGAAAGAAGCGGGCCAAATGGTAACGAAATTTAAAGATATGATTCACACAGATCCACAAGGTTTATATTCGATGCTATTTAGTCCAGAAGCATTAAAACAAATGCCAGAAGCATTCGCTAACAGCATTGTACCAATCTTGAAAAACTCTTTAGTAGACTCACTTCATACTGTATTCTTAACAGGATTAGTATTTATCATAGTAGGCGCTATCTTTACAATTTTCTTACAGAAGATTAAACTGTCAGATCGTAAAAAAGATGCTGAAGAGCCAGCTACAGAGGAAAAAGAACAAACTGTATCCTATTCGTAATGAAAAAGCATCGCCTTATGGCGGTGCTTTTTTTGAGTATAACCTTAAAAGCTTTTTCGTGAGAAATGATTGACGTATTTCTAGAAATACGTTATATTATTTTCTGTAAACGGTTACATGGAATGGAGAGGAAAGAGAATGAGTACGATTAAAGACGTTGCGAAATTAGCGGGAGTATCTGTGGCGACCGTTTCCAGAGTGTTAAATAAAAATGGATATGTTCATGAAGATACATTAAAGAAAGTAGAACGAGCGATTGAGATGCTAGATTATAAACCTAGTACAGTAGCGCGTTCATTGTATAATAAAAAATCACGTTTAATTGGCTTAGTTGTTCCAAATATCGTGAATCCATTCTTTCCAGAAGTTGCACGTGCCGTAGAAGATGTAGCTCATAAGCAAGGATACACAGTTGTCCTTTGTAACTCTGATGAGAGTTTAGAGAAAGAAAAGCAATATATTGATGTACTTAGGCAAAATAATGTGGATGGATTTATTGTAGCAACGAATCCACAAAATAGTGTTAATTACATGAAGTTGTCTGTTCCAGTTGTTGCAATTGACCGTATGTTTAATGAGCGTATCCCTACTGTATATGCAGATAACTATGCAGGGAGTCAGGCAGCGACAAAGCTATTAATAGATAAAGGCTGTAAACATATTGCGCATATTCGCGGACCGCGTGATGTAAGCACTGCTAATGAACGTTTTGAAGGTTTTGTAGACGTTATTACGCAAAATAATCTTTCTTATATGATTGCAGAGAGTACATTTGATCCAGTTAATAGTGAGCGTGTAACAGTGGAATTATTAGAAGAATACCCACATATTGATGGAATTGTTGCTGGAAATGATTTAATCGCAATAGGTATTGTAAAGGCTGCACTCCAAAAGGGGATTTCTATTCCAGATGATTTACAAATTATCGGATTCGATGGAATTTCTTTAACAGAAATGATGTATCCATCTATTACAACTGTTGCACAGCCAATTTATGAAATGGGAAAAATTGCAACAGAGCTGTTGTTAGAGCAGATGGAAGGAAGCGTATTAGAAGAGAAACACTATCGTTTACCGATTGAAATTATAGAACGAAATACAACGAAGTAAGGAGATGAAACAGATGCCAAATATTGCAGTGGTAGGTAGTATTTCAATGGACTTAGTGGCTGTTTCAAAAAAACGTCCGAAAGCAGGAGAAACAGTAATTGGTGAAGCATTTCATACAATCCCAGGAGGGAAAGGAGCCAACCAAGCAGTTGCTGCAGCTAGATTAGGCGCAAATGTAGCGATGGTTGGAGCGGTTGGAAACGATAATTATGGAACTGTAGTTAGGAACAATTTAGAGAACGAACGCGTTTTTATCGACTATGTGGTACCGGTTACAGATACGGCGACAGGAATTGCTCATATCGTTTTAGCAGAAGAGGATAACAGTATTGTTGTCGTGCAAGGGGCGAATGCTCTTGTAAATGAGTCGGTTGTAGATTGTTCAAAAGATCTTCTTATAAAAGCAGATATGGTTGTTCTTCAACTAGAGATCCCACTTGAAACAGTAAAATATGTATTGGCTATTTGTGAGGAGCATAATATTCCAGTTATGTTAAATCCAGCGCCAGCACAAGTGTTATCCGAAGATATTTTAGAAAAGGCAACTTATATTACACCAAATGAACATGAGTGTCGCATCGTATTAGATGATTTCACGTCACCAATTGAAGATTTACTGGCTAAATATCCAAATAAACTATTGATGACAGAAGGTTCTAAAGGTGTTCGTTTCCATAATGGTACGGAGATTGTACATGTTCCTAGCATCGCTGTTGATGTAGTAGATACGACTGGAGCTGGTGATACATTCAATGGTGCATTAGCAGTTGCGCTTTCTGAAGGAGAAACACTTCAAAAAGCAATTCGTTTTGCGAATATTGCTGGTGGCCTTTCTGTAACGAAACTTGGAGCACAGGGCGGTATGCCAACGAGAGATAGAGTACGTGAAGTGCAGGTGATTGTCGGTTGAAAAAGCACGGTGTATTAAACAGTGAGATTGCATCAGTCCTTGCTTCACTTGGACATACAGATACGATTGTAATTGCAGACTGCGGGTTACCAATTCCTGACGGAGTAAAACGAATTGATTTAGCTGTTGAGATTGGAAAACCTAGCTTTTTAGACGTATTGCAAGTGGTAGCTGATGATATGGCAATTGAAAAAGTAACGTTAGCAGAAGAAGTCATTAATAATAATGCGGAAGTAAATAAAGAAATCGAGCTGAAATTAATAGAGCCAGCATTTGAATATGTATCGCATGAACAATTTAAAGAGCACACGAAGAAAGCGAAAGCAATTATTCGTACAGGAGAGGCTACTCCTTATGCCAATGTAATTTTACATGCAGGCGTGATTTTTTAATAAAAGGAAGTGATGGGAATGCGTATTGAAATGAAAAATATTTCAAAGGCGTTCAATGGCAATCCTGTTTTGAAGAATGCACAGTTTATGATTGAAACAGGGGAAGTCCATGCATTGATGGGGGAAAATGGAGCGGGCAAATCAACGCTCATGAAAATTTTAACAGGTGTATACAAAAAAGATGGTGGAACAATCACGATTGATGGACAAGAACGAACTTTTAAAAATGCGAAAGAAGCAGAAGAGTACGGTATTGCATTTATACATCAAGAATTGAACATATTATCGAATTTAACAGTAGCTGAAAATATGTTTCTCGGTAAAGAGTTAATGTATGGGAAGACAGGTATTTTGCGTACGCGTCAAATGAACGCGATTGCGCAGCAGCAACTAGCGGAGTTAGGGTTACATGTAAAAGGCGCTATGTTGGCAGGAGAGTTATCGGTTGGACAACAGCAAATTATCGAAATTGCGAAAGCGTTAATGACAAACGCGAGCGTTATTATTATGGATGAACCTACAGCTGCATTAACAGATCGTGAAATTGAAACGTTGTTTACTGTCATTAATAAATTACGTAAAGAAGGCGTTTCGTTCGTTTATATCTCACACCGAATGGAAGAAATTTTTTCAATATGTGATGCCATTACGATTTTACGTGATGGGGAATACGTAGGAAAGAGACTCATTCCGGAAACATCATTTGATGAAGTAGTGAGTATGATGGTGGGGCGCAGCATTGGTGAACGTTACCCAGAGCGAAATAGTCAAATTGGCGATGTCATTTTTGAGATGCGTAACGGAACGAAAAGAGGGAAGTTTGAAAATGTTTCGTTTCAAGTAAGAAAAGGTGAAATCCTTGGTGTTGCTGGCTTGATGGGAGCTGGCCGTACAGATATTATGAAAGCGATATTTGGATACGAACCTTTAGATTCTGGCCAAATTTTTATAAATGGACAAGAAGTAAAGATTGATAGTCCGATAGATGCAATTAGACAAAGAATAGCTTTTATTACAGAGGATAGAAAATCTGAAGGGTTAGTTTTAGATTTCTCAATTCGAGAAAATTTAGCTTTACCGAATTTAGAAAGTCTTTCAAAGGGAAGTGTCTTAAGTAACGAACTAGAACAACAGTTTACAGCGGATATGATGAAACTTCTTAATGTGAAAGCAGCTAGTGGAGAGCAAGCGGTGAAATCTCTTTCTGGTGGAAATCAGCAAAAGGTTGTTATTGCAAAATGGCTAGGTATCCACCCGCAGTTACTCATTTTAGATGAGCCAACACGAGGTGTAGATGTTGGAGCGAAAAAAGAAATTTACTCTATTATGAATAAGCTTACTGAGCAAGGCGATGCCGTTATTATGGTATCATCTGAGCTTCCAGAAGTTTTAGGAATGAGTGATCGTGTTCTTGTTATTCATGAAGGAAAAGTCGGCGGCATTTTAGAGAAAGATGAGGCATCACAAGAGTCTATTATGGCACTAGCTACAGGGGGAGAGTAAGGATGGCTAAGAAGGGGAATGTATTACAACAACTCGGTTCTTTAATCGGTTTAGTATTAATTATCGTCGTAATTACAGCTTTAAATCCGGCATTTATTGAGATTCCAAATTTATTTAATATACTGCGTCAAGTATCGATTAATGCGCTTATTGCATTCGGAATGACCTTTGTAATTTTAACAGGGGGTATTGACTTATCGGTAGGTTCTATTTTAGCATTATCAAGTGCACTTGTTGCTGGAATGATGGCAAGTGGCATGGACCCGTTCCTTGCGATGGCAGTTGGATTATTAGCTGGTCTTGTAATGGGAATTGTAAACGGTATCATCATAGCGAAGGGAAAAGTAGCTCCATTTATTGCAACTTTAGCAACAATGACTATTTTTCGTGGGTTGACGCTTGTTTATATGGACGGACGTCCGATCACTGGTCTGGGTGATCATTTAATGTTCCAAATGTTTGGCCGCGGTTATTTTCTTGGTATTCCGGTACCAGCTGTTACAATGATGATCGCTTTCGCAGTACTGTACTTCATTTTGAAGAAAACGACATTTGGTCGCCGTACATTTGCAATTGGTGGAAATGAAGAAGCAGCAGCATTATCAGGTATTAATGTTACGAGAATTAAAGTAATGATTTACGGTCTTTCCGGAATTTTGGCAGCGCTTGCAGGTATTGTCTTAACATCACGACTAGATTCTGCACAGCCAACTGCAGGTACTTCTTACGAATTAGATGCAATTGCAGCAGTTGTATTAGGTGGAACAAGTCTTTCTGGGGGAAGAGGATGGATTGTTGGTACATTCATCGGTGTACTTATTATCGGTGTACTAAATAACGGTTTAAATTTATTAGGTGTATCTTCTTTCTTCCAACAAGTTGTAAAAGGACTTGTAATCTTACTAGCTGTATTAATTGATCGTCGAAAAGAAGCGTAATGGAGGGATAGTTCATGAAGAAATGGTTACTTATACTCGTTGCATGTATTATGGTCATTACTGCTGGTTGTTCAATGGAACCACCAGAATGGGCAAAGGATTCTAGCGATAAAGGTCGAAATAAAACTATTAAAGTTGGATTCTCTGTTTCAACTTTAAACAATCCATTTTTTGTGACTTTGAAAAAAGGAGCAGAAAAGCAAGCGAAAGCAAGCGGCATTGAATTGATTGCTGTTGATGCACAAAATGATGCAGCAAAGCAAACAAATGATGTTGAAGATTTAATTCAAAAAGGTGTCGATGTAGTTGTTATTAATCCAACCGATTCAGATGCTGTTGCTTCAGCAGTAAGTGCGGCAAATGCAGCGAATGTCCCTGTTATTACTGTAGACCGCGTTGCAAATTCAGGTAAAGTTGTTTCTCACATTGCCTCTAATAATATTGAAGGTGGTCAAATGGCTAGTGATTACATTCGTGAATTAGTTGGCGGGGGAGCAAACGTTGCTGAATTAGAAGGAATCCCTGGCTCTTCTGCTGCTCGCGAGCGCGGGAAAGGATTCCACAACGTAGCGGATAAGTCTTTAAAAGTAGTTGCAAAACAAGCAGCTGATTTTGATAGAGCAAAAGGATTATCTGTTATGGAAAACATTTTGCAAGCAAATGGTGATATTAAAGCCGTGTTTGCGCATAACGATGAAATGGCATTAGGGGCACTTGAAGCATTGAAGTCTGCTGGAAAAACAGATGTAGTCGTTGTTGGTTTTGATGCAACAGAAGATGCTGTAAAAGCGGTTAACGATGGGCGTATGGCTGCAACAGTTGCTCAAAAACCGGAATTAATCGGGGAGAAGGCGATGCAAACAGCAAAAGAGATAACACAAGGTAAAAAAGTGGACAAATCTATTCCGATTGAATTAGAGCTTATTAAGAAAAACAAATAAATATAAAATGAAAATCAGGAAGGAAGAATAACAAATGAAATTTTTTATTGATACAGCAAACATTAACGAAATTAAAGAGGCAAATGCATTAGGCGTATTAGCTGGAGTAACGACAAATCCATCACTTGTAGCAAAAGAAGGCGTAGATTTCCACGAGCGTATTCGTGAAATTTGTAACGTTGTAGAAGGACCTGTAAGCGCAGAAGTAATTAGCTTAGAAGCTGATAAAATGATTGAAGAAGGAAAAGAGTTAGCGAAAATTGCTCCAAACGTTGTTGTAAAAGTACCAATGACAACGGAAGGTTTAAAAGCAGTAAAAGCATTCTCTGATTTAGGAATTCGTACAAACGTTACATTAGTATTCTCAGCAGTTCAAGCATTACTTGCAGCTCGTGCTGGTGCAACATACGTTTCACCATTCTTAGGTCGCTTAGATGATATCGGTCATAACGGTATGGACCTAATCCGCCAAATCGCAGAAATCTTTGCAATTCACGGCATTGAAACAGAAATCATTGCAGCATCTGTACGTCACAGTGTTCACGTAACAGAAGCAGCATTAAACGGTTCACATATTGCAACAATCCCAGCAAACGTAATTGCTTCATTAGTGAAACATCCATTAACAGATCAAGGAATTGAGAAATTCTTAGCTGATTGGGAAAAAACACAAGAGAAATAATAGAAAATCGAGAATCCTAGTTTAATTGACTAGGGTTCTTTTTTATTTAAAAGAATTTTCATGCAATTTTGCATATTGTCTTTTAAATTTGTTATATAAGCTATTTAATATATACAAATCACTTTTTATTTTTCATATTTCGACATAAAAAGGTAGAGGTTCTGACCAGAAAACTGGAGGGGCATGATTCTATAACAGAAAGCTTAACGTTTATAGAATTATGCCTTTTTATATAGGGAGGGCAGAAAGTGGGGATTTCGATTTAAATGCACTTATTTATCTGAATTTTAAGTTTTATAAAAGGAGAGAAATAGAATGAGAAGAAAAGCGCCATTTAAAGTGTTATCATCCTTAGCAATTGCGGCAATTATCGGATGCACATCTGTAATGAGTACTCCGCTAGCATACGCAGAAACGACAGTAAAAGAGAAAGACGATGTATCTACAACACCAATTGATTACAATTTAATTCAAGAAGATCGTTTAGCGGAAGCGTTGAAAGAAAGAGGAACAATTAATCCAGCATCTTCTAAAGAAGAGACGAAAAAAGCTGTAGAAAAGTATATTGAAAAGAAACAAGGCGATCAGGCAAATAAAGAAATTCTTCCAGCGGATACTGCTAAAGAGGCATCTGATTTCGTGAAAAAAGTAAAAGAGAAGAAAATGGAGGAAAAGGAGAAAGTAAAGAAACCTGAAAAAAATGTTAGTCCTGAGCAAAAACCAGAACCAAATAAAAAACAATTGAATGGACAAGTCCCAACTTCTAAAGCAAAGCAAGCGCCATATAAAGGGTCTGTTCGAACTGATAAAGTATTAGTATTACTCGTTGAATTTAGTGATTATAAACATAATAATATTGATCAAACACCAGGGTATATGTATTCGAATGACTTTAGTAGAGAGCATTATCAAAAAATGTTATTTGGTAATGAACCGTACACGTTATTTGATGGTTCGAAAGTAAAAACGTTTAAACAATATTATGAAGAGCAGTCTGGTGGAAGTTATACGACAGATGGATATGTAACGGAATGGCTAACTGTTCCAGGAAAAGCGTCTGACTACGGTGCTGATGGTAGTAGTGGTCACGATAATAAAGGACCAAAAGGCGCACGTGATTTAGTGAAAGAAGCTTTACATGCAGCTGCTGAGAAAGGGTTAGATTTATCTCAATTTGATCAATTCGATAGATATGATACAAATGGTGATGGAATTCAAAATGAACCTGATGGTGTAATTGATCATTTAATGGTAATCCATGCTGGCGTTGGTCAAGAAGCTGGTGGCGGTAAATTAGGTGATGATGCAATTTGGTCACATCGTTCAAAATTAGCAATAGATCCAGTAGCGGTTGAAGGTACAAAATCAAAGGTAGATTACTTTGGTGGAAAAGTAGCGGCACATGATTATACAATTGAACCAGAAGATGGAGCAGTAGGTGTATTTGCGCATGAATTTGGACATGATCTTGGCTTACCAGATGAATATGACACGAAGTATACTGGAACTGGTTCACCTGTCGAAGCGTGGTCATTAATGAGTGGAGGTAGTTGGACAGGGAAAATTGCAGGAACAGAGCCAACTAGTTTCTCACCACAAAATAAAGACTTCTTACAAAAGAATATGGGTGGCAACTGGGCAAAAATTTTAGAAGTAGATTACGATAAAATTAAGCGTGGAGTAGGAGTTCCTACATATATTGATCAAAGTGTTACAAAATCCAATCGTCCAGGCGTTGTACGTGTTAACTTACCAGGTAAAAGTGTTGAAACGATTAAACCGGAGTTTGGAAAGCATGCATATTATAGTACAAGAGGAGATGATATGCATACAACACTAGAGACACCATTCTTTGATTTAACAAAAGGAACAAATGCAAAATTCGATTATAAAGCAAATTATGAGTTAGAAGCAGAGTGCGATTTTGTCGAAGTGCATGCAGTAACAGAAGATGGAACGAAAACGTTAATTGATAGACTTGGAGAAAAAGTAGTCCAAGAAGATAAAGATACAACAGATGGAAAATGGATGGATAAATCATATGATTTAAGTCAATTTAAAGGAAAAAAAGTGAAACTGCAATTCGATTATATTACAGATCCGGCTGTAACATATAAAGGTTTCGCGATGGATAATGTAAATGTAACTGTTGATGGACAAGTTGTATTTTCTGATGATACAGAAGGACAGGCTAAAATGAATTTAAATGGTTTTGTTGTTTCTGATGGGACAGAAAAGAAAGCTCATTATTACTACTTAGAGTGGAGAAACTATGCGGGATCAGATAATGGATTAAAAGCAGGAAAAGGTCCAGTGTATAATACAGGTCTTGTCGTTTGGTATGCAGATGATAGCTTCAAAGATAACTGGGTTGGGGTGCATCCAGGTGAAGGATTCCTTGGTGTTGTGGATTCGCATCCAGAGGCATTTGTTGGGAATTTAAACGGAAGACCAACTTACGGTAATACAGGTATGCAAATTGCAGATGCTGCATTTTCATTTGATCAAACACCAGCATGGAGTGCAAATTCATTAACACGTGGACAGTTTAACTATTCTGGATTACAAGGTGTTACAACATTTGATGATTCAAAAGTATATAGTAACAAACAAATTGCAGATGCAGGAAGAAAAGTTCCAAACCTTGGACTTAAATTCCAAGTTGTTGGACAGGCAGAGGATAAATCGGCAGGCGCTGTTTGGATTAAACGTTAATAACATAAAAGCACATTCTTCATATGAAGAGTGTGCTTTTCAATTTGTACAGTAAGTTATTATTTTAGCTTATGTAATACAAGTGTCTGTTCATATGTAGTGTATCAAATTATGTGGGGAAAGGAAATATTTCCGAGGAAATTGTCGAAGTATCGTTGGTATTTATACACTTTTTTTGTAAAAGAAGAACTGCAGTGTTGCCTTTACAGTTCAATTTATTTACATTGTTATTTGGTTAGACACAAAAGTAATATATTAGGCAAAAAAAGACAATGATGGAATTAACCCATCATTGTCTTTTTTACTTTGCTGTTTGCTTTACTTTTTATTTTGCTTCTTACATAAATCATTCCAGCGAATGTTAATAAGAATGCAGTTCCGATAACGAAGCTGACGCTAGGGGATGCCCCGATGGCACCAACTGTAAAGGATCCAGCAACAACTCCTAATGAGAAGAAAGCATAAAACAATCCGAATGCTTTTCCGCGCTTATCATCTGTCGTATTTTCAACAAGTAATGCATTTATCGATGGGAAAAGGATAGCGAATCCAATGCCATAAATCATCATAACGATAAAGAGCATACCTTTTGTTGCGAATAATCCAAGTAAAGATAACGCGAATGCCATTACTGCAATCCCAATTAGCATGAGTTTTGAACGATTAAATCGATCGTAAATACGGTTTGTTGGCAGCAAGAAGAAGAGGATAGCGGTAATGCCGAATACACTTAACATCATGCCTGTTGTAGATGCTTTAAGTGCTAATGCCTCAACTTTCACTGGTAGCATATAAGTGACAATTCCTTGTGAAAACATTAGCGTGAAGGCACCAATATATGCTTGCAATAACGGTTCTGATTTCAATAGTTCAATCATATCCTTTTTGTTCATCATTTGTGTTCTTGAAGTATCTTTTCTTGATACGTTATTTGGTAAGAAGAATAGAGATACGATTGTACCAAGGACCATTAAAATAGAAATGGTAATGAACACCCACTCTATACCAGCAGTTGCTTTCATAATTCCACTGAAAGCCGGTCCTACAATTGCCGCTGTTCCAACAGCAGCACCAGATAGGGCCATTGCCTTACCTTGTCTTGCTGAATTTGTTTGTTTTGATAAAAACGTAAAGGCAGCAGGAATTAAAAATCCGTCACTAAAGCCGTGCATAAAGCGCACAACTAATAGTTGTTCACCACTTTGAACAACGGTGTATAACAAGACTATGAAACTCGTAAGTCCCATGCTTATATAAAGTATTTTTTTTGCACCAAATTTATCGACAGCAGCGCCAGCAATAATATTACCGATCATATTAGCGAATGAGTACATACCGACAACTAGCCCAATAATAAGAGGAGATCCTCCAAGACTTTGAGCGAACGTACTCATAATAGGTAATTGTGAAAATGTATCTAGAAACGCTACGATAACAATAAAGTAAATAAAATATTTCAAGCGATATTCACCTCTCCTATGCTATTATGGCATAATGCTAATTTCAACCGCAATGAAATTAGCATTAACAGATGTGGAAAAAAGTACAAAGTGACAAAATATTGAACGTTATTTGTTAAAATTTAGTGGGAATGAGATTGTTTTTTTGAAATATATGGATAGAAGTATTATAATAGATTTGTAAACTTCACCAGGTTAAGTATATACGTAGAGAGGGATGTATAAAATGAAAGCATTACTTTGGCATAATCAACGCGATGTACGAGTAGAAGAAGTACCAGAACCAACTGTAAGACCAGGAGCAGTTAAGATTAAAGTGAAATGGTGTGGTATCTGCGGAACAGACTTGCATGAATATTTAGCAGGACCTATTTTTATTCCAACAGAAGAGCACCCATTAACACACGTAAAAGCACCGGTTATTTTAGGTCATGAGTTTAGTGGTGAGGTAGTTGAAATCGGTGAAGGCGTTACTTCTCATAAAGTGGGAGATCGCGTCGTTGTAGAACCAATTTATTCTTGTGGTAAATGTGAAGCTTGTAAACATGGACATTACAATGTTTGTGAACAACTTGTTTTCCACGGTCTTGGCGGAGACGGCGGCGGTTTCTCTGAATATACAGTAGTACCAGAAGATATGGTCCACCATATTCCTGATGAAATGACGTATGAACAAGGTGCACTTGTAGAACCAGCAGCGGTAGCAGTTCATGCAGTACGTCAAAGTAAATTAAAAGAAGGGGAAGCTGTAGCAGTATTTGGTTGTGGTCCAATTGGACTTCTTGTCATTCAAGCAGCTAAAGCAGCAGGAGCAACTCCTGTTATTGCAGTAGAACTTTCTAAAGAACGTCAAGAGTTAGCAAAATTAGCAGGTGCGGATTATGTATTAAATCCAGCTACTCAAGATGTACTAGCAGAAATTCGTAACTTAACAAATGGTTTAGGTGTAAATGTGAGCTTTGAAGTAACAGGTGTCGAAGTAGTACTTCGTCAAGCGATTGAAAGTACAAGCTTTGAAGGACAAACTGTAATTGTTAGTGTGTGGGAAAAAGATGCGACAATTACGCCAAACAACCTTGTACTAAAAGAAAAAGAAGTTATCGGTATTCTTGGATACCGTCATATCTTCCCAGCTGTTATTAAATTAATTAGCTCTGGCCAAATTCAAGCAGAGAAATTAATTACGAAAAAAATCACAGTGGATCAAGTTGTTGAAGAAGGATTTGAAGCACTTGTAAAAGATAAAACACAAGTGAAAATTCTTGTTTCACCTAAATAATAGAGAATAGTAAAAAGTAGCTCTTTTCTAGAAATAGAAGAGGGCTACTTTTTTTCTATACAGAAAGGTGATAGACTTTCCTTTAACTACAGGTATTTTGTTTGGAAGGGGAAGTCTAATGCTTTCATTTATGTTGACATTGAAACGAATGCTAAAAGCTTGTTTACGAGCGTGGAAAGATAAAGAATTTCAAGTGTTATTCGTATTAACATTTTTAACATTAACATCTGGTACGATTTTTTATAGTACAGTTGAAGGATTACGTCCTCTTGACGCTTTATATTTTAGTGTGGTCACGTTGACGACTGTCGGTGATGGGAATTTTAGTCCGCAAACTGATTTCGGAAAGATATTTACAATCTTATACATATTTATTGGGATTGGATTAGTGTTTGGATTTATTCATAAGTTGGCAGTTAATGTACAACTACCAAGTATATTATCGAATAGAAAAAAAGAGTAAAGCATGTGGATGCTTTACTCTTTTTTTACATTAGTTTAGACAATCATTCGTAGTAGCTTAACAATACTTTACTACAATATAAGTGCATTCATTCATTATATTCACTATGTATAAAGTTATAATGATATGAACATTTGCATATTTTAATTTATTGATAGAAATTTCATGAAAGGTGGGATATTCTAGTCATAGGTTAACCGGACGATATCATAGGATCCTAACAAAAAGTTTACAATAATTCAATTATAAAATGGAGGATTTCAGATGAAAAAGAAAGTACTTGCTTTAGCAGCAGCTATTACATTAGTAGCGCCGTTACAAAGTGTTGCATTTGCTCATGAAAACGATGGGGGAAGTAAAATAAAAATAGTTCATCGCTGGTCTGCTGAAGATAAACATAAAGAAGGCGTAAACTCTCATTTATGGATTGTAAACCGCGCTATTGATATTATGTCTCGCAATACAACACTTGTAAAACAAGATCGAGTTGCACAATTAAATGAATGGCGTACGGAATTAGAAAATGGTATTTATGCTGCTGACTATGAAAATCCTTATTATGATAATAGCACATTTGCTTCACATTTCTATGATCCAGACAATGGAAAAACATATATTCCATTTGCAAAGCAGGCAAAAGAAACTGGCGCTAAATATTTTAAATTAGCTGGTGAATCATATAAAAATAAAGATATGAAACAAGCATTCTTCTATTTAGGATTATCTCTTCATTATTTAGGAGATGTAAACCAACCGATGCATGCGGCAAACTTTACAAATCTTTCGTACCCACAAGGATTCCATTCTAAATATGAAAACTTTGTAGATACGATAAAAGATAATTATAAAGTAACGGATGGAAATGGATATTGGAACTGGAAAGGTACAAATCCAGAAGAGTGGATTCACGGAGCGGCAGTAGCAGCGAAACAAGATTACGCTGGCATTGTAAATGATAATACGAAAGATTGGTTCGTAAAAGCAGCTGTATCACAAGAATATGCAGATAAATGGCGCGCTGAAGTTACACCAATGACAGGTAAGCGATTAATGGATGCACAACGTGTTACTGCCGGATACATTCAGCTTTGGTTTGATACGTACGGAGATCGTTAAGTATTAAAAAAAAGGTCAAATCTCACAATAGAGTATTTGGCCTTTTTATAACTAATACATGGAGGTATGAAGCGTGAAAGGAAAATTACTAAAAGGTGTACTTAGCTTTGGGATTGGTTTAGGAGTTTTATACGGAGGATCTTCAGCTCAAGCAGAAACGTCTACAAATCAAAATAATACTTTGAAAGTGATGACGCATAACGTGTATATGCTATCAACAAATTTATATCCGAACTGGGGACAAAGTGAGCGTGCTGATTTAATTGGGGCGGCAGATTATATAAAGAATCAAGACGTTGTTATATTAAATGAAGTGTTTGATAATAGCGCATCAGATCGTTTGTTAGGGAATTTGAAGAAAGAATATCCAAATCAAACAGCGGTATTAGGTCGTAGTAACGGAAATGAATGGGATAAAACGTTAGGTAGCTATTCATCTTCAACTCCTGAAGATGGGGGCGTTGCAATCGTGAGTAAATGGCCAATCGTTGAAAAGATTCAATATGTATTTGCAAAAGGATGCGGGCCAGATAATTTATCAAATAAAGGATTTGTATACACAAAAATTAAGAAGAATGATCGTTTCGTTCATGTAATCGGGACGCATTTGCAGGCTGAAGATAGTATGTGCGGAAAAACTTCACCTGCATCTGTACGTACAAATCAGTTAAAAGAAATTCAAGACTTTATTAAAAATAAGAATATACCAAATGACGAGTACGTCCTATTTGGTGGTGATATGAACGTGAATAAAATAAATGCAGAGAACAATAGTGACTCAGAGTACGCATCCATGTTCAAAACATTGCACGCTTCTATTCCATCTTATACGGGACATACAGCAACTTGGGATGCGACGACAAACAGTATAGCAAAATATAATTTCCCTGATAGCCCTGCCGAGTATTTAGATTATATTATTGCAAGTAAGGACCATGCGAATCCGTCATTTATAGAGAATAAAGTATTACAACCGAAATCTCCACAGTGGACTGTTACATCATGGTTTAAAAAATATACATATAATGATTACTCTGATCATTATCCAGTAGAGGCAACTATTTCTATGAAATAGTCCTAAAAAAGTTTCTTCTTAATAGGAAGAAACTTTTTTATTTTGTAGAGGAAATTTCAACTTTCTTTCCAATATGTATAAGACATATTGGAAAGAGGAGAGAAAAATGTGGATCGAGGAATTTTTAAAGAAGTTCCATTACCGTGTGCATTTTTGGATGAAGTAGCTTTAGATAAAAATATTCAATCGGTTATGGAATTAAGTGGAAACAAGAAGATTCGTATAGCGAGTAAATCGCTACGTTCTGTTCCGGTTATGCAAAAGATTTTAGCTACAAATGATCGATTTCAAGGTATTATGTGTTTTTCACCTAGAGAGGCTTTGTTTTTAATTGAACAAGGATTCAATGATTTATTGCTCGGATATCCTGCTTATGATAAAAGGGCTTTACATGAAATAAGTTTGCTAACAAAGCAAGGCCTCATTATAACTTGTATGGTGGATTGTGAAGACCATATTGTTTATTTAGAAAAAATTGCTGAGGAGTCTAAAGGGTGTTTTCGTGTTTGTTTGGATATTGATATGAGTAGTCGTTTTTTTCAATTTCATTTTGGGGTAAACAGATCACCGGTAAAAGATGTGCAAGGTGCTTTGAAAATAGTAAAAAGGGTAAAAGAATCATCATTTTTAATACTAGATGGTGTAATGGGATATGAAGCTCAAATTGCTGGGGTAGGAGATCACATACCGAATCAAAGAGTGAAAAGTAAAGTAATTTCGTATTTAAAGAAGAAGTCAGTGTTAGAAGTTAAAGAAAGAAGAGGACATATCGTAAAAGAAATACAAAATCTAGGTATTGAACTAAGGTTTGTAAATGGGGGAGGCACAGGAAGTATAAAAACAACTGAGCAAGATAATTCAATTTCAGAGATTACAATAGGTTCTGCTTTTTATGCCCCGAAGCTGTTCGATTATTATAAAGAGGTGCAATTTCATCCAGCTGTCGGATTTGCTTTACCAGTTGTGCGTAAACCAGCCCCGTTTATTTACACTTGTTTAGGTGGTGGATATATTGCCTCAGGTGCAATCGGGAAAGATAAAGAACCTGAGATTTGGAGACCAAATGGTGCCAAACTATTAGCTTTAGAAGGCGCTGGCGAAGTGCAAACACCGATTTTTTATAACGGTAAGGAACGAGTAGAGATAGGAGATTCTATCTTGTTTCGCCATAGTAAAGCTGGAGAGTTATGTGAGCGTTTTCCTTTTTTATATCGTGTGAAAGAAGGAGAGATTGTTGGGGAGTATTCAACATATCGGGGGGATGGCCAATGCTTTCTATAAAGGGACAAAAATGGAGAAATTGGACAGGGAATGTAGAAGGAACGCCGCATTATACGATGTATCCAGAAAGTATACAAGATGTAGTAGAAGTTGTAGGGCTTGCTCGAAAAAAAGGGAAGAGAATTCGTGTTGTCGGTTCAGGACACTCGTTTACACCTCTTGTGCAAACAGAAGAAATTTTAGTTTCTTTAGATGAATTGAAAGGTATTTTGGATATGGATGCAGAGAAGATGGTTGCCGAAGTATGGGCAGGAACAAAGCTACATGATTTAGGGAAGTTACTTGAAGAAAAAGGTTATGCACAAGAAAATTTAGGGGATATTGATTCGCAATCGATTGCAGGAGCGATTAGTACAGGGACTCATGGAACGGGTATTACCTTTGGAAGTTTATCAACACAAGTTATAGAGATTACCGCAGTTTTATCTACAGGCGAGAGTATAGTTTGTTCGGAAACTGAAAATGTGGAATATTGGAGAGCCTTTCAGTTGTCGCTAGGAATGTTAGGTATCATTGTAAAAATAAAATTGAAGGTTATTCCAGCCTATTCACTCGTTTATAAAAGTGAAAAACAGTCATTATCTACTGTAATGAACAAGCTAGAAGAATATAAGAAGAATCGCCATTTTGAATTTTTTGTTTTTCCTTATTCAGATGAAGTACAAGTGAAATTTACAAATGAAACAACGGGTAAAAAAAGTGACTTGAAATGGCATAAACTAAAGGTAGAGTTGCTTGAAAATAAGATGTTCTCTTTGTTATCTAAAGGATGTAAATGGTTTCCTTCTATAAGTAAAGGTGTAAGTCGATTATCGGCTAAAGCTGTACCGAATACAAAAATAATTGGTCCGAGTTATGAAGTATTTGCTACATCGCGTGCGGTTCCATTTTATGAAATGGAGTATAGTGTTCCTTCAAAGTATATGCGGGCTGTTGTAGAAGATATTTCAAACCTTATTGAAAAGAAAAAGTATAAAGTGCACTTCCCAATTGAATGCCGTTATGTGAAAAGGGATGATATATGGCTCAGTCCAGCGTACGGAAGGGATTCAGCGTATATTGCCGTTCATATGTATAAAGGTATGAAGTATGCTGCTTATTTTGGTGAGGTGGAGAAAATTTTTCTAAAGTATGAAGGGCGCCCGCATTGGGGGAAAATGCATACGTTAACGTACGAAAAATTACAAAATATATATCCAGAAATGCATTCGTTTCTAAAGGCGAGAAAGTTACTAGATGAAGCAGAAATGTTTTCAAACCCTTACACAGAAAAATTATTTACGATTATGAAAAAAAGCTGACAAAGTATTACTTGTCAGCTTTTTTTAGTATAATCGCATTTCTTGTTTGACTAATGCGCTCGTAAAATAGTAACTTATCACGACTAAATACATGTAATAAAACATGAATAATAAATAGACCGTTAATTACAAATTGGAATAATAGTATAACTAGTAATACTAAAGGCTCTGTATGATTTAAGATAGAGCTACTCGAAAGAATATAATTGATTCCGCCTAAAATGAAATAGAATATCCCGTAACGAATGAATAATTCTTTTAGTGTAATACGCTCAGCTTGTCCTTTAATGTAAATCCGAAGCAACGCTTTTCCTATTGTTCTTCCATTCGTAAAGTATGGAATGATAATAAAGTAAATTAAGATTGAACATGTAATGAAAAGGAGTTCGTATACATTTGTATAAGATTGGATGTTAGCGATAAATAGTGAATTTCCTTTATTTTTAATGAAAGGTACAACGATAGATAAGAAAATCCAATCAATTTGCATAGCGATGAGACGACGAATGAATCCGACTGGTTTCGTTTCTAAATCAATATGAATATCTAATTCGCTTGTTTTCGGAAGGAAGTACGTAAAGATTGGTGCAATGATAAAACCAATTACGCCGCCTAGCGTGTTTAAAAACAGATCGTCAATATCAAATAAGCGGTATGCACAATTATAAATACCATATAATCCAGTTACTTGTGTTAATTCAAAGAATAGTGAAAGACAAAAAGAAATACACACTGTTTGTAAGAAGCTACGTCGGAAATAATAACGTAAGTACATACCGAACGGAACGGTTAGTAAAACGTTAAAAGCGACTTGTAAAAACGCAGATTCCTTTAATAAATAGAAGTACGTAGCTGGCTTCGTTAAAATCGCCGAGGTATGATTACTAATCTCTTGTATGAAATAAAATGGCGAGAGTTGCAAATGTTGCGTATTAGCCGGTTGTAGGCTACAAGTATCATACGTTTGTGGTAATGGCAAAATCACAAGAAAATAGGCATTTAATAAGTAAAGTAATAATGAATATAAAATAAATGAACGCCATTTATTTAAATAACCGTATTTACGATAATTAAATATTAAAAAAGGGATTAATAGAAACATTGCTAAAATAGGAAATAAAATAAATGCTGTTTTTATTGGAAATAAATATGCAGTCAAAATGAAGCTCCTTTCAATGAAAATTCGTTTATCATTATAACGTTAAAAGAACCTGAAAACAAAATTAAAATATTTCGAAATAGAAAAAATTTCAAATTTAAACGGGATTAAGTTATAATAAATTTAATATAAGGATATAGTGATTATTATAAGTTGAGAGAGGGTACAAGATATGCGATATGAGCTTTTTTCTGTAAGTGGGGATCATATTACAACTTTTGAAAGTGCATGGCGTTTTCAGGAGGGAGAACAGATTTTTGTTCATGATGATCAAACAAAACGAAATTTTATTATTATCCGCCTAACGCATGATGTATTTCAACAAAATAAACATGTTATTCGTTTGTATTGTCAAGAAAAGAAAGTATACGCATAAAAGGGACCCCTCTTACTGTACAGAAAGAGGGGCTTTATCATTATAAAGATATAAAAAAGCGAGTCATCCTAGTTTAATAGAATGACTCGCTTTTCGCTTTGTAAGTTTCACTTTATAAGAAAATAAGAGTAAGTACACCTACGATAATACAATAGAAAGAGAAATATTTTAAATTTCCTTTTGCCATAATGTTCATAAACCATTTTAATGAAATGTACGTCATGATAAATGTTGCGATAAACGCAACGATATATGGCACGAATAATGTGTCTAGATTTGGATCTTTTGCAATGTCTGTAATACTTAGTAATAAACCACCTAAGCTAACAGGGATATATAGTAAGAATGAGAAACGAAGAGCTGTTTCTTGCTTCATACCAAGTAACATCGCTGCGACGATTGTTGCACCTGATCGGCTTATTCCAGGAATTAATGCGCAAGCTTGTGCTAATCCGACAATAATTGCATCTTTCATAGAAAGATCGCCATCATTTTTACGTCCACGTAAGTTTCTAATAATCCAAAGGCCGACAGCAGTAATAAGAAGGGAAATCCCAACCATTTTCACACCTTTTAAGTACTGGTCGATGTAATCTTTAAATAAAACACCGATAACACCTGCTGGAATGGTCGCAATAACAAGGTAAATTATAAAGAAGAAATCTGATTTTGCGTCCTCTGCTCTTGTAAAGATATAAGATAGACCATTCTTCGTTAGACGAATTAAATCATTTCTATAAATAAGTAATACAGCTAATAATGAAGCTGAATTAACAAGTAGTTCGAAGCTGAACCCTTCTATTTTTAGTCCTAGCAAATGTTGTGCTAAAACGAGGTGACCACTTGAAGAAATCGGAATTGGTTCTGTTAGCCCTTGGAACAGACCGAGAATTAAATATTTTAAAATGTAGTGAAATTGTTCCATAATAACCTCCTTGTTTATTAGTCGAAAGAAACAACTTGTCCATTATAACAAAGATACGGATGAATATTGAGAAGAAATAAATATTCGAAATATAATAAAAATCCCTTATAAAAGTATAAGGGATTTTTATTATTAATGAGAAACTACTGTTTCTTCAAGACTTTTCGTTAATTGAACATCGACTTTCTCAGCATCATGAATGTGATTCATAATAGTAGTATTTAACTTTTGGAACATTTGTTGTGTATTAGCGAATTCACGTAATATATCATCATTACAAGATTTTTGGTTTTCGATAGCTTTAATAACATTGGTAGCACCGTTTTGTAACGTTTGAATCATAATTAAAATATTTTCGATTCTAGCGTTTGTATCGGCACTCATTTCTACACCTTCATCGACTAAATGTAAATTATCTTTTGTGTTATCGTATGCTTTTTCAATTTCTTCTTGAATTTTTTTCGTTAAGTTGCCTATGTTTTTTGTACTTTCCGCTGTACTTTCTGCTAGTTTTCTTACTTCATTAGCAACGACAGCGAATCCTTTACCGTGCTCTCCAGCACGAGCAGCTTCAATACTCGCATTTAAAGCAAGTAAATTTGTTTGTGCTGCAATGTTTTGAATGACTTCTACAATTTGCTCGATTTCTTTTGAACGTTCACTTAAATGATTCATACTGTTAGACGTACGCTGAGATTGTTCACCTAATTTGTTAATTACAATAAGTAAACGGTGAACAGATTCTTTACCTTCATTAGAACAGTCAATAATTTCTTCAATAGATTGAATTAAGCTTTGTTCTTTTTGTAACATTTCGTTATTCAATTCATTGGAATGTGTCGTGCGCGTTGAAACATTTTCGAAACATAAGTTTAATTGTTGAACTAAATTTTGAAGTGTATGGTGCTGGCTATTTACAAGTTTATGTTCTTGAACAACGCTTTGTACACGATCGTGGATAGAAGAAATAGTCTCTTGTTGTTCGATATCCTTTTGTTTTAATTCTGCTTCTAGCTCTTGTATACGACTTTCTAATTGATCAATTTTATGTTGGAGTGATTTCTTTTGAGTAAACATATATTTATTTCAACCGCCTTTAGAAGTTATATTTTCTCTATATTTGGATTTTAGCATCTTTTATAATTTTTAAATATAGGAATTGTTAAATATTTAAGAATCTATTACATTTTATGCATAATTCCCTTTTTTTCGTCATGAAAAATAAACTGTATTTAATGGTATTGTAAACAAACTGTAAAATAAATCATGTATAACTGTATAAGAAGGGAGTCGGATTATGAACTATTTTAAGCGAATCAGTAGTCTAGTATTAGCAGGAATTATAGGTCTTTCTAGTACAGTCGCTGTTAAAGCAGAGTCAAACGACGAGAAACTTAACAACATGCAACAGCAATTGCAGCAAAACGATGCAGAAATGCAAAAGAAAGAGCAAGAGAAGCAAGCTGTTAATAAAGAAATTAAAGGTATCGAAAACGAACTACATAATTTAAATAATACAATTGCAAAAAATAAAGAGGATCAAGCTGCTATTCAACGTAAAATCGATGAAACACATAAGCAGATTGAGCAAAAAAAGAATGAAATTGTCGTTTTAGAGGATAAAGTCCTTGCTCGTAAGGATATTATGAGAAAACGTATGGTTTCTGTTCAAAACAGTTCAAATACGAGTTTAGTAGTAGAAGTTGTAGTAGAGTCAAAAAACTTTGCAGATTTCTTACAACGTATGAACGCAGTTTCTACTATTCTAGAAGCTGATAAAGAAATTTTACGTCTACAAGAACAAGATCTTCGTCAAATAGAAGAAGATAAGAAAACAATTGATGAAAAAGAAGCATCTTTAGTAGTAGACAAACAAAAATTAGCAAAAGCACAAGCTGAGTTGCAAGATAACTTGAAAAAGCGTCAAGCTAACTTACAAACAGTTCAAGATAAATATAATCAGGTTGCAAGCCAACTTAATTTAGCAGCAGAAGAGAAAGCTAAAATTGAGTCAAATATGAAGGCAGTGCAAGAAACAATTGCTCGTGAGCAAGAAGCAGCAAGAATTGCAGCAGAAGAGCGTGCGAAAGCAGAAGCAGCTGCAAAGGCTGAGCAAGAAGCTTTAGCTAAGGCACAGGCGGAAGTTGCTGAAAAGAAAAAGCAAGAACAAGCTAGTAAACCAGCTAGTAAACCAGCCGAACCTGTTGCTAATAATAATTCGAAGGTAGAACCTGCACAACCTTCTAAGCCAACTGCTGGTGGAAAAGAACTTTATGTACATGCAACAGCGTATACAGCAGACCCAGCTGAAAATGGTTATGCAGCAGGTCAACAAGTATATTCTGCATGGGGACCGGGTGGTAAGCCTTATAACTTAACTGCAAACCCAGGAATGAAATTAATTGCGGTGGATCCATCTGTTATTCCATTAGGATCTACTGTAAATGTTGAAGGCTATGGAATTGCAATTGCAGCAGATACTGGTGGCGCGATTAAAGGTCACAAAATCGATGTTTTAATGCCGGATAAAGCTTCGTCTAGTAATTGGGGCAGAAAAAATGTTAAAGTTACAATTTTAAACTAAAACGTAATCCAACTTTACAAAACGTAAAGTTGGATTTTTTGTAAAAATAATGTTAAGTTGAGTTTACATTTTGTTAAGGAAAGCATACAATGAAATTGAGAGGTGGTAAATTTGTCCATTTTAAATAGAGTGAAGGAATTAAGAGCTCGATTTAATTTTTCGCAAAGTGTATTAGCAGAAAAGGTTGGAGTGACGAGACAAACAATTGCTGCAATTGAAAAAGGTGATTATGTTCCTTCATTGTTATTAGCACTTACGATTTGTGATGTATTCGAGTTAAAGATGGAAGATGTGTTTGTTTTAAATAAGGAGGGGGAAGAGGATGAATAGGATTGTTGCTTCGTATATTATAAATTTATTTTACAGTGTATTGGCATGCTGGGCATTCGTAGAGTTTTATGATTTTTATATACAGTTTGCTGATGTTATTAAAAATGAGAGTTTACCATCTAAAATAACAATGAGTTTGACACCTGTTGTATTAATATTTATTGTAGCTATTATATTAGCGTATTTTAAAAGATTGCATAAAAAGAAATATAACAAATCATCATTGCGATTATATCCTTTATTATTTCCCCAAGAGGATGAACGGGAGCAGGATATTACAGGTAAAGCATGCCGCACAACATTTGTATCATTATGGTTTGTATTACCTTGTGCACTAGGATTATTAATATTTACACCTGTAGCAAATTTATATATTTCGGCATACCCTTTATATGTTGTGTATTTGATTTATTTAATTCAAATGACAGTATTCCACGTATCACTATACAGAAATAAATTAGCTTAAAAATAAACCTTCTTGCACGTGCGAGAAGGTTTATTTCTAGCTTACACTTGTACATATAGCAATATTATCTTATCATTTTATATAGAGTAAGATTTTGTAAGGGAAAGGAATTGTATATGAATAAGCAAAGAATTTATAGTATAGTAGCAATCCTTCTATTTGTTGTAGGTGGTGTGTTAATCGGAAAGCCATTTTATGATGGATATCAGGCTGAAAAGAAACAGACTAAAAATGTACAGGCTGTTCAAAAAATGGATTATGAAAAACATGAGACGGAATTTGTAGATGCTTCGAAAATTGATCAACCAGACTTGGCAGAAGTAGCGAGTGCATCATTAGATAAGAAACAAGTAATTGGTCGTATTTCGATCCCGAGTGTTTCATTAGAACTTCCTGTTTTAAAATCTTCTACTGAGAAAAACCTATTATCAGGTACAGCAACAGTAAAAGAAAATCAAGTAATGGGAAAAGGGAACTATGCATTAGCAGGACATAACATGTCTAAAAAAGGTGTTTTATTTAGTGATGTAGCCTCTTTAAAAAAAGGCGACAAAATTTATTTGTATGATAATGAAAATGAATATGAATATGCGGTTACTGGTGTATCCGAAGTAACTCCTGATAAGTGGGAAGTTGTAGAGGATCATGGGAAAGATGAGATAACGCTTATTACATGTGTATCTGTGAAAGATAATTCTAAACGTTACGTTGTTGCTGGTGATTTAGTAGGAACGAAGGCGAAGAAGTAAAAAAGAAGGTCAACTCTTTAAAGAGTTGACCTTCTTTTTTACTAATGTTGAGAAATAATAGAATATTTTAGTTAGTATTTAAGTATTTTTCTATTTATGTATAATAAAGTTAGAATTCAAGATTTTGGGAGGAACAAGAGTGAAACAACAGGTGAAGAAACTTCTTTTAACAACAAGTATAGCGTTATTGGTAGCTCCAATTTCAGCCTATGCGCATCCAGGGCGTACAGATGCTAATGGGGGACATACGTGTCGGACAAATTGTGAAAAATGGGGATTACAGTACGGGGAATATCATTATCACAATAAGCCAGCTTCTAGTAGTGGTGCAACGAGTCCAGCTCCTAGCCCAAATAATAATGGTGCTGTAGAAGCTGAAAAACAAGTAGAAGCGCAGCGCAATGCTGAGGCTGAAAAACAACGTACCGCAGAGGCGCAGCGTAAAGCTGAAGAAGAGAGACAACGTGTAGCGGAGGAACAAAGAAAAGCTGAGGAAGAGAGACAACGTGTAGCTGAAGAGCAAAGAAAAGCAGAAGAGGTACGTAAGCGAGAGGAAGCACAGCGTCAAGCTGATATGGAAAAAGGGCAGCTTGAGGGACAAAAAAGTGGAGAGACTGATTTTAAAGCAGGGAAAAATGATGCGGAATCACATTTAGCTGGAAAATCAGATACATATAAAGAAGCATTCAAAACTGCATATGCTGCATCTTGGTCTTTAGAAGAGCAGAAGAAAACGCATTTTGAAAAAGGAAAAGAGCAAGGTTTAGCACAAGAGACGATGGAAGATAGTCAAATTGCTCCGGAGTTTAAGCCGAACTTTGCAGAAGGTTTCCAAGTAGGGAATAAAGAAAGAACAGAAAAAATTGAAAAAGAGCAAGCTGAACTAGGGGAAAAGGCAGGTAAGGAACTAGCCGGAAAGAACCCTGGAAATAGAGAGAAAGATGTGTACGTGAAGGCGTATGAAACAGCTTATGAAAAGGGCTATAAGTCTACAAAAAAAGCAGTAGAAAAGGCTGGCTATAAGTATGCATTTGAAAACTATGATTTGAAAGTTCCTGCTAAGTATGAAAAAAATGAATCGTTAAAGAAATGGTTTATTGAAGGATTTAAATCAAATAAAAAAGCAGCAGAAATTAGAGAAGAAGGATATAAAAAAGGAGACAGTTGGCTTGCATTCTTCTATAAGAATTTTGTGCCAAGTGAATATAAAGAACATAAAGAGCTGTACGAACAAGCGATAGAAAAAGGTAAGAATGCATAAAAAAGATGAGGGGAATCCCTCATCTTTTTTTAATCCATCCATTTTACTAATCTCTTAGAAATTAGTAATAAAACACAACCTAATACAATTGCTACAGCTCCGATTACTGTAAATACTTCAGCATATCCAAGTGAAGTTGTGAAGCTTGCAAGTTGTCCGCCTAAAATGTTAGCAATTCCTGAGCTTGCTAACCATACTCCCATTAATAAAGAAGCAAGTTTTACTGGGGCAAGTGCACTAACCATTGATAGTCCAACAGGTGATAAGAATAGCTCACCTAACGTATGGAAAAGATACGTAAAGACGATAAATAGTAAGTTTGCTTTTTCTGTAATGTTATGTTCATCACTACCAGTTTTTAATGTAGCGATAACGAGAATGATATAACCGATACCAAGCAAGATCATACCAAGTCCCATTTTAGTTGGGATTTTTAAATCCCCGCGCTTGCGAGTTGCAAGTTTTGCCCATAATGCTGAAATGACTGGAGCAAGTAAAATAATAAATAATGGATTGACCGATTGGAACCAAGATGTTGGAACTTCCCATCCGAACACAGAGCGGTCTACAAATTTGTTTGTATATAATGTTAATGAGCTACCAGCTTGTTCAAAGCCAGCCCAGAAGAAGACAACGAAGCATGTTAAAATGACGATAACTGCGGTACGTTGTTTTTCTTTTTTTGTTAACGGTGTATCTCCTACTGATGGTTGTCCATCTGTTGTTTGCAAATCACGAGTTGGTTTTTTACCGATATCACCAAGGAAGCGATTTGATAATGTTGTAAATAAAATTTGTCCAATGATCATTCCAATTGAAGCGGCTAAGAAACCGTAACGGAATCCGTAATGTACAACGCCATCAACTGTTGTTTTGAATAAATTTTCTGATAAAAATCCACAAACGAGTGGAGCTAAAAATGATCCGACGTTAATACCCATATAGAAAATGGTAAATGCACTATCACGTTTTGGATCGTTCTCTTCGTATAATTCCCCAACCAGTGTGGAGATGTTCGGTTTGAAGAATCCGTTACCGATAATAATAAGCGCTAATCCGAGGTATAGGCCGGCTTGGTTTTGCATGGCAAATAGTGTAAGGTTACCAATTGCCATTGTTATACCACCAATTGTGATCGCTTTTCGTCTACCTAGGAACCGGTCTGTTAAGTATCCACCAATCATTGGTGTGAAATAACAGGCTCCAGTGTAAAATCCGTAAATGGATAGTGCCCACGCAGGACTAAACCCAAGACCACCGCTTACTAAAGCTGTCGTTAAATATAATGTTAATAATCCTCGTAATCCATAGTAACTAAATCTTTCCCACATTTCTGTAAAGAAGAGTAAGTATAAACCTGGAGGATGTTTCTTTTTTCTTTGTTGTTCTCTTTCTAGTTGTATCGCTGATTCCATGTTATTTTCCTCCTGACACAAACAAAAACAAAGTTAATAATTTTGTACATTTAATATTTTACTTTATTAACTATTATAAGTCAATAAAGGTTGATTTTTCAGAAGAAATTGGAAAAGAGGGATAGCTATAGAATGGGTGTTTCTTTTATGTTAGACTATGGACTATGTTTTCTTTGTTAGGAAGCGAATTATTGCACTTTTTTATATGTGAAATTGATTTCATGAAAGATGAAATTAAAGAAGGAGAAACAAATGAAATTGTTACAGAAAAAAGAAATTTTACTGATTAGCCTTATGTTATTCTCGATGTTCTTTGGAGCGGGGAATCTTATATTCCCACCTTTCCTTGGGTATGAAGCAGGAGAACATGTGTGGATTTCATTAATAGGATTTATTATATCAGCAACAGGTCTTCCTATATTGGGTGTTATCGCTATTGCGAAAGCGGGAAGCTTTCAAACGTTAGCGGGGAGGGTTCATTCTTCATTCGCCATTATTTTCCCATGTATCGTGTATTTATTTATTGGACCAGGTCTTGGTATACCACGTGCAGGAAGTTTAGCTTTTGAAATGGGACCAGGTCAGTTCTTCACAGAATCGGGAAGTGTAGTTTTATTATGTTACACGGTTATTTTCTTTAGTATTGTGTACTGGTTAAGTTTATCACCGTCTAAATTAATGGGGTTGTTCGGAAAAGTTTTAACACCGTTATTATTAGGGATGATTGCCCTTATTTTTATAAAGAGTATGTTTACATCAGTAGGCAGTGTGAAAGAGGCTGCTGGAAACTATGGACAAGCTCCTATGTTCCAAGGCTTTTTAGATGGATATTTAACAATGGATGCGCTAGCCGCTTTAATTTTTGGGATTGTTATTGCAAATGCTCTTCGTGCAAAAGGTGTTGAAGATGATAAAGGTTTAGCGAAATATATGAGTATTGCTGGAATTGGTGCAGGACTATTATTATCTATTATTTATGTCATACTTGGATATGTTGGTTCAATTAGCGGTTCGTTAGGTATATTTGATAATGGGGCGAACGTGTTAGCGCAAGTTATGACTACATTATTTGGACAAGGCGGAGTCGTTTTATTAGGTCTTATTTTTACGATCGCGTGTTTATGCGTTTCAATCGGGCTTGTTACATCTTGTAGTCAATTTTTCGCAAGTGCATTTCCGAAAGTAGCGTATAAAGTTTGGGCATTTATATTAAGTTTTGCTAGTATGATTTTAGCTAATTTAGGATTAACACAAATTTTAAAAGTATCAGTACCGATTCTTGGATTTATTTATCCAGTTGCATTAACACTCATTATTCTAGGGTTATTCCATAAATATATTGGAAAGTATGCATACGTATATGCAGTAACTGTTGGGATTGTAGCGGTATTTAGTGCAATCGATATTTTCAATAAAAATGTAATGATGAATCAGTGGACGTCAATATTGAAATACATTCCGTTTTATACAGAAGGTGTTGGATGGATTATTCCAGCTATTATAGGTGTTTGTATTGGTGTCATCGTTAGTGTTGTTCTAAATAAGAATAAATGAGTAAAAAGGTGTTTTCCTATTTCGGAAGACACCTTTCTTTTTTTAGGAAAAATAGTATTGAAAATGAATAGACTAAGAGTATGATAAAGATAATTGGTAATATATAGATTTTGAATGAATGGTGAGGGGGGAGCGTATGAAGGAGGATTTAAATAAGAAAATAGAAGCGCTCGAAACGGCAATTGAAACAATTCAAGAAGCGCTTTTTGAATTGAAAGCAAAACAAAGAGAAATAGAAGTAGAAAATGCTCAGCAACATGTTAGTAAAGAAAAGAAAGAATATATTGAAACGGTAATGGAGGAAAAGCAAAAAGAAGAAGTAGTTACAATAAAGGAGCCCGTGCAAGAACGTGAGGTAAAACAAGTAGATATATCTGCATTTAAACCAGAACCATTTAATATTATTAAGTTTTGCCAAACTTGGTTGCCACGTATATTTGTCGGCATTATGTTACTTGGAGTAATCTGGTTATTTAAAGCAGGGGTAGATGCTGGATTATTAACACCTGTAATACGAATTGTGTTTGGTATTGTCCTATCAATCGGTTTTTATTATATAGGTGATATTCAAATTAAACGAGAGCGGCAAGCGTTGGGTTTAGTATTAGCAGGAGGAAGTATTACGGGTATAGTTTTAACGACATTTGCGGCGCATTATTTATATGGATTTATTCCAGCAAGTGTTGCGTTTGTATGTAATATTGCATGGGTCATTTTAGGTATTTATGTAGCGAAGAGGTATCAATCGGAATATCTTACTATATTCGTAGCCGTAGGAGCGTTCTTCGTGCCATTCTTATTAAATAGTACGACTCCTAATCCTTATATTTTCTTTGGATATGAGACGATACTAACACTTAGCTTATTATGGTATGCGTTGAAAAATCGTTATCAGTATTTATATATGATTTCTTATGCTGTTGCTGCTATTGTCCTTTTTGTTTTCTTTGCTATTATGTCAATGTTAGTAGAGGATTTGCAAATACAGTTAACGGTTGTTTATGGTTTGATTCACTTACTATTATTTTGGCATATGTTTACGGAGAGAAGTTTTATATTAGAGCCACGCTTGGCGATATTTAGTGCGAATGCAGTTCTCTTTATATTAGCCATTTCAAAAATACCTGAATTTACAACATGGGGATTAATGATTAGTGCACTCGTGCACGCTACTATGTTTGTGTTTGAATATAGGAAGAATAGACATTCTACATTTACAAATCTTTTATTTGGTTTCGCAATGGGTGCATTTAGTTTAGCGATTTTATATGAGTATAGTTTAGTAAATGCAGCGATTGTATTATTATTGCAAGGTTTCCTCGGTATGGTGACGGCTATTAAAGTAAAACAACAGGTGAAATTGTATGTTAGTGCGACGATTTACGCGATTGGAATGATACAAACTATTTTTAGTCCGTTTGATCATTTCATTTCAGCTGGGTTTGTTGCCCATATTATTTTAATAGGTACATTTTATTACTGCATGAAACAAGCGAAAGATGTATTAAGGAGCTTCGGAAAATATGTTTATTCTATAACGCTCTATTGGTTTATGGTTATCGTATTTATTGCAATTACTAGAGTCGGTGAAGTGCTGTCTACAGATGGAAGTATAATAAGCGTATCTGTATCGTTATTATGGATGGTATATGCATTATTTGCCGTTTGGCTTGGACGGAATAAAAATATGAATGAAATATTGTATGCCGGCTTAGTCGTGTTAGTCGTAACGATAGGGAAGCTATTCCTTCTGGACTTACCAGAAGTATCGATGATGATCAGGGCTGTGTTATTCTTAATTGTAGGAAGTATAGGTATCGTTATTTCAAGAATGTTTTTCTCGAAAGAAGAGCAGTGAGAAAAAGGCAATCCGCATGCGGATTGCCTTTTTCATTATTTCTTATCAATTATTACAGCTTCATTGTATTTCGCTGTCGTATTTTGGCGTAGACGAAGAGTTGCTTGTCCAGCAGTATTTGGATTGATTTGTACATTTACAATCTTCTCAGCAGAACCTAAGCTGTTTGTTGTGAAAGAGAATGCACTACTATATCCAAAAGTAGATGGCCAAGAACCATTTGTATTTTGAACTTTTGCTACTTGTGTACCGCCAGTAGTGAATATACCTAAAGAGTAATTAGTGTATGTTGTGTTTGGTAATAAGTTATTTACTTGGATTTTTATTTGGAACACTTCATTGTTTGGTAGAGTGCTAGGGTGTGTAACTACGTAGTCGTTTGCTGTTACAGCACCGTTATAACCGTATGAACCTGGTTTAAAAGTATTTGTATTAAACCATTGATAACCTGCATTTGGCGCACTCCAAGGTTCAGGTTGTGGCTCAGTTGATAAGCTTGGTTGTTCAAATGTTTGTAAAGTGGTAGGTAAATCAAGTTGTAAACCATTTACTTGATCTAAACTTGTAAATGTTTCTTTATTCGATAGCCAATTTACGATATTTTCTAGTAAGATAGCATCGTTTTCTTCTTTATATCCATCGTAAGTTTTCTTTGTTTGGCCAGAATCTTCACGAACGTATTTTGGCGATGCATCTTCAACTGGAGAAGAATCACCGATAAAGGCAGCTTTTCCAAGCCCTACTTTTGCGATAGCGGCATAAGGCCCCTCTGCAACGCCACCGCCGTTATAAACACCGCTATCAACAGCATTATTCCATTTTGACGGGTTTTCTGGAAGATAAACAAGCCCTTTTGCTAGTTTTGGGTTTGTAATTGCTAGAGTAGAACCTGCATGCATTGCTACAGATGAAACACCTTTTGTAATTCCGAATGATTGTTCAGGTGACACAATATTTTTAGCTGCAACATCACCGATTGCATTGTAGCGGAAGCGAATACCGAAGTTGTCAGATAGCCAATCAGAGCTTTCTACTCCTTGCATAGCTTGTGAATTTACTTCATCACTTGACATTCCTTTTGCAGGGTTATCCCATGCACCGCGTCTATATCCATTAAATACTTCAGAAGAGTCCCAGCGATTTTTATTACGATCTGCATTATAATGGTCAGCGATAAAGAAAATACTACCGCCATTTTTCACGTATTGTAACATAGCATCTTGTTCAGATTTTTTGTAAGGAATATTTGCTTCTGGAACGATAAACACATTGTAGTCTTTTAAATCTTCGTATGTAATTGGTGTTGATTTACGTAGTTCTTTTACATGATAGCCATTTTGAGCAATACCATTTCCGAAATCAGAAAAGCCACCATCAATAACCCAGTCAGCGGTTCCGGCAGTTTGACCGTGTGTATTATCGAATAATACTTTTTTCCCATTGTTTTGATTTACAACTTTTGCAGCAATTTCAGGAGCTGGGTCTACAGAGCTTTCTGCATAAGTAGACGGTATGAACGAAGTCCCTATACTTAGTGTAATTGCTGTTGCTAAAGAAAATGTAATCCATTTTTTATTCTTCATAGAAGAATCCCCCTAATAATAAATATATGTGCTTTAATAATGTAATTTATTTTTCTGTAAAAATAAAGACGGAAAACATAAAAAATATTAAAAAATTGTAAAAATAACGTGAATTTTGTTGAGAAATATTTATATAGATTTAAAAACATCCCTTCCAAGTAATAAGGAAGGGATGTTTTGTTTAACTAATTTTTGAGTTAGGTGTTTCATCAATTTTATGGAACCCTTTCATGTAATACACGATAGCTAAACCAATAAGCCAAATAGGACCAACAATCAATGCAATTCTTGTATCTTCTGAATACGCCATTATACCTAATACGAGTGCTAGGAAAGCGAGTGAGAAATATGAACTTAATGGATGTAAAGGCATTTTATATGTTAGCTTGTCCTTTTTATCAGTTTGCAAACCTTTACGGAATTTAATTTGAGCGATTAAAATGATGCCCCAAGTCCAAATTGCCCCGAAAGTTGAAATACTAGTCAGCCATGTAAACACTTTTGCGGGCACAAGATAGTTTAATATAACACCAACGAGTAAAACGATAGCTGTTGCTACAATTCCTTGACTCGGAATACCGTTTTTATTTAAACGACCAAATCTTTCAGGTGCTTTCTTTTGCTGAGCTAATGTAAATAGCATACGGCCTGTACTAAATAAACCACCATTACAAGAAGAAAGAGCTGCTGTTAATACGACAAAGTTAATAATCCCTGCTGCTTTTGCGATACCGATTTGCTGGAATGTTAATACGAATGGACTTCCTTTTTCACCAAGTTCATTCCATGGATAAATTGCCATCATAACGAATAGAGCCCCAACGTAGAACAGTAATATTCTCCAAAATACGTTATCGATTGCTTTTGCGAGTGTTTTTTTCGGATTTTGAGCTTCACCCGCTGTAACACCGATTAATTCAACGCCTAAATAAGCGAATAACACCATTTGCATGGAGAGTAGTAACCCAGAAAAACCATTTGGGAACCAGCCACCATGTGACCAAAGGTTTGAAATACCAGTAGCGATACCACCGTTTCCAAATCCGAATAAAATAATACCAGCTCCAACAATTATCATACAGATAATTGTGACAATTTTGATGAGAGCAAACCAAAATTCAAGTTCTCCAAATACCTTTACGGATAAGAAGTTGAAAGCACTCATTAATAATAGAGCGAGTAAAGCCCAAGTCCAGCGCGGGATATCTGGGAACCAGTATTGCATGTAAATGCCAGCTGCTGTAATTTCAGCCATGCAAGTAACAACCCATAAAAACCAGTAGTTCCAGCCAGTAATATAGCCAGCTAGTGGTCCAAGATAATCAGAGGCATATTTACTAAAAGAACCGGCAACAGGTTGTTCAATTGCCATTTCTCCGAGTGCTCGCATAATGAAAAAAATAACGAGTCCGGCGATCATATAACCTAGTAGAATAGAAGGGCCAGCTAGCTTAATAGCAGAAGCGGATCCTAAAAATAGTCCAACGCCAATAGCGGAGCCGAGCGACATTAAAGTAATATGTCGTTCTTTTAAACCGCGGTTTAAAGTTTCAGATTTGTTTGTGTGCTGCATAAGAAGAATCCCCCTTGTAGAGTGAACGATATTTGAATGCGTTTGCTAAATATTTAACTATTTCAAATTATAAAACATTTCTATCTGTTATGCTACAAAAATAATCATGATGAACTGTACTACATCTAAACTTGTCAGACTTAAACTTAAAATTCGAACTATTAGCGAATATATTGACTCTTCTTTTTATTGATTGTTAAGATTAAGTATTATATTTTCTCACATACTAGTAAGAAAAGAATATGTGATAATAATTCAGATGTAGGAAGGGTACATAACCATGTTTCAATTACAAAAATATAACACTTCTGTGAAGCAAGAGCTTTTAGCTGGCATCACAACTTTTTTTACATTTGCGTATATTCTTGTCATCAATCCGAAAATATTATCTGATGCAGGTGTACCATTTGATCAAGCTTTTACAGCAACTATTATTGCGACGGTTGTAGGAACGCTATGTATGGCGTTTTTAGCTAACTATCCAATTGTTATTGCTCCAGCTATGGGAATGAATGCGTATTTTGCTTATTCTGTTGTTCAACAGGCAGAGGGGATTACATATGTCATTGCGTTTTCAGCAGTATTTGTAACAGGTATCATTTTTCTTTTATTATCTTTCACTTCATTTAGGCAAAAGCTAATTGTCGCAATTCCTGATAGTTTAAAACATGCAATTGCAGGTGGAATTGGACTATTTATTGCTTTTATTGGATTACGCCTTTCTGGAATTATCGTTGATCATCCATCTAATTTAGTTACGATTGGTGATTTTCATTCTCCAGCCGTTATTTTAACTTTAATTGGTTTAATATTAGCGGCGGTATTAATGGCATTACGTGTGAGCGGTGCATTATTTATTAGTATGATTGTGACAGGAGTTATCGCCTTCTTTACAGGGCAACTGAAGTTTACGGATAAAATTGTTGCGATGCCTCATTTACCAGAGGGAATTATCGTTTCAAACCCAATCAATGCCTTTTCAGATGTAATTGAATACGGATTATATGGTGTTGTATTTTCATTTTTACTTGTACTGTTATTTGATACAACAGGTGCATTACTTGGTTTAATTAAACAAGCGGGTTTAATTACAGATAATACAGAGAAACGTTTTGGTAAAGCGTTTATTGCAGATGCAATTGGTGGGACTACAGGTTCTATCTTTGGAACAAGCCCAACAGCAGCGACGATTGAATCATCAGCTGGTATTGCTGCAGGTGGTAAAACAGGATTAACGGGTATTGTAGTTGTCGGTCTAACGATTATAACGGCATTCTTCAGCCCTGTGATTGCTTCTTTATCAAGTGTAGCCGCTATTACAGCTCCTTCATTAATTATTGTAGGTAGTCTAATGGCGCAAAGTCTTCGTGATATTAATTGGAATGAATTTGAAGATGCATTACCAGCATTTTTAATTTTTATTGGTATTCCGTTAACGTCTAGCATTGCGAATGGAATTGCAATTGGATTTTTAGTGTATCCAGTCTTAAAAATTGTGAAAGGGAAAGGGATGGAAGTACATCCGTTACTATACTTATTTACAATTTTATTTGGATGTCATTTATTCTTATAATATAGATATAGAAGAGGGAGCTTCTTATGGGAGGCTCTTTTTTTGTGTATAATAAAGTAAAAATTAAACGATTTTAGTAAAATATAAATTACCTAATGGAATATATATGTTACAATAAAGGCAGAGGAGGAACATGAATGGCTGTAAGTAAAATAAAAGTCGCGCGTGTTCAGTTAGATTTAACACAGCAACAATTAGCAGAAAAAGTAGGCGTTACAAGGCAAACGATTAGTTTAATTGAGAAGGGGAAATACAACCCGTCTTTAGATTTATGTTTGAAAATTTGTTATGCGGTAGACAAAACATTGAATGATTTATTTTGGGAGGAAGAGGAGTGAGGATTGTGAAAGATGAACGTTTAATGATTGAGGGGCTAAAACATATTAGACTCGTTTTCATCTTACAAAATATCGTCATACTAGGTATCGTTTTTTATCGCTACGTTTTGCAAGGTGCAGAATATGAAAGTGTTTCGGATTTATTAATGGTATTTATGGGCGGGATCGTAGTCATTAACTTCTTAAATTTAAAACATTCTGTAGAGGCATATGAGCATACAGGTGGAGTATCACGCAGCTATTTTATGAAATTATTATTTATTCCAGTAGGAATTGTTATTGGAATTTTAGCTATTTGTATTATTGTAACACCAGATATTGCTATAAAGGAAATTAGTATGACAGGACTTATTATGTTTGCTTGTTTTTTAGTTCCTAGTTTGTTTATATACATATATATGAGAAAAATAAAAAGTGAAGATTGAAATATAAGAAAAGCTTTCCCATATTGCGGAAAGCTTTTCTTATATTCTTTTATACAGTACTTTATGAAGGCCAATCGGTTCAATTTCAAAGATTTCACCATGTTCCTGAAAGCCTAAGCGCTTGTAATAGTCAGCTACAGTAATTCGGCCATTACACCATAATATATTTGCTTTACGTTCTTGCAAGACTTGCTCCGCCTTCTGAATTAAGGAACTTCCAGCACGTTGGTTTCGAAATTCAGGTAATGTGGCCATTCCTCGTAGACGATAATGAACACCTGCTAGTAAGTCAGGGGATATCTCTTTTGAGAAGGAAGCGATACTAATTAGTTCATCGTTTATAAATGCGCCTAAGTGAAAGGTGTCTGTTTCATAGTCGGAAGAGTATTTACAATCTGCTAATGTTTGATTCGGGCGTAAAATTTTTTGACGTAATACGTAAGTTTCAGATCCCTCAATATTTTTCACGGTAATCATATTAACATCCTTTCTTATAAGGCGTTTTCTGTTAGTTGTATAAAGAAATAGGCAGGTGCGGCGAAAAGTCCGAGTATGCTAGCAGTTCCGAGAAGGAGTGAAAGTAAGAGGCAAGAGTATTTTATTCCATTCGATTTTTTCCATCCGTAACTACAAATTTCAATGCTAACACCGATGAGAATAATGGCAACGAGTATTTCCGCCAATAATAAAAGAGCTAAAGTTACAATAGACATAATGTGATCCATCCTCATAATATGTGATAGTAACATTTTACCATATGGAATGGAAAAAAATGCCCCTCAATTATGTAAGGGGCATTTTTTATTCTAATATGTTTTTCAACGTATCAATATGTTCTTTTGAACCTGTGACAAGCAATGTATCACCATGTTGTAGTCTCGTATCACCATGCGGGATTAATGCTTTATTACCGCGGTAAATTTGAATGACGAGTACATCCCCTAAAAACGGAAGGCGACGTAGTGCAACACCGTTATATGTATTGCTACGTAGTTCAACTTCACGAACTGTTTCATTTGCTGTTGTAATTAAGCGAACGAGACTCGGTTTATCAATTAGTGCACGTAACAGAATACGTGTAGAGTTAATTGTTGAGAATACGGCGATATGTTCTTGCGTTGCTTTTTCTTGTAGAAGTGGATCTTCTACACTTGCAATAACATGTTCAACACCTAGATCTTTTGCGTGTTCCGCCAATAATAAGTTTTGTTCATCATCACTTGTTGCAACAACAACGCGGTCTGCGTTAAATGCTGTTTGTTCAGTTAATGAAGCGATTGTGATGTCATCTAATTTTACGATAGGGAAGTCATGTGATTTCGCTTCCTCATCATTTATTTTATTTTGACGCATCATATAAAGTGTTACGTCATAATCTTCTCGTTTTAAATCAAGTGATAACGGAAGGGTAATTCTGCTCGCACCAATAATAGAAACTTTTGGTTTTGGTGTTTCTACTTTTGGGAACATCTTTTTAAATAATATAGGTGCAAAAATACAAGTAATAACTGCGCTTAAAATAAGGGAAGCAGATAAACTCGGACTGATGATTCCTAGTTTTTCACCAATTTGTGCAGCTGCAATAACTAAAGAAAGTGTCGATGTTAATAAGATGGCACTTCCTAGTACGATATTACGTGGATACCATTTTCGTAAGACGAGTGATGGTAACAGTTTTGAGATAAAGAGTCCTACAATTAAAATTGGGATCATTAGCATGCTAGAAGGTTCTTTAAAAATAGACCAAACTTCTAGATTCACACCAACCATTACGAAGAAAATAGGGATGAAGAAACCGTAGCCGATGGAATCCAGTTTTTCAATCATATCTTCATTTGGTGATAATAACGATACGAGTACCCCTGCTAAGAAGGCACCTAAAATATTTTCAGCTCCAACAGATTCAGATAACCCAACTAATATTAAGATGAGTGCAAAAACAGCTCGTGTATCAATTTGTACACTACCAGCTTTTAAGCTATCTAAGTATGGAATGTTTTTAAAGCGTTTTGCAACGAAGTAAATAACAATACCAGCGCCGAATAGAAGAAGAAGGAGCCACATGCTTTGGCCGCTTTCGGAATTTAATCCGACGAATACAGCGAGTAAAATCATTGTAACTAAATCTGCAATAACAGCGACTAATAAAATGATTTGTCCGATTGCCGTTTTTCCTAAGTTATTTTCTTTTAATGTTGGTACAACAACACCTAAAGAAATAGTTGAAATAATTAAAGTCATAAACATTGCATTATCCACGAATCCTAGCCATACGAACAGTAATGATAGGGCATAAGATAAGATGAAAATAAATAAGAAGATAATGCTTGCTGCTTGGAATGTGTTTGGTTCGTTTGTCGTATTCTTTTTCCCTTTTTGTTTAAAGATAGAAAAATCAATTTCTAAACCGCTTAAGAACATTAAGAAGATAAATCCTAGTGTCGATAAGACTTGAAGCCACATATCTGGCTCAATAATATTAAACCCACTTTTACCTACAAAGATTCCTGCGATGATTTCTGCAACAACGACAGGAAGTGCTTTTAATTTAAAGCGTTGTAACAAAAGGGGAACGAAAAACGCGATTGCAACGACAACCATAAGTGATAGAACAGAAGTATGATGTTCCATTGCGTTCTCTCCCTTCAAATAAATATAGTACCTATTTAGCCATATAATAGGTAGAAAAGCAACGCATATGGATTCGATTTCATAAAGAAAGAGTTTTCTTAAGATTTGTCATAATAAGTATATTTTTCATGATTCTGTTGTTAATTTCGTAATGTGGATGTAATAGGGGAGGGGATAAGTGAAACTTTAATCAGTGGGGTCTTACTGCTCGTTAATGCGGGATAAAAAAAGACCGCTGAGGAATCTCAGCAGTCTTTTTCATGTACATTACATTGAGAAGAAGATCCATACAGTTAAACCAACTGTTGCAGTTGCAACGAAGAAACTGTATATCATTGTAAGAATTTGAACTCTTCCTTCTCCTTCTTTTAAATGCATGAACATAATTAATTGTAACAACGCTTGCGCAACAGCCATTACGATAATAGTTGTTAAGATTGTTGAAAGTGGCAAGTTTGTATAAAGTGCCACGTATAACGCTAGAAACGTTAGTGCAAGCGATAAAATAAATCCGAAAACGTGTGACCAAGGGAATCCGCTATGCGCATGCCCGTTTGCTTGATTGTTATTTTGACCCATTTACGCCACCATCCCGTTCAAGTAAACTAGTGTGTAAATAAAGACCCAAACAAGATCAAGGAAATGCCAGTATAAGCTGATAATAAATACTTTACGAGCTGTAACTGGTGTTAAACCTCGTTTTAAAATTTGGATAATAACACAAATTGCCCAAATGATACCGCCTGTTACGTGGGCTCCGTGCGTTCCAAGAAGAACGAAGAATGCAGATAGGAAAGCACTTGTTTGAATTGTTGCGCCTTCACCGATGTACATAATGAACTCTTCGATTTCAAAGAATAGGAAACCTGCACCTAAAAGTAATGTAAGGATGAACCATCCAAGCATTGCTTTTTGGTTGTGCTTACGCATTTCGTGAATTACGATACCACATGTGAAACTACTTGTTAAAAGTAGTAATGTTTGAATTAAAAGCGTTTTAAGTTCAAACAGTTGCGCTGGGGTTGGGCCATCTGCCGTACGACCAGCAAGTACTAGATAAGAGGCGAAAAGTGTTGCGAACAGCATAATTTCAGCCCCAAGAAAAATCCAAAATCCTAGGATATTCAATCTGCTTTGCTCGGATTGATATTCCAAAGGTAAGCTTTTATCTAAAGCCGCCATATCATTTCACCTCTCATGCTATATGTTCTGTTTCTTTAATTTCATCAACGCTTACGTAGTAGCCATCATCATAATCGAATGAACGATAGATTAAGCAAGCTAAAATACCAACGCCGCCGATTGCTGCAAGCCAGAACCAGCTAAATACTAATGCGAAACCTGCAAGACCGAAGAATAAAGACGCAATAATAGGCACACCAGAGTTACTTGGCATGTGAATTGGTTTGATATCTTCTGCTGCTGGTGTAACTGTTTCTCCGCGTTTTTTCATGTACCAGAAAGCATCAGCTTCTTTGATTTCAGGAAGTTTCGCGAAGTTGTAATGTTGTACAGGAGATTGAGTTGCCCATTCAAGTGTACGGCCATCCCATGGATCTCCAGTTGTGTCACGTTCACCGTGACGAGCACTCCAAATTACATTGTAACAAAGAATTAGGAAACCAATACCCATCATTACCGCACCAACAGATGCGATTTGGTTTAGCCATCCCCATCCAAGACTTTCAGAGTAAGTGTACATACGACGAGTCATACCGTCTAAACCTAAGAAGTACATTGGGAAGAAACAGATATTGAATCCGCTCATAAAGATCCAGAATGTCCATTTACCTAGGCGTTCGTTTAACATATGACCAGTCATTTTTGGATACCAGAATGTGAATCCAGCAAGCATAGCGAATACTGTACCTGCGATTAATACGTAGTGGAAGTGAGCAATTAGGAAGTAGCTGTTATGGTACTGATAATCAGCTGCTGCCATACCAAGCATAACCCCTGTAACCCCACCGACTACGAAGTTTGGAATAAATGCCAATGACCAAAGCATTGGAACTGTAAAACGAATACGTCCTTTATACAGTGTAAACAACCAGTTAAAGATCTTAACCCCGGTTGGAATCGAAATCGCCATTGTCGAAATCGAGAAGAATGAGTTAACCGCTGGACCTGCACCCATCGTGAAGAAGTGATGAAGCCATACGACGAAACTTAGTAAAGAAATTGCAACCATTGAGTATACCATCGCACTGTAACCGAATAGACGTTTACGTGAGAATGTACTAATGATTTCAGAGAAAATACCGAATGCCGGTAAAATAACGATATATACTTCAGGGTGACCCCATACCCAGAATAGGTTGGCCCATAACATTGGCATACCGCCGCTCGCCATCGTAAAGAAGTGAGCATCGAATAGACGGTCAAATGTCATTAATGCAAGAGCAACTGTTAATACTGGGAAAGCGAAAATAATGATAACTGTTGTAATTAAGATTGACCAAGTAAACATTGGCATTCTCATTAAAGTCATACCAGGTGTACGCATTTTTAAGATAGTAACAAGGAAGTTAATACCGGTCATTAGCGTACCGAGACCTGAAATCTGTAATGCAATTGCGTAGTAGTTATTTCCTACACCAGAAGTAAACTCTGTACCTGCCATTGGGAAGTAAGAAGTCCACCCAGCGTCTGGAGAACCACCGATTACGAAAGCGATGTTGAATAACATTGCTCCGACGAAGAATAACCAGAAACTTAAAGCATTTAAGAACGGATATGCAACGTCACGAGCACCAATTTGTAATGGTACTACAAGGTTCATTAATCCCATAACGAATGGCATCGCCATGAAAAGAATCATAACTGTACCGTGTGTTGTGAAGATTCCGTTATAGTGTTCAGCATTTAAATAAGTTGTTTCTGGGAATGTTAACTGTGCACGGATCATTAAACCGTCCATACCACCACGGAATAACATGATAACCGCAGAGATAATATACATGGCCCCAATCTTTTTATGGTCAACAGTTGTTAACCATTCGTCCCAAAGCCATTTCCATTTTTTATACTTTGTTAGTACGAAAATGATTGCTAATGTCACAAGAACGATAGAAGCGTCTGCACCGTAAATAATCGGGTCACCTGTGACAAAGAATTCATCAAGCTTCACTGTGTTCACTCCAATCTGTTGGAATAATAGCTATTATTTTTTGTTTTTGTAGTAGTTGTAATCACAATATTCAAGTGATTTTGGATCTACATAACTTAAGTGGTGACTAGAGAATGTCATACGACCAACTACACCAGGTTTAACAATTTCGTTGTACTTATCTTCTGTTAGTTTAGGAGCAGTTTGTTGTACTTCTTTAACCCACTTGTCATATTTCTCTTTAGTTTTTGCTTCAACTTCGAACTCCATATGTGTGAATCCTTCACCAGAGAAGTTCGCACTACGGCCTAGGTAAGAACCAGGCTTATCAGCTTGTAAATAAAGATCCATAATCATGCCATCCATAGTGTACTTCATACCACCAAGTTCTGGTACCCAGAAAGCATTCATTGGACCGACAGAAGTCAGTTTGAATTGAATTGGTACACCAGCTGGGATGTTTAAATAGTTAACGGTTTCAATTTTTTCCTCTGGGTAACTGAATAACCATTTCCAGTTTGCAGATGTAACATAAATCTCAACTGGTTTAATATGTTTGGACTCTGCCGGAACCTCTTCCGAAGCATACGTTGCTTTTACTGTTGGAATCGATAATGCGATAACGATAATAACAGGAACAAGCGTCCAAATAATTTCTAATAATGTGTTACCGTGTTGTTCAGGTGGCTCGTAGTCCATATTCTCTGGTTTTTCACGATAACGAATCAAGATGACTGTAAACAAGATGAATACAATTGCGATAATTAATGACATAAGCAAGAATGACCAAACAATTAAATCATACTGTGCTTTTGCAACAGGTCCTTGCGGATTTAATACTGCGAGTTTCTTATCACAGCCGCCGAGGAACAGAAGTAATGATAACGGAAGAAGCGAAGCCAGCTTCCAAAACGTTTTCTTTAGTTGCACGATTGAAAATCTCCTTTCTCCTTGGATTGAAACTATGCCAATAAAACAATATAAACCTATTAATTTATAGATGGCAATAGTTTTTGTGATATTGTTAAAAAATAGACACAAATGCACACTTTTTAAGGTGAATATCATTTGTAACTTGATAACATTGTAAACTATTTTCCAGTGAAAAACGTGATTGTGGAAATTTTAAGATAAATAAAGTTATACCAAGATATCCAAGAAATAGAAAAAAGCTATCTTATGATAAGAAAGATAGCTGAATATTTTGTATATTTAGTTTACTTCTTTTTTTAGATTTATTTGTTGTTCAAATGTGACAACTTTTTTATATTTTAATTGGTATAAAATGTAACAAAAAATCATAAATGGAATACCACAATAAAGAGCAATTCTCTGATCTGGAATGAAAGCTAAACTAACAAATGTAATGAAATTGAGTGAGAATGCTACGATTGGAACGATTGGATAAAGCGGTGTGCGATATTTTAAATCATTAATGTCCCCGCCGTTTTTTAAGAAATTTCTACGGAAGAAAAACTGTGAAGCTGCGATTGACATCCAAACTACGACAGCGGCCATAGCTGCAATAGATGTTAAAACTAAAAAGACAGTATCTGCCGCAAATATACTTGTTAATAGAGACAAACTTGCAAAAATTAGACTGAAAATTAATGCGTTTAGTGGCACTCCTTTTTTAGTTAACTTCGTAAAAGCTGGACTTGCCATTCCTTGTTTTGCCATCGCCCAAAGCATACGAGAATTTGCGTATAGACCAGAGTTGGCTACGGATAATACTGCTATAATAATAACAAAGTTCATAATGTCAGCTGCATATGGAACACCAGCTACATCAAATACAAGTACAAATGGACTTTCGACTAGATTAGCCTCTTGCCATGGGAGTAAACCTACAACAACTGATATTGCTAGGACGAAGAAGAAGAGAGTTCGCCAAATGGTATTTTTAATCGCTTTTGGAATTGATTTTCATTCCGATTTTTTAATCATTAGTGGGGGATGTGACACATACTCGGCTTATTTATTATGAAATGAATGGAGTATGTAAAATGCGAACTATGACTAAATACTCTAAGAATGTTTTTATTAACAAGGTGATATCTTCACTATGTTAATTATTTTGTTTTTAGCAAAAATATTCAGAAAAGTATATTGTTTTTTCTTTTTATTAAAAATAATTAGAATTTTATAACGATGGAAGTGTGAACAATAATTCATAGAATCTTTCTAGCAAACTAGTAAGAAGAAAGGTACAATGATAAGAGGTATGTCTGTAAAATAATAATTAATGGAGTTTTGTTTAAAATGAAAAAGTTAAAATATCTTTTTATTTTTGGAATTATATGTGCTGCCGCGTTTTTTATAGGGAAAGATAAAATTATACAAAAGGCGCAAGTGTTCCGTTTAGAGTTTTTATCTGAAATGAAAGAAGCGACTATGATTGAAAATGTTCCGTTTATAAAGCAGTTACCAGAATTACCTCGTGGATGTGAAGTTACAAGTTTGGCTATGTTGCTACAATACAAAGGTATACAAGTAGATAAGATGCAACTTGCTAGCGAAATTCATCGTGTTCCATTTGAACAAAATGGTTTACGTGGAAATCCTTATGAGGGGTTCGTTGGAAATATTTATACGAAGACAGAGCCAGGATATGGTGTATATAATCAACCCATTTTTAATTTAGCAGAAAAATATGCTCCTGAAAAAGTAGTTAATTTAACAGGTAGAGACGTGCAAGATATGTATAAAGTAGTTAGTTCCGGTTCGCCAGTATGGGTCATTATTAATACAACGTTTAAGCCACTAGCCGAGAGTAGTTTTGAAACATGGAATACAAGCTCTGGCGAAGTGAAAATTACATATTATGAACATAGTGTATTAATAGTTGGGTATGATCAAAACTTTGTATATGTAAATGATCCACTTAAAAATAATCCGCGTTTTGCTGTTCCGCGAGCAGAGTTTGAGAAAGCTTGGGAGCAAATGGGGAAACAAGCGATTACTATTTTATAATACTGAAAAAGTCATCTTTTTGATGGCTTTTTATTTTTAAGTTATTATAACGGAAAATTCAGAAGATTCTTTTAAAAGTTAACGATTCACGTTATAATAACATTTAACTTGGTGAAGAAGGGGCGAAGAGAAATGGATGTTGCAAAGGAACTGGTTTTATCGAAAAATCAATTAATTGAGTGGAGAAGGCATTTTCATAAGTATCCAGAGTTATCTTTTCAAGAAGAAAAAACATCACAGTTTGTATTCGATATACTTCAAAAAATCCCACATTTAGAAGTGTCAAGACCTACTAAATATAGTGTAATGGCAAGGTTAATTGGTAAGCAACCTGGTAAAACCATCGCGGTTCGTGCTGACATGGACGCGCTTCCTATTCATGAAGAAAATGAGTTTGATTTTATTTCTACATATCCAGGTGTGATGCATGCATGTGGCCATGATGGACATATAGCGATATTACTTGGGGTCGTACATAAGTTAGTAGAAGAAAGAGAGAAGATTAAAGGAGAGATTCGTTTTCTCTTCCAACATGCAGAAGAAAACTTTCCTGGCGGTGCAGAGGAAATGGTTGCAGCGGGTGTAATGGAATGTGTGGATTATATTATTGGTGCTCACCTTTGGGCATCGTTAGAGGTTGGTAAAATAGGTGTAATTTATGGTCCTGCAATGGCAGCCCCAGATGTTTTTAAAATTACGATAGAAGGAAAAGGTGGACATGCTGGAATCCCTCATGAAACGGTTGATAGCATTGCAATCGGTACACAAGTTGTTTCGCAAATTCAGCACATTGTATCTCGCCTCACGAATCCATTAGATCCCCTTGTAGTATCTGTTACGCAATTTCATGCTGGGACAACCCATAATGTGATCCCAGAACAAGCGGAGATTGAAGGGACAGTGCGGAGTTTAAGACATGAGTTGCGAGAAGAAACAGAGAAAAGGATTGAACGAATTGTGAAGCATGTGACGGAATCTTACGGGGCGAAATATACATTTTCTTATGAATATGGATACCGACCAGTAGTAAATGATTATGAAGTTACAGAGATTATTGAGCAAACAGCATTACAGCTTTATGGAAGAGAGCAAGTTACTCGTTTACAGCCGACGATGGCTGGAGAAGATTTTTCAGCGTTTTTACAAAAGGCGCCAGGTACATTCTTTTTTATCGGAGCGGGAAATAACGAGAAAGGAATTATATATCCTCACCATCATCCTCGTTTTACGATTGATGAAGATGCATTACCGATTGGCGTGGAAGTCTTTGTATCATCCATTATGAACTTTATAAGTAAAGGAGAATGAGATGAAGAAAATACACGTATTAGCGCTTATTCCAGTTTTTTGTTTAGTTATTGGACCTGTATTTGCTAATTCAGTTACTCCTTACGTATTAGGGATGCCATTTTTATTGTTTTGGGTATTATTATCGGTGCTCATTACGTCTCTTTGTATGGGACTTGTGTACGTATTTGATCCTGCTAATAAGGGGGATGTAAAATGATCGCATTACTTATCATTATATTATTTTTGTTTCTTGCACTATTTTTAGGAATTCGGGCACAACATGGAAAAGATATGAATTTAGAGCAATGGTCAGTTGGTGGAAGAGGATTTGGCACTATTTTTGTTTTTCTTCTTATGGCAGGTGAAATTTATACGACGTTTACATTTTTAGGCGGAAGTGGATGGGCGTATAGTAAAGGAGCACCTACTTTCTATATTTTAGGTTATGGTGCACTAGCTTATATTTTATCTTACTTTTTATTGCCGCCAGTTTGGAAGTATGCGAAAGAGCATAATCTTGTTTCGCAGCCAGATTTTTTTGTGAAGAAATATAAGAGTCAGACACTTGGCATTATCGTTTCTGTCATTGGGGTTATTTCGATTATTCCATACCTTGTTTTACAGTTAAAAGGATTAGGAATTATCGTTTCGGAAGCATCTTACGGAAGGGTATCACCGGTTATTGCAGTGTGGATTGGTGCAATTGTTATAACGATATATGTAATGGTTTCAGGTATACACGGCTCTGCTTGGACAGCAGCTTTGAAGGATATTATGATACTGTTTATCGTTATGTTTTTAGGTATATATTTACCGTACCATTATTACGGGGGATTTCAGCCGATGTTTGAAGCGGTAGAAGCAGCGAAACCAGGATTTTTATCTTTACCTGATGAAGGGATGAGCATTTCTTGGTTTGTTTCTACTATTGTATTAACAGCTCTCGGTTTCTATATGTGGCCCCATACATTTGCTTCTGCTTTCTCTGCAAAAAATGAAAAAGTATTTAGGAAAAACGCGGCGATCATGCCCCTTTATTCTTTAGTATTGCTTTTCGTATTCTTTGCAGGTTTTGCTGCTATACTGCAAGTTCCAGGGTTAAAGGGAGGGGATGTAGACCTTTCGTTATTCCGTCTCGCTCTTCAAACATTTGATCCATGGTTTATTGGGATTATTGGTAGTGCAGGAGTATTAACAGCATTAGTTCCGGGTTCCATGCTTGTTATGGCGGCTTCTACTTTATTAGCAAAAAACATTTACCGAACAATGGTCCCATCTGCTTCAGATAGACAAGTTGCTAAAGTGGCAAAATTATTTGTGCCTGTAGTAACGCTTGTAGCTGTTTTGTTCACTTTTAAAGGTGGAGAAACAATAGGGGCACTTCTTTTAATGGGATATAGTATAGTGACACAACTTTTCCCTGCACTTGTATGTAGTTTGTTTCCACGTCAAGTTATTACGAAGCAAGGGGCAATTGCAGGGATGGGGATTGGGTTGTTAGTGGTCGCATATATTACTTTATCTGGTTCAACTATAGCTACGATGTTTCCAGCTTTCCCTCAATATATAAAAGATTTAAATGTAGGTATAGTCGCATTGTTAATGAATATGATTGTGATGTTTATCGTTAGCGGGTTCACGAGAAATGTGTCTATAAAGACAGACAATATAATAGTAGAAAAGTAATCCGTGTGCTAGAGCTATCTTTGAAAAGAGATAGCTCTTTTTTGTATATATTTTCTTCTATTAGCGGAATCTAACTAAAAACTTGTTGAAAAGGAAGTTAGGTGGGGGAATTGTTAGAGTTAAAAGGTAACTTATTTGAAGTTATGAAAGAAATTAGGGATGAGTTAGGTTCGCCTAATGATTTAACAATTAGGGAAGTTGCCCTTGCTGGTAGTTTTACACGCTGTGCGGTTATTTTTTTATGTGGGTTAACAGATAAGGATAATGTTTATAAATATGTAGTTCGTACACTTCAATATGAAGAAGTACAAAAAGAAGAAGCTGTTGTTCAAACGTTATTGGATCGCTTTATTTCTATTGCGGAAGTTGGTAAGAAGACAACGTTTCCGGATATTATAAATGCGATTTTAGCGGGAGATACAGTTATATTAATTGATAATATTCCAACCGCTATCGTGATTAATAGTAGAGCGTGGGAAAAAAGAAGTTTAGAACCGCCGGTAACAGAAGATTTAATACGTGGACCGAGGATTGGGTTAAATGAAGATATTAACGTGAATAAAATGTTAATTCGCCGTACTTTACGTGACCCGAAGCTGAGGTTTCAATCTTATATTATGGGGAAGAGATCCCAAAAAGAAGTGACGTTAGTATATATAGAAGACATTATTAACCCTTACATTGTAAAAGAGTTAGATCGGCGTCTTCAATCAATAGAGACAGATGTCGTTTTTGAGACGGGTACGATTGAGCAATTAATTCAAGATAATAATTTGTCACCGTTCCCGCAGTTTTTGAATACGGAAAGGCCTGATAATATTGTGGCCTCATTAGCGAAAGGAAAGGCTGCTATTTTGGTGGATGGATCACCGTTTGCCCTTATAGCTCCGTTAGTATTCGTTGATATTTTTCAATCTGTGGAAGATCACTATGAGCGTTGGGTAATTGGGACTTTATTAAGAATTTTGCGGATGGGTTCTGGCATAGTTGCAGTTTTAATGCCAGCGATGTATGTAGCTCTCGTATCATATCACCAAGGACTTATCCCTTCTAAACTGGCTTATTCAATCGCTGGAGCCAGGGAAGGTGTTCCGTTTCCCGCCTATATAGAAACGTTAATGATGGCATTAACGATGGAGTTAATACGAGAAGCGGGAATTAGGTTGCCGAAACCGATGGGGCAAACAATTGGGATTGTAGGTGGTCTTGTAATCGGAGAAGCGGCGGTGAACGCCGGAATTGTAAATCCGTTTTTAGTTATTATTATTGCGGTTACAGCTATTGCTACCTTTTCTCTCCCTGTATATAGCATTACAATTACGTTTCGTATTTTGCTTTTTGTCTTTGTTTTAGCGGCGACTGCTTTTGGTTTGTATGGAATTATTTTAGCTCTTATTGCACTTGCGGTTCATATTACGAATTTGAAGAGTGTCGGGGTGCCGTATACAACGCCTATTGCTCCTGCATTTTATAAAGATTGGAAAGAAGAACTTATTCGTATGCCAAAATCGATGTTGAAAGAGAGACCGGAATATTTACAAACGAAAGACGCTACATTACGTCCAAAGGAGCGAGAGTAATTGAAACCATTTGAGTATGGCGATGAAGAGATTGGATCTCGGGAAATTGGGTTTGCGGTATCTTCAACAATTATTGGTATAGGAGCATTGTCTATGCCAAGAGATATCGCTAACCAAACTTTATTTTCGGACGGTTGGATTATTTTGCTTTTGGGTGGATTGATATGTGCAGTTTTAGGTTGGTTTGTAACGAGGGTAGCTATTTTATTCCCGAAACAAAACTTTGTTCAATATACGAGTGCGCATTTGACAAAGCCTGTTGCATACACCATTAGTAGCATTTTAGTAGTAACGTTTGCTGCTTTGACAGCATATGAATCGCGAATGATTTCAATTATTTCACAAACGTATTTATTTAGTGATACACCAATACAACTACTGTCTTTCTTCTTCTTATTAGTCGTTATTTATGGAATAGCAGGATCAAGAGCTGCCTTATTAAGGTTAAATGTTCTATTCTTACCTATTGTTTTAATTGCGATAGTGCTTCTTTCTTTATTGAATATAAATTTAATGGAAATAAATAATTTACTACCAGCTTTTCAAACGAATATAAGTCAATATGCAGTTGGCGTTAAAAATTCTATTTTTACGTTTATTGGATTTGAGGTAGCTTTATTTTATGCGGTGTTGTTAAACGATAAGACAGCGAAAAAAGCTCCAATGGCAGTTGCAAAAGCGGTGATGGTAAACGTGTTGTCATACATTTTAATTTATGTAACTTGTATTAGTGTTTTTACGTATATGACAACGCGTGGGTTGACATATCCAACAATTGAATTAGGGAAAGAAATTGAAATTGGTGGGGGTTTTTTAGAAAGGTTTGATGCAATTTTTTTTACTACTTGGATTATTACTATTTATAACACGACAGCAATGTATTATGACGTCGCATCTTTGTTGTTTTGTGCTATGTTTCCGAAAGTGAAGAAACATATTTTTATTTTCGTAAGTGCCCCTATTATTTTTATGGTGAATATGCTCCCTGGTAATTTAAATACGTTATCAAGTTACGGAACGTATTTAGCGTGGATAGATATGGGGTTTGTCGTATTAGCTCCTTTGTTAGTTTTGATTGTATATAAAATAAAAAGAAGGAATGGTAGAAATGAAACACCTTCTTAAAATTATAATGGTTATGGTTTTAGCTGGATCTATAAGTGGGTGCTCTGAACTAGAAGAAATAGAAGAAAGAGGATTTGTAGTAGGCGCAGCTTACGATATTGTGAAGAAAAAGAAATCAAATCCGATTATGAAAGGGACGTATCAGATGGTACTTCCCAGTAAGTTAGCACAACAAGGTGGACAGGGCGATGGAGGTAGTGAAAATTATATTAATGTGAGTGCAAAAGCAGATAGTGTCTTTGAGCAAATCCGAATTATTGCTAAAAAAATTAGTCGAACATTATTTTTTCCACATATACAAGTGATTATTTTTTCGGAAGAATTACTGGCGAATCCGTATGTTTTGCAAAATACGTTAGATGTATATATTCGTGATCATGAAATGAGAAGAAATATTCGTTTGTTTGTTTCAAAGAAAAATGCAGAATCTATTTTAAAACAGAGTGCAAAACCTGAAAATTTACCGGCGCAGTATATTGATATGTTAGCTGAACATCCTCCGAAAAACGCTCAAATGATTGAGGCGGCGAGAATTGGTGAAGTGCAGGGGAAAATGATTGCAAATCGAAGTTTTGCATTACCTCTTTTAGGGCTAACAAAACAAGGGGTACAAATGGAAGGGGCGGCATTGGTTCGTGGAAAGGATAATAAGTGCGTTGGAATTTTGAGTGGAGAACAAACATTAGGAATGAACTATATAATAGGTAAAAAAATTGGAGGTTTCTTTACTGTTCGTAAAAAGAATCAGCTTATTACATATGAAATTCATAAATTGCGCCGAAAGATCCAGGTGTCTACTGAAAATGCTACAAAACCGAAGTTTGATATTCATTTGTCCACAGAAGGCATATTAGCTGAGTTGCATTTTAATGAACCGAAACAAGTGATGAGTGAAAAGCTTTTAAAGAAAGAGATTTCAAAGGAAATGACGAAGCGTATTGAAAAGTCTATACAACTTGTTCAAAAAAAATATAAGGTAGATGTATTGGAATTAGGAGAGGTATATAAGAGGCATAATTATAAAGAGTGGAAAAAAGTTAGTAAGAATTGGGATCAAGGTCAGAATTATTTTAGTAATGCTGAAATTAATGTTCATGTTGATCCGACAATTGAACATTCAGGTTCAGCTTTACCGAAGAAAGTGAAATAAGGTGATATGAGTTGTTTACTGGATTAGGGATTAGTTGCACGATATTAATGGCAGTTCTTCCGGGAGCCATATACTTTATTCATAAGAAACTCACAACGTATGGAGCACAGCCTTGGAATACTGATGCACAAAAAAAGAAACCTGAATGATTTCAGGTTTCTTTCGCGCAAAGCAAATGTGAAGGGGGATACCTTCTATGTATGCTTTGCTTATAAAAGCCCTAACCAATGTACCAATTGTGTAGAGAGGAATGTCACAACAATGGCGATAACGGTAGGTATTGCAAACGATAAGAATGTCCATTTTGCACTTTTTGTTTCTTTATATATGTTAACCAGTGTTGTTCCACATGGGAAATGAAGAAGTGAGAACAACATTGTGTTTAACGCTGTTAACCAAGTCCAGCCATTTTCTAAGAATAGATTTTTAATTTGGTTAAAATCATCTATTTCAGTTAAAGCTCCGGTTGATAAGTAAGACATTAATAAAATCGGGATAACAATTTCATTCGCTGGTAGTCCAAGAATGAACGCAGCTAAAATGAATCCATCAAGTCCTAACATTTTAGCGAATGGATCTAGGAAGTTTACAAAATACATAAGTAAGCTTGTGTCACCGATGAAAATATTAGCTAGTAACCAAGTTAATGCAGCCGCAGGGGCAGCTACAACGATAGCTCGTTTTAAAACATAAATTGATTTATCGAGTGTTGCACGTACAATTGTATTCCAAACTTTTGGCTTACGGTACGGTGGTAACTCAAGAGTGTAGTGAGTTGGCACACCTTTTAAAGCTGTTTTTGATAGTACCCAAGAAACAGTTAATGTCATAATAACACCAATTACAACCATTCCAACTACAACGCCAGCAGTAACTAATGTTTGCATACTACCTGTATAACCAGCAGCCATAAATAATGAAGCCATTAAAATTAACATAGGCCAGCGACCGTTACAAGGAACGAAGTTGTTTGTTAAGATTGCAAGCATACGTTCACGTGGTGATTCAATAATACGCGTTGACATAATAGCGGCTGCATTACAACCAAATCCCATTGCCATTGTTAAAGACTGTTTGCCATGTGCACCGGAACGTTTAAATAAGCGATCCATATTAAAAGCGACACGTGGTAAATATCCGTAGTTTTCTAATAGTGCGAACATAGGGAAAAAGATTGCCATAGGTGGCAACATAACGCTAATAACAGCACCGATACCACGGAATAAACCAAGTATTAAAATGCCATGTAGCCATTCGGGTGCATGTGCTGCCTGGAACCAAGATGTTAAATATCCTTCGGCCCATCCGAAAAACTCAGCAATCATATCAGATGGTACGTTAGCACCTGCAATTGTAAGATAAAAAATAATAGATAAAATACCGAGCATAATTGGAAATCCCCAGATTGGAGATGTGAAAATTTTATCTAGTTTTTCAGAACGATACAATTTATCAGTATTTGTATATTGAACAGACTCTTTACATATGCTTGCAGATGTTCGATAAATATCTCCGACAATATCATCTCGTATATCTTCTTTTGAGAGTGCTTGTGCATGTTGAATAATATAGTCTAATGGAAGAGCTTTACTGGCTGAGTGAGATTCCATTCATTACGACCTCCCTTACAAGTGGTTCATTATGGTGTTTTTGAAGTGTAGTTAAGAAATTTTTATCTCCATCTAATATACGTAACGCAATCCAACGTGCTGGATACGTATCACCGAACACTTTATAAATTTGTGGTTCTAATTCCTGAATCATATTTTCGATTTTTTCACTGTAAGAAATTTTAATTGGTGTTGGAATTAATTTTTTATTTGCTACTTTAGCGATAACACTTAGCAAATGCCCAATACCTACTCGGTTACGAGCAGAAATCTTAACTACAGGTACACCGAGCGATTTTGCTAATTTCTTTTCATCAATAACGATGCCTTTTTTCTCCGCTTCATCAATTAAATTAATACAAATGACTACATTGCTTGTCATTTCCATCACTTGGAGGGCTAAATTTAAATTTCTTTCCATTGCAGTTGCATCTATAACAACTACAGTTACTTCTGGTTTTTCAAATATAATATAATCTCTTGCTACTTCTTCATCCGCAGAATTTGAATATAGTGAGTAAGTTCCAGGTAAATCTATTAATGTATATTTACTTCCGTTATGTTCATATTCCCCTTCAGCTTTTAAAACAGTTTTTCCCGTCCAGTTTCCAGTGTGTTGTTTTAAGCCTGTTAAAGTGTTAAATAATGTACTTTTCCCGGTGTTCGGGTTGCCAGCTAAAGCAATACGATGTTTGCTCATCTGAAATCATCTCCTATTAATACCCCGAAAATAAGGGAACTTTCTTCCTTACGTAGTGCGATAGTTGTATTGCTTACTTGATAAGCGACCGGATCTCCAAGCGGACTGCGCTGTAATACTTTAATTGTTGCCCCAGGGATAAATCCTAAGTCTAATAAACGTCGTTTCATAGTTCCTTCTAATTGTATCTTCTCAATTTGTACAAACTCTCCTGTCTTAAACTCGGAAAGTGGTTTTGTATTAGCCGATACCATAAAAGTTACCTCATCTCTATATTGTTTGTTTAAGTTTAAAAAGTTTCCTTAGGTAAACTTTTTGTTAATAATATAGTAGACTACATTGGATGATGCTGTCAATTGGTACTTTAAAAATATTCATTTATTTTTAGAATTGTTCCAATTTATTTAGTTGTACTAAAAAATATTACTGAAATTCTGTTGAATGTAAATAAAGTAAGAGTGTAAAAGTTAAAAGATACAATGTATTTGTAAATGTATTTTTAATTAAAAGGGGAAAAGAGCGAAAAACATTTACATTGAATTTACATTGTTAAGAATAAATTTACATTACAGCTTAATTCGTGTGGATTTTGTTGGGTTCTTTAACTATAAATGTTGGGATTCCTAGCTTTTAAGGGCTATTATCGTCATTTACTTAAAATTAAAAATTGCTTAACACTCACATAATATTGTTGTCCTACAATGAATTTGTGTTCGAAAGAAAATGAATTCGAAAAGTGAGAATCCAAATGGGGGTACAAGACATGGTTATGAAAAAAGGTATTAAATTTTCTTTAGCGGCTTTAGTGGTAGCAGGAGCGTTAGTTGGATGTGGGAAAGCAGATGATACAGCTAGTAAAGAAACTGCTAAAGGAAGCGATAATACAAAACAAGAATTATCAGGTACGATTGCAGCAGCTGGTTCTACAGCTCTTCTACCTCTTGCGGAGGAAGCTGGAAAGAAATTCATGGAGAAAAATTCAAAAGTTTCTATTCAAGTGCAAGGCGGCGGTAGTGGAACTGGGATTAACCAAGTAGCATCGGGTGCAGTACAAATTGGTAATTCAGATGTTCCATCAGGGGATAAAATAAAAGATGCTGAAAAAGCGAAAGAATTAGTAGATAACAAGGTTGCGGGTATTGCATTCGCGCTTGTCGTAAATAAAGATGTAAAAGTTGATAACTTAACAGTGCAACAAGTACAAGATATCTTCACTGGGAAAGTAACAAACTGGAAAGAGGTAGGCGGGAAAGATGAAAAAATCAACGTAATTAACCGTCCAGCTTCATCTGGTACACGTGCTACATTTGAAAAGACAGTTATGAAAGAAGCGAAAATTAACGATGGAACTGGTACAACACAAGATTCTAACGGTGCAGTAGAGCAAGCGATCAATTCTACTCCAGGTTCAGTAAGTTATTTAGCAATGTCTTACATGGTTGGCGATAAAAAAGGTGCGCTACAAACAGTGAAAATTGATGGTTCTGAACCAAAAGTTGAAAACATTTCGTCTGGTAAATATCCATTCTGGTCTTACGAGTACATGGTAACAAAAGGTGAAGCGAAAGAAGCAACGAAAGCTTACATTGATTATGTAAAAGGCAAAGACTTTGAAAAGCAAGTAGAAGATATGGGTTACATCCCAATGTCTAAATTAAATAAGTAATAAATTTTTATGGGGCTGGCTGCAAGGCCAGTCCTGTTCATTTCAATCTATGAAGTGGGGTCTGACCTGTGATGAAGGGGAAAAAACAAATTAATTACGTAAAAAGTGAATATATAGGAAGATCGCTTGTTACGTTTTGTGGTATTTTTATTGTTTTAATTACATTAGCTATTATTGCTTTTATTTGCGGTAAAGGTATTCAATCTTTTACACAAAGTGGTATCTCATTTACTGAGATGTTAACATCGACAAAATGGAATCCAAATGCTGACGAAGGAACCTTCGGGGCTTTGATTTTTATTGTAGGTTCAACGGTGGTTTCGTTAGGTGCGGTTATTATTAGTGCGCCAATTGCTATAGCTCTTGCTATATTCATGAATTTAATTTCGCCAAAGTTTGGAAATAAAGTATTGAAGCCCGTTTTAGAATTATTAGTTGGTATTCCTTCGGTTGTATACGGATTATTAGGGGTTACGATTTTAGTGCCACTATTACGTGATTCGTTCGGGGGAGTGGGATTTAGTCTAATTGCGGGTATTGTTGTATTAAGTATTATGATTTTACCTACTATTGCTAGTATCGCTTCTGATGCAATACGCTCTGTTCCATTTGATTATTTAGAAGCTTCTTATGGTCTAGGATCGACGAAATGGCAAGCGGTTAGCCGAGTGATTGTTCCTGCTGCGAAAAAAGGGATTTTAACAGGTGTTGTTTTAGGTTTAGCGCGTGCTTTTGGTGAAGCATTAGCGGTTCAAATGGTAATCGGGAACACAATTAAATTACCAGAAGGAATATATAGCCCGACAGCGACGTTAACTGGTATTTTGACAATGGACATGACAAATACATTAAACGGAACTGCTTGGAATAATGCGCTATGGACTTTAGCGATGATTTTACTTGTTATTTCATTCCTGTTTATTTTAGTAATTCGAGCGATTGGGCAAAGAGGTGAGCGATAATAATGAATGCAAGAACGGTAAATAAAATTTGGACAGGTATCTTTTATGCAGTTGCAGCTTTAGTTGTAGCTCTGCTAGTATTCTTAGTGTTTGAAATTCTGCAAAAGGGATGGGGATTTTGGGATCCTGATTTCTTGTTTGGAGAACCAAGTAATACAAGAGCTGGTGGTGGGATTGGTCCACAGTTATTCAATTCCTTCTACATGCTTGTTATAACGCTTGTTATATCTATTCCTCTTGGGTTAGGGGCTGGAATATATTTAGCAGAGTACGCAAAACAAGGGCGCTTTTTAAATTTTGTTCGTTTATGTATTGAGACAATGGCGTCGTTACCTTCGATTGTTGTTGGTTTATTCGGTTTGTTAGTGTTCGTTACCATGACAGGTTGGGGATACACAGTAATGGGCGGTGCTCTTGCTTTAACTATTTTAAACTTACCAGGTTTAACACGTGTTTGTGAAAATGCGATTTCAGAAGTGCCTCATAATGTAAAAGAGGCAAGTCTTGGATTAGGTGCAACGAAATGGCAAACAATTGCTCGTATCATTATTCCGTCGTCATTACCGCAAATTATTACAGGTATTATTTTAGCGGCAGGTCGTATATTTGGTGAAGCGGCAGCGTTAATTTACACAGCGGGTTTAACATCCCCGATTTTAAATTCAGCAGCGGACTTCTCAAGTCCTGCCCATCCTCTAAATCCATTTAGACCAGCTGAAACGTTAGCGGTTCACATTTGGAAGTTAAATTCTGAAGGAGTTATTCCGGATGCAAAGTTGATTGCGACAAAATCTGCAGCTGTATTAATTATTATGGTATTACTATTCAATGTTATTTCGCGCTTGGTAGCATCTATATTGCATAAGCGTTTTACAGGAACGAAAAGAAAAAGTAAAACGACGAAGAAGGTAAAAGCAGCATAAAATACAAAAAGAACTCTCTACTTATAAGTAGAGAGTTCTTTTTGTATTTTAATATAGAAGGAATGGATGTAATGATTGTTGAATTTGTAATTGATTATATAGATGAATAGGTACAGATGAGAGGAGAAGTTAATTTGTTTTTTCTATAAATGTCAGGTTTTCCTGGATCGGGAAAATCGACAGTTTCTAAGTATATAGCGAAGTTAACAGGTGCTGTAATTGTAGATCATGACGTTTTGAAATCGGCATTGTTACAATCATTAGAAATGAAAGGGGTTGAATCGACAATTGTTGGAGGAGTATCATACGATATTGAATGGGCATTGATTGATTCTTATTTAGAACAAGGGCATAGTGTTATATTGGATAGTCCGTGTCTATATGAAGGGATGGTTGAAAAAGGAATAAAATTGTCTAATAAACATGGTGTAAAATATAAATATATCGAATGTTACCTTAATGATATGGAAGAGATTAATCATAGGCTGCAAACACGTAAACGTATGGCCAGTCAGATTGGAAAAGTGGATTCGGAAGTAGCTTTTAAAAAGTGGTTAGATGGTAGTAAGAGACCTTCGAATACTGAATATCTTATTGTAGATTCTGATAAACCTCTAGAGCGATATGCTCAAAAAATGATGGATTATATGAGTAGGTAGAGAAAAGCGTTATCTTCATTCATGAAGATAACGCTTTTCTTTTAAATATCAGGTGTTTCTGTGGAAGTGCTTATTTTTCTACGAGAGCGTCTTTTTCTCCCGATTTTATCTAATAGTTCATACATAACTGGAACGACTACTAATGTAAGAACGGTTGAGACTGCTAAACCACCGATGACAACGACGGCAAGACTTTTTGATACCATGCTTCCTGCTTGCGATTGACCAAATAGGAGAGGGAGCATAGCGACGATTGTTGTTATAGCTGTCATAATGATTGGACGTAATCTAGTGGATCCCGCTTCTAGTAAGGCATCTCTTGTTTCCATTCCGTGTTCCCGATTTTGTTGCACTCTTTCTATTAATACAATAGCGTTTGTAACGACAATCCCGATTAACATTAATGCGCCGATCAAGGAATTTACATCAACGGGTGTTCCTGAAATGATTAATCCTAAAATACCGCCAACAGCAGCTAATGGTAAGGAGAACAAAATTGCAAAAGGAGCGCGCGCCTGTCCGAAGGTGATAACCATAATTAAATATACAATCCCGATTGCAATCCCCATAATTTTGAATAAATCTGTGAAGTTCTCTTGCATAGATTCAGTTGCACCTGCAATAGTTACTTTTGCGCCGCTAGGTAAGTCTAAGTTAGCTATCGTTTCGTTTACTTCTGCGCTTACTTTACTTAAATCTTCATTTGAGGCCTCGGCAGTAATTTGAATCGTTTCTTTTCCGTCTTTATGGAAGACTTCTGTTTGAAGTTTCTTTTCTGAAATAGTTGCAATGTCTTTTAAAGGAATTGGTCCATTGATAGGTGATAGTATGTTTGTGTTTAAAATGTCTTCTTGTTTAGTGATGTTTTCTTTTTTGTGTTCTATTATAATAGTTGTTTTTTCATTATTGATTGAAACTTCACCAATAGGTGATTTCTTCATAAGGAATGCTACTTGTTGTGCTGCTAATTCTGGTGTTAAGCCTAGTTGTTCGGCCTTTGTTTGATCAACATGGATTTGCCATTCTTTCTTAGAGTCTTCTAAATTTGTTTTTACTTTAGAGAGAGCAGCCATATCTTTTAGTTTTGTTTCGACGATAGTAGCAGCCTCTTTTAAATTCGTTTCGTTAGTTGCTGTTACGTTAAATTGCAAATTGTTGCCACCACCAGAGCTTGAATAACTCGTTTTTATATAATCTAGTTCAGCAGGCTCAAAAGCTTTATGTTCTTTCTTTAACTTTTTAATATATTGATCAATATCAGAGCCTTTCTTGAAGACTACAAATATACTGGCAAGATTATTTTTTGTCGTTTGCCCCCATTGTGCATCTTCTGCGCTAGATCCCATTCGTAAAATAACATCTGTTACATCCGAATTAGAAAGTAATTTCTTTTCGAAATCGAAGGCTTTTTGTTTTTGTGTTTCAGGAGCGTAATCAGCTGGGAAAGTCATATTAATAGATAACATTGTGTCGTCTTCAGATTTTATGTTCGCTTTCGGTAGTAATACATAGGCTGCAATCGATCCTGCGAATAATAAAAAAGCAGTAAGTAAAATAATGAATTTATGCGAAAGAGCCCACTTTAATGTAGCGACATATCGTGGTGAAGAACTTGGCTTTTTGTGCTTTGTTTTTTTGAGTAGTAAAAAAGCCATAAGTGGAACAACTGTTAGTGCAACGATTAAGGATGATAGTATAGAATATACAACTGCTAATACCATAGGTAACATTAATTTTCCGATTACTCCTGATACGAGGCCGATAGGTAAGAAAACAGCGACTGTTGTTAAAGTAGAAGAAGTAATTGCGACGGCGACCTCTTTCGTTGCATCGAGAATAATATCTTTAGAGAAAGATTCTTTTTGTAAACGACGGAAAATATTCTCGATGACAACGATACTATCATCAACGAGACGTCCAACTGCAACTGCTAAACCACCGAGCGTTAAGGTGTTAAGTGTGATGTTAGATTGGTGTAGTAAAAAGAGTGTTAATAAAATAGATAATGGAATACTGACAACGGCGATGAGTGTCGTTCGGAAGTTACGCAAAAAGATTAAGATAATTAGAGTTGCAGCAATTGCTCCAAGAATTACTTCTTTGCCCATACTAGTAACAGCATTTTCAACTTGCTCATGAGTTGAGGCTAAAAGTTTAATAGAAAACTGATCTTTATATTGTTTACTTATATCTTTGATTTTCTTATCGATTTCCTTTCCGATTGCAACTGCATTTTTACTTGGCTCTTTCATGATGATTAATCCGGTTCCTTCTTCTCCGTTTATATGCGAGATTGTATCGTAGTGTTGTTTAAGTTCGATTTGAGCAACATCTTGCAATTTTACTTGAGGTGCAACGGTTATGTTTTTAATATCATCTACATTTTTTATATCCCCAATGACACGAAGGTTATATTCTTCTTTATTAACGGTAATTGCTCCAGCTGGAGTAGAAGTTTCTTTTCCTTGTAAAACTTTTAATATTTGTTCTGTTGTTACGTTTTTATCTTTTAATTGGTTTGGGTCTAGTATGATAGATAATTCAGAGGCTGATTTTCCGAAAAACATAACGTTGGCAACACCATCAATGCTTTCGAGTTGTGGTACGATTTCTTTTTCGATTTGTTTTTCATCTGCTTTTGAAAATCCGTTTTGCTTCTGGATAGCAATTTGAGCGAGTGGAATCATAGAAGTATTTAATTGGCTAACTATGGGTTTAGTTGCACCTTTAGGTAATTTAATTGTGTTAATGGCCTTTTCAACCTCGCGTGCTGCGTCTTTCATGTTTGCTTTGGATGTATACGCGATATCGATACGTGATAACCCCTCGTGCGTAGAAGAGGTGATGCTGTCGATGTGTTCTAAATTGCGAAATTGTTTTTCGAGGGGATCAGTTACTTCTTTCGTCATCGCTTCAGCGTCGAGTCCTTGGGATAAAGTTGTGATAGTGACTGCTGGATTATCGATGCTTGGTAAAAATTCCATAGGTAATTTAGATCCAGAATAAACGCCAAGTATGGAAATGAGAAAAACCATGATGATAACAGCGGCGCGGTTTTTTAATGAAAACTTTGTTAACCTATCCATAAAGTAATTCCTCCATTGGTTTATTTATAGTTGAGTACGTCCTTTCTTACTATATAACAAAAAATGGATATTTTTCATTAATTAAATGTAAAAAAATTCTAACAATAATTTTAAGTTAATGTTTTTGTTGGAATTTCGTTATTTATTCCGCTATTCGCCGAGCGATAAGACTATTACCTAATCGAGCTGTCTGTAAACAACCGATTCGTTCAATTAATAGTTTGTGTGGAGGAACAAAACTAAAAATCGGCATGTTTGCTTTATGTAGGAAGTGGTGAATCTATTTTTTTAGTTTGGATTGATTTGTTTTTTATATTGTTAGTCTATAGAGAAGTAAATGATCAGGCTTTAATATAGAAGAGAATGAAAATCTAGGAAGGGGTTATGAAATACAGTTTGGTTAACTAGAGTTTATTGGTATACAATTTAAATAGCTGTTTTCCATAGATGGGATTAGGTGTCTCTATATAGAAGAAAGTAGGATGGATATTTTTTTTTGTGTTTTTTTAAAAAAACACTTGTTATTTAAAAAACATGATGGTATATTAATAAACGTCGCTGATGCGGAAACGCAGAAAACGACAAAAAAGAAATTTTAAAACGTAGTTGACATCGAAAAATGAAGATGTTAATATAGTGAAGTCGCTTCTGAAGCGGCAGACAAGTTCTTTGAAAACTGAACGAAACAAACAACGTGAAACGTCAATTTTTATTTTTAGATGCTAGACAAACTAACTTTATTGGAGAGTTTGATCCTGGCTCAGGATGAACGCTGGCGGCGTGCCTAATA
>NZ_JBPPHF010000086.1:0-325 GCF_051294775.1 Bacillus pretiosus
ATATGGTACATATCATGCTACAAATGAAGGTTTCTGCAGTTGGGCTGAATTTGCACAAGGAATTTTTGAGATTGCAGGACAAGATGTAACAGTAAATAGTATTACAACAGAAGAGTATCATACTCGCGCAGTACGTCCTAAAAATTCACGTATGTCGAAGCAGAAATTAATTGATAATGGATTTGAGCCATTACTAGATTGGAAGAAAGCAACAAAACATTATATTACACAATTACAACAAGAGGTGAAATAAGTTGGAAAAAAAGAAAGTATTAGTTACAGGTGGCGCACGCTTTATTGGGGGTAATTTTGTTCAGTATATGTT
>NZ_JBPPHF010000087.1:0-325 GCF_051294775.1 Bacillus pretiosus
ATCTAAGAAAGTGAAATTCTCGCGGATATTACTACAACTCAGGTGAAATTTGCTGGTGGTGCCCCTTTGTTTACTTGTGAATCGACAGTTGAGTTAGAATTTGTTGCAAATAATTTAGAGGCAATTTTAGATGGTATTGCGCATCGCTTACAAGAGAATGTATATATTATTGTGAAACATTAGTAACGTGTGGTATAATGTGAGGTGTTTAGATACGCTGAGAAATATTCTGGAATGCAAATCCCTTCTTGCACAAAGAAGGGTTTTTTACATAATAACCAGAAGCAAGTTGAAAGGATGAAAGTAAATGCCGAAACCAGTAAAA
>NZ_JBPPHF010000088.1:0-324 GCF_051294775.1 Bacillus pretiosus
CTATCTGAATCGTAAATCGTTAACTCCTTTTTACCTCGTTCTCGCAATGGTATTTCTCGGAACGTTAGATTTTCCCCATCAAACACATAATATACCGAATCTGATAATAAATACGCTTCAAATTTCGATTCCTTTAATCCATCTACATCCTGATAATGAAAATTAATAGTGATCTTCTCCATTTCTGTTCCCTCCTTTTATTTATAGGCCGAAGACGAAAAGTCACATACAACCATAAGGCGCAACCTTAAGGCTCCATACCACCTTAACACACCACTTCAGCCGCCGCTCATGTACCTGCCTAAAGTACACGAGCCTAACGAC
>NZ_JBPPHF010000089.1:0-324 GCF_051294775.1 Bacillus pretiosus
AAAAGCGTCATCTTTTAACATGACAAGGCAGGCGTATTTTGCCCTGCTTGAATCTTGCAGGACGCAGGACGGCAAGATGATCAGTGGGTATGGTTTGACCTTCTTGATTTGACGCCGTTAGGGCGGATAAATCAAGCTCACCGAAGGGGAGCATATGTACTTGATTCTATGTAATTCCACATAGAATCTGATTTAACTATTTTATACAATATATTAATTTAAATATGAGAGATTTTGTAATAGGAATACATGAGGGAATAACTAGAAAAGGGTAGATCACGGAGTCCGTAACGTTTATGCCGCGAAAGACACTTGACCATGAGG
>NZ_JBPPHF010000090.1:0-324 GCF_051294775.1 Bacillus pretiosus
GCGATTAAATATTGCTGTTATTGTTGTAATTCGTTTACTCCATCGGCAACGAGTGGAGTATTGAAAGCGTCTTTAAAGTCATTAATTGAAAGCTTTAGTCAAGATAAAACGGTATTACATATCGTATCAGCCATTTCTTCAGTAATTCCGCGCTCTAGTACATCTTTTCGTACACCATCAATCCCAAACTTTTCGATTTTGTCTAATGATAAAATGACGTCACTCGTTCGTTCAGTAGGGATGTTAATAGATTCGAGAATGCCGTTTAACAATTTTCGGTTTTTATATTGGATAGTTACTTCTAAGTTTAACGTTCGTAACAGT
>NZ_JBPPHF010000091.1:0-324 GCF_051294775.1 Bacillus pretiosus
TATAGTGGGCTCGTAGTTGTTAATAAGAGTCAGTATTGGTGCTATGCATTTACGAGAGAATGGAATAATTGGATATCATGAAGCAGTTGTATCTCAGCTGCTTCTTATTGTGGATGGAGAAGGATATGTATGCGGAGCAGATAAAGAAAATGTGAAGGTGGAAGCGGGACAGGCTGTGTTTTGGGAGACGGGAGAATTTATTGAAAGGACTACGGTAAAGGGATTGATCGCAATTGTCTTTGAGTCGGAGGAACTAGAGAAAGGAGTATTAATAAAAGAAGTGTGAAAATTTGATGATAAAGGTGTATAAGGAGGGGATTACTA
>NZ_JBPPHF010000093.1:0-323 GCF_051294775.1 Bacillus pretiosus
AATTTAGAAATCGATCTTATTACACATATACAATTATATTTAAAAGAAGCAATTATTATACTCGCATATGGTAATTATGAAAAATGTGAAAAAGTCATTTTAGATGCACTTGCATTTTCAAAAAAACATCAAGTGTATTATAAAACAGATGAATGTTACCGTATTTTATCTTATCAAAAAATCATTACAACTGATAAAGAAAGATATTTATATTACATAAAAAAATCTGAGCAAGTTGCCATTTTTACAGAAGATACTTTATCTGTTGCAAATATAGATATATTAAAAGCTTATTACTACAATACCGTTACGAATGAATATAC
>NZ_JBPPHF010000094.1:0-323 GCF_051294775.1 Bacillus pretiosus
ATTATATACAATATATATTTTATTTTTAATTTTTTATTTAAAACGCAAATAAAAAACACAAACAGGTTTTCTAATATTATTATCCCCAATTTTTGTTTTTGTTTTCCAATCACTCGTATCACCATCGACATTAATAGTATGGGATTCAAATGATAGCAAACCGAAATGTTGTTCAGGAACTTGTACGTTGTTCCAATGTGGGCGTTCTTCCGTATTATCATATTTAGATGTATTCCAAGAGAATTTAAACCATTCATCTTGCCAAATGAATACAATACCGCCGGCCAATTTCGCCTGAATAATATCTTCGAAGAGCTCTGCAT
>NZ_JBPPHF010000095.1:0-322 GCF_051294775.1 Bacillus pretiosus
GTATGGGATAGTTGGTTTATCTACTATCGGTAACATTTCTTTTGGCATTGCTTTTGTAGCTGGTAAAAAACGTGTTCCTAATCCAGCTGCTGGGATTATGGCTTTTCTTACTTTTTTCATCACAACATACCCTCTCTTCTGTCAGAATCAATAACGATTATTTCCTTACATAAAACAAAAGGGAGGTTTCACTCCCTTTCGTTCCTTACTACTTAAAATTACTTTATATTATAAACGATTCATAATATCTTCTTTAATAGTAAGTAACTTTTGTTCACTATGTTGTAAAGAATTATCTTGAACACCGAAGTAGAACTTAATC
>NZ_JBPPHF010000009.1:0-94302 GCF_051294775.1 Bacillus pretiosus
ATTAGGCACGCCGCCAGCGTTCATCCTGAGCCAGGATCAAACTCTCCAATAAAGTTAGTTTGTCTAGCATCTAAAAATAAAAATTGACGTTTCACGTTGTTTGTTTCGTTCAGTTTTCAAAGAACTAAAAGCGGGTGAAGAGAATCGAACTCTCGACCAGAGCTTGGAAGGCTCTTGTTTTACCACTAAACTACACCCGCGTGGTCGGGAAGACAGGATTTGAACCTGCGACCCCCTGGTCCCAAACCAGGTGCTCTACCAAGCTGAGCCACTTCCCGTTATGGCGCGCCCGAGAGGAGTCGAACCCCTAACCTCTTGATCCGTAGTCAAACGCTCTATCCAATTGAGCTACGGGCGCTTATTCATGATGTTTTTTCGTCGTTGTATTTTGGCGACTCAATTATCTTATCATACTACATTTTCAAATGCAAGTACTTTTTAAAAAGATTTTTTGATGCGACCGAGAGGACTTGAACCTCCACGGGGTTTCCCCCACTAGGCCCTCAACCTAGCGCGTCTGCCGTTCCGCCACGACCGCGCAAAAAAAACAAAAGTGAGCCATGAAGGATTCGAACCTTCGACCCTCTGATTAAAAGTCAGATGCTCTACCAACTGAGCTAATGGCTCGTAAATGGCTGGGCTAGCTGGATTCGAACCAGCGCATGACGGAGTCAAAGTCCGTTGCCTTACCGCTTGGCTATAGCCCATCGAAATATTTATCTTCTTTTCAAAGACAAATGCTATTGTAACATAATGTCCAATAAAAAACAACTGCCAAATAGCAGAAGTTAAAATGGCGGTCCCGACCGGGGTCGAACCGGCGATCTCCTGCGTGACAGGCAGGCATGTTAACCACTACACCACGGGACCATTTGGTTGCGGGGACAGGATTTGAACCTGCGACCTTCGGGTTATGAGCCCGACGAGCTACCGTGCTGCTCCACCCCGCGATGATACTATTTATATAATTTATATGGTGGAGGATGACGGGATCGAACCGCCGACCCCCTGCTTGTAAGGCAGGTGCTCTCCCAGCTGAGCTAATCCTCCGAAGTGGTGACCCGTACGGGATTCGAACCCGTGTTACCGCCGTGAAAGGGCGGTGTCTTAACCACTTGACCAACGGGCCAGTATGTATGGCAGAGAAGAAGGGATTCGAACCCTCGCACCGCGTTAGCGATCTACTCCCTTAGCAGGGGAGCCCCTTGAGCCACTTGGGTACTTCTCTGTATGGCTCCGCAGGTAGGACTCGAACCTACGACCGATCGGTTAACAGCCGATAGCTCTACCACTGAGCTACTGCGGAATAATAAAGACAATTTGTATCTTATAAAATTTCTTATCGTAAGTCAAGATGTTTTTTCTCAACATCTTGTACAAACGTGACATGTTTATAATATACTGGATTGCGTTTTCGCTGTCAAGATGTTTTCTTTATCAGGTTCAGTTTCCCTTTACACTTTCCGCAGACATATCTTTTTGTATTTATTTGACGTCTTCTTACATATTGAAGCAAACAGCCCATACATTCATACGTATAAACCTTTTTTTCCTTCTCTTCATTAATTATTCGTTTACAGAAGCGTGGCGCATCAACTTCTTTTAACAATTCACGAAAATCTCTATCCCGGTGCTTATAGCCCCTTCCTGTAATATGTAAGTGATAATGACAAAGCTCATGTTTAATGATTCCGACTAACTCTTCTTTCCCATACATTTCGTAATATCGATAATTCAGTTCAATGTTGTGTGTATTCAATAGATAACGTCCACCAGTTGTACGCAACCTACTATTGAACATAGCTCTATGTAAAAATGGCATTCCGAAGTATTGTAGTGATACTTCTTCCACCAGACGCTGTATTTCTTGCTCATCCACTCTCATTCCTCCTAAACTAAAAAATATTTTTACACTTTTCTCCTCCCTTACACATATATTAAATAGTACATATACCCATCCTCATTCAAGAAGCGTGGTTTCTAAAAATATAGCATGAATAGAAATCCACTCACCAACCTCTCATCAATAGTACCTTACATTTTTGAGAGTAGGATTAAACAAGGAGGGATTCCTATGCCTACGTGGCTAAAAAAACAAATGCAACGCGCATATTTTGAAAAAAACCGGTATCAAATTAAATTACTAAATGAATGCTGGTTTTATTATAGCAAAATACATCAAAGCTCATAATCCATTACACGTTTTATCCCATAAAAAAAGAGCAGTTTCATCTGCTCTCTTCTCTTACTATTCAATCGGCAACATGGATAGTGCAACGCGACCTTTTTTCGTATCAATATCATCTACCCATACCTTGACGATTTGTCCGACAGATACAATATCTAACGGATGCTTCACATACTGTTTGCTTAGTTTAGAAATATGTACTAAACCATCTTGTTTTACACCTACATCAACAAAAGCACCAAAATCAACAACGTTACGAACTGTTCCTTCCAGTTCCATACCACGTTTTAAATCTTCTAATTTCAAAATCCCTTTTTTCAGAAGCGGTTTAGGCAACTCATCCCTCATGTCTCGCTCTGGACTAATGAGCGCATCTATAATATCAACTAATGTTGGCTCCCCAATTCCCGTTTCTTGCGATAACTTAGAAATCTCCACTTCTTCTAAGCTCTTTTGTAATTGCAATTGCCCTACGTCATCTTTTGATAACCCTAGACTCTTCAATAACAATTCAACATTTTTATATTGTTCTGGATGAATACCCGTTCGATCTAACGGATTTGCCCCTTCTAATATACGTAAGAAACCTATGCATTGTTCATATGTCTTCGCACCTAGACGCGGTATTTTCTTTAAGTCTGTTCGTTTTGTAAATTTCCCTTCTTCTTCACGCTTTGCCACAATATTTTTCGCAACAGTTTTCGATAAACCCGAAACATATTGCAATAACGCAACTGAAGCTGTATTTACATTCACACCGACTTGGTTAACTGCCGTCTCTACTACAAATGTTAATGATTCATTCAACCTCTTTTGAGATACATCATGTTGGTATTGTCCAACCCCAACTGATTTAGGATCAATCTTCACAAGTTCAGCAAGTGGATCTTGCAGACGTCTCCCAATAGAAACAGCACTTCTTTCTTCAACCTGTAAATTCGGAAATTCCTCACGAGCTAAATCGGAGGCCGAATACACACTCGCACCAGCTTCGTTCACAATAATATAGAAGACTTCTTGTTTCACATTTTGTAATACATCAACTATAAATTCTTCCGATTCTCTAGAAGCTGTACCATTCCCAATCGCAATCATTTCAACTTGATATTTATCTATAATAGAAAGAACTTTCATTTTTGCATCTTCATATTTACGAACAGGTGGATGCGGATAAATAACATCAATATATAGAACCTTCCCCGTATCATCTACAACAGCTAATTTACAACCCGTTCTATATGCAGGATCTAAAGCTAACACAACCTTTCCTTTCATTGGAGGTTGTAATAACAAATTACGTAAGTTCTCAGAAAAAATATGTATCGCTTGTTCCTCAGCTGTTTCTGTTAATTCTTTTCGAATCTCTCTTTCAATGGAGGATTGAATTAATCGTTTATAACCATCCTCAATTGCTAACTTTACATAATGTGCACTTTTAGAATCGTTATCACGAATTACTCTCTTATATAAGAAAGTTACTATCTCATCTACTGGTGGAACAACAGAAACTCTCAATATATCTTCTTTCTCACCGCGATTCATCGCTAATACACGATGCGGTACTACTTTCTGCAACGGTTCTTCATAACTGTAATACATTTCATATATATTCTTTTCATCTTTCTCTTCATCTTTTACGGACGAAGACATAACACCTTTTCTAAAAGTAACATTCCGAATCCAACTACGATAAGCTGCTTCATCTGAAACGATTTCTGCAATAATGTCTTGGGCACCTTGTAATGCTTCTTCTGCAGATTGCACTTCTTTCTCTGCGTTAATAAACTCCACTGCCTTCTGATTTGGATCTTCTTTCTTATATAACAATAACCATTCAGCTAACGGCTCTAGTCCTTTTTCTTTTGCAATCGTTGCTTTCGTTCTTCTTTTCTCTTTATATGGACGATATAAATCTTCTACTTCTTGCAACTTTACAGCTTTAACAATTTGCTGACGTAACTCTCCTGTCAGTTTCCCCTTCTCATCAATAAGACGAAGAACCTCTTCTTTCCTATCTTCAAGCTGCATCATATATTGCCATCTCTCTAAAATTGTACGAATTTGCACTTCATCTAAAGAGCCTGTCCATTCTTTTCGGTAACGAGCAATAAATGGAACTGTGTTACCTTCTTCTGTTAATTGAATAACATGACGAACTTGCTTTTCGGTAAAGCCTAATTCCTTCACTAACATTTTCATTAACGCTTGTCGATTATCTACCATTTCCATATACAACCGTAACCTCCTCTATAATAAAAAAAAGTTGCCCTGTAAAGAGAGCAACTTAAACTGCCGATTTAAAAATCTATTAGTCCTAAACTAATTTGTAGCGCTTCATCTACACGAATCATCATCACTTCATCTAAGTGAGTGATTTTGTCCGTTAAGCGCTGCTTATCGATTGTTCGAATCTGCTCAAGTAAAATAACAGAATCTCTCTCAAAACCGTACTTTTTCGCATCAATTTCCACATGAGTGGGTAATTTAGCTTTTTGAATCTGTGCAGTAATAGCCGCTACAATCACCGTTGGACTAAAACGATTTCCGATGTCATTTTGAATGACAAGAACCGGACGAACGCCTCCTTGCTCAGAACCAACAACTGGGGAAAGGTCTGCAAAATACACGTCGCCGCGTTTTACAATCAAAATATTACCCCCCGCTAACTAAGCGTTCTACTGTATGAGCTGCTTCATACTCTGCTAAGAAAGCTTCCGATGCAATACCAAGATTAATTTTTCCCATTTCAATGTACCCACGTCGCATTGATTCATGTTGGTAGCGTTTCTTCGTCTTATGTTGACGCAATAACAGTTGTGTTGCCTGGCAAATTAGTTCATGGCGATTCTTATTCTCTTGTTTTCCAATTCCGTCCAATTCCGTTACCATTTGCTTTGGCAACCGAACCACGATTTCAGTAGTTACACTTGATTCGGACACAAAAATACACCTCCACCGTCAACTACACACCCAAATATATATATGACACCTATTGTAATAATACCATTGTATGGAGCCTGTTGCAAAGACTTCCTTATTCCTTGCTTATGTTTTCCAATTCACAAACAAAAAATTCATATTCTTTTATTTTTATCTTATTACAAACAAGAAACGAAAGAGTTTCCCAGCAAAATTCACGTTAAATTATGTTAAAAGTAATGATAAGTAAAAAGCTTCTCATCAAAAATGAGCTTATTCTTAACCAATGAACAGTCCTCTCAAATGACAAGAAGCAAACCATACTACCTTCTATATATTGTTCAAATAATTGATTACTTCTACAACCTTGCCGTGCCGTATGAATATTCTCGGCACTCGGAAGCTTATCGTTGCAATAATTTCATAATTAATAGTCCCAGAATATTCAGCAACCTCAGTAGCACTAATATACTCATCACCTTGTTTTCCAATGAGTGTAACTTTCGTACCAAGCGGCACTTCACAAGGAAGGTGTATCATGAATTGATCCATTGTTACTCGACCTACAATCGGTACCCTTTTACCATTTATAAGCACTTCGAACCCTTGTAATCTTCTAAGCCATCCATCTGCATATCCAATCGCAACAGTTGCAATCCATTCTTCCGTTTTCGTTCGGTAAGTGACGTTATAACTAATCCCATCCCCTTTAATCACCTGTTTAATATGAGCAACTTTCGTATGCAGTGATAGTGCTGGTTCTAATTTAAACGGTAAAAAAGGGCGTATTTCTACAGACGGAGATAACCCATACATCGCAATGCCAATTCGTACTGCATTAAATGTAATCCCTTGAAAACGTAGCGTTGCAGCACTATTAGCTGTATGGACAAACTTAGGATCCACTCCGAACTCTTTCAACCAACTTAACTGCTGCAAAAATGTGTTATATTGCTTATCAAAGTAAGAAGTCTCCACCTCATCCGCTGTTGCAAAATGTGTATAAACTCCTTCTAGTTCTAAAAATGGCGCACCTTCTAAACTTTTTAAAAACCCTTTTAATTCTTTCCGTTCGCGTATTCCAATTCTTCCCATACCACTATCGAAATTAATGTGGTATTTCATTGTAGATGAACCATCCCAAAGTTTGATCGCTTCATCCACCCATTCTTTTTGAAAAACAGTTAATGCTACATCATTTTCAGCAGCTACATTGACATCACGAGGCGGGGAAGGACCTAACACTAAAATCGGCACAGTAATACCAGCCCTTCGAAGCACTAGAGCTTCATCTAAAAAGGCAACCGCTAACCTTGTCGCCCCTGCTTCTAATGCCGTTTTAGCTACCGGTACATAATCGTGTCCATATGCATTCGCCTTGACTACAGCAAAAATCTCTACATCACTTGGAATGAAATCTTTAATGTGTGTAATATTGTTATAGATCGCATCTAAATCCACTTCCACCCAAGTGTCACGGTAAAATGGTGCTTCTTCCATAAATACACTTCCTTATACACGATATGCGAAGCTTATTCTTTTATATGCTTCTTTTATGAAATCCACCCTTCAAACTAAGAAAAGACGTGGTGCACATATATCACCACGTCTAAGAAGTTTACTTCACTTGCTTTTCTGTAACTGAACGAGCAACCATTAATAGCTCCTTCGGCTCTAAACCTTTAGACACGAGCATATATTCTACTCCGTTATGCGACCACGTTAAAGAATCTTTCGTCAATGCCCCAATTGTAAAGCCAAGATCAACCAATTCTCCGCTCACACTTATCGCTGACGAAGCCTCTGCAACTTTTGCCTTTTCTTGTATCAAAGTAAAGGATTTCTTACTTCCAGTGTATGTGAGTATCGCACGCTTGCCACTGTCTGTCTTTAACTCTTTTTCATCTTTCAAAACCATACCTTGCGGCGTATCACGCGGATACAAAATAGCAAATGGTTTGTCTTCTTTCGCTGTTGTTTGAACATCTACTTGCGCTCTAGACATATTTTGTTTCGTATCAAATGCACCTTTATCAAATTTCGCATCAAATTTCACTTTTGAGAAATCTACTTTCACAAGAACATTTTGATCATTATCCATTAACTTCACCGAAACTGGTGTTAAATCACTTTTCTTCAATGTAATCTCTTGTTTCGGCAACATGTTTTGATGTTGATAGTTTGTTTTTGTTTTAAAAATATAATACTTATCTGTTTTTTCAAAAGTAAGGTTTTTCTTATCCTGCAAAATATCTCTCACAAGGGATTCATATAAATAAGCCTGGCTACTATTTTGCGGCCAATCACTTTGGAAACGGAAACTCTTATTAAGTGCTGGCGTTAATACAAATACCCCTTCTTCATTTCTTAAAATAATTTGGCTTTGATCTTTTTTCGCATTCTGCAAATTCACACGATAAAAAGAAGGTTCCTTATGCCATATTTCTACCTTGTACTCCTGAGGCTCATTCCCTGTTTTAATAGATAACTTTGCTTCAGCTTGATAACTTTTCATCCCTTTTACTTTCGCCTCTAAATCTCTCACAACATCATCTTGTTTCTTTTCCATACAACCCGCCAACACAAAAACGGTTAATAAACCGACAAGAACTAAAAACAGACGCCTTTTCATCACTTCAGCCCCTTTGCCCCTATAAATGAATGGAAGATGTACCTTCCTTATCGCTACATCAAATATATGAGACAAAGATATAAAATATGCAGACTAGCGTGACGAGCTTTCTAAAACAACTTGAGCAACAGCAAATTCCTTACTATGACTAATTGATAAATGAACAATATGCTCTGTACTTGTAACGAGAATCGGCTTACCTCTATCATCATTCCTTACTTCAATATCTAAAAAACTTACTTCTTTTCCAATACCAGTTCCTACCGCTTTTGAATACGCCTCTTTCGCTGCAAATCTTCCAGCTACAAACTCTGTAAGGCGACTTCCCTTCAGGTCCTTAGCAACATTACGTTCACTTTCAGTTAAAATACGCTCCATAAATTTAAGTTTTCCATCTAGCATTTTTTCAATTCGATTCAATTCAATAATATCGATTCCAATCCCTACAATCATTTCAAAATCCCCTTCTTCTATTTAGCTTTCTTTTTTCATATTGTAAGAATAACAGAGAATCTTTCTGATGCAAAAGGAGTGATACTCACAACATGCTAATACCTTCTGCCCGCATTTCCTTACAACCAGTCGTCATCACTTTACTTCTCATACAATTAGTCACGATTATGTTAGGCGACTTTCTTCTCTTTCCCATGGCATCCTACAATGAATATATCGCTAAAGGAGAATGGTGGCGTCTCATAACTTCCTTACTTGTACATGTAGACTTACAACATTTCCTTTCTAATAGTATTTGTTTATTTGTGCTTGGCTCTTCTATTGAAAAACAACTAGGGCACTTTTCTTTCATCATTATTTTTTTCCTTTCTGGCATTCTTGGAAATATTTCTTCTTATCTCATTATGCCTCTTGAATATATTCATGCCGGGGCATCTGGTGGTATTTTCGGATTGCTAGGTGCACAATTATTTCTATTGTATAGTCGATATCGTTCTTCCAATCCAAGAGACATTGCTATTTTTTCAATCATGATATGTATATTACTACTATTCACTTTCTTCAATCCCTCCGCTAACCCTATAAGCCATTTAACAGGATTGATTATTGGTGGTATTTGCACTCCTTTATTAACAAAAAAATTCGATGGTGCAGAGCTTATTTAATATAAAAGCTCGCACCATCGACAATTTCTACATCTGTTTGTTTACTTAAATCTCTCATTAGTTGAAATAAAGACTCATCCTTCTTCTTCGCCTCAATCATACAATCAATTTGCGAAACACTTCCCTTTATCTTTTTTAAAAAAGATAAAAAAGTATCTACATCAATAAAGTCCGCATGCGCTCTCGGGTCTTTTCCCTCTCTAGGACTAGAAATGTGCATTTTCACTGGTAACAAAGACGATTCCCACGTATGTACAACACGCGCCCAATCTTCATGCCAATCTTCTCGATCATTATTCATCATATGGTGATGCAAATCAAACACGACTGGAATATCTAATTTTTCACCTAAATACAATGTTTCTTCTAAAGAAAAGGTCGTATCATCATTTTCTAATATGACCATCTCTTGGATACTTCTTGGAACACTTGACCAATTTTCTATAAAGCGTTCTAATGCGAGTTCCTTATCTTTATAACCTCCACCCACATGTAATACGCATCGTTGCTTATGTTCAATCCCCATACCTTTTAATAATTTTTTATGCATCTGCAATGTCTTTACAGATTGTTTAAAAATATTCTCTTCAGGTGAATTCAGCACAACGAAATGATCTGGATGAAAATCAATACGCATATTCATTCGAATAGCGTAATCACCTAGTACTTTTAAATTTTCTTTTAAGGGGCGAATATAGTTCCACTCTAACAACTCCTCATGATTCGCTAAAGGAACAAGCTTGGAACTAAGCCGAAAGAAAGATATGTCATGCCCTTTATTATGCTTTAATAACCGTAAACAATTTTCTAAATTCGAATTAGCAATTCTTTCGAGTTTACGAATTGCAGCCTCTCGATCACCAATTCGTTGAAACTGCGCATATGTCATCGTTTGAGATGGAGATGCATTCTTTAAATGTACACTCATCGCAACATATCCAAGTCTTACAAGCATGTAGCACCTCTTTTCTACACAAGTTATTATGTAGTATGTACAATTACAGAAATAAAAAAAGAGAATGCCAGCAAAGGGCATTCTCTTTTTTATTAAGCTTGTGGACGGCTATGATGTTTTCTTTCGCCACGTCCATTTGAAGATCCAGGGCGACCTTGACCTTCACCTTTACGACCACGGCTACCACCATCACGATTGCGATCACGGTTACGGCCATCGCCACCACGGCTACCACCATCACGATTGCGATCGCGGTTACGACCATCGCCACCGCCGCGTCCGTCACGACTACGATTACGGTTACCATCACGGTATCCGCCTCCGTTACCGCCGCGTTTTTTAGAACCGCCACCTCTTGAAACAACTGGTGGTTCTGACGTTAAAGCGATTGGAGTTGTATCTGGCTCTTTTGTCATCATTTTTAAAGCAGCAGCTACTACTGTTACAGAATCATTCTCTTCTAACATTTCTTCTGCAATACGCTTGTAGTATGATAAATTATCATTTTCAATTGTGCTTTGAAGTTTTTCAGCGATTAAACGTTGTTGACCTTCTAATGCCTCGTCAAGTGTCGGTGCTTCCATACGATCAACTTTACGTTTTGTAGTGCGCTCGATATTTTTTAATTGTCCTGATTCACGTGGTGTTACAAATAACATTGCAATACCTTTTTTACCTGCACGGCCAGTACGACCGATACGGTGAACGTATGATTCTGGATCTTGTGGGATATCGAAGTTATATACATGTGTTACGCCTGAAATATCAAGACCACGTGCAGCAACGTCTGTTGCAACAAGAACTTCAATAGCACCTTCTTTAAATTTACGTAATACAGACATACGCTTCGCTTGTGTTAAGTCACCGTGAATACCTTCTGCTGCATAACCACGTAAGTTTAATGCTTCTGATAATTCATCAACACGACGCTTTGTACGACCGAATACGATTGCAAGCTCTGGAGATTGAATATCTAATAAGCGTGTTAACACGTCAAACTTTTTCTTTTCTTGCACTTCTAAATAGAACTGCTGAATGTTTGGCATTGTTACTTCTTTTGCTTTTACTTTAATGTGTTGAGGCTCAGTCATGAAACGCTCAGCAATACGACGGATTGGATCTGGCATTGTCGCTGAGAATAATAATGTTTGATGTGTATCTGGCACATCTGTTAAAATCGCTTCAATATCTTCAATGAAGCCCATGTTTAACATTTCATCCGCTTCGTCAAGAACAACTGTCTCTACGTTTTGTAAGCGAAGTGTTTTACGGTTAATATGATCTAAAATACGACCCGGCGTACCAACAATAATGTGTGGGTGTTTTTTTAGAGCACGAATTTGGCGGTTAATATCTTGACCACCATAGATTGGTAAAATACGAACGCGTTTATGTTTACCAATTTTGTACAGCTCTTCTCCAACTTGAATTGCTAATTCACGCGTTGGCGCGATAACAATACCTTGAACTGCTTCTTTATTTGTATCCACTTTATCTAATAGTGGTAATCCGAATGCTGCTGTTTTCCCTGTACCTGTTTGCGCTTGCCCAATAATATCCTTACCTTGCAATGCATGTGGAATTGTTTCAGCTTGAATCGGCGTAGCCTCTTCAAAGCCCATACTTTCAACAGATTGTAGTAAAGACTCACTTAATCCTAATTCTCGAAATGTTGTCAATGTTACTTCTCCTTTTCTATCCTATACTTATCATTTAAAAAAAGGCGTTTTCCGAATTTGCGGAAAAGCCCTTTTCCTGAATGCTCACGTATATAAACGGGCGTATATTCTTCGCGAAAATACTTCTAAACGTTATTACACTTTATCAATTATAAGTTTTGTATGTGCAAAAAGCAAACCCAACTGTTACCTTATTTTCATATTCAGAGTTTTTTTCTTCACTTTTATTTTTTTATATTTACTGTAAGCGCTTATTATAAGTTTCTTCTATTTTCGCATCTATCATCCCTATTTATATACACCAATTATTTCAACATCGTAATTACTTCTTCCAATTTCATGCCGCGAGATGCTTTTATTAATACAACATCTTTCACATCAACTACTGCTTGTAACTCTTTTACTAGCTCCTCTTTATTATCATACGCTTTTACACGCTCAATAGGGAAATTAATTTTCGCTCCTTCAGCAATTTGAGCCCCTAATTTACCATATGTGAACACATATGAGATTTTTGCTGGATCGATTAATTTACCTACCTCATAATGGAATTGTACTTCTTGATCACCAAGTTCTAGCATATCACCAAGTACAACAATTTTTTTAGCAAATCCATCTAAACCATTCATTAGGTGGAACGCTGCTTCCATAGCCGTTGGACTTGCATTATAAGCATCATTGATAATTGTTAAACCACTATTTGTTTTTACAATTTCCATACGCATGCCTGTCATTTGAAGTGTTACTAAACCTTCTTTCATCTCTTCCCACGTTACACCAAAATATTTCGCAATTGCCATTGAAGCAAGCGTATTGTACACATTGTGTTTTCCTAATACTGGTAAGTAGAATGAAATATTTTCTTCTCTATTCATTTTAAAATGTGTCCCAGTTGCCTGTAATGTTACAGTCGTTGGATAGTAATCATTTGCTCTAGCATCACCAAACGTAACTGTTTCAGCTATTAAATTCATTTCAGGAACACGATTTGTTAATAATGGCTCATCTCCGTTATATACGAATACTCCACCTTCTTGTAATCCTGTCACAATTTCTAATTTCGCTTCAGCAATTGCTTCACGAGAGCCTAAGTCCATTAAATGTGCCTCACCAATGTTCGTAATGATAGCTGCATTTGGACGTGCTAACTTAGATAAGAATTCAATTTCCCCTCGGCTGGACATACCCATCTCTAATACAGCTACTTCTGTATTTTCTTCTAAGTTTAAAATAGTAAGAGGTAACCCAATATGGTTATTAAAGTTTCCTTCTGTTTTTTGAACTTTGAATTTAGTCGCAAGAAGACTTGTTACAATATCTTTTGTAGATGTTTTACCGTTACTCCCTGTCACACCAATAACTTTCACATCCAATTGATTGCGATAGTTTTTCGCTAACATTTGTAATGCTGATAACGTGTCTTCCACAAAAATAACGGGAAGATTCTCAGGTGGATTTGCTACATCTTTCATCCATAATGTCGCCACAGCTCCATTTTCAACGGCTTTATCTACAAAAGCATGTCCATCGAAACGTTCACCTTGAATCGGAACATATAAGTTTCCATTTTCAATTTTTCTCGTATCAATAGAGACTCCTTGTATAGTAATTCCCTCATATTGCTCTGCTAATCCCGTACCATTTACCATCTGTTCTACTTGTTTTAACGTTCGATTTATCATGAGAACACTCCTTACATAGAGGAAGCACTATTCCTGCGAATAGTGCTTCCTCCTTTTTTGTTAGATTGTATATTTAATTTTTTGTTTTTCTTCGTGACGCTCAATCGCTAAACGAATTAGCTCTTCAATTAATTCCGGATACGGTAATCCAGTATGTTGCCATAGTAGAGGGAACATACTAAACGGCGTAAACCCTGGCATCGTATTCACTTCGTTAATATATACTTCTCCGTCTTTCGTTAAGAAGAAATCAGCTCTTGTTAAGCCAGCACTATCTAACGATTGGAATGCAATAATTGCATCTCGCTTAATGACATTAGACTCTTCTTCTGTCATTTCAGCCGGAATAATTAATGCTGTATCGCCATCGATATATTTCGACTTATAATCATAGAAGTCCTTTTTCGGTACGATTTCACCTACAACTGAACATTTCGGTTCATCATTACCTAATACACCAACTTCTACTTCACGTCCAACAATATTTTCTTCTACAATAATTTTGCGATCAAATTGGAATGCCTCTTCAAATGCATTCTCAAGCTCTTCACGATTTTTACACTTATTAATACCAACACTTGAACCAAGGTTTGCTGGTTTTACGAAGCAAGGATATCCTAAAACTTCTTCTACTTTTTCATATGCTGTTTCACGATCTTTTTCCCATGCACTACGAATAAACGATGCATACTTCGCTTGTTTCAATCCAGCTTCTGCAAAGATGTTTTTCATAACAACTTTATCCATACCAGCAGCTGATGCTAGAACACCATTTCCTACATAAGGAATGTTCATTAATTCTAATAATCCTTGAACCGTTCCATCTTCACCATTTGGTCCATGTAATAATGGGAAAATAACGTCAATAGCATTTTCCTCAGAAGCTGCAGATGGAATGATTTCTGTACTTAATGATAACGGAGAAATCGCATTTTCCGCGCCGCTCATTTTTAGAACTTCAACATCTGTTACTTCACCTTCAATACGCTCACCGCGCACCCATTGACCTTGTTCTGTAATATAAATTGGATGAATCTCGAATTTATCTTGATTTAATGCTTTAATAGCAGCAAGAGCCGTTTGTAGCGAAACTTGATGCTCAGCTGATTTTCCACCATATAATAAACCTAATTTAATTTTTGTCACTGAAATCACCCTAACCAATTGTTTTCATTTTTCTATTTTAGCACTTTTTATAAAAATAGGTAGTTCCTATTTGAAATAAAATGTAACTTCCACAAATAATTAAATGACACCACTTATTGGTTTTCTATACTTTTTCTACTTAACTTTCTTCATAAATATACAAAATTAAATTCTAAAATACAGTGAAACTTTAATTAACGAGGGGCCATCCCCACTAATTATCAGCCCGCACCAATCGGACAGTTATCTCCCGCCGAATTTTGAGGTGGAAGTCTTACTGCCCATAAATAGCGGGATAAAATTGTAATCCAATCTAGTTATGTACCTAAAATATGTAGAAATCCCCTTTTTGTGTATGTCATCTACTCATTAAGAAGACTGTTTGGTCAGTGTGCCTTTTTGCCTTTGCTCAACGAGACGATCTAAAGAAACATATACAATACCTGCAACTACACATCCTACAGCTAAAATTGTAAATAGAAAGTGACCAAGTAATCGATCCAATAAAAAACCGCCAAGAAGTGGACCGAATGCGCCTCCTGTAATCCACTGCAAACTGGCAGCTCCCATATAAGTCCCTCTCAAGTGCTCAGGGGCCAAATTCGCTACAAACGTCATCTGTACAGGCGACATAATCATCTCACCTAACGTATATATAGCATAAACGAACAGCAACGTTATTAAAATAATCGTAGCATTTGCATCAAATTCTCCAAACCACTTCGGTAACCATCCTATAAAGAACAAACCAACACCGAACAAACATGCACCATATAACATCGTCTTTCCGACAGGTTTATCTGTGGCCCATTTTGAAATTTGAAATTGGAACAACACAACTAATAGTCCATTTAAAGCCATTAAATATGGATATGGATTGTTAGTTCCAAAAATACCTTTCATTTCATTATCAAAGTGCAGCGGCAACATGCCCTCTGTTTGAGAAAATCCCATCGAAATAATGATACCTGCTAACAAATAAATCATTAGTGCCTTATCTCTCATTACAATTTTCCAAACCGCCTCTGATTCCTTTTCTTTATTCTCTTCTTTAGTCGCACTCTTTGGCATTGTCTCTTGAATAAGAATGAATACAAGTAATGCATAAAATAACATCGTAGACGAGGCAATAATAAACACAAGGTTCTTCGACAACATAACTACTGAAGCACCCATTATCGGGCCAATTGCAGCACCTATATTGTGCCCCATTCGTAATAAACCATATGCTTCTGTTCTTTTTTCAGGTGCTGTTACATCCGCAACCATTGCTGATGCAGCGGGATGGAATAATGAATTACTGAGCCCTAAAAAAATAGATAAAATAGCATAAGGAATAAATCCTTCTATAAATAAAAAACCTAGCATGAACAAAGCATTACTCACCATTGAAAAAATCATTATTGGCTTTCTTCCATATATATCAGCAATCCTCCCACCAAGAAGAGAACCGAAACTTGCGGCAATCGGAGAAAGTGCCATAATAACCCCTACTTCCAATAACGAATCCACCTTATCTTTTAAATATAGGGCAAAAAAAGGCATCAACATCATCATTGCAATTCCATTTAACGTTTCGCCAATAAACCGAATCCATATGTTTCGGTCCATCTCCCTTAACTCACGCCACGTATTTTTCATACATTCCCCCCTCAGTTCCCCAACAATTATATTATATACACAATCAGAAAAATGTAAATTTTCAGAACTAAAAATCCATCCTAACAGAATTAGAATGGATTTTTCAACTTATAAATTCGCTGCATCTTCTTCGTCTTTACTATTATTTAAAGCACTATGTTTTCGGCTATATAAGAAGTAAACCGCAATACCGATAACCATCCATACCCCAAAACTAATCCAAGCAGTTCCGGATAACTGAAGCATTAAATATAAACAAAAAATCACCGTTAATGCTGGTAAAAATGGTACAAGTGGTGCCTTAAATGCTCTTGGTAAATCCGGATGAGTTCTTCTCATTACAATAACAGCAACAGCTACAAGTGCAAAGGCTGATAAAGTCCCCATATTTACAAGATGCGCTAACACATTTAAATCTATTAATCCTGAAATAAGTGCTGCAATAATTCCTGTTGTCCATGTATTTAAAAATGGTGTTTTAAATTTTGGATGGACTTTAGCAAGGCGCTTCGGCAATAATCCATCTCTACTCATTGCATACGAAACACGTACTTGCCCATACATCATAACTAACATTACTGTTGTGATTCCTGTAATTGCTCCTACTGAAATTACTCCCGCTAAACTATCTTGTCCAATAAATTGAAGTGCAAAAGCAACTGGATCTGATATATTTAACTGTCCGTATGGAACAATTCCTGTCAAAATAAGTGAAACAACAATATAAAGAACCGTACAAATTAATAAAGATGCAATAATGCCAATTGGTAAATCACGTTGTGGACGTTTCACTTCTTCTGCTGCCGTTGAAACTGCATCAAACCCTATGAATGCAAAAAACACTGTAGCAGCTCCAGCCATTACACCATCTAAGCCAAACGGCATAAAAGGTGTCCAATTTTCAGGTTTTACATAATTAAAACCAGCAAAGATAAATATGAGAACAACCGCTAATTTAATAAACACCATAATGTTATTTATTCGTGCACTTTCACGAACACCTCTAGATAAAAGAACTGTCATTACTAAAATAATTAGAACCGCAGGCAAATCAATTATTCCACCCTTTCCTGTACCAGGGGCCGAGGAGAGAATGGTAGGAATATGGATCCCAAATCCCTTTAATAAAGATTGAAAATAAGCGGACCAACCGTTTGCTACAGCAGATGTAGCGAGTAAATACTCAAGCATTAAGTCCCATCCAATTAAAAATGCGAATACCTCTCCCATCGTCGCATATGTGTACGTATACACACTGCCTGAGACAGGAACTGAAGAAGCGAATTCAGCATAACAAAATGCAGCAAAGGCACAGGCTAACGCGGCTATCGCAAATGATAATATAATAGCTGGCCCAGAATGTTTTGCTGCTACCACGCCCGTTAGAACAAAAATACCTGTTCCAACAATTGCCCCGATTCCAAGCATAGTTAAATCCAATGCACCCAATGTTCTTGCTAACGTCTTTTGCTTACTCTCTTGCATTAGCTTTGCAATAGGCTTCTTTTGAAAAATTTGCTTCATAGCATGCTCCTCCAAGTTTTAAATTTTCTGAAAATTTTTAATTCGCTTTTTTATTTTACTCATTGCACTTTCCCCAGTCAATACTTTTGTCGAAATAAGTAGAAATCTTTCGGAACATACAATATCCTTATCGTTGTTTCTATATATCTTTCCGTAATTTTTTTTGGTATTATTATACATGTCGATTCCACAAAAGAAGCATGCTCACTTATTGAGCATGCCTCTTTTTACCTATTTCACAGTATGTGAACCTTCTTCAATCCAGCTATACATATATTTTTCATCTTCTGTTTCATGTGCTTGCTTTACAATACGAAGCGGACGGAACGTGTCTATCATAACAGCTAGTTCAAGTGTTTCTTTCTTCCCTATACTTCCCTCTGTTTTCCCAGGATGCGGCCCATGAGGAATTCCGCTCGGATGAAGTGTAATAGAACCTTCTTCCACACCTTTCCGGCTCATAAAGTTTCCTTCTACATAGTACAGTACTTCATCACTATTCACGTTACTATGATAATATGGTGCCGGAATAGATTCTGGATGATAGTCGTATAAACGTGGTACGAAAGAACAAATAACGAAATTGTGACCTTCGAAAGTTTGATGTACTGGAGGTGGCTGATGAATACGACCTGTGATTGGTTCAAAGTCCTCTACATTAAAGACCCACGGATATAAATAGCCATCCCAACCAACAACATCTAACGGATGGTGCCCTAAAACATGTTTATGCATATAGCCTCGCGACTTTGTCATTACGACAAACTCACCTTTTTGATCATACGTCTCTAATTTTTCAGGACCACGAATATCTCTCTCACAAAACGGACTATGCTCTAACAATTGTCCATATTCATTCCGATAACGACGCGGCGTTGTGATTTGACTATTTGCCTCTACAACAAGAAACTTAGTCTCTCCCTCATCTGGAATAACACGATAAATCGTTCCAATTGGGATTGTTACATAATCACCTTTTCGATAGTGAATCGTTCCAAACATCGTTTCAATTTTCCCTGTTCCGTAATGAACAAATAACATTTCATCACCATCACCATTACGGTAGAAATAGTCCATTTTTTCTGTTGGAGCCACTACTCCAATTAATAAATCCTCATTCCCAAGCATAAAATTCCTTCCGCTTACTGCATCGCCAGTTTTTTTATTTTCTTTCGTGCGAAAATGACGATGAGCAAGAGCTACATCTTCTTCATACTGTAACTGACAAGAATGAGATAATGCCGCATGACCTACTTCCGTTGGCATATAATGATGGTACAAAATAGATTGCGTACCAGAAAAACCTTTTGTTCCCATTACCTGTTCGCGATAAAGCGACCCATCTTTTTTACGGAATTGTACATGTCGTTTATGAGGTAGCTCCCCCATGTGACGATAAAACATGCCCATCACCTGCTTCCATTTCTTTTTTGACCGTATTACGTAACGTACCTAAACCAGTAATCGTAAGTTCTACAACATCCCCATCTTGCAGCCACTCTTCCGTACCCAGTTCTAAAACACAACCGGTTCCTACTGTCCCAGAACCAATCACATCGCCTGGATATAACGTAACGTCTTCCGAAGCACGTTCAATCATTTCAGCAAATGTATAGTAAATATCTTGGAAGTTCCCCTTTGATAATAGCTTTCCATTTACATGAGCAGTCATCTCTAACTCATAACGGTCACCGTTACGATAAACATCCAATTCCTCTTTCGTAACAAGGTGTGCTCCTAATGAAGTTGCAAAATCTTTTCCTTTTGCTGGACCAAGTCCTACCTTCATTTCTGTTGCTTGTAAGTCCCTTGCACTCCAGTCGTTCATAATACAATAACCAAAAATGTATTCCTCTGCTTGCTCACGAGAAATATTTCTTCCTTCTTTCCCAATTACGCAAGCGATCTCTAACTCATAATCAAGCTTTTTAGATTTCTTCGGACCAATTACAAAATCATCTGGACCAATTACAGCACGATGGTTCGTAAAATAAAAAACCGGGATATCGTACCATTCAGGTACAACCTCTAGCCCTCTCCGGCCGCGGGCCGTTTTTACATGCTGTTCAAACGCGTAAAAATCCCGAATACTACTCGGATTAGGAATTGCCGCCGCTAATTGCACTTCCTCTAAGGAATATATACCCTTTTCCGGATTCTCCATATTACGCAATACTTCTACATACTCATCCGCTTTCTCTAAAAAGGCGAACATAGAAGAAGGTAATTTTCCATCACTAGCAAGATTCATATCAATTACTTTGTCACCTTCAAGCCATCCAGCTCGCATTTCTTTCGAAGGAAGACGAAATGTAACAAATTTCATCATGATTCCTCCCTATGAAAATGAAATTTCCACCAGCAAAGAGACTTTTGCTGGTGGATACAAATCTTATAAGTTTCCGCGACGTTCCTGTTCTCTTTCAATTGATTCAAATAATGCTTTAAAGTTCCCTTCTCCAAATCCGCGAGAACCTTTACGTTGAATAATTTCAATAAATAAAGTTGGACGATCTACAATTGGTTTCGTAAAGATTTGTAGTAAGTATCCTTCCTCATCGCGATCTACTAAAATCTTTAATTCTTTTAACCTATCAATTTCTTCATCAATTTTCCCAACTCGCGCACTTAACTCATCATAATAAGTATCAGGTGTATCTAAAAACTCCACGCCATTTTCACGAAGTGCTTCCACTGTTTTAACGATATCGCTTGTTAATAAAGCAAGATGTTGTACACCTGCTCCATTATAGAATTCTAGATATTCTTGAATTTGCGATTTTCTCTTTCCATCTGCTGGCTCGTTAATAGGGAACTTAATACGACTTCCATTTGTCATAACTTTCGACATTAATGCTGAATACTCTGTACTAATATCGTCATCATCAAAATGAATCATTTGTTTAAAGCCCATAACATTCTCATAATAGCTAACCCATTCTTCCATTTTCTCAACATTACCAACTACGTGATCTACAGCAATTAAACCTGACTCTTCAAATGGAATATTAAACTCCACTTGTTGGAATCCTGGCATAAATGTTCCTTTATAATTTTTACGCTCTACAAGCGTGTGAATTGTATCACCATACGTACCAATAACTGCTTTTTTCAGTGTACCGTTCTCGTCTGTTAATTCCACAGGTGGAGCAATTGCAACGGCACCACGTTTCACAGCTTCCGAATATGCTTTGTCAACATCGTCAACAAGTAAAGCAACATCTTTTACACCATCACCATGTGTCTTTACAAATTCTGCGATACGATTATCGCTACTTAAAGCACCAGACACAACAAAACGCATATTTTTTTGCACAAGAACATAAGATACCTTTTCACGGTTACCAGTTTCTAATCCAGAGTAAGCCACAATTTTGAACCCGAATGCTCTCGCGAGGTAATAACTTGATTGCTTTGCATTTCCTACGTAAAATTCCAAATGATCTACATCACGTACCGGAAAAAAGTCCTCCATTTGTGCAGCTAGCGTATCCATAGATTTTTGTTTCATAAAATCCTCATCCCCCTGTAAATAGATTAAATGGTTCATACTTAAAACCAACCGAAAACGCTTCCAACATCAATTAATAGAAATTAGTTAGCAAGCTAACAAATTCTGACCTTTAAAATTTTCTATCTTTTCTGTCAAATTCCTCTTTTTTTCTTACATATAAAATTCGACTTTTTTCTCTTTACATGACGGAGGGAATATTCATACTTGAAGGTATATAGGAGAGGAAAACAAAAAAGACCCCAACATATTAACTACTTACTAATATGCTAGAGTCTTTATTTTTTTTGAATGATTGTATTTATATGTCTCATACTAATACATTTGCAAGGAATAAAATAAATGATGTTAATACTACCGCTCCACCTAATGATCCTAATAAATCTGTTTTTGTTACTTGTTCACTGTTCATATTCCTCATTCTCCTTTCATTTTGTATGATTTAAAACTTCTATTATACTAATACACTTGATAGAAATACGATTAATGCCGTTAATACTACTGCTCCACTTGCTGATCCTACGAAATCACCTTTTGTTACTTGTAATACTTGCTCTTTCATATCTTTCATTCTCCCTTCTATTTTCTTTTGTTACAAAACTTCTATTATACTAATACGCTTGATAGAAATACGATTAATGCCGTTAATACTACCGCCCCACTTGCTGATCCTACGAAATCACCTTTTGTTACTTGTAATACTTGCTCTTTCATATCTTTCATTCTCCCTTCTATTTTCTTTTGTTACAAAACTTCTATTATACTAATACGCTTGATAGAAATACGATTAATGCCGTTAATACTACTGCTCCACTTGCTGATCCTACGAAGTCACCTTTTGTTACTTGTAATACTTGCTCTTTCATTTTGCATTCTCCTCTCTTTTTCTTTTATTACAAAACTTCTATTATACTAATACGCTTGATAGAAATACGATTAATGCTGTTAATACTACTGCTCCACTTGCTGATCCTACGAAGTCACCTTTTGTTACTTGTAATACTTGCTCTTTCATTTTATGTATCCTCCTTTTTAATAAGTTATCTATATGTAATTTCTAAGAAATGTTTATTTCATAGTTTTTATGTTAGCGTTACATTAAAGTTATTAACGTAACGTTTGTAACATTAATGTAACATAACTATTGTTACGTTGCAATATAATTACGTAAATTTTATTACACTTTTTTTACGTTTTTTTATAAACACCCTTAAAACCCCTGTTTTAATGCACTTTCTACTAAGTTGACGTTTGTAATGTTATTGTAATATTACAGTCATATAACGAAACACCCTCATACCTACCTCTATTTTTATTACAAATTAAAGTGCATATTCAAATTAATAAGATGGCGCCTATCAACTTTTTACTGACGGTTCACGCAAGATAAAATACGATCTTTCCAAGATAAGTTTATATGTTTCCTCTATATAACTATGTATAATAAAAGCAAAGAGGTGGTCATTTTGAAATTAATCGCATTAGATATGGATGGTACGCTACTATCATCTAATCTTGAAATCTCCAAGGAGAACTTACAAGCTATCCAAACTGCAAAAGAGGCTGGTCATATAGTCATGATTTGTTCTGGTCGTGCAAAAGAGGATGCTTTAAAATTATTGGAAGAATATAAACTATCTCTTCCAGTTGGAGCGAGCAATGGGGCAATTGTTTATGTGGATGGAAAAGTAATTAACTCGCGTTGTTTACAAAACGATAAAGTATACAAGCTTGCAAAATTACTAGAATCTGAAGGTTTTCCTTATAAGCTATATACGAATAAAGGAGTTTATTCTCCATATACATGGCAAGATCAAGTCATGCAAGCGTTCGAAGAAAACAAGCATGCACTAGATGTTACACTTGAAGAACTTGAAAGAATTACAGAAAAACAAAAGAAATCAAACTTAATTACTGATTTCCAAAAAATCGAAGATGTTGTAAATAATCCAGAATTAGAAATATCTAAATTCTTCATTTTGACATTTAATGCAGCGCATCGTGCACAGCTATTAAGCATGTTACAAGAAGACACTGATATTTCAGTTACGGCATCAGCTCCTACTAATGTAGAAATTATGGATAAGCACGGTCATAAAGGGAACGGTCTACAAGAAATGGCTGCTTATTTCAATATACCAATTGAAGATACTATTGCGATCGGGGACAACTTTAATGATGTGCCAATGTTACAAGTAGCTGGCTTATCAGTTGCAATGGGAAATGCTGAAGAAGATGTAAAAAAACTATGTGATGTCGTAACATTAACAAATAATGAGCATGGTGTTGCTCACGCAATCGAGAAATTTGTATTGAAACAAACTTCATCTAGTAAATAAAAAAAGGACTCTTTCAATTTGAAAGGGTCCTTTTCTTTTATACATGATGACAAGCAACAAAATGCTCTTCACCAACATTACGGAATTCTGGTACCGTTTGTTTACAAATATCTGTTGCAAACGGGCAACGTGTATGAAAGCGACAACCCGAAGGTGGATTTGCTGGACTTGGAATATCACCCTCTAGTATAATCCGCTCTCGCTTCACTGTTGGATCTGGTATTGGCACAGCTGATAACAATGCTTTTGTATACGGATGCAGTGGGTTCGTAAATAACTCATCACGCGGCGCGGTTTCCACAATCGTTCCTAAATACATAATTCCAATTTTCGTACATAAGTGCTCTACTACGCTTAAATCATGAGAAATGAACAAATAAGATAGTCCCTTTTTCTCCTGTAACTCACTAAATAAATTAATGATCTGTGCTTGAATAGATACATCTAGTGCTGCCACAGGTTCGTCAGCTACTATAAATTCCGGATTTAATACCATAGCTCTTGCGATAACGATACGCTGACGTTGTCCACCAGAAAACTCATGAGGATACCGGTCAATATGATATGGGGCTAAGCCACATAACTCTAATACTTCTGTCACTTTTTCACGAACATTTTCTTTCGTCGCTAGTCCGTGAGCCAACATCGGCTCGCCAAGTGCTTCTCCAATCCTCATTCTCGGATTTAATGAGCTAAATGGATCTTGAAACACAAGCTGCATATTAGGACGATGTTTTCTCAATTCCTCTTTTGATAGAGAATGAACATCGTGTCCTTTAAACTTCACTTCTCCCTCCGTTTTTTGAACGAGACGTAAAATTGTTTTTCCTATCGTCGTTTTTCCGCTTCCTGATTCACCAACGAGACCGAACACTTCGCCTTTATTAATAGTAAAACTTACTCCATCAACTGCTTTCACATGTCCAATCGTTCTACTAAATATGCCGCCTTTAATTGGGAAATATGTTTTTAAGTTTTTTACTTCTAATAATGGTTCACTCATTCTCCCGCACGCTCCTCATATAACCAGCAAGCTACTTTATGATTCTCATCATGTACATTCAGATTTGGCGCTTCTTCTTTACATATTTCCATACAATGCTCACAACGACCGCTAAAGTAGCAAAATTCATCCAAACCAACTAAATTAGGAACCTGCCCTGGAATAGAATATAATTTATCTATTCGTTTTCCCATCACTGGTTTTGATTTCAACAACCCTTTCGTATACGGGTGTTTCGGATTTTGGAATATTTCTAGTACTGGTGCCTCTTCAATAACTTTCCCGCCATACATAACGACAACGTAATCAGCCATCTCAGCTACAACGCCTAAATCATGTGTAATTAATAAAATGGATGTTTTAAATTCTTCTTTTACTTGTCTTAATAAGTCTAATATTTGAGCTTGAATCGTAACATCAAGAGCCGTTGTCGGTTCATCCGCAATTAATAACTTCGGATTACAACTAAGTGCAACAGCAATCATAATACGTTGTAACATGCCACCACTCAGTTCGTGCGGATAAGAATGGACGATTTCATCCGCACGAGCTATCCCAACTTTACGAATTAACTCAATTGCCTTCTTATACGCTTCATTTTTGCTAAGTAATTCATGCTCTCTTAACGTCTCTACAATTTGTTCACCTACAGTGAAGACAGGATTTAGCGATGTCATCGGTTCTTGGAAAATCATCGCAATATCATTTCCTCGTAAACTACGAAGCTCTTTCTCTTTCATTCCTAAAAGACTTTTTCCTTCATATAAGATATCTCCACCTACTACACTGCCTGATTCAGCAATAAGTCCCATAATAGATAAAGCTGTTACACTTTTCCCGCAACCCGATTCGCCTACAACACAAACCGTTTCACCTTCTCGAACTGTAAAACTAACATGATTCACAGCCTTTACTGTTCCTTCTTCTGTCTGAAAGTGTGTTTGTAAGTCTTTCAGCTCTACTACCGCTTTACTCATACCTTCTCACCTACCGTCTCATCTTTGGATCTAACGCATCACGAAGTGCATCACCAAGTAAATTAATTGATACAACTGTTATAAAGATTGCGAAACCAGGCGGAATCCATAACCACGGCCGCTTTTGGAAATCAATTAATGAGTTTGCTGCGCTAATCATATTCCCCCATGATGGTGTAGGTGGGACGACGCCGAGACCTAAGTAACTTAGCGCGGATTCACTCAAAATTGAACCTGCAACACCCAAAGTTGCTACAACAATAAGCAACGGAAAGACGTTAGGAATTAAATGATGAATAATTTTCCGAGAATCCTTTAATCCTAATACATCTGCTGCTTGCATAAAGGCTTGCTCCCGCAATGTTAAAATTTGTCCTCTCACAAGCCGGGCAAGTCCTGGCCATCCTACTAAACTTAAAATAATCATTACAACATATAAACGGTATTCCGATGGTAATTTCCATTCTGATAAAATTGCTCCCATTATAATAAGTAGCGGTAATCCCGGGATGGACATTAACACATCCGCAACACGCATAATTAAATGATCTACAACCCCTCGATAAAAACCAGCAATTGCTCCTAATAAAGCTCCTAGTATAACGGATAATAGCATCGACGCTAAACCAATTGTTAATGAAATACGCCCTGCTTGCATAAGTCTAGTTAAAATATCCCGTCCCAACTGGTCTGTTCCAAGCCAATGTGACAGGCTGGGTGGTTTATTAATTTGTGTTACTTGTACTTTCCCATCAGCATACGGCGAAAAGATTGGACCGATAAAACTAAATAAAAACATAAATATTAAAACGTATAAGCCACACAGTGCCAGCTTATTTTTCTTAATTTTTTTATACGCTTGACGCCATGGTGATGATTCATTTCTCTTTTTTCGTTCTTTCTTTTTCTCTATTATTGGTGTAATAGTCTCCATATCTTTCCCCCCTTACTTCAATCGAATTCTTGGATCAACAAACGCATATACAATATCAGCTAAGAAATTAGCCATAATTGTTAAACAAGAAAGAAACATTGTAAAGGCCATTAATACCGTATAATCACGGAAGTTTAATGCTTCTAATTGAATACTCCCAATCCCTGGCCAATTAAAAATCTGTTCAATAATAATCGCTCCTGAAAATAAACCAGGTAATTCAAAAGCAAGTAATGTAATTGCTGGCAAAATTGCATTTTTCAATGCATGTTTATAAATAACGGTTCTTTCTTTTAAACCTTTTGCACGAGCAGTACGAATATAATCTTGCCTAACAACATCCAACATGCTAGTTCTAAAATATCGTGTTAATGATCCTACACCAAGAAGCGTTAAAATAAATACAGGTAGAATCATATGACGTAATACTTCTAATATGTATGCTATTCCTGTTGAGTTACTTCCAATATCAATCATGCCACCAATAGGTAATAACTTTAAATCAACTGCTAATAATTTAATTAAAAATAATCCGATAAAGAATGATGGAAATGACATTGCTGCAAAGACACCGATTGTTACCAATCTATCAAACCAAGAGTGCTGCCTTGTTGCAGAAATAACCCCAATAATAAGAGCAATAATCCAAGTGAAAAATAAAGCTGCAACAGCAACGATAAATGTATTCCAAATAAATTTATTAAGTAATGAAGTTACAGGTTCTTGATACTGTAGAGAAAATCCAAAATCACCATGCAAAGCATTCACTAACCATTGAAAATATCTTTCAATAATTGGTTTGTTTAAGCCATACAATTCCCTTAACTCTTGAGCTCTCTCTGGTGTTAACTTAGGATTTGAATCAATATAATCCCCCGGCAAAAGTGCAAATAAGAAAAAAATAATAATAGATGTACCAAACAATGTAGGGATCATTTGAAGGAACCTACGAACGATATATGTTTTCACCTTTTGTCTCCCCAATCCTATTTACTTAAAAATAGAAGAACATTTTTTCAAAACAGCTACTATCCCATCGCTGTATGAAAAAACGCCTTCTATTATTTAGGTCAACCCTTATTGTTCAATAGATAACACTGGTAAGTTGGAACTAATGCTATCGTACTTTTCTGGATCAATTCCTTTTATACGTGCATTATGAGCATAAAGTAGTTTACGATAGTTTAATAAAATAACTGGTGGATCATCACTTAACTCTTTATACAGTTCTTTATAAATTGCTTTACGTTTTTCAATATCTGTCGTCCCTATACCTTTTACAATCAAGTCATCTACTTTCGGGTTGTTATAACCCGTATCACTTTTTGGATTAGTTGATAAGTAATCACTTACAACTTCACTTGGATCACTAATTCCTGGTGTTGAAACTGCCGCTAAATCGTAGTCACCTTTTCCTACTTTTGAAAGCATCGTATTAAAGTCCATCAACTCTGGATTTAATTCAACACCGATTTCTTTGTAACTTTCTTTTGCAATTGGAATAAAGATATCATTTGTTTTACCTGTATTTGATGCGTAGTATGTTAATTTTAGTTTTTGACCATCTTTTTCACGAACCCCGTCAGAACCTACTTTCCAACCAGCCTCATCCAATAATTTTTTAGCCTTTTCTACGTCGTGTGGATATTTATTAATACCTTCTTCTGTATATGCCCATGAAACTGGCGCAATTGGTACGTTAGCAACAGATCCATATCCTTGTAAAGCTGTATCCACATACTTCTTACGGTCTAATCCATAAGTAAGTGCTTGACGTACCTTCTTATCTTTCAAATACGATTTCTTATTATTTACATAGATATAAGCAATATCACTTGATGACTCAAGATTAATATTTGCAAACTCTAATCCTTTTAATTGGTCTATATTCTCAGGATTTGCTCTAAATCCACTATAGTCCAGTTCACCTGTTTGGAATAATTGGAATCCAGTATCACCTGATGTGATTTTGTAAATAAAGTTTTTGATTTTTGGTTTACCTGCATAATAATTTTCATTAGCAACAAAGCGTACTTCTTGACCTGGAACATATTTTTCAAATTTATATGGACCCGCTGCAATTGGTTGCCCATATAATGCTTTTAAATAGTCTAAACTTGTATTTTGTTTATAATCTTTTCCATAATAAGCTTTTGATAGCACTGGGCCACCTAAATTAGTTAGCGCCTGTGAATTAACTTTTTCAGTTGTAATTTTAATTGTCTGTGGATCAACAACTTGAATTCCTTCAATAGAAGTTGCTTTTCCTTCTTTATATTCTTTTCCACCTTTAACAGCATACTGGGCAATATCCATTCCACCTTCATACGCTTTATCATGAAGTAGTGTTAATGTAAATGCTACGTCCTCCGCCGTTAAAGGCGAACCATCACTAAATTTTAGGTTTTTACGTAAATGGAATGTATATGTTAACTGGTCAGCAGAAATATCCCATTTTTCTGCAAGATCCGGAATAGGTTTACTTTGTTTGTCTGTTGTTACTAGTGACGCAAAAATAACAGATGTTACATTTCCATCCCAACCATTATCTTGAAAATACGGAAGGAAAACTCCCCCTGGCTTAGAAATGGCTGTAATAAAAGTATCTTTTCGCTGATTTGCTTTCTCTGGACTTTTCTTTTTATCTGTAGCTGGGATTGATTCAATCTTAGCGTCTTTTAAATCCTGCTTTTTTACCGGTTCTGTAGAAGCCGTATCTTCCTGTCCCCCACAAGCAGATAACACAAGCGAACTACTCAATAATACTGAAAATACACCAGCCCATTTTTTTGTCTTTTTCTTCATTGTCCCCACCCTAACTTTTTTAATAATTAAACCTTATGAATTGCTTGCCTTATGTATGCCTCCCACAGCAACATTTTATAGCCAATCGGAAAAGTCGGTTTTAATCGTAAAAAAATAGATGTTTTTGAGGGGTAACAATCCTATTCCAACCTTTCCGGTAGACTTTATGGTTATTAGCTTATATCGTCCGTTATATTTTGTCAATTCTTTCTAAATAAATATTTTTAGAATTTTTTCAAAATTATTATTCTATCTTTAATTTAGGTAAACTTAATAAAATACCGTTATAGTTATCTTCTTGTAATCCTTGAATTCGTGCATTATGTGCAGACACCACTTTGCTATTATTCAAGAAGATTACAGGCGGGTCTTCGCTTAATTCTTGATATAACTTTTTATAAATTTCTTTTCGCTTTTCAATATCCAACGTTTCTAATGCTTGCTTAGCTAATTCATCTACTTTCGGATTATAATATCCATCATAATTTCGTTTACTTGTTGAAACAAACTCTTCAATCGTTCCGCTCGGATCATCAATCATTGGCGTAGATACCATCGCTAAATCATAATCACCTTTTATCACTTTTGAAATCATCGTATTAAAGTCCATATATTCTGGGTTAAACTCTACACCCAACTTTTTATAATCTTCTTTCATCATAGGAATCATTACATCATTTATTTTACTTGCTGATGAGGCAAAATAACTTACTTTCAATTTTTGTCCATCTTTTTCACGAATTCCATCCGAACCCGCTTTCCATCCAGCCTCATCCAGTAATTTCTTCGCCTTCTCTAAATTATACTCATATTTATTAATGCCCTCTTCTGTATACGCCCATGAAACTGGCGTAATCGGTACATTAACGAGTGACGCATATCCTTGGAAATACGTATCAATAACCTTTTGACGCTCTAATCCATAAATAAATGCTTGGCGGACACGTTTATCTTTAAAGTATGGCTTCTTATAATTCATTTTAATGTAGCCATAAGAGCTTCCTGTATACACATTAATATTAGCAAAACCTAAATCTTTTAATTGCTCAATGGTCTCCACGTTTGTCGTAAAACCATCATAATCTACTTCTCCTGCTTGAAATTGTTGTAACTTCGTATCACCCTTTGTAATTTTATAAATAAAGTGCTCAATCTTCGGTTTTCCTTCAAAATAATTTTCATTTGCTACAAATCGAACCTCTTGACCAGGAATATATTTATCCAATTTATAAGCTCCTGCTCCCACCGGCTTTCCATATAACTCTTTTAAGTACTCCAAGTGTCCTTGTTTATACTCTCTCCCATAATAAGCTTTAGATATTACTTCTCCACCGATTAATGATAATGTTTGAGCATTTACCTTTTCAGTCGTAATCGTAATTGTTTTCGGATCAATGATTTGAATTCCTTCAATAGAGGTTGCCTTTCCTTCTTTATAAGCTTGCCCACCTTTTATTGCTGTTTGGCTTATATCAGTCGCACCACTATAAGTTGGATCATGTAATAACGTTAATGTAAATGCTACATCATCTGCTGTTAACGGTGAACCATCACTAAACTTTAAATCATCTTTCAAATGGAATGTATATGTAAGCTGATCCTCCGAAATCTCCCACTTTTTCGCTAATATTGGAATTGGCTTTCCTTCCTTATCCAGCCCAACAAGGGGCGCGAAGATAGCTTGCGTTATATTACCATCCCATCCATTCTCCATAAAGTGCGGAAGGAATATCCCTCCAGGACTCGGCATTCCAACTATAAAAGTATCTTTTCTTTCATTTACTTTTGTAGGACTTTTTGCTTTGTCACTCGCCTTAATAAATTCATCTTTTACTTTTGGTACGTTCTCGGCTTCATTTGTACTTGCTTCCTCATGACCACATCCGGCTAGTAATACTGACACACTAAGAAATGTAGCAAGTGCTCCTTTAAAAACATTTTTCATTGCCCTCTCACCTTTACCTTCCTAATTTTTATCGATGTAGGAACATAGGCCTCCTCCCTGTAATTATCTTTATTTTTCCTATAAAAATAGTATGAATTAATTTCAAGATTATTCCTTTCCTTTAAACATGTCAATCACTCTCTTTTATTTCTTATTAAAAAATTAAAAATTCACTTCTATTCGTTCCATATGAAACATAGACTACTAATAACCAATTACCAAAAAGGGGGCGAAAACATGGACAACCTATTCCAATACGTCCTGCACTACGTATTATTAACAATTATGATAGTCGGGGCGCTATTACTATTCCCATTCTTCCCAAAGTTCGTCCTCTTTTTAGCTTTTTTTATTATGCTCGGGATCGCTATTAGCATTTCAACAAGGGAAGATACGACACAAAAAGAAAACAGAGTTCAGCGTGTAAAGCTGTAACTCTGTTTTTTTATTTTCAATCCTGATTCGCTGTTACACATACTTATGTCTCGGGAAATAAGTAACCGATCAAAAAAAACTAATATCATTTATGTTTTACAATCTATGCAAATTACGGAACAAAGATGTATCAAATTTACTGTTTCACGTGAAACACAATTTTTATTTTTCTCTTAAAGTAAAATATCAGTATAAAAAAGCGAATCCCTTCAGCAAAGCTGAAGGGATTCGCTTTCTACTTTTTACTCCACAATATTCTCTAACTCATTATATAAATCCGCTCGTAACAACTCTTTCTTCGTTTTTTCTTCATACAATTGTTCAAGCATTTCAACATCAAATACATGTTCCATCTTACACTCAAGCATATATATATCTTCTTCTACATGCATTAACTCCGTTTCAATATCCTCAACATTCCTAACTTCTTTCTTTTTTACAGGAGCTGTTGCCATACTTTTTCTTCCTTGGCGTTGCTGCTTTATTACTTGTTTCTCGAGCTTTTCTTCCCACTTTTGACGAGCCCATGCGTAGTTCCCTGCAAACTCAAATAATTTATGCTCATCAATCCAATACGTCTTTTCAAATAACTTATTTAAAAAATAACGATCATGTGAAACAGCTAAAATCGTCCCATTATATTGCTCAAGAGCTTCCTCTAAAACTTCCCTTGATTCAATGTCGAGATGGTTTGTCGGCTCATCTAAAATTAAAAAATTGATATCTTGATACATAAGTTGCGCAAGTCTTAATCTCATTTTTTCTCCACCGCTCAGTTGCGTTACTTTCTTAAACACCGCTGGACCATAAAATAAAAACTTAGCTAATATATGTCTCGCTTCTCCCTCTGTTACAGCTACATATTCCCTGAAAGCCTCTAATACATTACTCTTCATATTTCCGTACGCATGCTGTGATAAATAACCGATTTTCACACTACTACCAATTCGAATTTCTCCAGCATCTGGTTTTATTTCTTCTAATAATAACTTTAGTAGCGTTGTCTTTCCTGTACCATTACGGCCAACGATCGCCGCACGCTCTTGAAAACGAACATGTAAATTCACTTCGTTAAATAAAGGATGGCCAGCAAAACCTTTACTCACTTCTTTCATTACAACAACGTCTTTCCCACTTCTCTCTTGCCCTTCAAATTGAAGTCCCATTTGTTTTCGTTCTAAAATAGGTTTCTTTAGTTTCTCTATACGTTCCAGTGCACGTTCCATACTTCTCGCTCTCTTATGCAATCCTTCATTCGGAGGATTCGCCTGATTTGCCCATTCACGTAGTCGCTTAATTGCTTCTTTCATTTTCTTTATTTTCTTTTGCTGTTCTTGATAAGCCTGAAACTCCTGAAGCAACCGTTCTTCCTTTTCGTCAACAAACTGAGAATAGTTCGTATGATACACGTGAATCTCTCCATCTTCTAAATCAAAAATCTTCGTTACAACTTCATCAAGGAAATAGCGATCATGTGAAATGACCATAACTGTTCCATTGTATTCTTTTAAAAATTGCTCTAGCCACTCTACGGCTAATAAGTCTAAATGATTGGTTGGTTCATCTAATAGAAGTAAATCTGGTTTCTGCAATAGCATGTATGCAAGGCTTACCTTTGTTTGTTCCCCACCACTTAACTCCAAAAATGATCGTGGAAATAGTTCTGTCACCTGTAGACCATTTGCTACCTTCATCAAGTTCGCTTCTATTTCATAACCACCGAGAAACGCAAACTTTTCTTGAATTACTCCGTATCTCTCCATTAATTTTTGTAAAGCAGACGGTTCCAGTTCTTCCGCCATATTTTTTTCTAAAGCACGCATTTCTCTTTCTAATTCCTTTTCTGTTTTAAAAGCGGAACTCAATACATCATATACAGTCATACCTTCATCAAATTTCGGAATTTGTGCCACATGACCAATACGTGTACCTTTCTTCATATGAATGGCTCCTACATCTAAACTTTCCATTCCAGTTAGAAGCTGAAAGATTGTTGTCTTCCCACTACCGTTACGACCAACTAATCCAACACGTTCACCATTCTTTATTTCAAGCGATATATTTTCAAATATGATGTTTCCACCAAAAGATTTCGTTACATTATTTACACTACAAATTGTCATTTTCCATACTCCTTTCAATATAAAAAACCATGGGAAAGAAACATTCCCCATGGTTTTCGACATAGAAAAAGGAAGCCAAATAGCTCCCTTTTCACACGTTTATTAAAAATGGGTGAAGAGATTTCTATCGTTCAATAGCTACTATGCAATTGTTAAAAAAGGACAGACGTATCCCGTTAACAACTACATCATGAAAAATCGCACGACAAAAATAGATATAATCTAAAAATTTGGCACGTGCAGCTAAAGAACGTTTCATCTCATTCACCTCTTTCGTACGGAATTTAATACTTACTTCTTTATTATACTTTCCCATTTCATGTTTGAATAGTCATTTTTCTGAAAATAATGAAGATAGACTAAACATTTCAATAAGTGACATCAAATCTTACAAAACTGTTATGTTCACGTAATAGAAAGCGATAGTACGAAAAGATGCCTCCCTATACAATAAAGATGTAAACAAGAGAGCCAAACAAAAGGAGGAAACGATCATGATGAAAGAAATCGTAAAAGCAATCTTTGAGGTATTAGTGAACGGACAAGCAGTTGTAAAAGAACTAAATGAACTATAAAAAGGAGTGAAGGAATATGATGAACATGGTAAAAATGATTTTACATGCTCTAGTTGATGCAAAAGCAGTTAGCCAAGAATTAAACCAACAATAAAAAAGGGGTAAATGAATATGAAGAAAGCCATTATTGTAATCGCAAGTACAGCAATTGCCTTATACACAATAAAAAATAGAAAAAAGAAACATAATAAAAATGATTTATATTATCCATACACATTATTAAAGAAAAAATAAAAGACAAGGTACCCTATTGTAATGAGGATATCTTGTCTTTTATTTTTCCTATTCCTTTTAAAGGATTTCCTTCTCCTTTTCCCGAATGTATTAAGCGGGATTTTTACACATATTTTAAAGGGGCATATATACAAATGGATACACAACAACTATACTTTTTAAACGATATTGGCAAACAAAAACCAGAAAGCATTCGGAATAGAAGCGCTGCATGTCCTTTTTGTGACAGAGAAAATTTAACGGATATTTTAGCAACTGAGGGCTCAATTATTTGGCTAAAAAACAAATTCCCTACATTAAAAGATACATTTCAAACGGTGCTAATCGAAACCGATAATTGTAAAGACCACATTGCGACATATACAGAAGAACATATGAGATCGCTAATTCGTTTCTCCATTAAACATTGGTTAGACTTACAGAAGAATGAAGAATTCACATCTGTGATTTTATACAAAAATCACGGTCCATTCTCAGGCGGGAGTTTGCATCATGCACACATGCAGATTATCGGAATGAAATATGTAGACTATCTCGGTAACGTAGAACAGGACAACTTCCGAGGAGTAATTGTACAAAAAAACGAACGCATTGAACTCAATATTTCAGATCGTCCTATTATCGGTTTTACTGAATTTAATATCATCATTGAAGATATTGGATGCATAGATGAACTAGCAAATTATATTCAGCAAACTGTACGTTACATACTGACAGATTTCCATAAAGGATGTAGTAGTTATAACTTATTCTTCTATTACTTCAACGGAAAAATCATTTGTAAAGTTGTTCCTAGGTTTGTCGTTTCGCCGTTGTATGTAGGATATAAAATACCGCAAGTTTCTACAAAACTAGAAGACGTGAAAATACAACTAGCAGCGTATTTCACAAAACAAGACGACGAATTTACTCATAAAAAAACAGAGTAGGTATAAAAAACCTACTCTTTTATTACGCCTTTATTTCGATAGTACACATCCTCTAACCCGACGTTATACTTCATATTATTATCCGTCCACTCTGGACCCAAATTACCTGGCCATCCAGATGTATTTGCTACATATTTTAATAATGCAAAATCAGTCAAACCTTTTTGCACCCCGCGCTTATATCCTTTCATTAAATGCGGCATTGCAATTTGCGCATTTGTGCGCGGATCTTTCAACTCTTCATCAGTTAAATGATCTGGTGCAAGCCCACCGCCACGGTGCAATTGAAATAGTCCGAATGAAGTTCCGTTATCTCCAATACTTCTTGGATTTAACCGGCTTTCATGTTCAGCAATTGTAAGAGGTATCCATTCTGGAAGATTGACTTTCTTTGCTTCCTCTATAATAATTTGTTTCATTTGTTTTGCTTCTTCTGAGTCAACATAGCTTGTCTCATTCACTAACTTGTCCATTCCTTCAGACTTTCCTTGGAAATATAAGTACACCCCAAGAACAACTAAAAATCCTACAAAGAATTTCTTCACTACCACTACCTCTTTCTCCGCTGAAATTTGTCCCCTTTCAGCCTTCCTCCCTTTACAATTACCCACATTCTATCATTCTCTTACCCTTTTATCATAGCAAATAACTATATATATTATCATCATGCTTTAGACCGATTTTGTGAAAAAACAGCTGGTAAATACGTGCAAAAATGTAACTTTCATAGACTACAACGTATTTTTTGTATATAATTGTAATTTGAACTCTACATATAGAATAGGAGCAGACCAAATGAAAAAGTGCATCATACTCTTGTTCAGCATTTTACTACTTATCCCTATCCACACCTCTGCACAAACATCATCAAAACCAAAAGTACTTGTTTTATACAGTACACAAGACGATAAAATTACAAATAATATTCAAATCCTTAATACCCAATTAGGACATTTTACAAACGATATAACTACGAAAAGTTTAAAAAAGGCTAATGAAATTACTAATTCATCTTCTTATACACATATTGTTTATATCGGTGAACAAAAAGAAGAGTTTCCTATTGAAACAAAGCAACTTCTAGAAAATTTCTCAGGCCCAATATTAGTTTTAGGACAAAATGTTGAACAATTATCTCATCGCTTTTCTTTCATTAACCTAAAGGCTGATGATATACGAGTTAATAAAATCGAATATCCAAGCCATAAGCTTAAAAATACTTTAGAAGAGGAACGATTGATTCAATCTTTTGATACAAATGGAACTGTTCTTGCTAACGCTGTAACTTCAAATAGCAAGAACCCACTAATCGTTCAGCATGAAACATCTTATTACGTCGCAACGCCACACCTCTTTGATTGGATGTCTCATTACGTTGGTGAAATGTTATTTTCTTACTTTGGACAAAAGCCAACGACAAATAAAGTAGAGGCTTATTTGCGTCTTGAGGACGTTCATCCGGCCGCAGATATAAATCAATTAAAAGAAATTGCTGAATTACTAAAAGAGAAAAAGATTCCTTACATGATTACTGTTATTCCTGTATATAAAGATCCTGATACAGGTAAAACACTGCATTTAAAAGATAAACCCGAACTAGTCGATCTTTTACGCTCTATGCAAGATGATGGTGCAGCAATTATTATGCATGGTTATACGCACCAATTTTATGATAGTGAAACTGGAGAAGGTTTTGAATTTTGGGACGTAAAAACAGACCAACCAATTCGTCAACCGAAGCATGAAGAACCAAAAACAACAGATGACTTTCCTAATATCGAAGCATATAATGCATACGTAAAAAAAGGGGAAGAATTTGAAGAAAAATATACAACTGAGCATATTGAAAAAGGCATTCAAGAACTTGTAGATGCCAAACTATATCCTGTCGCATTTGAAGCACCTCATTACACGATGTCTCAAAAAGGATATGAAATATTATCAAGGTACTTTTCAACTTATGTAGGACAACTACAGTTAAGTGATACAACTTGGAAATCCATGCACTCACCATTCTATACAAGTACCCCATCATTTTTACAGGGGATGAAATTAATGCCTGAAACAGTTGGTTTTATTGAAGAAGATAAGCCACATGCTATTGCTAAAATGAAAGAAAATGCTGTATCTGTTGCTAAATTATCCGATGGAGTTATTGGTGCATTCTATCATCCTTACTTAGGTGTGAAACCATTAAAAGAAGTACTAAAGGATCTAGAAAGCATCCCAAATATAGAATGGATTGATTTACAAAAAGAAACAAATGAAGTGAAAATGAAAGATATTCATATCACTACTAATAAAGACGGCATTCACGTTGAAAAACCAACGAGCGCAAGCGATGTAATGGATTATATAAAACAATACGGATTCTTCCTTATACTTGGTTTCTTCATCATTGTCTTTCTATTGTTATTAAGACGTGGGAAAAAATTAGAATCTTAATAAAAAACCACCAAGCATTTTGCTTGGTGGTTTTTTTAACTTAAACTAAAACGTGGCATATTATTAATAACCCATTGATTATTTTCATAAATAAATTCCACTTCTTCTTTTTCCGTTACATTATCATAGTCATTATACGTTTCTACCTGCGCTTTTATTTTTCCATCCTTTAACTCGGCAGAAATAATTTTTGTAAATTTAGTTGCTGCTTTTGATCCTGGATCTCCAATAGCATAGTGCATTTTCCCATTTAACTCTTTCAAATACTTACTCTTCATATACTCCGCTATAAATGGTTTTGAGAAGTACGTAGATAGCGTAGTCTCTAAAGTATCCTTCGTATTATAAATAGGATTCACTAATTCCCCGTATGAAAAATCCCCTACTCGTTTTGGATTTCCTGTTAGTGCAGCCATTTGAACATTAGTAAGTTCCTTCTGTGCATTCCATACTTTCTGTAGCATAACATCATCTGCTAATTTCTTACCTTTTTCTTCATTTGATTTCTTTGTATCTAAATTTAAAATAGTTCCATTATCCGTATAGAGATACATATCTCCTGCTACAAAATATAAATAGGATTTAGTTGGTTCAATGGCTTTATTATAAATTACTTTTTCATTTCCACCATTCATTTTCTTCTTATATACTCCATCCTTTTTTACATAATAAAAAGTATCCCCTTTCACATTCATCAGCAAAGCATCCTTTACCAATAACTTTTCGTTATTTTGTTGAATGTCTATTTCATATATGCCATGCTCAGCTTCATTTGTTTCAAAAGGTAACGAAAAGTCGACAACAGCATATAATTTTTCATTATTATAAGTAGCACTAGATATTGTTGCATAATTTTGTTTTGACCAAGTTTTATTATCTTTTGTCACTTGTGTTCCACGATTTTTATTCCAATGTAGAATACTATCGTCTATCGTTTGAGACCAACCTGAGTTTTTAAATGCCGCTTCTTCTTCCTGTCCCGTTTTCAAATCCATTTTTACTATTCCTACAATATCAAAACCACCATGCTCAGAATATTTTTTTGGATAAAATAAAGTTTGATCTTTTATATAAACATAATTTGTATCCACTTTTAACGTGTCTAACTTTTTGCTAGATATGTCATACTTCATTAAAGAAGATAATCCAGCATTCTTACCTTCATCCGTATGAATAAAATATAAAGCTTTGTTTTTTATATTTATGTAAGAAGCATTTACACCTTCCACTACACGTTCCGAAGTTTGGAATTGATCGTTCGTACGATAAATGCCTCCTGTATTTTTATCACCATTTACTGCATAGTAAACCCATCCATCACCCTCTGCCATCTTCCCTTTATTAGAACTGTTTCCAACCGTATTCCCATTTTTCTCATTTTCTTTCATCTGTTTTTCAACTACTGGATCAATTTGTTCTTCCTTCTTTTCCTGTGTTGTGTTTGGATTTATAACCTTTTTTTCTGCCTCACACCCAAACGCTACAAGTGAAAGTACACCGCTCATCATTGTAATAGCTATTTTTTTATTTACTTTCCCCATTTTCTTCCCAACTTCCTTCATCAAATTAAACACATCATAAATTATAGAAAATATTAGAAAAAATATCCATAATAAAAAGGATAAGAGTAACTCTCCTATCCTTTCAAATAAAGTGAAACTTTAATCAGTGGGGGTCTTACTGCCCGTTAATGCGGGGTAAAATTGAATCGTATTTTCATATATCGTTTTCGCAACCTTATTAACAGATACATTTTTTATAACACTAATTTCCTTTAATACCTCTCGAATCATTCTCGGATGCGTCATAACATCCTCGTGAAATTCCCACGGTCCATCTGTTTCTACCATCATATATTCAAGTGGATAATACGAAACAATTTTTCTAATTTTGTCCTTATGTAAAACATCTGGTGTGATAGAAATATAATAACCGTTCCTCATCATCCGTTTCATTGTTGTTTCACTTCCTTTAAACCAATGAAAGTGTGCACGTGAAACTTTATATTTCTCTAGTAAATCACATACAATATCAGCATCTTCATACACTGCATGCAATATAATGGGTAAATCATATTTACTAGCTAGTTCAACAAATCGTTGTAACACCGATATATATGATTTGATAGTAATACGCTCATCTTCTTTTCTTAAATAATACGGTAAGCCTACTTCACCAATCGCAACTATGTCTTCTACATGCTCTTCAATTAATTTATAAATTTGCTCACATTCTTCTTTATGAATCGGTTGCTCCGGATGAAAACCTATTGCTGGATGTACAAAAGGATATCGCTTTGCTAAAGATAAAGTTTCTTTACATGATTGATAATTCATAGATACCGCGATAAGCCCCTGTATCTCTTTACTATGTTCCACATCTTTAAGTAATCTACTTTTTTCTTCATCCTTATATTGGTCAACATGTATATGACTATCAATCCATTTCATCTTTATTCCCCCATAAAAAAAACAAGAAAGGATCTCCCTTCTTGTTTTATCATCTATATTATTTAACAATTAAGTTTGTTATGATATCAAATAATCCAATACATACTACGGCAACAGTAAAGTAGCTACAGAAATCTTTAATTGGAAACTTCACTACTTCTTCTTTACGCATCCCAGTTTTCTCCCTTCTTACTATATCCCTAATTATTTTATCTATTTGTATCTATTATGCAAAAAATATGACAAATTTACTATCGAATTAACTTACGTAAACCTTACAATGTTGTAAGGTTTATAAAGTGAAACTTTAATCAGTGGGGGTTCTTCATCCCCCACTGATTATTAGTTGAACCAATCGGACTTTTATGGGCAGTTGATCCCCCACCTAACATCTTTGCTTTCGCTGAATTTTGAGGTGGGGGGCTTACTGCCCATTAAAGCAGGATAAAAAGAGCCTCATCTAAATACAGATGAGGGCTATTAAAAAGTAGTTGGTTTTTCATTCTTCATTAATATTACAAACAGAAAGTAATACAGTGAGACTTTCTAATTACACTATATGAAATTCACTATCTTTTAACCATCGAATTACATTACAGAAGACTTACATGTTTGTAAGCTATGTGTAATGTAATTCGATAGTTTCTCTTACCTATATCTCGTACAATAAAGTTAGAAAGCAAGCCAAATAAGAAGAACACTCACATAACCAAATTACATTGCTAGTAGCTACTCTTCTTATACCTTTCACTCATGCTACTACAATGTACCCCCTTCCCCTTTATATAACAAAAAGAGCCTTAGTCCATATTGACTAAGGCTCTTTCATGAACCCTAAAATACCCCTACCTAGTATTTTTATTTTCGACAAAAAATAGGTGGGGGTATAATCTGCTATCTCATCGTTAAAAGTTTACTCTTCGCATTAATAGGAATATTTACAGCTTCAATTTCTTCAATTGCCTCTCCGTAGCGTCCTTTTGCATACACCTTTAACGCTTCATCTCTCTTTAACATATGCTTAACAGTCTTCTTTATTTTTTGTTCTCTTCCACGTTCGTCAAATGCAATAAATTCATATTCATACCACTCATCACCAATATGCTGACCAATTGTATTCACGACCGTATAGTATTCTTTCGTCTTATAAAGTGGATTATATTTATCGATAACCGGTCCAAGTTTCGTAGGCAGTAACATTACTACTATCACTATCATCGCTATTATAGTAGTGATCATTTTTTTCTTCATAATCAATCTTCCTCCTCTGCAGGATATATATACATCCATTTTAAAAAGAAGGAATAAAATCTACTATTGAATCTCATTACATTACACTTACATTATTGTAAGAATTAAAAAAGGTGAACGAATTTACTCGTTCACCTTTTAGCTCGCTTTAAAGCCACCGCCAAGTACATCGCGTACATCATGAATAACAACGAAAGCATCTTCATCTACTCGACTAATAACCTGCTTTAACTTAACAAGCTCTTGTTTATTTATAACAACATATAACACTTCTTTATTTTTACCAGTATATCCGCCGCGTCCTTCTAATACAGTGACACCGCGTGTCATGTTTTTCGTAATAGTTTCACGGATTAAATCCGGTTGATTTGAAATGATTGTAACAGCTGTTTTTGTATCCATTCCTTCTACAATGAAATCAATCACTTTCGCTCCGATGAATACTGCAACAAGTGTGTACATTGCTTTTTCTTGCCCTATTATAAATACAGAACCAGCAATTACCACAATATCAATAATAAGTACGCCTTTACCAACGCTCCACCCTAAATATTGATTGGCTAACCGAGCTAAAATTGCCGATCCTCCTGATGTACCTCCAGCTTTGAACATACAGCCTAATCCGACACCGACAAATAAGCCAGCGAATAGAGCTGCTAATAACGTATCACTATTTACATGATACTCAATATGTTCCGTAACATATAAAAACAAGGATGTTTCTACAATCCCTAAAATTGTATAAACCATCGTTTTCTTATCAAAAAATTTATAACCAATAGCTAGTAAAATTGCATTTATAGCAAAGTTTACAATCCCCGGTGACCAATCAAATAAATAGTACGTAACAACCGTTAAACCAATAATTCCCCCCTCTGATAAACGGTTTGGAATTGCAAAGTAATTAATACCAATTGCGAATAATAATGAACCAATTGTAATTAGTGTTATTTCCTTTATACGTTGATTAACCATAGTTCATACCTCCCCCCATTTGACATTGTATCACTATCTCCTAGAGGTTTAGAAGTTGTTTTTATTGCGCATTTTTACTCTTACAGATCGGGATATTATGTTTAAACAAAGGGGTGATTAATTATTCATATTCGCTCTAACTGTACGGACAAATCGCTCCACATTCCCCTTCTGAATATACTTAGCTCGAATGGTTTCATGATTACAAGTACATTCGAAATGCGGACGAAAATCTATGCTATCTATATGCAAATATGAATAATCTTTAAATGTTGCAGGATAGTATGGAAATTTCCCATAAAAGAGAAGACGTCTAGTAGTAGCAGCAAAAATCCCTTGTTGATACGATAGCGTAAAATTATCCTTCTCAAATATCCCTACGACAAAAGCCAAAATCTTTTCATCATCCTCTATATGCTTTTTCATACTCAATAAAAGTTCATTCATGCATATCCCTCCAAATACTATTCTTGAAAAGAATCCATGGATTATTACAGACCGGTGTAACTCCTTTATAAAGTATGAAACGCGTTTCCTGTCAAAGATATTTCAAAAAAATAATCCGTTATGCAATTTACACATAACGGAGTAAAACTAAACAGTAGAGCGTTCCACAAGTTCGTATGGAATTTCCACCTTTTCTTGTTTAGAACTCTCACCACTTATTTGCCTATAAAACATTTCAAAAGCCTTTTTACCTATCTCCTTTAAATTTTGATCAATGGTTGTAAGTTGTAACACTTGCGAAATAGGTTGATTATCAAATCCAATAATCGCTAAATCCTCAGGAACTTGAATACCTAATTTTTCAGCTTCTGTCATAACCCCAATCGCAACTTCATCTCCTGCTACTATTAATGCTTCGGGAAGATGCTGCATCCCCTTTAATTTATGAGCCACTTTCACACCATCTTCTAATGTAAAACATTCTGTGAAAATCCATTCTTCATTCACTTCTTCATCTATAGATTGCAATTGCTGTTTATAAACATCAAAACGTTTTTGACTACTCGGACCTAATTTCCTCCCCGTACAATAACCAATTTTTTTATAACTTTTCTCAATCAAATAATCCATTCCTAATTGAAAAGCTGCCGAATGATTCGTATATACACTTGAGATATTTGAAATATCATTATCTTCACAAGCAACGATTGTCCCATAGGAAGCATACGGCTCTATCGTTTCCCAATCATTCGCACGAGAACAAATAATAAGGCCATCCAATTGTTTTGTTTTTAACATATGTAAACTTTTCATTTCTTCTTTTTTATTATAATTCGTTTGGCAAAGTAGCACTCTGTAATTATGAGCTAACGCCACCTCCATCATCCCGCCCACCATCGCATCAAAACATGGATGATTAATATACGGTAAAATCACACCAACAATATTCGTTTTCCCTTTTGATAAATGAACGGCATTTGCGTTTTGTGAGTAATTCAACTTCTCAACTATCTCCATAACCGCTTTCCTTTTTTCTTCACTTACATATGGGTGATCATTCAACACTCTCGAAACAGTTGTAACTGAAACTCCCGCCATCTTTGCAATATCTTTAATATTGGCCATACACTCACCTCTATTTTTAACTTAATGAATTCCACGAACATATGTCAAACTTTCTCATCATTACACCTTCATTCGTTTTTCTTACAAAAGTGTAATTTTCCTGTAAGCTAATTCGATAGTTACTCTCCTCAATATTTCATACAATTAAGTCAGAAACAGGACAACAACTATTCGAAAGGGAGCGGATTCATATGATGAACAAAACGAAATCAAACAATTTTTTAAATACAATGGGCATGGTATTTTCCGCTCTAATCGATGCTAAAGCTGTTGCTTCTACATTAAACAAGTAAGGAGAATGTATGATGAATAACATCACTTTTAACAAATTAGATTTTTTAGGACTAGCTAGTGGCTCTCTTCTTCTTACTGCTTTTATATACGCCGCTACGCTTGTATAACTTTTGTGTCCCTTTTCCCCTTTATTATAAATAGTAATAGAAAAGACGACCGTCTATGCCCGGTCGTCTTTTCTTACTTTTGATTTGATTGCAAAGTTTCCTTTAGCTCATCAAACTTCTCATTTAATTGATCTGTCATCATTTTCATAGCTGTTTTTCGATCTATTTGTTCTTCCGCATCAATTTGAATTGGGTCGCCAAAAATTAATTGTGCCTTTTTCCCTTTTATTAATTCTTTTACACTTGATGGACCAACATAAGCTGCCGGTACTAACGGGACATTAGAACGCAATGCAATCGTAACAGCCCCAGCTTTTAATGAAACGTCTTCTGTTGATCGTGTCCCACTCGGAAAAATCCCTACTACTTTCCCTTCTTTTAATAGGCGTGACGGAATTTTGAGTGTACTCGGTCCTGGATTCGCACGATCTACAGGGAATGCATTCACATTTTTAAAGAACCAATTTTTGAACTTCCCTTCAAATAACTCTTTTTTTGCCATGTAATGAATTTGGGTCGGGTACATCCCTGTAGCTAACATTAATACATCCATAAAACTTGTATGTGTACACGCAACAACATATGGGCCGCCTTCTGGTAACTTTTCTCTTCCTTGCACTTCTACTTTCCCAGCTGTTTTAAATATATATTTTAACAAAAATGTAATTGGTTTATACATTTGTTTCGTTCCTTTCTGAACATCCGAATTATAGTCATTCTCTTACAATGATTATAACACTAAGTTTTAGGAGTTGGTAATAAAAATAAGTATTAATTGTTAAATTTCAATTCTTACAAAAGTGTAATTTTCTTGTAAGCTAATTCGATAGTTACTTCCCCAAATATTTCATACAATTAAGTCAGAAAGAAACAACAACTATTCGAAAAGGAGCGGATTCATATGATGAACAAAATGAAATCAAACAATTTCTTAAACACAATGGGCATGGTATTTTCCGCTCTAATCGACGCAAAAGCTGTTGCTTCTACATTAAACAAGTAAGGAGAATTCATGATGAATAACATCACTTTTAACAAATTAGATTTTTTAGGATTAGCTAGCAGCTCTCTTCTTCTTACTGCTTTTATTTACGCTGCTACGCTTGTATAACTTTGTGTCCCCTTTCCCCTTTATATAGAAAAAGACGACCGTCTATGCCCGGTCGTCTTTTTACATTTTTCTTTCTTTTAACTCTTTTAAAAGCTGTATCATTTCAGCTTGTTGTTTTATCTTTTTACGACCATTTCGGTTAATTGCTGCAAGCTCGCAGGCAACTCCGACGGCGAAGAAAAACAATAAACTTTCTAACATGTGAAATCCTCCAATTGCCTATTAAACAGCTTGACGTAATTGCTCTTCTTGTAAACTTCGCTTGTTTATATTTTCTTCTTTTCTCTGACAAACGTTATTGCGAATAAGTGCTGCAATAACAAGTAAAGTCCCTATAATATCAAACATTGTTATTCGATATCCTTGCATCATCATAATAACTAAAGTCGTGATTGGTACAAAATTAATAAATAAAATCCCATTAATGGACGATAAAATTTTCACACCATAGTTCCAAGCAAGTAACGCTACGATACCTGGTAATGTCATCATAAACAATAAATCATATTTCACGATAGAAATCGTTCCCATATTCGGAACCGATACGTATCCAAACGATGTAATGATTACAGTTATAATCCCTGTGACAGTCGTACCGAATACACACGTCAACGTAGAATAACGTAATGTTGACCAATCGCTACACGTTTGACCACCCATCGTATAAATAACCCAACCTACAACCCCAACAAATATAAAGGCCAGCGAAAACATGTTATCTTTCAATGTTAAAAAGAAACTCATATCACCTTTCGTAATAACGAATACAGCCCCTACAAAAGCGATAATCATGCTCGTTATCATATACTTTTTCGGTTTTACATGCTTATATCCCCATAGAATACAAATAGAAATCATCGGCATCAGTGCTTCCATAATGGAGGCTACCATCACACCTGATTTTCCCATTAACATTTGACCTAAAAATATAAGTACATTATATACAGTAAACGCCATCGTTCCGAAAAAGACGAGTAACTTTCCTCTTCCCTCTAAACGAAATGCCTGTTTTCCTTCTTTCATTAACAACAATACAATCAGTACGATCGCCACCGCTCCATAGCGAATGAGCGAAAAATAAAATGGATCTATGTATTCTAGCGCATGATCAGCAACCGGAAACATTGCCCCCCACGACATACTTGCAATTAAACATGCTAAAGCCCCTATTATCATTTGACCTTTTTTCACCACAATCCCCCACTTCTTTCTATTTGCACAAAGAGAATTGTAAAAGAAAAAATATATCACGTAAAATGATTCAAAATGATGTTAACTATCATTTATAATGATAGTTAACATCAAGGAGGATCACATTATGGAATTAAGAGATTTACAAATCTTCCAGAACGTTGCCGACAAAGGTAGTGTAAGCGGCGCAGCAAAGGAATTAAATTACGTACAATCAAATGTAACTGCACGTATTAAACAACTAGAGAACGAACTAAAAACACCGCTCTTTTATCGTCATAAACGAGGCATGACTTTAACAGCTGAAGGAAGAAAAATGCTCGTTTATGTTAATAAAATTTTGCAAGATGTTGACGAGCTAAAACAAGTATTTTTAGATAGTGAAACTCCCTCTGGCATATTAAAAATCGGTACAGTCGAAACAGTAAGTACATTACCTACCATTTTATCTTCTTACTATAAACGCTATCCGAATGTCGATTTATCATTACAAGCGGGTCTAACAGAAGCATTGATTAGAGAAGTACTTGATCATCAATTAGATGGTGCCTTTATATCAGGGCCTATTAAACACCCACTAATTGAACAATACGATGTTAGTACAGAAAAATTAATGCTTGTAACACAAAATAAAGCTTTTCATATAGAAGAATTTACAACAACGCCCCTACTCGTTTTTAACCAAGGATGTGGATACCGTTCCAAACTAGAACGATGGCTTAAAGATGAAGGTTTGCTCCCAAAAAGAATTATGGAATTTAATATATTAGAAACGATATTAAACAGTGTTGCACTCGGCCTTGGAATTACACTCGTACCACAGTCTGCTGTCCACCATCTTTCTAAAGCTGGTAAAGTACATTGTCATGCAATCCCTGAAAAATATGGTAGTATTTCAACGGTTTTCATACGCCGTAAAGATAGTTATATGACGAATTCAATGCGTAGCTTTTTAAAAACAATTGAAGAGCATCATCATATCAATATGCTTTAAAAGACATTCTTACATGAATGTCTTTTTTTCTTACAAAAATGTAAGTCTCCCGTAAGCTAATTCGATAGTTGCAGGCGATCATATTTCCTATAATTAAGACATAAAGCAGGGCAACAACAATTCGAAAAGGAGCGGATACGCATGATGAACAAAATGAAATCAAACAAATTTTTAAATACAATGGGCATGGTGCTATCCGCACTTGTCGATGCAAAAGCTGTTGCAACTACATTAAATAAATAAGGAGAGATTATAATGAACAACATTACATTTAACAAATCAGACTTTATCGGACTTGCAAGTGGAGCGACTCTTCTTACAGCCTTCATTTACACACTTGCTCAAGGTCTTGTTTAATACTTTGTTTCCCCAAACCCCTTTATATATAGAAAAGGCTGCTCGTCTTATAGACAAGCAGCTTTTTAGTTTGTCCCGCTTTAATGGGTAGGAAGACCCCCACCTCAAAATTCAGCGAAAGCAAAGAAGTTAGGTGGGGATCGGGCTGCCCATTAAAGTCCGATTGGTGAGGGCTGATAATCAGTGGGGGATGAAGAAACCCCCCACTGATTAAAGTTTCACTTTATTTCATATATAACCTGACCTGTTTTCGTCATATCGTATCCGCCAATCGCTTTTAATTCATTATGAAATTCTTCCGATTGCAGAATGTCTTTCACGACTTCGATCAGCTCTTCATTTTCTTTATTCTTCAAAATCACTAAATCATACTGTTCTTTCATGATTGGAATAAAGTCTACATTTACAATCTGTGAAAACTTTTCTGAACCTACTCCTACGTCAGCTTTTCCATTTGCGACTTGCGTGGCAACACCAAGATGATTCGACTCTTCCCATTCATATCCACTAATACGCTCTTTATTTAATTTTTGAATGCGCAATTGTTCATCCACTAACACCCTAATGCCAGAACCTTTTTCTCGATTTACAAATCGTATAGAAGATTGAGATAAATCAGCCCATGTTTTTATATTTTTCGGATTTCCCTTTTGCACATAAAACCCAACGTTTCTTGCTAATAAATTAATCATCGTACATGGTTGTCCCACTAAAATACGTTTTACATACGGAACATTATATGTACCTGTTTCTCCATCAAACAAATGCAAGCTAACGATATTTCCTTCTCCTTGATACATTTTTACTAAACTCGTTAAACTACCTTGATATGCCCTTAATATGTTTGAACTTGGCAGGCGATTTTCTATACGTTTTGCCAACATATCTAACGTTAGTTCTTGTCCGCTAATAATACATGTATCCAAGCCCCTACTATCTTCGCTCTTTACAGGAGTACCTTGTATTTTCCCTGTTTTCATTTGCTTTATATATTGTTCTAAATCTGTTGCATCAATGCGCATCTGTCTACCAATTCTATAAGAAGGAAGTTCTCCTTTTTTAATTAGATCGTATACAGTTAATTTTGATACCTTTAATCGCTTCGCTACTTCTTCCGTTGTGTAGGAATGATGATCCATAGACGATTCCTCACTTTCTTCCTTCATTGTAACAAAGAAAAGAATATTTCTCCTATATTTAAAAACAACTACATCGTTCAAATTATATTCAATTATAACTAGTTATATCTAGTTATAATTAGTTATAATTAAACATGTCAAAACGAAAGGGGATTTTTTTATGAACAAGTTTACATTACAATCCATCGGAGCACTTATACTTTCTTTTCTTCTTATATTTAGTGCTGCATGTACAAGCGGCGAAAAGAAAGAGAAATCAACTGCTAAAGAAGGAAAAGCAGTTGAACTTACTATATCAGCTGCTGCAAGCTTACAAGATGCACTAAAAGAAATTGAAACAAAATATAAAGAAAAAGAACCTAATATTAAACTTTCTTTTAACTTCGGTGCTTCTGGTGCACTTCAACAACAAATTGAACAAGGCGCACCTGCTGATTTATTCTTCTCAGCAGCCGAAGATAAATTCCAAACTCTTGTAAAAAAAGGATTCATTAATGAAAAAGAAGGGAAAAATCTTCTTGGAAATGAACTTGTTCTAGTTGTCCCAAAAGATAGTTCTCTTACGAAAATTCAAGATTTAAAAGATGAAAAAATTAAGAAAATCGCACTTGGTACACCTGAATCTGTACCCGCGGGAAAATACGCAAAGGCTTCTCTCACGCATGAAAATCTTTGGAATGACATTCAAAATAAAATCGTATTTACAAAAGATGTTCGCCAAGTGTTAACATATGTAGAAACAGGTAATGTCGATGCTGGTATTGTATACAAAACAGATGCTCTTATTTCAAACAAAGTAAAGATTGGTGAGACAGCAGCAGCTACTTCGCATGAGCCAATCCACTATCCTTTAGGTGTTATAAAAGAATCTAAGCACAAGAAAGAGGCGACTTCATTTTATGAGTATTTGCAGTCAAAAGATGCACAATCTATCTTTAAAAAATATGGATTTACAGTCCTATCATAATTGCCATGAGCTTTGATGCTATTTTTTCACCAATCTTTCTATCTATACGAGTAGCTGCATGCGCCACCATTATCGTTACAATTTTAGGGACGATTATTGGAAGGGCTTTAGCACGCTCCTCATGGAGATATAAAATAATATTAGAAACTATTTTCTTATTACCAATGGTACTTCCGCCAACTGTAATCGGCTTTTTTCTCATTATCATTTTTGGAAATAATAGTCCCATTGGAACGTGGGTAGAATCAATATTTCAGCAGTCCATTATGTTCACATCTACTGCTGCGATCATCGCTTCTACAGTTGTTGCATTTCCGCTCATGTATCAATCAGCAAAAACGGGATTTTCTATTGCAAATATACAAATTGAAGAAAGTGCTCGCGACCTTGGTGCAAGTGAATATCAAGTTTTTCTGCACGTTACACTTCCGCTTGCATTTCCCGCCTTACTAAGCGGAATGATTTTGAGCTTTGTTCGTGCGCTCGGTGAGTTCGGTGCTACACTCATGTTCGCTGGGAACATTCCTGGTAAAACTCAAACAATCCCAACTGCAATTTACATGGCGATTGATGCAAGTGATATGCAGCTCGCTTGGACACTTGTAGTTATCACTATTAGTATGTCACTCCTATTTCTGCTATGTATTCAGCTTATTAATAAAAGAATTACTAACTCTTAAAGCAGCTTTTATCGAAGCTGCTTCTTTATTTCTTAGGAAATAAAATATACCATTGGGAAATAACTGAATTTTACCTTTTATTAAAATATACATTTTATTTGAATTCACTTTCTAAAATAGGCAATTTCCTGTTATTATATGGAGGTGTTTCAAAAAATGAAGAAATGAAAACGCATTTATATCGTGAATTCTTCATCCTGTTTTAGCGATCGGTAATCTTCTACTCTAGTAGTGGGGCATTACCGATCGTTAGAACGATATGTAATTATATTGGTATAGAAAACCGAAGGGAGTCTTGTAATGGACATTTTATTAGCGCTTCTTCCTGCAATTGCATGGGGAAACATCTTATTAGTAAGCGTAAAAATGGGCGGTGGTGCATATAGCCAAACGGTAGGTATGACAATCGGTGCTCTATTCTTCGCAACAATTATGTATGTATTTACTCAACCAGCTTTAACAATGACAGTCTTGATTGTTGGTTTTATTTCAGGTTTATTCTGGGCTTTAGGACAAGTAAACCAATTAAAAACAGTTGAAAAACTAGGTGTTTCAACTACTGTAACGATTTCTACTGGTATGCAACTTGTTGCAACTTCTATCTTTGGGGTTATCGCTTTCCGTGAGTGGACTACTACAACAACGATTGTTCTGGGAACGATTGCAATCCTATTAATCGTAGTTGGTGTTGTATTCACATCACTAGATGACAAAGAAAATGCACAGCCACCAGGACAATTGAAAAAAGGACTTCTTACTTTAATTGTTTCTACTTTCGGTTACCTTGTATATGTAATTATTATTCGTTGGTATAATATCGATGGTTGGTCTGCTATTTTACCACAAGCAGTTGGTATGTTTGTTGGTGCGGTTGTATTGACATCTAAACATAAACCATTTAACAAATATGCAATCCGTAATGCTTTATCTGGTTTACTATGGGGAACTGGAAACTTATTCTTACTTCTTTCATTACCACGTGTCGGAGTAGCAACAAGCTTCCCATTATCTCAAACTGGAATCGTTATCTCAACATTCGGTGCGATTGTCTTCTTAGGTGAAAAGAAAACAAAACGTCAATTGATCTTTATTGCACTAGGTAGTGTTTTAATTATCGGTGGCGCTGTATTGTTAGGTATGACAAAAGCATAAACTTATAATCTATTAATCCCTGAAGCAGTTATGCTTCAGGGATTTTTTATTACAACTATTTTTTAAGTATAATAATTTTTATAACCTTATTTATATTAACCCTCCTCCCTCCATTTCCATCCTTTTCACAATAAGTCTTTTCTTTTTACAAAATTCTCTTAAAGATGGTATCGTTTTTTATAACATATCTTCACTAGAAAGGAATAAAGGATATGCTAACTAAACATCGAATTCTATTTATTGGTGCTGGTCGTATGGCAGAAGCTATATTTTCCGGATTACTTAAAACAAGCAAAGAATACATCGAAAAAATTATCGTTTCTAACCGCAGCAACGTAGAAAAGCTAGAACAATTACAAGGACGATATAATGTGTCTATCACAACAGATTGGAAGCAGCATGTTACATCTGTTGATACGATTGTTTTAGCAATGCCGCCTTCTGCACATGAAGAATTATTAGCGGAGCTATCTCCGTTACTATCGAATCAACTTGTCGTAACGGTAGCTGCTGGCATTGGTCCATCTTATTTAGAAGCTAGACTCCCTAAGGACACGCCTGTTGCTTGGATTATGCCAAATACAGCTGCTGAAATTGGGAAGTCAATCTCCTTATATACAACAGGACAATCAGTAAACGAGATGCATCAAGAAACCTTGCAACTGCTTTTAAGAGGCATTGGTACTTCGCAACTTTGCACTGAGGAAGAAGTTCATCAGCTTACTGCAGTTACTGGAAGTGCACCAGCTTTCCTTTATTACTTTGCTGAAAGCTTGATTGAAGCAACAAAAAGTTATGGCGTCGATGAATCAACCGCAAAACACCTTGTCATTCAAATGATTTCTGGATCTGCTTCTATGCTTGAACAAACGCAAGATCCGGCTAACCTCCGCGAACAAGTAACAACGCCAGGTGGTTCCACAGCTGAAGGTCTCAAAGCTTTATATGAATATAATTTTTCAGAGGCGATTCAAAAAGCAGTAGAAGCAACAAACAAAAAAGCTAGGGGGAAATAATATGAGTTTAACAAGTTTAAAAGACTATACTACATTACATAACGGTGTAAAAATGCCTTGGTTCGGTTTAGGTGTTTTTAAAGTAGAAGATGGTTCAGAAGTAATTGAGTCTGTAAAATCAGCAATTAAAAATGGCTACCGCAGCATCGATACTGCAGCAATCTATCAAAACGAAGAAGGCGTTGGACAAGCGATCCGTGAAGCAGGTGTTTCACGTGAAGAATTATTTATTACATCAAAAGTATGGAATAGCGATCAAGGATATGAAACAACACTTCAAGCATTTGAAACTACATTAGAAAAATTAGGTCTAGAATATTTAGATTTATATTTAGTACATTGGCCTGTAAAAGGGAAATATACTGAATCATGGAAAGCGTTAGAAAAACTTTATAAAGATGGCCGTGTTCGTGCTATCGGTGTGAGTAATTTTCACATTCACCACTTACAAGACGTATTTGAAATCGCTGAAATTAAGCCAATGGTCAATCAAGTGGAATACCACCCACGTTTAGCACAAGAAGAATTACACGCTTTCTGTAAAGAACATAACATCCAGCTTGAAGCTTGGTCACCATTAATGCAGGGACAACTACTGGATAACTCCACATTACAAGACATTGCGACAAAATATAATAAATCAACTGCACAAATTATTTTACGCTGGGATTTACAAAATGAAGTTGTAACAATCCCTAAATCTATTAAAGAACATCGCATTATTGAAAATGCAAATATATTCGATTTTGAATTAAGTGCTGATGACATGAAAGCAATTCAAGCTCTAAATGAAGATCGTCGCGTTGGTCCAGATCCAGATAACTTTGACTTCTAGTAGAAAAACCACTGCCATATGCAGTGGTTTTTCTCGTTAAATAAAACTGAAAATTTAAACTATATTTCAATTGGTTGACACTTCATCATCCAAGGTGTAAGATTTTGAATTATCAAAGAAACGCAAAAATTAATAAAATTTATTCGTTTACTCATTGTATCAAGAGAGGTGGAGGGACTGGCCCTTTGAAACCTCGGCAACAGGTTCATTTTGAATACTGTGCCACTTCCTGCAAGCATTGTGCTTGAAAGATAGAATGAGGGACTTCGTTTATATACGGGTGCATAACTTGTACGTAAAAATCCCTCTTTCTCAATATGAAAAGAGGGATTTTTTATTTTTCATTTCCCTCATCATCATCCAAACTTAATTATTTAGGAGGAAAATCAAATGAAAAAGAAGTTTGTACCCGGTATTGCATCAGTTGTAGGAGTAAGTATTTTATTAACTGGTTGCGGTAGTTATAAAAACGAAGCAAGCGGAGCAAATGCAAAAGACGAGGCGCCTAGTAAACAGGTTTTAAACTTATCTTCACCTACTGAAATACGAACAATGGATACAGCTCGTGCTACAGATACTGATTCTGGTCAAGTAATGAGAAACGTATTTGAAGGTTTGTATAATCTTGGTGAAGGTAACAAACCTGTCCCTGGCGTTGCGAAATCTCATGAAGTAAGTGGCGATAAAACGAAATACACATTCCACCTGCGAGATTCAAAATGGTCAAACGGCACTCCTGTCACAGCGAAAGATTTTGTCTTCGCTTGGCAAAGAGCTGTTGATCCAGCAACAGCCTCTGAATATGCATTTCTATTCTTTGATATTAAAAATGCAACAAAAATTAACAACAAAGAACTTCCAGCCGATCAACTTGGTGTAAAAGCAATTGATGACCATACGTTTGAGGTAGAATTAGAACGTCCTGTTCCGTACTTTATAAGCTTAACAGCATTCCCAACATTTCTACCAATTAACGAGGAATTCTTTAAAGCACAAGGTGATAAGTATGCGTTAGAAGACAATACAATTTTGTACAACGGAGCTTTTACACTAAGCGATTGGAAGCATGAGCGAAGCTTTAAATTTAAGAAAAACCCTACCTATTGGGATAAAGATACTGTCAAACTGGAAGAAATCAATTTTAACGTCGTAAAAGAAAAATCTACAGAAGTAAATTTATTCGAGTCAAAACAATTAGATCGTATCAAACTAACATCTGACTTCGTTGATAAATATAAAAAGGATGCTAACTTTAAAGAACGGCCAAACGTAGGGGTACAGTTTCTACGTATGAATCAACAAAACAAAGTACTTCAAAACGTTTCTGCACGCCAAGCAATCGATCAAACAATTGATCGAAAATCCTTTGTAAATACGTTATTAAATGACGGCTCCACACCAACCTCTAGTCTCGTGCCGAAAAACTTTGCAAAAGGACCTGACGGAACAGACTTCCGTACTGCAAACGGCGATTTAACAAAGGTTGATACAAAATCTGCTCAAGAATTATGGAAAAAGGCAAAACAAGAACTTGGGTCTGAAAAAATAACATTAGAACTATTAATAAATGACGGTGACCTTGAAAAGAAAACTGGTGAGTTCTTAAAAGGACAATTAGAAAAGAATTTAGATGGCTTAACAGTAAATATAAAGCCGCAACCACGTAAACAACAAGTTTCACTTTTATTAAAAGGTGACTACGAAATTGGAATTGACGGCTGGAGCCCTGACTTTGCAGATCCAATTACATTCCTTGAGCTATTTACAACGAATAACCCTTACAACTTAGATCATTACTCTAATAAGGAGTTCGATGAAACAATAGCAAAAGTGAAAACAACTTTAGCCGGTGATGAAAAAGCTCGCTGGGAAGCATTACTAGCATCCGAGAAAATATTATTTAAAGACTCTGTTATCGCTCCTCTTTACCAAAAAGGCGAATCTTATTTAGAACGTTCTTATGTGAAAGGAATTGTGCAAGTAGACTTTGCAGGTCAATTAAACTTCAAATGGGCCAAAATTGAAAAATAAAGCGAAACTTTAATCAGTTGGGTTTTCTTCATCCCCCACTGATTATTAGCCCAAACCAATTGTTTTTTTAGCAAAACATATTAAAAGCAGATTCCCTAATGCGAGGAAATCTGCTTTTTTAATATATTATTCTAAGAAATTAACAATCTATTTTTATTATTGACATATAGTTCTTTCCAGTGTTGATATTCTAAATAATCAAAGAAACAAAATATTTCACCATCAAAATATAACGTCTACTACGTTGAAACATATAACGATAGATTATAGCTCAACATGTATATACATATAGAACACCTGATTACCTACATACACATGTATATACATATAGAACACCTGATTACCTACATACACATATCTATAATAGGTTTTCTCTTCTTCTATAGCTACACTTCAAAACGTGGACATTACGACGTTACGAACAACACATTTAGGGAGGAACGAACAATGAAGAAAAAAGTTGTACCTGTTGTTGCATCTGTTTTAGGGGCAAGTCTATTACTAACTGCTTGCGGAGGAAATAAAGATCATGCAAGCGGAGCGAAAGCAAATGATAAACAGGCGATTAACTTATCATTCGCTTCAGAAATTCCAACAATGGATGTTGCAAAAGCAACGGATGGGGAATCCATGAGCGTAATGCGCAATGTTTTTGAAGGTTTATATGCAATGGGAGAAGATAACAAACCAATTCCTGGTGTTGCTGAGTCGGTTGACCTTAGTCCCGATAAAACAAAATATACATTCCACCTGCGTGATTCAAAATGGTCAAACGGTACTCCAGTTACAGCAAAGGACTTTGTCTTCGCTTGGCAACGTGCCGTAAATCCTGATACAGCAGCTGAATATGCATTCTTATTCTTCGATATACAGAATGCGAAACAAATAAGCCAGAAACAATTGCCAATTGATCAACTAGGTGTCAAAGCTCTTGATGATAAAACGTTAGAAGTACAACTAGACCGTCCTGTTCCCTACTTCTTAAGCTTAACGACATTCTCAACATTCTTACCAATTAATGAAGATTACTTAAAATCTCAGGGCGATAAATATGGTTTAGAAACAAATCATTTAATTTACAACGGTGCTTTCATATTAGATAACTGGAAACACGAGCAAAGCTTCCAATTGAAGAAGAACCCTAACTATTGGGATGCTAAAACTGTAAAATTAGAAGAAATCAACTTCAATGTCGTTAAAGATAAATCTACAGAAGTTAACTTATACGATTCAGGACAAATTGATTGCGTTGCTTTAACTGCGGAGTTTGTTGATAAATATAAGAGCGATCCAAACTTCAAAGACCGCGCTGAAGTTGGCATTCAATTCTTACGACTAAATCAAAAAAATGAAACATTAAAAAATCAACATGCACGCCTTGCTATTAACGGAGCAATGAATAAAAAAGCATACGTAGAAACAATTTTAAATAACGGTGCTATTCCAGCTGAAGGAATGGTTCCTGCGAAATTCGCAAAGAGTCCAGAAGGTAACGACTTCCGTAAAGAAAACGGAAACCTAGTCAAAGATGATGTGAAAACAGCGAAAGAAAACTGGAAAAAAGCGAAACAAGAACTTGGTACTGACAAAGTAACAATCGAACTATTAACAAGTGATAATGCTTTAGCTAAAAAAACTGGTGAATATTTAAAAGGTGAACTAGAAAAGAACCTAGATGGATTAACAGTGACATTAAAACCACAACCACGTAAACAACAGCTGAAACTACTATTAAGTGGTGACTATGAAATCGGTATTGATGGCTGGGGCCCTGACTTCGCTGACCCAATTACATTCTTAGATTTATTTACAACAGATAGTGCTTATAACTTCGATAAATACTCTAACAAAGAGTATGATGAGCTCATTCATAAAGTGAAAACAGATTTAGCTAGCGATGAAAAGGCTCGCTTTGAAGCAATGAAGCAAGCTGAAAAAATCCTATTACAAGACGGTGCTGTCGCTCCTTTATATCAACAAGGTCGTTCTTACCTACAACGCGGATTTATTAAAGGGCTTGTAACAACTGACTTCGGTGGTGAATTTAACTACAAGTGGACAGAAGTTACAAAATAATAAAATAAAAAAGGTATCCAATCGCAGGATACCTTTTTTATTTTATACTTCTTTAACTACATAGCTTCTTCTCTTTACTATTCCTTTTATAGATACAGTAATTACTGCTACCAATTGTGTAACTAATATAATGACTAATAATGAAATAATATTTTTCTCTAAACTTACTCCCCCAAATATTATTGTATAATAGCCATTCGCTGCATATGTTGCGGGAAATAATTCACCGATTGTTTGATATGTTTTAGAAAGCATCTCATGTGGTACAATTACACCCGAACTTACAAGTTGTAATGATAGTGAAATTATATTAAAGATCATACCTGCATTTCCGAAAACAGTTATGAACATTTATGTTAATGAAAGAAAGGCGAAGAAGACTATTGTCAATAATCCTCTTCCCCTTCTTTTTGCATCGAACTAAAACTCATCATAAATATAAACATAAACATCAAATATGTTCTCCACGTCAAAGAAGGTATATGCCCTGACCACAGATAGCTAATGAAATAGTTAATTCCCATAATACAAGACGATACTACTAAACTAATGCTTATTAGTTTTGCATATTTGAACATATCTTTTCTCCTTACTTTTCTATCTCTTCAAATTGCAGATTTATTGGCTCTTCTAGTAGTGTTTCATAAAAATTTTCAGCCAAATCTGTTGAAGGAATTTTTTCATCCACTTCATCAAATCGAATACTATCTAGCCACACACAACCTTCCCCTGATAATAAGACACCAAATGCTATACCAAGTGCTCCTTCTTTTATATCTAATACAACCGAGTACGATTGCCAGTTATTCGTATTTTTAATTGGGCGATTTTGCATGTTATCCATAGCGAGCGGTTCTGTATCTTTTCCGTCTACTCGCATCCACAATCCTGCCCAGTCCTTTACGTTCTCACTCTTAACAAATGCTGTTAAACGTAATCTTTTACCTACATATTTATCTGCTCGAAACATTTGCATTAATGTTGAAAATCCTCCATGTGTAACATCCTCTTTTGCTTTTATGTATGCAGATACTTTTCCTTGATGGGCAACTTCATAATCTAAACCCATCTCATATTCAGCAGGATGACTTCCGCTTAAGATCCATCCTTTCGGTATACCTTTTTGCATTGAAACACCCTCTCTTTCTATATAAAATGACTGGAAATACTTTCGATATTTCTTCGGCGGCAATTGAAACATTCTTTTAAAGGCTCTCGTAAATGCCTCTTGTGAGGAAAAGCCGTATTGTACTGCAATATCAATAACAGCCCTCTTCGTTGACACTAAAGCTTGCGCAGCATGAGTTAACCTTCTCTTTCGAATATAATCCGTTACACTCATCCCAACATATCTTTGAAAGATGCGATGAAAATGGTACATCGATACTGCACCATGAGACGCCACTCTTTCTGTTGTAAGCTCCTCATGTAAATGCTCCTCTATATATTCAATTGCTTTTTTTATCATCTCTTTATATTCTTCATGCATGTTAGTACCTCCTCACAACCTTAATTTACCATATACATACAAATCATTTTTGATTTAAATTGCGGATTAAACTTTGTGGCTACAAGTTAATAATTTATTTTCAACACATACATAATTACATGATTTTGGGAAAAACTTGTATAGAACGAATTTACATAAGGAGGAAATTATAATGAGAATTTTACTATCAGTTTTATTAGCGCTTATGCTAGTACCTGTATTAACAGGATGTAAAGCTCCTGCAAAAGAAGATACAACTTCTAATAAGAAAACTACTGAAGAAGCAAAAAATGAAGCTCCTGCTGATTTAAAACTTAACTTCAATGAATTTAGTTTAGATGCAGACTATCAAGATACGAAGAAAGACTACGAGGCTGATTATAAGAATGTAGCAGCTGATAAGAAAATGGAAGCAAAACTTGAAGACCATAAATCAAATGCAAAGTTTACAGGTGACGAGGCTATTACAAAATTAAGCCCACTTCTACAAGAATTAAAATTTGATAAGGATACTCCTGACCAAGAAGTAATCGATCAAGTAGTAAATGTGTTCAAACTTGATAAAGACTACCAAAAGTTTGATTTAGAAGTTGTCTTCTCTGATGGAACGAAAAAAGAATATAAAAGAGAAATAAAATAAAGAAGTAGGCGGTTGCCTACTTCTTTATTTTTGCATATCTTAAATCTGGTTTAGATCCAACATAATATTGAAGTCCAGATACTGATCCTTTTTGTAAGTAAGAATCAGAAGGGAATATAATTGGAATTAACGGTGAATCTGTAAACATAATATCTTCTGCTTTATGCAATAAATCAAAACGCTTATCTTCATTTTGTTCAACTTCTGCTTCTTTGATTAAAGCGTCAAATTCTTTATTATGCCATTTTGCATAGTTGTTTGGACCATCACCTGCATATAAATCTAGTTTAGTAATTGGGTCTAATAAAGAACCGCCCCATCCCATATAAGCTAATTGGAAATCACTTTGCTTATATGTATCGATGTAACTCTTCCACTCTTTATTTTCTAATTTAATATCTACACCAAGATTTTTCTTAAACATTTCCTGCATTGCTTCTGCTACTTTTTTATGCTGTGTATCCGTTGTGAACTTCAATGTTACTTCAGGTAATGTAGACCAACCTTGTTCTTTCATACCCTCTTCTAATAATTTTTTCGCTTCTGTTGTATCAAATTTTACGTAATCACCTTTTTCTTTACGGAAATCACGACCACTTTGTGTTTTTGCTCCTTCTGGAACGAATGCATATGCTTCTTGCGCATTATTCTTATACAGTTTTTCAACGATAAACTTACGATCAACTGCTAATGAAAATGCTTTACGTACTTTCGCATTTGTGAATGGCTCTTTTTCTACGTTAAACGAATAAATATAAGATGAGAATCCCGCAACACGCTTATATTCTTTATTTCCTTTTTCTTTCTCAATCATTTCTTGTGGTAAACCACTTAGTAAATCTAATTCTTTTGATTTGTATAATTGGTACGCTGTTTTAGAATCTGGAATAATACGAAACTCGATTTCTTTTAAAGTTACCTTTTTATCATAGTATTCTTTATTTTTTTGTACTGTAATTGCTTGGTTATGCTTCCATTCTTTTAACGTGAATGGTCCATTTGTAATTAACTCTTTTGGATCTGTTTTTAATTTGTTGTTGTCATCAATTGATTTTTTAGATAATGGAATAAATAATGAACTCGCTAATTTTTGTTTAATAGAAGCAACTGGGTGCTCAAGTGTTACCTTTAATGTTTGAGGATCAACAACTTGAATACCAACTTGGCTTTCTTCACCTTTTCCAGTATTATACGCCTCTGCACCTTTAATAAAGTACATTTCTGTCCCATTCATAGAACCCGTTTTCGGATTTAATAATCGCTTCCATGCAAATTCAAAATCATTTGCTGTAATAGGAGAACCATCTGACCATTTAATATCTTTCTTTAAATGGATTGTATATTCAGTTCCATCTGCATTTACTTCTTCTTTCTCTGCTAATTCATTTTGATATTTCCCATCACTATCTTGCGTATATAAGCTTGAGAATAAATGTCCAATTACATAACCTGATGTGCTATCTGTTGCAATAGCGGAATCGAGTGTATATGGATCGCTACCAATATTCGTTACTAATCGATCTCCTTCTCCCTTACCAGCACTCGCCTTTTGCGCCTCTTTTTTACCGCAAGCGACAGAAGTAATTGCTAATACGGTCATAATGACAAATAATAAAAACTTCTTCATCCTACATTCTCCTTTAACCCGAAATTTTTGGTGTTGATGCTAATAATGTTTTTGTATAAGAATGTTGTGGATTACGGAATACTTCATCCGTATTTCCAAATTCAACAAGTTCTCCTTTATATAAGACGGCTACCTTTTCACATAAATAGTGAACCATCGGCAAATCATGCGCGATAAATAAATATGTATAGCCTTGTTCCTTTTGAATCTTTTGCAACAAGTGCACAATTTGGATTTGAAGTGAAACATCTAACGCTGAAATTGGTTCATCCAGGATTAATACTTCTGGCTCACATAATAACGCCCTTGCAATAGCGATCCGTTGACGTTGTCCTCCGCTAAATTCGTGTGGGTATCGATCAGTATATCGTCTATCTAATCCAACACGTTCTAGCGCATCACCTGCTACCTCATCTTTCAATCCTTTATCACCTAAACCGAATGAAATATATCCTTCTGTTACGCTATCGCGTACTTTCCAGCGCGGATTTAATGCAGCTGTTGAATCTTGAAAAATGAATTGTACTTTCTGCAAGAAATCTCGCTTATGAGCTGATTTCAACTTGTGAACAACTTGACCGTTATAATCAATTTGACCAGACGTTGGGCTCTCAATCCCAGCTATGAGCTTACCAAGTGTTGTCTTTCCTGAACCACTTTCTCCAATAATGCCAAGCGTCGTTCCTTTCGGGATAGAAAGTGATATATCTTTTAGCGCTATGATTTCTTTCTTTTTACTTCCATACGTTTTCGTTACTTGCTTTACAGTAATTAAATCTGTCGTCATGAGGCATTCACCTTCTCTTTTGATTTCGCTTGGTCATGCTCTAGAACATGTTGCCAACAATGTGAACTGTGTTCCCCAGAATATGCTGTTCTATCAGGGAAACGATGAACACATTCTTGTATTGCTACTGGGCATCTATTTACAAATGGGCACCCAAAGCTATTTAACGTTTCAATTGATGGTGTTGTTCCCTCAATGGCCCTAAGTACCTTTTCGGAATCATCCATATTCGGAATAGCTTGCAATAAACTTTTCGTATATGGGTGCTTAGGTGAACCTATCACTTCTTGTATCGTCCCTTTTTCAACAACACGTCCCCCGTACAGCACAACTACTCGGTCAGCTACTTCACGTACAAGCGCCAAATCATGTGTAATTAATAAAATACTCGTATTTTGTTTTTCTTTTCGCTCTTTTAATAACCCCATAATTTGCTTTTGAATCGTTACATCTAATGCAGTTGTAGGCTCATCTGCAATAACGAGCTTTGGGTGACACGCAAAAGCAATTGCTAAACAAATACGTTGCCTCATGCCTCCGCTTAATTGATGTGGGTACTGTTCAAAACGTTTCTCTGCTTCATGTATCCCTAAATCATTTAATAAGTTAATCGCAATTTCTTTTGCTTCTCTTTTCGATTTTTTCTCATGTTGCAAAATCACTTCTGTAATTTGCCTTCCTACTTTCATCGTCGGATTTAAAGAGGACAGAGGGTCTTGAAAGATAAATGAAATATCTTTCCCTCGAATTTGATTCCATTCTGATTCTTGTAAATTCGTCAACCTTTGAGATTGGAAAGAGATGCTTCCGTCATCAATGTGAATAGATTCTTGATTTAATCCGACAATAGATTGTGCTGTAACACTTTTTCCTGAACCACTTTCTCCTACAAGTGCAACGATTTCACCTTCATTAATAGAAAAGGAAACATGCTTCACAATTGCTTGCTTACTATTCTCTTTTTCAACGACCAATGTTACGTTTTCTAAAGATAAGAGCTGTCCCATGTTTTTTCTCCTTTCGATTCCGTTTTACAATCTTCGGATCAATTGCATCTTGCAAACCATCACCAATTGCATTAAATGCAAACATAATGAGTGCAATCATGATTGCTGGGAAGAATAATTGCCACCATTCTCCGCTTAGTAATGTCCCGAGTGCATCGTTCGTCATCGTTCCCCAGCTCGCTGCTGGTGATTGTACTCCGAGTCCGATAAAGCTTAAAAATGATTCTGAGAAAATAGCTGCTGGAATTGTAAATGATAAATTTACGATAATAATACCTGTTAAATTCGGAATGATGTGTCCGTATATAATCTTCATATGCGATGTACCTAATCGCTCTGCTGCAATAACAAATTCTCTTTGCTTTAAAGATAATACTTGTGCCCTAACGAGACGTGCCATGCCAATCCATCCTGTTAATGCAAGGGCAATAATAATTGTAAAAAGCCCTGGTTTCATAACGATCAATAATAAAATAACAATTAATAAATATGGGATACCGTATAACACTTCAATCCCTCGTACAATCCACTCATCAATCAACGTTCCAAGGCGACTACGTCCTCTCACATATCCACTAAAGCCCCCGATTAGTACACCTATTCCTATATCAAGAGCCGCTGCCACTAATCCAACTGTTAGTGAAATTTTCCCTCCAGCCCAGGTGCGCGCCCATATGTCCCTTCCTAAATCATCTGTTCCGAACCAATGCTCACTACTAGGTGGGAGGTTTGTTGCTTCTTTTACTTGTTCACTCGCAGTAAATGCCGTTAAACTTTCGCCAACCAGTGAGAAAATAATAATTAGTAATAACGTCACTGCCCCTAAAACTGCTATAGGGTTTGATATAAACTTGCGAAACACTTCCTTCTTTCGACTAATCGTTTGCTGATCTTTATTTATCGTTAATTCTTTTTTCTCCTCATTCGTTAATAACTGTTTATTGATTTCATAAGCTCCCATTTAAATGCCCCCCTCCTTACGTAATAGAACGAATACGCGGATCAACAATACGGTGAATAATATCTGTAATGAAAATACAAGAAATTAATAATGCACTATAGAAAATCGTTGTTCCCATAATGACCGGATAATCCCGGTTAAAAATACTATCTACAAAATATTTTCCTAGACCAGGAATGGAAAATATTTTTTCAATAACGAAAGTTCCTGTTAAAAGTCCAGCCATTAACGGTCCAACAAATGTAAGTACCGGAACAATCGCATTTCGAAGAGCATGTCTTATAATGATTTTCTTAATTGGTATGCCTTTCGCTCTCGCTAGCTTAATATAATCACTCTGCAAAACTTCAATCATATTAGAGCGAACAAATCTTGTAATAACCGCGATTGGTCCTAACGCTAATGCGAAGGATGGCAATACCGTATGTTCGAATGTGCCCCAAGACGCTACTGGTAAAAGTTCAAATTGTATAGCAAATACTTGTATAAATAGTGGTGCTAAAATAAAACTTGGAATAGAAATACCGAGAATCGCAAGTAAGCTCACACTATAATCAATTACTTTCCCATGATATAGAGCTGCAAATGTACCTGCTGCAATTCCGACTAATAATGAAATAACAAGTGCTTGTAAACCAATAATCGCTGATGGACCAAATCCTGTCGTTATAATTTCTGATACACCTTGACCTGTGGATTGAACAGATTCACCAAAATCAAAATGAACTACGCCATCTAAATAAGCAACATATTGATTCCATAACGGTTCATCAAGGTGATACTTCGCTCTCATGTTTTGTATCACTTCTTCAGGAAAGATTTTCGCATCTGATGAAAATGGATCCCCTGGAATGATATGCATAATCAAAAATGTTACTGTTGTAATGACCCATAGCGTGAACACCATAACCGATAGTTTTTTAATAACATACACTTCAATAACCCCCTAAACAAATGTATTTACTTTGCTTTATTGACATATTTGTTCCTATTACTTTTCCGCTTCTTAAAACACAAAAAGCCTTGATCTTAAAAAATAAGATCAAGGCTTAATAAACGAAGGCCCATCACTTATCTTTCAAGACTTGCTTGCTGGAATTAGCACGGTGTTCCTGTTACAGAACCCGCTGCTGAGGTGTCATAGGGCCAGTCCCTCTACCTCTCTGGATAAGTAAATTGCTATATTATTATTTAGTTCAAATTGTATATTTTGAATTATAATTCTGAAAAAATGAAAAGTCAATCAAATTGGATATATTTAGAAAAATCAGTTTTCAATCCTTTTATCGAAATTACATTTTTCTCTTATAATAAAAAGAAATAATATTAAAGAAGTTATAAGATGGATCCCTTGCTTCTTGCTACTATAGGATTACCATTAACAATCGTTATACTTGTCATCATCGGGGTCTATAAAGTGAAACTTTAATCAGTGGGGGGCATCCCCCACTGATTATTAGTTGAACCAATCGGGCTTTTAGGGGCAGTGGATCCCCTACCTAACTTCTTTGCTTTCACTGGATTTTGAGGTGGGGGTCTTACTGCCCGGCAAATAGCGAGATAAACTCTTTATTAAAAAGAAACGTATCACTTCTTTTTATACTCCATTCGATAATATTACCAGACAAACAATCTCTGAATTTCACGAAAAACAAAATGTATTAGTATCCGAGGATGAAGACGGAGATGGTAAGAAGAAAAAATAACCTTGCGCGTACGCAAGGTTATTTTTTCGTTTCTGCTTGAAAACGTTTATAGTATGTTGATGCTGTTGCAAAGTTAATTTCTATATCACGAATCAATGATGAGTCTTCTTCTTTAGCTAACTTCTGTAATTTTTTCATTGCTTGTTCCGATTCATTCAAGAAACCAGCGTATACCTCATGTTCTTGCTCTTTCGACTTTGGAACAAGAATTTCTTTACGTATATTATCAATATCTTCTAACATGCTAGTCGTTACCTTTTGCACATCTTCTTTATATGTAGCATTCGTTATTTCCTTACCGCCCTTTTCTTTTGCCACTTCAAATAACTGTAGTGCTTTATTAATTTCTTTATTCATTTTCATATCGTATTTTTCATGTACTGCACGGTATTCTTTCATCTCTTCTGTTTGCTCAGTAGATTGCTCTACCTTTTCTTTCGGTTCTTTCGTATCTTTATTTACATTACATCCTGCTAGAAGGATCATACTTCCCATTACAGCAATACCCAAAACCTTCTTCATCTCTTCTTCTCCTTTTATCTACAGCTACTACTCATTATAGTTTCTTTTATCTCCACTTGTTATTATACCGAGAACATCCTACTTTTTACACTTAAGACGCTACCTTAATATACATGCCTACATTTTTGTCACAGTATCGTCACTTTATGCAAATAACTTTTGCATCACCTTACAAAGCTGTATGAGTTATTTCAAAGAAATGAAAAAAGAGCTGATTCAAAAATATTTGAATCAGCTCTTTTTTATAATTTAAGCTTCTAAATTTTGTCTTTGTTGCAGTTCAAACTGCTTTTCACTTCTTCTGGCCATAAATAGATAACATAATACAGCACCAATTTCACAAAGAGCTATTACAACCCCCATCGGTAATGCGGTGTTGCTTCCACCAATACCTACTAACGGTGCAACAAGTGCTCCTGAAATAAATTGTAATAAACCTAATAAAGCCGACGCTGTTCCTGCAGCTTGTTTCTGATTTCTCATCGCTAATGAGAACCCAGTTGTTGATACAACCCCGACACTTGATACGACAAGGAATAACGAGCATAAAACACCAATTAAACCTATTCCTAGTAAGATTGTCAGTAGTAAAGATAAACCACCAACGGCTGCAATAATAATACCGGAAACGAATAACGTTTTCTCATTCACTTTCCCTGCTAAACGGCCCGTAACCTGACTAGCAATAATAATACCGATACCGTTAATCGCAAAGAATAAGCTAAATTGCTGTGGTGATGCTCCGTATATGTTCTGCAACACAAATGGTGAGCCCGAAATGTAAGCAAACATTGCCGCCGTTACTAGCCCTTGTGATAATGCATATCCCATAAATAAACGATCTTTTAACAGTTTTCCATACGTCGCCAATGTCCCTGACAAACCACCTGTTTCTCTTTCTTCAGGAGGTAATGTTTCACGTAATACGAAAGTAGCTGATATTAACATGAATACACTAATTGCTCCGAGAACGATGAAGACACCACGCCATGTTGTGAACTGTAGTAATTGTCCCCCAATAATCGGTGCCAAAATAGGCGCTGCTCCGTTTACTAACATGAGCAGTGAGAAAAACTTCGTCATTTCAGAACCTGAATACATGTCACGTACCATTGCACGTGATATAACAATCCCGGCCGATCCTGAAGCCCCTTGTAAGAAGCGCAATAACACTAAACTCCAAATAGATGGTGCAATAGCACAAAGTAAAGAAGAAGCAACATAAATAATAAGAGCGATAATAAGAGGTTTGCGCCTTCCGTAAATGTCACTAATTGAACCAACAAATAATTGTCCTACTGAAAGCCCAAGCAAACAAGCTGTCAATGTAAGCTGTGCAAGAGATGCGCCTGTTTGTAAATCATCTGTTAATTTTGGTAAAGAAGGCAAATACATATCAATAGATAATGGCCCAATCGCCGTAAGTGTCCCTAATACAAGAATCATCCATAACCTATTTGTCTTTACAGGTTTATATATTTCGTGATTAACTCCATTCACTTTTCCGTTCACCCTTTCCGATAAATACTAAATCGTAACAATTATAGTTACAACATAACCATACGTCAAGTATAGTTCATTTTCCTGTTCCATACCGTAAAAAAAAGCGATAGAATTTCTATCGCTTTACTTTTTCAAATTGCTATTTGTAAATTTAGATACGGAAGACATCGCCTCTCCTGTATCTAAATATGTGATTTGAATTGGATCTCCCACTTCTGTAAACATAGCATATGGGAATTTCTTCACCGGTATCATAAATACTTTTTGTTCATTCTCTAACAGTACATACACAATTGTATTTTCACCTGATTTTTCTTTATATACACGTTGTACAACGCCTTCTTTTTGTGCTTCTTTACCATTTGAAGTCGGTCTAAATGAATCTCCACTTCCACTCAGCGCATTTTTATAATTCTCAAGCGCTTCTTTTTGCGTCGAACCTGTTGCAAATATTTTCGCATTAGAAGCATAGATAACTGTATGAGCACGTACTAATCCCCCGTCATCAATAACAGGTACAATCCAAGAAGGTTTACCATACACGTTATAAATAACCGGCATCGTTCCATGCCATTTCTCTCTCTTAAAGGAATTATCCACTACTTCCGAAGCAGCTGAACCATCCATAATCCCCTTCACTTCTTTTCCGTTATAGTAATACAACTTACCTGTACGCGCATCGATAAGCGAGTAACCTAACGCAGAATCTACTCCCTCTTTTGGAGAGGTGAAATCAGTAAAGTAATATAACGTTCCATCCTTACCGAAAATTGGTGTAACTCCTTCTTTCGTTCCCCACTCAGTCGGAATCTTCATATCCGTTTGCGAGAATTTCGTATTCCAAAATCCGTGAATATATTTACCGAAGTATGTATTTAATGTAGATGCGGTCTCGTGATTTAATACACCATCAACAAATTTAGGAGCTTTTCCTTTATCATATCTTTTCACTTCACCTGTTTGTGCATCTACTACTACAACGCCCTCTACCTCAAATCCAGATCTTCCTGAAATAAATTCACCATACGTCATTGTATAATACGGTTTCCCTTTATCATCCACTTCAAATTTAGGTTTCCCTTTAAAGATTAGATTTGGTTCTGCTTGCCTTACAACACGCTCTAAATTATTCCCGAAGAACATGCTCGGCACATATTTCATTTTATAACCAAGATGCAGTTTCGCTTCCGCATCAGGATTCGTACCTGACATCGTTACGTACCCTGGAATTGTCTCAGCTTTACGTGCTTTAAAAAAGCCTGAAACTTCAATCGGTGCTACATATAAAGCCTCACCATTTACCATTTGTGGCGTTAATTCCCCTAGCTCAAAATAAGCTACTTTCGGAATATCCCCAAATACTTTTTTCATTTTATTCTCCGCTGTCTTTGGCGGCACTGTAAACGGTTGATCATTTTCAGTAAACGGCTCTGAAATATCTTTCTCGATCTTCACAACAGAATCATATTTTTTTTGCGTGATTACTATATCGTGTAAATAACCAAAATAGCCGTAACTTGCGAGTAAAACAAACATTAGAAGTCCCTTTAACGTACCTTCTAATTTACCTATTTGATTTTGTGAAAATAAAACAAGCCCAATTAAAACTGCTACTGCAACGGCATAATGAGTAAGAATCGAATCTGCTCGATCATCGATTAGCCAAAGATATTCATAGATTGCAATACCTATCCAAAATAATACAGGAATAACTAAAATGGATGATTTCTTACCCTTTACAACCTTCTCATCCCCTTTCTTATCCACTGCTCGAAGTTTATTACCGCTTCTTGTCCATGGAATCAAAAACAAAGTGAGAATAGCTAAAATTAAAAATTTCATCAAAGGCAATGTCCCCTTTTCTTTTATTTTCCCTTTTAGTATAACAAATAAAGGGTATTCAGGTAAAAATGGGGATGATTATATTTTTTTACTACTTAATACAATCCCACTCACTACATATAAGATAGATGCAATGTAAAAAATGGTGCCAATCGTAAAGAAATCTACTAAATATCCCGTTGCAATAATTGCTATTGCTCCTCCAATCGATGTCCACACATGATATTTTCCAATCTCATAACCAGCATTTTCTTGCACAACCTTTCGTGCTAACGACGTCTTCTCGGTATTACGCTGCACAGCACCTAAAACTCCCATTACAATTTGAAGAATATACACATGCCAGACTTCCGTGGCAATCGGGAAACAAAGCATTAATATTGCCATGGACCAAGCATATATAATTAATAATTTTTGATCGCCTACTCGATCAGACATCTTTCCTACTAATGGATATACAAGTGCTGAAGTTAAAGCAAATAAGCCATACGCCCAGCCAAACTGCGAGAAGCTATTCCCAACATTCCGAAGCAATAGAATGTAAAAAGGAAATACCATACTTCCCGCCATCATAATTATGCTTTGTGACGCTACAAATCTTCTATATGTCATTTCGTATACTCCCTATAAAATAAATTCACAAATCTCTCTTTTGGATCCGCTTCTTTTTTCTTCTGAAGAAATTCTTCTATACGAGGATATGCCCTCTTTAACTGCTCCTTCGTTGGATACGAATAGTACGGTAAATAATAACTACCATTATGTTTTAAAGTAACATCAATTATTTTCTGAATGACATCTTCTGTTTTCTTTATTTCACCCTCTGAGCGTCCTTGGTTAATTAAAAGAACTAGCGCAAACATATCATCTTTCGCATAGGATAAAACTGCATTTTCATTCTTTTCCACATAACGAATCGTAATATTGAGCAAATTAAACTCTTCTTCATTTAATACGTTACGTAAATCATCTATGTATTCCGTGAAGAAATCTATAGGCACAAAGTATTCTTGTAACACTTCTGTTCTATTCGGATTTTCATATTCCATAAAAGCACTATCTGACCTCATAACATTATTTCGCGTCTCATACGCTCCATCTGTACGCTCAAAATAACTTCTTTGTATATCCCAAAATGTATTCTTTCCCCAATCGCTATAACGGGATAATCCGAGTAAAAATTTCGGTGCAGCTATAATAGTTTCCTCTTTTAATTCACTGTACTCTTCCCTCATATTTTGATTTTTCGCCAATGTATAATCTGTCACATACATCTCTTTTAAAAATGAATTGGGGGCAACAGAAATACGGGCTAAGTGCATACGAACATTTTCATCTCTTTTCACTTTATCTTTGAAATAAGATGTGTATTCTTTATAATCTATCATTCTCGTATGCATTTCATATAATTCATCATCAGTTAACTTTAATGTCACATCTAAAATGACACCAAATAACCCGTAACCACCTATGACATATGGAAATAGCTCTGCATTTTCTTCTCTACTTACATTACGTACCGTACCATCTGCCATTAACAATCTGAATGACTCTACTGTATCAATCAATGCTTCATGACGAATATCACGCCCATGTACATTCACACTTAATGAACCACCAACAGTAAAAATATTTTGAGATTGCATTACTTGAACCGCAAGACCATATGGATTGATTTTCTGTTGAATGTCATTCCATGTGACACCGCTTTGCACCCTAATCCTCTTCTCCTCCGGATCAAATTCTAATATTTTATTATACCCCTTCATATCAAGCATCGTGCCGTTCGGATAATACGTCTGTCCTCCTTGGCTATGTTGCATACCTGCAATGGAAATTTTCTCTCCGGAAGTATTTGCATCTTTCACTACCTGTTTTAATGAGCGTTCATCCTCAGCATTTTCAACACGTTTAATTTTCGTTGGAAGCAACTTTCCTACATCGCTCATAATAGGGTGCTTTAGTTGCTCTTTATATGTATTTACAGATGTTGCAAGCAACACTGTATAAGCCACAATGACCACCGCTATCTTTCTTTTTTTCAAATGACACTCTCCTCTTCTACAGTTTTCCCTCTTCATATTGTACCTATTTTCCTATGAAGAAAGTATACAAAAAAGAGGGTACCTTATTTTAGGTCCCCCCTCATCAAAACTATTACTTTGCTGCCGGCAATTGTATTGGGTCAAACTTTTCGTACGACGTATATTTTGCGTTCGTAATAATGTGTGCTTTATCCTTGCCGTTACTACTCATAATCATGTCTATCTTTGCTGATTCATATTTAAAATCTTTTGTAATGATATATTCTGCATCCACTTCTTCTATCTTCGCATTTTGTGCTTGTAACATTTTCTTCTGTGTTTCATCCATGCTAGTTAACATACTTTCTGTTTCTTGCCCTTTTAATGTAAATTTCAGTTTATATTTATCTCCGCTTTTCTCCATCTTCATTTTATCTAAAACTACTGCTGGTACTTCTAACTTATCTATAATATCTTGAGTCGCTTTCATTCCACCAGCGTTTAATTGCTCCTCTGGTACGGTTATAACTTCTCCTATATTAGGGTTTTTTACCTCACCAGCAACTTTACCATCCACAGTATACACTACAACATCTGTACCGGAAATATTCATTTCAGAACGAGAATTCTTTGTCTTTGGCTCTAATTGCATCTTAGCCTTTAATATATCCATCTCTGTTCCCTCAGCTTTTACCCCTACACCATATGTCATCGTTACATGCTCTTCATTTTTAAAAGCTTCGTTCGTTTTCTTGAAAACATCCTTCGCTGCTAATTCTTTTTCTTTTTGAACTGATTCTTTTTTCGGTTCATCCGTCTTTGCTGTTTTCTCATTACTACACCCTACCCCTAGACTGATTGCAAGTACTAAACTTGAAACAAAAATAATTTTTTTCATAATGTCGCCCCCTTTCCCAAAATAATATCACCTCTTTTCCTATGAAATCTATATAATTTTTAATCTATATTCGCTATATAGCGACATGTTTAATGAAGGTTTTAAATATGATGTAAATAACAACAACTCATTTCAGGAGGTCATTATGAAGGCGATCATTTGCACACAGTATGGACCACCTAACGTTCTTCAGCTTCAAAATATAGAGAAACCTACACCTAAAAAGAACGAAGTATTAATTAAAATTCACGCAACAAGTGTATCGACTGGAGATTGTAGAATACGCGGTTTTAATAGTCCCCTCTTATTTTGGATTCCTATGCGGATCATATTAGGTTTCAGAAAACCGAGAAACCCTATACTCGGCGTAGAGTTATCCGGTGAAATCGAAGAAATAGGAACAGATGTAACTCAATTTAAAGAGGGAGATCCTATCTTTGCATTAACTGGCCTTCATGCTGGTGCTTACGCTGAATATACATGTGTACATGAAAGTGGATTAATAACATTAAAACCTACCAATGTGACGTATGAAGAAGCGGCAGTTATTCCTTTTGGTGGAACTTCAGCATTGCATTTCCTGAGAAAGGGCCGTATAAAAAAAGGGCAACAAGTGCTCATATATGGTGCCTCCGGATCAGTAGGAACAGCTGCTGTACAACTTGCTAAATATTTCGGTACGACCGTTACGGCTGTTTGTAGTAATTCAAATTTTGAACTCGTTCAATCTTTAGGAGCTGATAAAGTAATTGATTATACAAAAGAAGATTTTACTAAGCCGGGCGAGCGCTACGATATTATATTTGATGCAGTTGGGAAGTATAAAAAATCCCTTTGTACAAATACATTAACATCCAATGGAAAATATGTATCTGTTAATGGAATGATGGCCAAGGTAAGTAAAGAGGATATGATTCTATTAAAAAAACTAGTCGAAACGGAAAAACTAAAGCCCGTTATTGATAGAACTTACCGATTAGAAGAAATTGCTGAAGCTCATATGCATGTGGAAAAGGGACATAAAAAAGGGAATGTTTCCATTACCTTAAAATAAAATATATTCAGAAAATAACATTGACAATTCTATTTGTAAGATTTACTATTAGTACCATATTAAAAAACTACATACACATACTCTTATCAAGAGTGGCGGAGGGACTGGCCCGATGATGCCCGGCAACCGAGCTTATGACGTATAAGCTAAGGTGCTAATTCCTGCAAAACGAGTTTTCGTTTTGGAAGATAAGAGAGGAACCTATTTTGTCTATTCGGCACCTCTCTTATTTTTGAGAGGTGCTTTTTATTTTGGAACGTATATGAAGGGGGAACTATAGATGAAAAAAGTATTATTGAGCATTGTAAGTGGAGCGGTATTATTGTTAGGTGCATGTGGTGCTAATTCTGATAAAGAGGTAAAAGCATTAGATGAGAAAAAGATTACTGTCGGTGTAACGGGTGGACCGCATGAACAAATTTTTGAAAAGGTAAAAGAAGTGGCAGCGAAAGACGGTCTCGAAATTGATGTAAAAGTATTTAATGATTATGTAGCACCGAACGTATCTTTAGATGAAAAAAGCCTCGATGTAAATAGCTATCAAACGAAATCTTATTTAGACGTATTTAAAGCTGAACGCAATATGAAATTAACTGAAGTATTTTCAACAGTAACATTCCCTATGGGCGTATATTCTAAAGACATAAAAGATGTAAAAGACTTAAAAGAGGGCGACGCAATCGCTGTACCAAATGATCCAACGAATGAACTTCGAGCTTTAAAACTATTTGAAAAAGCAGGCGTTTTAAAAGTGGATCCAAAGGCTACAGAAAAAGCGACTGCGAAAGATGTAATTGAAAACCCAAAGAAATTAAAAATTGTTGAATTAGAGGCATCTCAATTACCGACACAACTAAGTGAAGTGAAAGCAGCTGCAATTAATACAAACTTTGCATTAGGTGCAAAATTAAGCCCTGCGAAAGATTCTATTTTCCGTGAAGGAAAAGATTCACCATATGTAAACTGGGTCGTTGTTCGTACTGAAAATAAAGATGATGCTGTTGTAAATAAATTAAAGAAAGCTTATCAATCTAAAGAAGTAAAAGAATTTATCGAGAAAAAATTTGATGGTTCAGTTTTACCATCTTGGTAGGAGCTGACGATAATGATTGAATTAAAAAATGTATCCAAAGTATTTACAACAAAAAAAGGGAATGTAGAAGCTCTTAAACCTACTTCCCTTCAAGTAAAAAAGGGCGAAGTATTTGGAATCATTGGATATAGTGGCGCTGGTAAAAGTACATTAATTCGATGTGTAAATTTATTAGAAAAACCAACGACAGGAAATATCATTGTAAACGGCCAAAACTTAACAACTTTATCAGCAAAAGAACTAGCAAAATCGAGACAAAAAATCGGAATGATTTTTCAAGGATTCAACTTACTTAAAACTGTGACAGTTTATGAAAATATCGCATTACCGTTACGTCTATCTGGTCTTCCCAAAAATGAAATTGAAAAAAGGGTAGAAAAGTATTTACGTATTGTCGATCTTTTTAACCGAAAAGATGCATATCCGAGCGAACTTTCTGGCGGCCAGAAGCAACGTGTTGCCATTGCACGTGCACTATCACATGAACCGGAAGTGTTATTAAGCGACGAAGCAACGAGTGCTTTGGATCCAGAAACAACTGAATCTATTCTCGACCTATTATTAAAGATTAATGAAGAAATCGGGATCACAATTTTATTAATTACACATGAAATGAATGTTATCCAGCGTATATGTGACCGAGTTGCTGTTATGGAACATGGAGCAGTAGTTGAAAGCGGGACTGTGAAGGATATATTCACAAACCCACAACATGCAACAACGAAAAAATTCGTAAATAGTGCATTTGCAGCGAAGATTCCTGAAGACGTACAGAAAGAGCTACAAAGAACCGGTGAAATCGTAACACTTTCATTTATAGGGAACTCTTCTGGCGAACCAGCGTTAGCTATCGCTACAAAGCGCTTTCAAGTGTATCCGAATATTTTATCCGGTAATATTACACAGCTAAAACATGAAGCATATGGGAAACTGATTATTCATATGCAAGGTGAAAAAACTGAAATAGACCGTGCTTTATCATTTTTACAAGAGCAAGGGATCATCGTAGAAGGAGGTAGAACAGACTATGGGAAACAAATCCTTTTTGGATGAATGGGGTAAAGTCATATGGGAAGCAACCATTCAAACATTTCAAATGACATCTATTTCACTATTCATCTCTATCCTTATTGCATTACCACTTGGCGTTACACTTGTTTTAACGAGACCTGGTGGACAGCACGAAAATAAAATCATTTATCCAATTCTTAATACAATTATTAACGTTATTCGCTCTCTTCCATTTATCATTCTACTATTCTTTATTTTACCTTTTACAAAGTTTCTAATGGGAACATCCATTGGTGTGCAAGGTGTCATCGTACCACTTGTCGTATTCACGGCCCCTTATATTGCACGATTAATGGAGACAGCTTTATTAGAAGTGGATCGTGGTGTTATTGAAGCTTATCAAGCGATGGGCGTTTCTACTATAAAAATCATTTGGCACGTTATGGTGAAAGAAGCTCGTCCCTCCCTTGTACTTGGGTTAACAATCGCAACAATCGGCTTAATTGGCGCAACAGCAATGGCTGGACTTGTAGGTGCTGGCGGTCTTGGTGATTTAGCATATCGATTCGGGCACTTACGCTACGAACCTGAAGTAATGTATGCAACAGTCTTTATTTTAATTATCCTCGTTCAAGGGTTGCAGTCTTTAGGAAATGGTGTTGCACGAAGATTGAAGAAAGATTAAAAAAGAAGGTATCTCACTAGGGTGAGATACCTTCTTTTTACCTTTTAAATCCACCTTCAGAATGAATAACTTGTCCAGTAATCCATTCTGCTTCTTCACTTACTAAAAACTTAATGAGTCTTGCTGCGTCCCTCGGCTCACCAATTCTACCAAAAGGAAACATCGGCTTTAATCCTTGCTTTATCTCTTCAGTCATCCAGCCTGTACTAGTTGGACCTGGATTAATTGCATTCACTGTTATACCTAGGTGGGCGACTTCAGCTGACAACGAACTCGTAAGGGCATCAATAGCTCCCTTCGTTGTTGCATACGCTAGCTCTCCAACCATAGGCCCTTGAAATTGTCCCGACGTCATATTCACAATTCTACCACCAGATTTCTTATCAAATCCTCGGGCAAATTGACTACTTAACAATGTAGTTGCACGAACATTTACCATGTAGTGCTTATCTAATTCTTCAGCAGTCAAATTAGAGAAGTCATTATTTGTAGAATACGCTGCATTATTAATTAATATATGAGGGTAGCCTAGTTGTTCAGTAACTTTATTTATAAGCTCTTTCGATGCATCATTCTGAGCTAAATCTAACTCCATACTCGATACTTTCACACCGTTTTTTAGTAACTCTTCTTTTAATTGTGTTTGTTCACTTTGATCAACGCCCCAAGGCATTTCTTTATCGTACGCTGTCCAATACGTAAAAAATATATCATATCCTGCTCCAGCTAATTCTTTACAAATCGCTGCGCCTATACCATCTAGACGACTTACACCTGTAACAACTGCTATTTTATTTTTTAATTGATTCATCATATACTCCTCCAATTTAAAGGACGCATACTTTATATAAGAGATATGAATTTCCCTACACATTATCCTTACAAAAGGGATGTACAAGCCAAATATGCAGTCCTTGAATGATTTACAGATAACTAAATAAACCCTCACTTATGAGAGAAAAATTTATCTATCTAGTTTCTAATCATTACAAGCTCATCCACATATTAAGTCCTTGTCCCCTTTCCATATATCTCTATTTCTATCATACCAATATGATGTAATATTTCAAATGATAAAAAAAATAAAAATCGATATTCCATGGCGATCTTCCACTAATTTTAATATATTACAATAACTAAATAATTAAAATAATTAGAAAAACACTGGTAAATACTGGCTACATTTTTTATAATAAAATGTGGGGCTAATGTGAGAGTTGTAAACGGTCTGATTATACAGACTCAACTAGTTTTAAACAAATAGGGGGAAGAAACATGTCAAAAAAATTACTTTCTTTATTTTCTACAGTAATCGTAGCAGCGTTTGTAATAACTGGCTGTGGTCAAAGCGATACGACAAATAAAGAACAAAAAGAAAATACAACAAAAGAAAGCAAAACAGAAAAAACGGATACAACGAAAGAAAATAAACCTGAAGAAAAAAAATCCGAAGATAAAAAAACTGAAGATAAAAAGCCTGAAAATACAGCTACTAGCTCAAGCGATTACTCTAAGCTGATTTCCTATATGGAAAAAGAAACAGGTGGTAAAACAAAAGTTCTTTTTGAAAATAAGGAACCACAAGTGTATAAAGCTGAAGATGTTTCAGTATCAATGAACGGTTACACATTAGTTGAATTAAATGGATTCCATACAAACTTCGACATTCCGTTTAATCGTCAAACAGAGGGCGGAGTTATTCTTGTGAACTACAGCGTAAAAAATAGTTCAGCTAAAGATATTTATTATATGCCAGCATTGGACATGTCATTTACTGGTGCGCAGAAAGCGTATAGTAACTATAAAGATTTAATTCCAAAAGAAGATCAGCTACCAACTAAGCTTGCTCCAACGAATGATTACTTAGTAAAAGCAGGGGAAACTATTTCTGGTTATATAGCGTATCCATTCGGAAAAGATGATCTAGCGAAAATCTCAAGTCTCTCAACAGTCTCAGTCACAGTCCCAACTGCACAAGCTAATAAAGGAAAATTTAATGCTCCAATCGGAAGTCCTGGAAGCTTTTCATTAAGTTTAAACAAACAAGGTGCTGAAAAGGTTGCAACAGATAACACTTTCTACCAAGATAAAGCTACAGCTAATAACATGGGCGATAAAAAAATGTTAAAAGAGAAATCAAGTATTAATAACAGCCAAGAATTAGGCGCTGTTAATGTTACATTAGATGGATACCAATTCACTCAATTCACACCAAATTCCGTCGAAGCTCCACGCTTTGCAAATTTTAAAAACGGTCTTGTTCTGTTAACAGTAAAATTCAAGCTTGATAACAAAGATGCTCAAGACGTTTCACTATCTCCTATAAGCTCTACATTAAGAGTGAATGATGGTACACAATATACGATTAATGAAGGTATGCTATTAAATTACGACTATAATGCTTCAGTCAAAACAGGAACATCTGGAGAGTTACTACAAGTATATATTTTAGATCAAGAGCAGTATGAAAAGATTTGGAAAGACAAAAGCTTTGAGATTGAGTTAGGACCTATGAGAAATAAAGAAGCTAAAGATATTTCACAAGGTAAAAAAGTTAAATTTACATTACCTAAATAAATTACTAAGTATATATTAGAAAAGGCATATAACATATGATTGTTATATGCCTTTTTTATTTGTATAAAGAACAAAATTTTAATTTAAGTGTATACATTTATCATTACCTATCCGTTGTATAAGTGTAGGGAGGAAAAGTGATGGGAAAAGAAAATATATTGACCTCCTATCTTATCAATTTAGGGGAGGAAGTGTTCAAACTACTATTAGCGAAAGGGGCTATAAAAGAAGATGCAGAAGACATCATCCAAAATACCTTCTATAAAGTATACACATTGCTAGATAATCTAACCGAGAGTAACATACGTCCATGGTTTTTCAGAGTCGCATTAAACGAATACATTGACTTGAAAAGGAAAAAAGAGCAACAAAACATTTATTTAACTGAAGAGATTTATTCAAAATTACAATATACAGACCGAGAATTAGACGCTGTTTTAAATAAAGATGAGATTTTCTATCTATTAAAAGATATAAAACTAGAATATAAAGAAGCTTTCTTTTTAAAGTACTACTACAACTTTTCATATGAGGAAATCGCCCTAATACTAGATATTCAAGTAAACAGCGTCAAACAAAAGTTACATCGTGCACGTAAAGCAGTTCACTCAAAAATAGGAGGAAAATCTTAATGGATACTTCTTTAAAAGATGCATTAAAAAAAGCTAAAAGGAAACATTTATTTAAAAGTATCATTACCTCTATGATCGTTGTAATCATACTTATCCCTATACTTTATAAAGTTGGCAATTACTTCGCAGCAAAAAGCTCTACGAAGCTTCACGAACGACTCTTTTTACATAACGCAATTGCAGAACCGAATGTACAAATTAACTCTCAAGTAACGAGTAATTCATCCATGTTTGGCGGCAATATTATATCAAATCGTTCTAAAAATATTAATGGTTACGTAGTCCCATGGAATACATTAACAAGCTCCTATGGTTGGATCCGCATCAATATCGATTCCAATGAATTAACGCCTGGTTTTTATTGGTCTAATAAAGAGTTCTATGAGTACGATAAACAAACAAAGAAAAAATTTGCAACATTTTATAATCCCGCTATTACGGAATATTTTGATGGTGTCCAAAATGAATTAGGGGAAGTTTCACAAATGAACAACTATGTTGCTGAAGTTGCTATCTCTTTCAACCAGCCCTACACACTACAAGAAATTAAAGAGAAGATTCCAGACAACTTAAACATTGTATGGTTATACATGACCTCACCAATTGGAGATGAAAGTAAAGGACCCGCTGGTATGCCAATTTACGGATTTAATCCAAACAAGTCCCCTGAAGAAGCGTACAAAGAGTTCGTTGATTCACTTAACCAATACGATGACGATGGACATGACGAAGATATCCAGAAGTTTTTAAAATCAAACAAGGACAAACCATTCGATCAAGTGAAAATCTTAGGGGTTATGCTAACAGGAAAAACAGAAAACTTTAAGGCATTAGAAAACCAAGACTTTATTCGCGGTGCTTCTGTAGGGGTTACTGCACAAGTTGTTCCTTATATAAAACCGGAGAAATAATAAGGAAAAGACAAGATAAACTAATAATAGCCAGTTAAAAGAACATACATGAATCTGTTTACTATGGGAGCTACATATTTTAGTGAAGAGCTCCCTTCATGAATTGTTCACCCTCCAAACAATTCATTTACAAATACTTTATGTACAAATGAAAAATCATAATTTTTGTTCACACTTTATCCATTGTGAATATTTTCACAATGGATATATAATAAACATGTAAATAAAATATTGGAGGGATTTCAATGGTTATCAATTTTTTAAGAACTGATAAACGTGCTGCTTTCATATTATTATTTTTAAGATTTTACATAGGATATGCATGGCTCACTGCTGGGATAGGTAAAGTTTTCGGACAATCTTTTGATGCAAGTGGTTTTCTAAAGGGCGCTATTGCTCAGGCATCAGGTGATCACCCTGCCGTACAAAGTTGGTGGGCAGATTTCCTTCAACACTTTGTTCTTCCAAACGCAGACCTATTTAGCTTTTTAGTTCAATGGGGAGAAATTTTAGTAGGTCTAGGTTTAATTTTAGGCGGATTAACAAAAACTGCTGCATTCTTTGGAATTATAATGAATCTTTCATTTTTACTAAGTGGAACTGTTAGTGTAAACCCAAATCTGCTTATTTTAACTATGTTCATTTTAGTTGCAGGTCATAACGCTGGACGTATTGGATTAGATGGCTATGTTTTTCCTAAACTTTTTCGTAAAAACAACCATGAAACATATAAATTAAGTAAAACTGCGTAGTAACCGTTTACTTTTAAAATATAAATAAAAAAAAGAGCCTAAGTATAGGCTCTTTTCTACTTACTCCAAATTTAAACTCTTAACGAACCACGAAATCCTCTAGCAGCATAGTAGGAATCTGCTCCATTGTGGTACACAAAAACGTGTCCGAAGCGATAATCGCAAAATAGAGCACCACCGAGTTCTCGAATATCTGAAGGCGTTTGTACCCAGCTTGATGATTTCATATCGAAATCGCCAAGTTGTTGCAAATCTCGATATTGTTCTTCCGTTAATAATTCAATGCCCATAGCAGTTGCTACATCAATAACGTTATTTTCTGGTTTATGCTTTTTTCTTGCCTCTAACGCTTCAAGATCATAACAAAGACTTCTGCGACCTTTAGGACTCTCCTTTGAACAATCATAGAAAGTATACTCGTCCTTCTCTTCATTATAACCAACAACATCCGGCTCACCGCCAGTTACTTCCATTTCATAAATTGACCATAATTTTTCATTATTAGTAGCTAGCTTCTCTTCAACTTTAGCCCATTCAAGACCTTCATGGCGGTTCATGTTTTTCTCAAAACGAGCTTGTAATACTTTTAATAGTTCTTCACGTTGTTCTACAGATAACTCATTTTTATTCTCTGTCATATTAGTCCTCCGAATTCCGTTCCCTATAATCATTTAAATCTTCTCAATAATGGTTTGCATACAGTTTACAACAATCTGATACAATTGCACAACGAAAAATCCCTGTGCGGATATCCATTATATAGTACGAAAATCTTTCATGCTTTCTCCAAGAATATAGTGTGAAAACCACATCAAGTTCTGCTTCATAATAGCCACATTCATTCCTGGCTGATTCGAACTATATGCCATTCCTTTAAATATAATTAACTCCGTATCAACTTCCATATCTCTTAACCCTTCATATAGCTCATATGCATTTGTAATTGGAATTCTTACATCCTTTTCCCCATGTTGAATTAAGGTAGGCGTACAGGCTGATTTAATATATGTCATTGGTGATGTTTTCTTATATACCTCTGGATCATTCCATGGAGTATTTCCTAAATACATGCTAATAAAGTAAGGGATATCTGTATTTACATAATGGGTACTCCAGTTCGTAATGCCGCCCCCAACTGAAATAGCTTTAAATCTACTGCTACATGTAGAACAGAAAGCTGATATATATCCTCCGTTACTCCATCCCATAACCCCTACTCTCTCTTTATCTACAATCCCTTTTTCAACTAGTGCATCCACTCCAGATATAACATCATCATAACCAGCAAGTCCTTGTTTTCTATAGTTTGCTTTTAAAAATTCATTACCATAACCAGAACTTCCTCTATAGTTTGGCTCTAAAACGATAAAGCCTTTTTCGATAAACTGTTCAATCGGATATTTCTCATTAAAACAGTCTGAAAATATCGGAAAGGACGCCCAATTCGGACCACCATGGATTACTACTAATAAGGGATATTTTTTATTTGCGTCAAACTCTACTGGGGTTGATAAAACTCCTTCTATTTCCAGTCCATCACTACTTTTCCATGAGATGATTTCTCTGTTACTTTTAAGCCTTCCTTCGAAAAAGCTATTTTCATTTGTTACTTTCTTATCATCCAAATAGATTTCAAAGGTTTCATTTGTTATAGCCTTATTATAGGTTATATGATTGCCATCCCTTGTTATAGAGGCATCCATTATAAAGCCATCTACTTTTTCGCTTAACATTTCCACAGTGCCATCCTCACATAGCAATCCAATACGATAATTCGTTTTATCCTGCCATCTAATTAAAATCCCTTTAGCTGTCCACTGTAATGGCATAACCGTACTATCAAAATTTGTTAAAGGTTGAATTACCTCTCCAGTATTCATATCATATATCTCTAATGTATTATCTTGTATATGATTTCTATAGTAATCCTTCTCTCTTATGCTTGCTGCGTAACATATTTTATCTTCCTCAGGAGAAAAGCAGACGCTCGCTCCTAACAACTTATCTATATTCATCTTTTGTAGTTCCCCAGCTCTAACATCTAATATATATATATCACCATTCATATAATCGTTTAAGCTTGGTGTAGCCATACATACAACCTTTTTCCCATCATTTGAAATATCAAAGTTATGTATATAAAAATCCTTACCATTCGTTAGTTGATAAATACCGCTAACTTTCCGTTCCTGTTTATCATTTTGTATCACTTTTTCTATTTCAACGTAGTATAAACAATTATTCCGATGTTCCTTACCTACATGGTGAAAATCTCCATATAGTCCCTTACGTTTCTTTATTTCCTCACATTCTTTTGACTGTGCAATATAATAAAAACCTTTACCAGTAGGCTCCCATTTGAATGTATTAACTCCTTCCTTCTCATCCGTAATTTGAATCTCACTACCACCTTCTATTGATTTAACAAAGATCTGATTTGTATTAGCCCCCTCACCGCTTGGGCTAAGGTATGCAATGCTCTTGGAATCTGGAGACCATAATGGATGTATACTATCTATATCCCCATTTGTTAGTGGGTAACTCTGCCCTTTATCCGCTTCATATATCCATACATGATTTCTATACGTATTGTCTTCCCAGTTAGCGCTCTTCTTAACAAATGCTACGTTTTCGCCATCATCACTTATGTTTGCACTTGATAAGACCGGTAATGAAATAATCTCTTCTATACTTAAATATGTTTTTTCATTCACTTTCATATAATAAGTCCCCCTTATAATGTCCATGAATCTATCGTCGCATCTCGTCATAATAAAGAAAATTGTTCACGAATACTTAAAATAATAACGGAAAATTCAGATAAACAAAAGTAGTTTTATTCCAAATCCGATAAAGTAAAACTTTCATTAGTAGGGTGCTATCCACTTAGCAATTTTAGATGTTCTTTTTCGGCACAAAAATACCCCTTTAGATAAACTATCTAAAGGGGTACAAATTCGTAAATTTATTTCAAATCCACAACTATATTTATTAACCTACCAATCTCCTACTCAACAGTAACAGACTTAGCTAAGTTACGTGGCTTATCAACGTCACACTCGCGGTGAAGTGCTGCATAGTATGAAATAAGTTGGAATGGAATAACTGCTACTAGCGGTGCTAATGCTTCGTGTACAGCTGGTAATACGAAGCTGTCACCTTCCATTTCTAAGCCTTTCATTGAGATGATACATGGGTTTGCTCCGCGTGCTACTACTTCTTTCACGTTACCACGAATTCCAAGGTTTACGTGCTCTTGTGTAGCAAGTGCGATAACTGGTGTACCATTTTCAATTAAGGCGATTGTACCGTGTTTTAATTCTCCTCCAGCAAATCCTTCTGCTTGGATGTAAGAGATTTCTTTTAGCTTTAACGCACCTTCTAATCCTACGTAGAAATCTACGCTACGTCCGATGAAGAAACAGTTACGAGTTGTTGCTAAAAATTGTTTTGCTAATGCGTCCATTTCTTCTTTTTGATCACAAAGTTCTATCATCGCATTTGCTACAAGTCCTAATTCGTGTGTTAAATCAAAATCAAGAACTTCGCCTTTCGCTTTAGCAATGTCCGCAGCTAAAATTGAAAGTACCGCAAGCTGTGCTGTGTAAGCTTTCGTTGATGCAACTGCGATTTCTGGTCCCGCGTATAACGGAAGTGTATAATCAGCTTCACGAGAAAGTGTAGAACCAGGTACGTTTGTAATCGTTAATGCTTTATGACCCATTTCATTCGTTTGTACAAGTACTGCACGGCTATCAGCTGTTTCACCACTTTGTGAAATGTAAATGAAGAATGGTCTTTCTGTTAATAATGGCATGTTATAAGAGAATTCACTTGCTACGTGCACTTCAACTGGCATTTTTGCAAACTTCTCAATAAATTGTTTTCCAACAAGACCTGCATGATAACTTGTTCCACATGCAATAATGTAAATACGATCGCTATCTAAAATCGCATTGCGAATGTCTTGATCTAATTCAATCTCGCCTTTTTCATCTTGATACTTTTGAATTATATTACGGATTACAAGTGGTTGCTCATCGATTTCTTTAAGCATGAAATGAGGGTATGTTCCTTTTTCAATATCACTTGCGTCTAATTCCGCTGTAAACGGTGCACGTTCAATCGTTTCACCTTGTAAGTTTTTAATTGTAATGCTTTCTTTCGTTACAATTACGATTTCTTTATCCATCAATTCAATAAATTGATCTGTAACTTGTAACATCGCCATAGCGTCGCTCGCCACAACATTAAAGTTGTCACCAACACCTACTAATAGCGGGCTTTTGTTTTTAGCAACATAAATCATGTTTGGATTTTCAGCATCAAGTAATCCGATTGCATAAGAGCCATGTAAAAGAGATAGCGTATTACGGAACGCTTCTTCTACACTTAGTCCTGTGCCCACTTGTTGTTCCATAAGCTGTACGATAATCTCTGTATCAGTTTCACTTACGAACGTTACATCTTGTAAATATTCTTTTTTCACTAATTCATAGTTTTCAATTACACCGTTATGAACTAGTGTAAAGCGTTTTGATGTACTTTGATGCGGATGCGCGTTTACTTTGCTTGGAACACCATGTGTAGCCCAGCGTGTGTGACCGATCCCCACGCTTGCTGCTACGTTCTCATCTACGATTTCGCGAAGTTTTGCAATACGACCTTTTTCTTTGTATACAACAACACCGTTACCTGTTTGTACTGCAATACCTGCTGAATCATATCCACGATATTCTAGCTTTTCTAAACCTTTTAATAAAATTTCCTTTGCATCTTGCTCTCCAATAAATCCTACGATTCCACACATGTTTAGTCGCCGTTACAAATGCTTACATTGCTCTGCGAACATGTAACGACATAGTCCGATACCATTTTTATTTATACTAAAAAACGGATTACATATTGCTAGCCCTGTAAGCTTGTAACGGCTTTCACCTTCCTCTCGATTGGGTTTAAGTCCGTATATACTTATACAGCTAGTTTTCATCCGTTCCTTTTCTCTCATCACACTTTCACCTTTGTCCACTAAGTCACCTTAATGATTTAAGTAAAAGCTTGCGGTTGTGATGAACAACCGGGAGTCATCCGCCGAAATCTCGATAAACTCCACCTCGTCAACTACACTACTTGTAGTTCTGGCGCTTCTATAATTTACAATATTTCCTTTGAGAAAAAGAACAAGACCATCTTATAACAAACATGGATAAACCGTCAATGAAATTTTTTTCATCGTCTATAAAACATATGAAAAAGGAGCACTTTTTGTGCTCCTTTTCAATAAATTTATCGAATTATTCAGCGCCAACTTCCGCTTTCACAACTTCTACAATGCGATGTACATATGCGTCACACACTTCTTGTGTTGGTGCTTCTGCCATTACACGAATAAGTGGCTCTGTTCCAGATGGACGAACAAGAATGCGGCCATCACCGTTCATTTCTTCCTCTACAACACGAATAATTTCTTTAATTTTTTCATTTTCTAATGCTAGTTTTTTATCTGTTACACGAACGTTTACTAGTAATTGTGGGAATTTTGTCATCTCACCTGCAAGCTCAGATAATGGTTTTTTCGTCATTTTCATGATGTTTACCAGTTGAAGTGCACTTAACATTCCATCACCAGTTGTAATGTAATCAAGTAAGATAATATGACCCGATTGTTCTCCACCTAAGTTGTAACCACCACGCTTCATCTCTTCCATTACGTAACGGTCACCAACTGCTGTTTTATCACTTGTGATATTGTTAGCTTCAAGTGCTTTGTAGAAACCTAAGTTACTCATAACAGTTGAAACGACTGTATTATGCTTTAGTTGACCAGTTTCTTTCATGTACTTCGCACAAATAAACATAATTTGATCGCCATCAACGATGTTTCCTTTTTCATCTACAGCGATTAAACGGTCACCATCACCATCAAAGGCAAGACCAATATCAGCGCCTTTATCTTTTACTAATTTAGCTAATACTTCTGGATGCGTAGAACCTACTCCATCGTTAATGTTCATGCCGTTTGGTGAAGTTCCCATTGTTGAAATATCAGCCTCTAAATCCGCGAATAAGTATGGAGCTAAAGAAGACGTAGCACCATGCGCACAATCTAAAGCGATATGTAAACCAGAGAAATCTTCCTCTACAGTTTGTTTAATATATTGTAAATATTTTTGTCCGCCTTCAAAATAATCACTCACTTGTCCAAGGTTCGTACCTGTTGGACGTGGTAGTTCATCAACTTCTTTGTCTAATAAAGCTTCGATTTCTGCTTCTTGCTCATCTGTTAATTTAAAACCGTCTGAACCGAAGAATTTGATTCCGTTATCCTGTACTGGATTATGAGATGCAGAAATCATAACACCTGCTTGTGCATCTAACGCTTTTGTTAAATAAGCAACACCTGGTGTAGAAATAACGCCAAGGCGCATTACTTCTGCTCCAGTTGATAATAGACCTGCTACTAAAGCTCCTTCTAACATATGTCCTGATATACGTGTATCACGGCCGATAATTACTTTTGGACGATCTGTATCTTTTGTTAATACATAACCACCAAAACGTCCAATTTTGAACGCTAATTCAGGTGTTAACTCCTGGTTCGCAACCCCGCGTACTCCATCTGTACCAAAATATTTACCCATTATGATTCGCTCCTTTTTCTGGCTCTTTTTGATTATCTACTGTTGGCTCTTGACTAGTTTCTTTTGTTGGCTCTTGACTAGTTTCTTTTTCTTTTTCTTTTTCTTTATTTTGTTCCTGTTCCGTGTCAGGCTTAGGTTCAGGTTCAGGATTTTTTGGTTTTTCAGTTTGATTATCTTGGTTATTATTTGAATCTGGTTTTTCACCGTTACCCTGTACTTCTTTGTCTGGATTTTCTTTCTTCACAATTGTGACTTTAGCACTTTTTTGCTTTGGCTCTATGGAAATATTACCAGGACCGCTCACTTGAATAGAAACATCCTTCGTCCCCGGAGATACATTTTGCAGATTAATGGCTGCTGTTATTTGAGCAGCTGTTATTTTATCTACTATACTTGTTTCTCCTGAAATATCAACGCTTATCTTCCCATCTTGCGGCGAAAGTAGCTGGGCCGTAACATCTTTAGAAAGTCCATTTTTTTGAATTGATATACCATCAATCGTTCTTGTTTTCGTTTGTTTTGTTTTTTGCACTCCTACCGAAACCTTCACTTGATTCGGTTTTGCACTTGTTACACCCTTTGGCAATAAAACAGAGGTATCGAATGTTGTAGACTCTGTCAATTGACTAAGATCTACTTCGACCCCCTCTATCGATTGTATATTATCCAAGATATCTTTTGGACCTGCTATCGTTACTTCTCTCGGCTCAATGCTAATATTTGTAACGGCCAACCCTTCTGGTAAACTCCCCTTTTTCGTATACGTTACAGGAACAGTTTTTTCAGTATTATTGGCCGTAGCTTGCGTCGCCACATTCAATGTTACACTAATTTTAGATGGACTCGTTCTTACATTTAAACGTTTTCCTTCTCTATTGTATAATGTAACTTCGGCTGTTTTTGTAACAGTTTTATTAACACCTTTTAAATCAATATACGCCTTAGCAGATGAAATACTTTCAATTTCTTCTTTCGTCCCAACTACCTCAACAGTATCAGGTTTAATGTTTGATTTTTCGAGAGTAGAACCCGCTGGCATTTGATCCTCATTTGATAATTTTAAGTCTACATGGACGTATTTTCTCGCTTTTTCATGTAGAGTAATTTTAATTGTTGATGGCTGAACTGTTCCTTTCACATCATCTGGAAGCCCGTTCGTTTTCAAAGAAACTTCATAAGTTCCTTTTTCGCTATCTCTCAAATCAACTGGTATATCAAATTGTTTTTTCGCTTTTGCTGTAGCAACTGCTGCTTTTGGGCCCTCTAACTTCACCTTAACGCCCTCTGACGGAATACCACTTACAATATATTTCTCTTCATCATACTTAAGGTTAATGGCATAATTAGTTAAGGTTTCTTTCGCATCATTTCCGAAAGGTATTATCCCCGATGTCGTATTTTTTTCAGTTAAAGTCGCTGACATAAAAAGCATACACGCCAATAGTAATGAGATCCCTTTTAGAAACCAATGATTCTCCATTAACTTATCCATGACGCTTTCTCCTCCAATTCCATAAAGACGAAGAAGTCGTTTTTTCGTTCGCACTAAATTCAGCTAACAACATATCTTTCAGTTGTTCTGTCTTCAAATCACGATGCAACTTACCATTTTTCGTTAAAGAAATTTGGCCAGTTTCTTCCGACACAACTACTGTAATACTATCAGTAACTTCACTAACTCCCATTGCAGCGCGATGCCTAGTTCCTAGTTCCTTAGAGATAAAAGGACTTTCCGATAACGGAAGATAACATGCTGCTGCTTTAATGGTACTTCCTTGCATAATGACCGCTCCATCGTGAAGAGGTGTATTAGGAATGAAAATATTAATAAGTAATTCCGATGATACGTATGCATTTAGCGGAATACCCGTTTCCACATAATCACCCATACCGGTCTCTTTTGACAAAGTAATTAATGCACCAATTCTACGTTTCCCCATATATTCCGTTGCTTTCGCTATCGCTGTTGCAACGATTTCAGGTTCATCATCCTCATGAGTTCCAACACGCGAAAATAAACTCCCGCGTCCTAGCTGCTCAAGTGCTCTTCGCAATTCTGGCTGGAAAATAATAATAACGGCTAAAAATCCCCACGTTAATACCTGCTCAGTTAGCCAATAAAGCGTATGCAATTCAAGGAAAATACTGATCATCCGAACGACAATAATAACTGTAATCCCTTTTAAAAGTTGAACAGCTTTCGTCCCTCGGATTATGAGAATTAGCTTATATATAATAAACCATACAACGGCAATATCTAATACCGTACTAAGATATTTCAAAATGGTCGTATCTTCAAAAGGCATGCTAACCCTTCCTCCTACTTACGAGCAATTCTATCCATATATTGAAATATTGTTTTATGCTCTATCTGTATGTATTTCCAACAACTAGTTAATTATACCATACATGAAACAAACGACAATTACAAACAACCCCCCTTTAGTCTAAATTGGCAAGATGTCAAACATTATTATCGTACAGTATAATATAAATCATTATTATACGCTTATTTTCAAATAAAAAAAGCAACTTCTCAGTTGCTTTTCTTACATTTATTTTAGTTTTTCACCGAATAAAGAACCCATTAAAGCAACTGCCGTTGTTGCCGTTCTGTTTCGCTCATCTAAAATGGTATTTACTTCAACAAACTCAGCAGATGTGACAATATCAGCTTCCGCTAACATTTCCATTGCTAAATGGCTTTCACGATAAGATAGGCCACCAATTACAGGCGTTCCAACTCCTGGTGCATCATGAGGATCAAGACCATCTAAATCTAATGATAAATGTACACCATCAGTATGAGATAAATAAGCGATTGTTTCTTCCATAACAGCCGTCATACCCATACGATCAATCTCGTGCATCGAGAATACTTTAATACCTTCCTCGCGAATAAAGTCTTTTTCTCCTTCATCTAATGCACGTGCACCGATAATTACAACATTCTCTTTTTTCACCTTTGGATATGCCCCGTATAAATCTACAAGCGTTTGATGTCCATACCCTAAACTTGCTGCAAGTGACATGCCATGAATATTTCCAGATGGTGAAGTTTCTTCTGTATTTAAGTCACCATGTGCATCGTACCAAATAACACCTAAATTTTTATAATGTTTCGCAACACCAGCTAATGTACCAATTGCGATACTATGGTCACCACCTAATACAAGTGGAAAACGTCCCTCTTCTATAATATGATCCACCTTACTTGCTAATTCGTTACATACAGTTGCAACTTGTGTAAGGTTTCTTAAGTTTGTATTTACATCTACTTCTTTTTCTCTCTCTATACATATATCTCCTATATCTTTAACGTCATATCCAATTTCTTCAATTCTTTCAATTACGCCTGCATAACGGATTGCACTCGGCCCCATATCTACCCCGCGACGCATCTGTCCTAAATCCATTGGAACTCCAATAACTGAGATTTCTTTTTTCATAGATAGTATCCCCCTTTTATGCCTTCACTAAATATTTTAAATCTTTTATATAGTCTGACTCAACTCGACATTTTTCTGTATGGATATACAAATTATTCACTTATATTCGCTTTAAAAACCTAATTTCAAGACTATTCTATGTATAAAGTTAACTTAATGAAACAACTACCATCATTATTATTAAATAATAATAAAAAACACTCCTACATTTAGAAGTGTTTTTCTGATGCTATTTTCCATACTGCGGCAATATTCTTTGCTGTCATTTCGATATTCTCTTCCGCTACTTTATATGCCTCTTCTAATGTCATAGGACTCGCTGTAATACTAAATACTGCATCGATTCCTTTTTCATGAACAGCTGAATAATTCGAAGATACAGATCCTCCAATAGCAATGACAGGAATACGAAAATGCTTTGCACGCTCCGCAACACCTACAGGGGCCTTTCCATATGCTGTTTGTTCATCTATTCTCCCTTCGCCAGTTATAATTAAATCTGCACCTTCTATATGCTTATTAAAATTTGTATAGTCTAATACAATTTCAATTCCTCTCCGCAAGCTTCCCTTTAACACTGCAATAACAGCTGCTCCCATTCCTCCTGCGGCTCCTGCGCCAGGTATTTCAGATACGTCGCAAGATAAGTATTGTTTAAGGATATTGGCATAATGCTTTAAATTCTCATCCAGCTCTTTCATCATCTCTGCATTCGCACCCTTTTGCCTCCCAAATACGAAAGATGCTCCCCTTATTCCAACTAACGGATTATCTACATCACATGCTGCTTCTATCTTTATATGCATTAAGCGTGAATCCATGCATGAAAAATCAATAGCGACAATCGAATGTAATGTTCCTCCAGATGGCTCTATTACTTCCCCTTTCCCATTTATAAACCTGACTCCTAAAGCTGACAACATACCTGCTCCGCCATCATTTGTAGCACTTCCGCCAAGTCCTAAAATAATGTGCTCAGCTCCTTCGTCTAGCGCATGTAGTATAAGTTCTCCTGTTCCTTTAGTCGTTGTAATAAGTGGGTTTCGCTTTTTAACCGGAACATGTTGTAATCCTGATGCTGCTGCCATTTCAATAAACGCTGTCTTTTTATCTTTAGACATACCGTAAAAGGCTTGTACACGTTCTCTAAGCGGTCCTGTCACATGAAGGGGTATCATTCTTCCATCTGTAGCATCCACAAGTGAATCAACCGTTCCTTCACCTCCATCTCCAATTGGTATTTTTACGTACTCTGCTTTAGGAAAAATTGCTCCAAATCCTCTTTCAATAGCTTCACATACTTTTATAGCTTTTAAGCTTTCTTTATATGAATCAGATGCAATAACAACTTTCACAATTATCCCCCATCCTTTATTTTTACATTTTCTTCATTTTAAACGACAAGTATGAAAGTTGTCTTTTTAAATACAAAAAAAGCTTACATCATATGATGTAAGCTTTTTTATTTAGATGGAGCCTAGCGGGATCGAACCGCTGACCTCCTGCGTGCAAGGCAGGCGCTCTCCCAGCTGAGCTAAGGCCCCTTAGTAATAAAGCGGAAGACGGGATTCGAACCCGCGACCCCAACCTTGGCAAGGTTGTATTCTACCACTGAACTACTTCCGCGAAAATGGTGAGCCATGAAGGATTCGAACCTTCGACCCTCTGATTAAAAGTCAGATGCTCTACCAACTGAGCTAATGGCTCGTAAATGGCTGGGCTAGCTGGATTCGAACCAGCGCATGACGGAGTCAAAGTCCGTTGCCTTACCGCTTGGCTATAGCCCATTAATATTTACTAGTATGGTTATCTTTTCAAAAAAATAAACCCTCTCAGGTTATTTTTAAAAAAATGGTGGAGGGGGGCAGATTCGAACTGCCGAACCCGAAGGAGCGGATTTACAGTCCGCCGCGTTTAGCCACTTCGCTACCCCTCCGACATTTAAAATATATATGGTGGAGGATGACGGGATCGAACCGCCGACCCCCTGCTTGTAAGGCAGGTGCTCTCCCAGCTGAGCTAATCCTCCAAAAGTGGTGACCCGTACGGGATTCGAACCCGTGTTACCGCCGTGAAAGGGCGGTGTCTTAACCACTTGACCAACGGGCCAAAAATTTTAAAACTCTTCCCAAGCTTCCAACCGGGCTTGAACCGGTGACCTCTTCCTTACCATGGAAGTGCTCTACCAGCTGAGCTATGGAAGCATAATGGCTCCGCAGGTAGGACTCGAACCTACGACCGATCGGTTAACAGCCGATAGCTCTACCACTGAGCTACTGCGGAATAATAATAGCCTGGCAACGTCCTACTCTCACAGGGACAAGGTCCCAACTACCATCGGCGCTAGAGAGCTTAACTTCCGTGTTCGGTATGGGAACGGGTGTGACCTCTCTGCCATCATTACCAGACTATTGAAGGTATATTCCTTCAAAACTAGATAACATTGCTACATATTATATGGTTAAGTCCTCGATCTATTAGTATTCGTCAGCTCCACATGTCACCATGCTTCCACCTCGAACCTATCAACCTGATCATCTTTCAGGGATCTTAC